>NZ_JAUZUZ010000007.1:0-198040 GCF_031844345.1 Curtobacterium sp. BRD11
CACGGTCGGCACCTCGTGGCCCCGGCACGGCGAACGGCCCGCTCCCCTGTGGGAACGGGCCGTTCGGGTGTCGCGAGCGCTCAGTGGCGAGCGATGACCGGGTTCTTCAGCGAGCCGATCCCCTCGATGAGGACCTCCACCACCTCGCCGTCGCGGATGGCCCCGACCCCGGCCGGGGTACCGGTGAGGATGACGTCGCCGGGCAGGAGGGTCCAGATCGACGACACGAACTCGACCAGGGACGGGATGTCGTGCACCATCTCGCTGGTCGACGCCGCCTGGCGCAGCTCGCCGTCCACGCGGGTCTCGAGTCGGATGTCCGACGGGTCGATCTCGGTCTCGATGACCGGACCGAGCGGACAGAAGGTGTCGAAGCCCTTGGCTCGCGTCCACTGTCCGTCGCGGGCCTGCAGGTCGCGCGCAGTCACGTCGTTCGCGATCGTGTACCCGAGCACGACGCTCGCGAAGTCCTCGCGCCGGACGTTCTTGGCGAGCGAGCCGATCACGATGGCGAGCTCGCCCTCGTGGTCGACACGGCCGACCTCGGCCGGCAGACGGATGGGGTCGTCCGGACCGATGACCGCGGTGTTCGGCTTGAGGAAGACCACGGGGTCGTCCCCCGAACGCTCGTCCATCTCCGACGCGTGCTCGGCGTAGTTCAGGCCGACGCCGATCACCTTCGACCGAGGGATCACCGGTGCGAGCAGCTTGGCGTCGGCGAGCGGCACCCGCTCCCCCGTCGTCTCGAACCCCTGGTACATCGGGTCCCCCGCAAGGACGACCAGGTCACGCTCGTCGAGGATGCCGTACCGCGGGTCTTCACCCGTGCTGCTGAACCGTGCGATCTTCACTGTTCGACCCTACCGATCCGCGGCTCAGGCCGGGTCCGTCAGGCGCGTCATCCACCCGTGGGGGTCGGGACGACGGCCGTACTGGATGTCGGTCAGCTCCTGGCGGAGCGACATCGTCAGCTCGCCGGCCCCGACGGTCGGCGACCCGATCGTGAAGCCCTCGCCGCGGAGCTCCGCGATCGGCGTGACCACCGCGGCCGTCCCGCAGGCGAACGCCTCGGTGATCGAGCCGTCGGCCACCCCGTCCCGCCACTCGTCGAGCGTCACCCGACGACGCTCCACCCGGAGCCCGCGGTCCTCGGCGAGCTGCAGGATCGAGTCGCGGGTGATGCCCTCGAGGATCGACTCCGAGTCCGGCGTGACGAGCGTGCCGTCCGACCGCACGAGCACGACGTTCATGCCGCCGAGCTCCTCGAGGTACCGGCCCTCCTCGGAGTCGAGGAACATCACCTGCTGGCAGCCCTGCTCGTAGGCCTCCTGCTGCGGGAGCAGGGACGCGGCGTAGTTCCCGCCGGTCTTCGCAGCCCCGGTCCCGCCACGTGCGGCACGGGCGTACTTCGTCGACAGCCAGATGCTCACGGGCTTCGGTCCGGACGTGAAGTACGCCCCCGCCGGGCTGGCGATGCAGTGGTACGCGACCTCCTGCGCGGCACGGACGCCGAGGAAGGACTCGGTCGCGATCATGAACGGACGCAGGTACAGGCTGGTCTCCGGCGCCGACGGCACCCAGTCCACGTCGGCGCGGACGAGCTGCCGGACCGACTCGACGAAGACCTCGAGCGGCAGCTCCGGGAGCGCGAGCCGACGGGCCGAGCGCTGGAAGCGGCGCGCGTTGGCGTCCGGCCGGAAGGACCACACCGACCCGTCCGCGTGGCGGTAGGCCTTCATGCCCTCGAAGATCTCCTGCGCGTAGTGGAACACGCTGGCGCTGGGGTCGAGGGTCAGCGGTCCGTACGGGTGGATCGATGCGCTGTGCCAGCCGGCTTCGAGCGACCACGCGACGGTGGCCATGTGGTCGGTGAAGTACTTGCCGAAGCCCGGGTCGGCGAGGATCTCCTCGCGCTCGGCCGCGGCCCGACGCTCGGGCGACGGCGTGTTCGCGAACTCGAGGGCGAAGTCGCCGTCGGTCTCGGTGTCGGTGCTGCTCATCGGGGTGACTCCTGTCAGACGGTGGTGGTGCGTGCTGCGACCGCGGCGGCGATGGCGTCGCCGACCTCGGCCGTGCTGCGCGGCGTGGTGCCCCGGCTCGCGAGGTCGGCCTCGACCGCCTGTGTCACGGCCGCCGCCAGGTCTGCACGACCGAGGTGGTCGAGCAGCAGGGCGACGGACAGGACGGCGGCGGTCGGGTCGGCGACCTGCTGGCCTGCGATGTCCGGCGCGGAACCGTGGACCGGCTCGAACATGCTGGGGAAGGTGCCGTCCGGGTTGATGTTCCCCGAGGCCGCCAGACCGATGCCGCCGCTGATCGCGCCGGCCAGGTCGGTGATGATGTCCCCGAACAGGTTGTCGGTGACGATGACGTCGAACCGCCCGGGCTCGCGGACCATGTGGATCGTCACCGCGTCGACGTGCTGGTAGTCGACGGTCACGTCCGGGTGCTCCTCGGCGACCGCCGCGACCGTCCGCTGCCAGAGGGAACCCGCGTGCACGAGCACGTTGCTCTTGTGCACGAGGGTCAGGTGCTTCCGCGGGCGGCGGGAGGCGAGGTCGAAGGCGTACCGGACGACGCGCTCGACACCGTGTGCCGTGTTGAGGGACACCTCGGTGGCGATCTCGTGCGGCGTGCCGACGCGGATCGCGCCGCCGTTGCCGACGTACGGGCCCTCGGTGCCCTCGCGCACGACGACGAAGTCGACCGCGCCCGGGTCGGCGAGCGGGCTCGCGACCGAGGAGTACACCGTCGTGGGGCGGAGGTTGACGTAGTGGTCGAACGCGAAGCGCAGCTTCAGCAGGAGTCCACGCTCGATGATCCCGCCCGCGAGTCGCGGGTCGCGCGGGTCACCGCCGACGGCGCCGAGCAGGATCGCGTCGTGCTCGGCGATCGCGGACATGTCGTCGTCGGTGAGGATGTCGCCCGTCTCGAGGTACCGGGCGGCACCGAGCGAGAAGGCGGTCTCCTGCACGTCGAGGTCGTCCGGCAGCACCGCGTGCAGGACCTTCAGCGCTTCGTCCACCACCTCGGGCCCGATGCCGTCGCCGCGGACGACCGCCAGCTTGACCGTCTGTGCCATGTCCCGGACCCCTACAGCGTGATGTCGATCTCGCGGAGCGAGGTCGCGTTGATGGTGGAGCGCACGTGCTCGAGGATCTCCGCGGGCACCGGCGAGTCGACCGTCAGGACGCTCAGCGCCTGCCCGCCGGCGGCCTCGCGTGAGATCTGCATCGCGGCGATGTTGATGCCGGCGTCGCCGAACTCCTTGCCGTAGACAGCGACGATGCCGGGGCGGTCGGTGTAGACCATCACGACGTGGTGCGCGTCGAGGGCGACCTCGACGTCGTGGCCGTTGATCTCCACGAGCTTCTCGACCTGCTTGGCACCGGTCAGCGTGCCGGACACGCTGATCGCGGGCCCGTCGGACTGGGCACCGCGGATGGTGAGGACGTTGCGGTACTCCGGGCTGTCGGCGTCGGTGATGAGCCGGACGCTCACGCCGCGCTGCTCCGCGATGAGCGGGGCGTTGACGTACGAGACCTGGTCGCTGACGACGTCGGTGAAGACGCCCTTGAGGGCTGCGAGCTTCAGCACGCTGACGTCGTACTGCGCGAGCTCGCCGTGCACCTCGACGTCGATGCTCGTCACCGGCGAGGTGGCCAGGCCGGTGAAGACCTGACCGAGCTTCTCCATGAGCGGGATCCCCGGGCGGACGTACGGGTCGATGACGCCGCCGGCGACGTTGACCGCGTCCGGCACGAGTTCGCCGCCGAGCGCGAGGCGCACGGACTTCGCGACGGAGACGCCGGCCTTCTCCTGGGCCTCGTCCGTCGAGGCGCCGAGGTGCGGCGTGACGACGACGTTCGGCAGCGCGAGCAGCGGCGAGTCCTTCGGCGGCTCGGACACGAAGACGTCGAGGCCGGCGCCGGCGATCTCCCCGGACGTGAGCGCCCGGTGCAGGGCGTCCTCGTCGATCAGGCCGCCGCGGGCGACGTTCACGACGAACGCGGTCGGCTTCATGAGCGCGAACTGCTCGTCCGAGATCATGCCCACCGTCTCCGGCGTCTTCGGCATGTGGATCGTGGTGAAGTCCGCACGACGGAGGAGGTCCTCGAGCGACACCAGCTCGACCCCGAGCTGCTGGGCCCTGGCCGTCGTGACGTAGGGGTCGTACGCGATGACCGAGACGCCGAACGCCTGCAGGCGCTGCGTGATGAGCGCGCCGATGCGGCCGAGGCCGATGATGCCGACGGTCTTCTCGTAGAGCTCGACGCCCGTGTACGACGAACGCTTCCACGCGCCGGCGGCGAGCGACGCGTGGGCCGCGGGGATGTGGCGCGCGAGCGACAGGATGTGGCCGACCGTGAGCTCGGCGGCCGAGATGATGTTCGACGTCGGCGCGTTGACGACCATCACGCCGGCGGTGGTCGCCGCCTTGATGTCGACGTTGTCCAGGCCGACGCCCGCGCGGGCGACCACCTTGAGCTGCGGCGCCGCGGCGATGGCCTCGGCGTCGATCTTCGTGGCGGACCGCACCAGCACGGCGTGCGCGTCGGCGAGGGAGGACAGGAGCGCGGCACGGTCGGTACCGTCCACGTTCCGGATCTCGAAGTCGGGCCCGAGGGCGTCGACGGTGGCGGGCGAGAGTTCTTCGGCGATCAGGACGACCGGCTTCGGCACAGCTGCAGTTCCTCACACGAGACGGGCGGTATCCCACCATCGTATCGACGCGGGGACCCGGTTACGACCGCACCGTCGGTCCCCGACGGAACCACGCGCCGGTCCGGAGGCGCGGAGCCAGCGGGCACCGTGCCTCCCGTCCGTGGGACGGTCGCGACGTGCGTCAGAAGTCGAGCAGGCGCGGCACGAACAGCTGGAGGTCGAGCCAGAGCGCGCCCGCCGCCGCGAACGCGACGACGAAGACACCGACCGTCACCGACAGCCGAGCCCGGCGCGTCGTCCAGAGGGCGACCACGAACGCGACGGGCGCGATCGCGATGTCGAGGACGAGCCAGCCCCAGGGGGTGCTGCGCTGCAGCGACGAACCACCGGAGGTCGTCTCGAGGAACGTGTTGAACGCGCGAACCGACTGCGAGACGGTGACGAGGTTCCCGACACTCTGGACGGTCATGTAGGCGAACAGCGCGCCGAAGACCACCCAGACGACGATGCGGCCGACGAGCGGGGACGAGGTCCGGCGGGCTGCCGGTGTCGTGGCGGTCACCCGAAGCTCCTGGTCATGAGGAACGGCCAGGGGAAGAGCACGGCGGCTCCGAGCAGCATCCACAGCAGCCGCGTGCGGGTCCGACGACCACGACCGGCCCAGAGCACCACGGTGAACCACAGCGCGGGCGCGACGATCGACAGGAAGCGGAGGACCTCGACGAAGACGGTCAGCAGCGTGTCGACGTTCGCGACGTACGCGGTCGAGGCGGTGAGCAGCCACGCCACCGTGTAGAGCAGGTAGAGCCCGCCGAAGACCCCGAAGCCGACCAGGGCGCCGGAGGTCTCCGGGCGCTCCGGGTCGCGTCCGCCGTGGCCCTTCACCGTGACCGGGTTGTGGGCCGCGTCGACGTGGGTCGCGTCGTCCGCGTCGCCCCAGCTGAGGGCGTCGTCGTCGTGGTCGACCGAGCCGTCGGGCGGGGATGCTGCCGTGGTCATGGGGACGATTCTACGAGGGACCCGCGACGGCGGACACCACGAGGGACCGCTCAGACGTCGGCGGGCTGGGTCGCGAGGACCCCGGCGACGACGTCGCGCACCGCGGGGAACAGCGGGTGGCTCTCCACGAGCCCGGTCAGGATCTCGGTGAGTGCGTGCGCCGTCGCGCCGGAGCGGAGCAGGGCGTGCAGCTCGATCGACTCGGGGTCGTTCTCGTCGTCGAACGCCAGGGCGACCCGGACCGCTCCGAGCAGGTGCTCGACCGGGAGCCCGCGTTCGGCCAGCTGCGACGCCGGGCCGATGAAGCGCTCACGCCGTCCGAGCTTCCGCAGCGGGTTGCGCCCCACGCGCGCCGTGGTGTCCGGCAGGAGCGGGTTCGCGATGCGGGTGAGGTTCGCAGCGACGTAGCGGGCGTGCTCGGCCGGGTCGAACCCGTGCTTGGCGACCAGCAGCGCGGTCGTCTCGGCGAGGACCCCGTCGACCTCGGCGCGGACCTCGCGGTCCTCGAGGGCCTCGCGGATGAGTCGGATCCCGCGGACGAAGCCGTGGTACGCCGCGGTCGCGTGGGCGGTGTTCACCGTGTAGAGCTTCCGCTCGACGAACGGCTGCAGGTCGTCGACCCAGGTGACCCCGTCGATCTGCGGCGGCTCGGCGTCGGACGGAGCGAAGGGGGTGCGCTCGATGACCCACTCGTAGAACGGCTCGAGCACGACGTCGAGACCACCGGACTGTCCGAGCACCCCGGACTGGTCCGGGACGATGCGGTCGATCGCGCAGTTCGCGAAGACCGCCGCGACGTGACGGTCCTCGAGGATCGGGGCGCGTCGGATGCTGGCGTGCAGCGAGTCCGTCGCGTTGAAGGCGTTCTCGCAGGCCACGACCGTGACGTCGCCGCGCTCGGGCGCCCGTGCCGCGAGGCCCTCGGCGATGACGGGGGCGACGAGCGGCAGCGTGCGTGCACCGACGGCGGTCGTGACGACGTCGGCCTCGGCGATCGCCTGGACGACGCGCTCACGGTCGGTCTTGCTGCTGAGTGCACGGAAACCGTACACGAGGTGTTCGACGGGCTGCTCGCCGACCTCGTGGACCACGAAGCGGCCGGCGTCGTTGAGCGCGGAGACCACGCGGTCGTCCACGTCGACGAAGGTGAGCTCGTAACCGCTCGCGACCAGGAACTGACCCACGAACCCGCGCCCGATCTTGCCGGCGCCGATGTGGACCGCTCGCTTCGTCACCGCCATCCGATGATCCTCCCACGTCGGAGGACCCGGTCGTGACCACTCCTCGCGACGCCGCGGAGCGGCATCGGCAGCACTGCAGGACGGGTCACGGAAGCGGAGCGCCCGGGTACGGGGACGCCACGGGGGCGCCAGGTGCTGGCGCTGGAGCTGGAGGGGTACAGGTGCATGTCGTTCGGGTCACGTCGCGAGGCGGCGGTGCGAACGCACCGCCGCCTCGGGAGTCGGGTGGTCGACCGCAGACTACCGCGCGGCCGAGCCGTCCACGTAGTCGGCGTCGTTCGACTTCCACGCGAACAGCGCGCGGAGCTCGCGGCCGGTGGCCTCGATCGGGTGGCCCTCGCCCTTCGCGCGGAGCTCCTTGAACTCCGGCGCGCCGGCGTCCTGGTCCTCGATGAAGCGCTTGGCGAAGGTGCCGTCCTGGATGTCGGAGAGCACGGCCTTCATGTTCTCCTTGACCTCGGGCGAGATCACGCGGGGGCCGGAGACGTAGTCACCGAACTCGGCGGTGTCGGAGATCGACCAGCGCTGCTTGGTGAGGCCGCCCTCCCAGATGAGGTCGACGATGAGCTTGAGCTCGTGCAGGACCTCGAAGTAGGCGATCTGCGGCTGGTAGCCCGCCTCGACCAGGGTCTCGAAGCCGTACTGGATGAGCTGCGACGTGCCACCGCAGAGGACGGCCTGCTCACCGAACAGGTCGGTCTCGGTCTCCTCGGTGAAGGTCGTCTTGATGCCGCCGGAACGCAGGCCGCCGATGGCCTTGGCGTACGACCAGGCGAGGTCCCAGGCGCTGCCGGAGGCGTCGACCTCGACCGCGACGATCACGGGCACGCCGCGGCCGGCCTCGTACTCGCGACGGACGGTGTGCCCCGGGCCCTTCGGCGCGACGAGCGCGACGTCGACGCCCTCGGGGGCCTCGATGTAGCCGTAGCGGATGTTGAAGCCGTGGCCGAAGACGAGCGTCGCGCCGTCCTTCAGGTTCGGCTCGATGTCCTCGGCGTAGACGATGCGCTGCACCTGGTCCGGCGCGAGGATCACGACGACGTCGGCGTTCTTCGTCGCCTCGGCCGGGGTGAGGACCTCGAAGCCCGCCTCGGTCGCCTTGTCGCGGCTCTTCGAGCCCTCCTTGAGGCCGATGACGACCTCGACGCCGGAGTCACGGAGGTTGAGCGCGTGGGCGTGGCCCTGCGAGCCGTAGCCGATGACGGCGACCTTCTTGCCCTGGATGAGCGTCAGGTCGGCGTCGGCGTCGTACACGATGTCAGTCACGAGGGTGTCTCTCCTTGGTTCTGGTGGCTTGTGGTGTGCGGACGGGAGGCGCGTGGCGGGACCGCCCCGCGCCTCCCGCCCGGAAGCGGGGTGTGCTCAGCGCACGCGGTCGGTGATGCTCTTCGGCCCACGGCCCATGCCGAGCAGACCGGCGCGGGCGAGTTCCTTGACGCCGTAGGGCTCGAGGACGCGGAGGATCGCCTGGATCTTGCCCGGGTCGCCGGTCACCTCGACGATGAGCGAGTCGGTCGCCACGTCGACGACCTGCGCGCGGAAGAGGTTCACGGCCTCGAGCACGGCCGAGCGGGTCTGGTTGTCGACGCGGACCTTCACGAGCATGTGCTCGCGCTGCACCGACTGCGAGAAGTCGAGCTCGACGATCTTGATGACGTTGACGAGCTTGTTGAGCTGCTTCGTCACCTGCTCCAGCGGCAGGTCCTCGACGTCGACGACGACCGTGATCCGGGACAGGCCCTCGACCTCGGTGCCGCCCACGGCGAGCGACTCGATGTTGAAGCCGCGCCGGGCGAACAGCCCCGCGACGCGCGTCAGCAGACCCGGCTTGTCCTCGACGAGGAGGGAGAGGACGTGGCTCATGCGGTTTCTCCCGTCATGTCGGCGTCCTCGTCGTCCCAGGTCGGGGCGAGGGCCTGGGCGTACTCGATGGACGAGTTGCTGACCCCCTGCGGGACCATGGGCCAGACCATCGAGTCGCGGCTGACCACGAAGTCGATCACCACGGGGCGGTCGTTCGTCTCGAGGGCGAGCTGGATGGCGGCGTCGACCTCGTCCGCCTTCTCGACGCGGATGCCGAGGGCACCGTAGGCGTCGGCGAGCTTCACGAAGTCCGGGACGCGGCGCGTGCCGTGACCGGTCTGCAGGTCGGTGAAGGAGTGTCGGCCGTCGTAGAACAGCGTCTGCCACTGCCGCACCATGCCGAGCGAGGAGTTGTTGATGACCGCGACCTTGATCGGGATGTCGTTGATGACGCAGGTCGCGAGCTCCTGGTTCGTCATCTGGAAGCAACCGTCGCCGTCGATCGCCCAGACCACGCGGTCCGGCTGGGCGACCTTCGCGCCCATCGCCGCGGGGACCGAGTAGCCCATGGTGCCGGCGCCACCCGAGTTCAGCCAGGCGTTCGGCCGCTCGTACCGGATGAACTGCGCGGACCACATCTGGTGCTGCCCGACCCCGGAGGCGAACACGCCCTCGGGACCGGTGAGCTCACCGATGCGCTTGATGATCGCCTGCGGCGCGAGCAGCCCGTCGGTCGGCTCCGCGTACCCGAGCGGGAAGTCCTGCCGGAGCTGGTCGAGCTTCGCCCACCAGGCGCTCGTGTCCGCCCGGTCGGCGGAGACGTCGTCCCAGGCGTCGAGGAGGTCGACGAGGACCTCGCGGGCGTCGCCGACGATCGGCACGTCGGCGAAGCGGATCTTCGAGATCTCCGCGGGGTCGATGTCGACGTGCACGACCTTGGCGTGCGGCGCGAACTCGTCAGCCTTGCCCGTCACACGGTCGTCGAAGCGCGCACCGAGGGCGACGATGAGGTCGCTCTCCTGCAGGCCGAGCACCGCGGGCACCGTGCCGTGCATGCCCGGCATGCCGAGGTGCTGCTGGTGCGAGTCCGGGAAGGCGCCACGGGCCATGAGGGTCGTGACGACCGGCGCACCGGTGGCCTCGGCGAAGCGCAGGAGCTCGGCCGACGCACCGGAGCGGACGACGCCGCCGCCGACGTACAGCACCGGACGCTCGGCCTCGGCCAGCAGCTGGGCCGCGGCCGTGATCTGCTTGCCGTGCGCCTTCGTGACCGGACGGTAGCCGGGCAGGTCGATCTTCGGCGGCCAGACGTACGGCGCCGACTTCTGCTGGGCGTCCTTCGTGATGTCGACGAGCACCGGGCCCGGGCGACCCGTCGTGGCGATCTGGTGGGCCGCGGCCAGCGTCGCCGGCACGTCGGCCGGGTCGGTCACGAGGAACGAGTGCTTCGTGATCGGCATCGTGATGCCGACGATGTCGGCCTCCTGGAAGGCGTCGGTGCCCATCAGGGTCGAGAACACCTGCCCGGTGATCGCGATGAACGGCACCGAGTCCATGTAGGCGTCGGCGATCGCCGTGACGAGGTTCGTCGCACCGGGACCGGACGTCGCGATGGCGACACCGACCTTGCCGGACGAGGAGGCGTACCCCTCGGCGGCGTGGCCGGCACCCTGCTCGTGGCGCACGAGGACGTGGCGGATGGTCGTCGACGCCATGAGCTCGTCGTAGAACGGGATGATCGCGCCGCCGGGCAGGCCGAAGACGTCGGTGATCCCGAGGTGCTCGAGCGTCCGCAGGACGGCTCCCGAGCCGGTCAGGATCTCGGGCGACCGCCGCGTACCGGCGGCCGCGGACAGCGGAGTGGCTTCCGTGGGCATGAGGTGGTCCTTGCCTGGAGGGATGGCGGTTCGAACGTGTCGACGCTAGCCCGTGACCGCGCCCTTGGCGGCGGACTGGACGAGCTTCGCGAACTTCGCGAGGACTCCGCGGGTGTAGCGCGGGGGCAGCGGGGCCCAGCCTTCTCGGCGGGCCTCCAGCTCGGCGTCGTCGACCAGTAGGTCGAGCGAGCGAGCCGCGATGTCGACACGGATGCGGTCGCCATCGCGCACGAATGCCACTGGACCTGCGTCCACGGCTTCCGGTGCGATGTGGCCGATGCACAGGCCGGTTGTGCCGCCTGAGAATCGTCCGTCCGTCAACAGTAGTACATCCTTGCCCAGGCCCGCGCCCTTGATGGCAGCGGTGATGGCGAGCATCTCGCGCATGCCGGGGCCGCCCTTCGGGCCCTCGTAGCGGATGACCACCACGTCGCCCTTCTGGATCCGTCCCTCGGTCAGGGCGTCCATGGCGGCGCGCTCGCGGTCGAACACCCGCGCCGGGCCCTCGAACACGGCGGCGTCGAAGCCGGCGGTCTTCACGACGGCACCCTCGGGCGCGAACGAGCCCTTGAGGATCGTCAGGCCACCGGTGGTGTGGATCGGGTTGTCGAGCTTCCGGAAGACCTCGCCGTCGAGCTCCGGCGGGTCGATCTCGGCCAGGTTCTCGGCGAGGGTCTTGCCGGTGACGGTCATGACGTCGCCGTGCAGCAGACCGGCCTCGAGCAGCGCCTTCATGATCACCGGGATGCCGCCGTTGCGGTCGACGTCGACCATGACGTACTTGCCGAACGGCTTCATGTCCGCCAGGTGCGGCACCTTCGAGCCGATGCGGTTGAAGTCGTCGAGGCTCAGCTCGACCTCGGCCTCGTGCGCGATCGCGAGCAGGTGCAGCACGACGTTGGTCGAGCCTCCCAGCGCCATCGCGACGGCGATGGCGTTCTCGAACGCCTCCTTCGTCAGGATCTGGCGGGCGGTGAGCCCGAGGCGCAGCATGTTGACGACCGCCTCGCCGGAGCGATGGGCGTAGTAGTCACGGCGACGGTCGGCGCTCGGCGGGGCCGCGGACCCGGGCAGCGACATGCCGAGGGCCTCGGCCACGCTCGCCATCGTGTTCGCGGTGTACATCCCGCCGCAGGCGCCCTCGCCCGGGACGATCGCGCACTCGATCTCCTTGAGCTCGGCCTCGGTCATGGTGCCGGCCTTGCACGCACCGACGCCCTCGAAGGAGTCGATGATCGTGACCTCCTTGAAGGAGCCGTCGGCCTGCTTCACGTAGCCCGGCATGACCGAACCCGCGTAGAGGAAGACGCTCGCGAGGTCCAGACGCGCGGCGGCCATGAGCATGCCGGGGAGCGACTTGTCGCAGCCGGCGAGCAGCACGGTGCCGTCGAGGCGCTCGGCGTTGACGACCGTCTCGACGCTGTCGGCGATGACCTCGCGTGAGACGAGCGAGAAGTGCATGCCCTCGTGGCCCATCGAGATGCCGTCGGAGACGGAGATGGTGCCGAACTGCAGCGGGTACCCGCCGCCGGAGTGCACGCCCTCCTTCGCGCCCTGGGCGAGGCGGTCGAGCGAGAGGTTGCAGGGGGTGATCTCGTTCCAGGACGAGGCGATCCCGATCTGCGGCTTGTCCCAGTCGGCGTCGCCCATGCCGACGGCGCGGAGCATGCCACGCGAGGTGGTCGCTTCGATCCCGTCGGTGACGACCCGGCTGCGCGGCTTCACGTCGATGTCAGGCATGGAGGCAGTCTAGGACCAGTTGGGATACCACCCGGACACCGTTGCGCGGACGGGAGGCGCGGGGCCGGGTCGTCAGCGCGTCGCGCGCAGGCGTCCGAGCTGCTTCAGGACGTCGGTGAGCGCCGCAGGGTCGGCCACGCGGTGGGCGGCGAGCGTGTCGCCCTCCCCCACCTTCACGCCGACGTCGCCGTCGCGGAGCACCCGGAAGGCGTCCTCGTCGGTGACGTCGTCGCCGGCGAAGAACACCGCGTCGGCGCCGCGGAGCCCGCGCAGTCGATCGATCGCGTCGCCCTTCGTGACGTGCCGGACGGCGAACTCGACGATGTCCTTGCCGCCGCGCTCCAGCACGTCCGGGTCTGCTGCGTGCGCCGCCTCGTGCGCCGCCGCGTTCGCCGCGGCCGCGTCCTCGACGCTCGCCCGCCGGGTGTGCACGCCGTGGCCTGCCGGCTTGTGCTCGATCACGACGTCGGGGAACCGTGCACCGACCTCGTCGAGGGCAGCGCCGACCCGTTCGACCCGCGCGAGCTCGTCGTCGCTCAGCGCGGCCTCGTCGTGGCCGTCCACGCGCCACTCGACACCGTGCGACCCGACGAGCGCCATGCCGTCGGGTGCGTGCGACACCCGGGCGAGCCCCTCGAGCGGACGCCCGGAGACGAGCACGACCTCGGTGTCGCGGGCGCGCTGCAGGGTGAGCACCGCGGCCCAGGAGCCGGGGAGCGCCCCGACCCGTGCGGGGTCGTCGGCGAAGGGTGCGAGCGTGCCGTCGAAGTCGAGGGCGACGAGCAGTCGCGGCGCAGCCGCGAGCGTCTCGAGGGCCGCCGCCAGGACGGCCGGGTCGGTGGAGACCTCAGGCACCCCGTGCCTCCCGGGTGTCCTCGGCGGCACGCGCCTTCTGCGCGTCCTGGTCGAAGATCGACATCCCGTCGTCCTCCGCCTCGCGGTGCCGCTCGCCGCCGTCGTCGGACGGGTCGATCCGCGACCCGCGCGGGGCGTGCCGGTCGAGCGCCTCGAGGAACGAGCGGGACCACCGGGCCACGTCGTTGTCGCGGACGCGCTTGCGGAGCGCGCGCATGCGCGTGGAGCGCTCGCGGCGGGGCATCTCGATGGCGCGCTGGATCGAGTCCTTCAGCGCGCCGATGTCGTGCGGGTTGACGATGACGGCCTGCTTGAGCTCGTCGGCGGCACCCGCGAACTCGGACAGGATGAGCACGCCGTCGTTGTCGAACCGGGCGGCCACGTACTCCTTCGCGACCAGGTTCATGCCGTCGCGCAGGGCCGTGACGAGCATGATGTCGGCGGCCAGGTAGAGCGCCACCATCTCCTCGCGCGGGTACCCGTGGTGCAGGTACGCGATCGGCTGGTGGCCGATGACCCCGAGGTCGCCGTTGATGCGGCCGACGGTGAGCTCGATCTCGTCACGCAGCGTCGCGTAGGTGTCGACCCGCTCGCGGCTCGGGCTCGCGACCTGCACGAGGGTGGCGTCCTCGACCGCGATCCGGCCGTCCTCGACGAGCTCGCCGAACGCCTTGATCCGGTGCCGGATGCCCTTCGTGTAGTCGAGCCGGTCGACGCCGAGCAGCACGGTCTTCGGGTTGCCGAGGCTCTCGCGGATCTCCCGCGCGCGCTCCTGCACCTCGGGCCGGTGGGCGATCTCCTCGAAGCTCTCGGCATCGATGGAGATCGGGAAGTGCCGTGCCTCGACGTGCCGCACGGTGATGCCCTTGCGGCTCCGCGGGGCCGCCGGGTCGTCCACGGGGACGTCGATGGTCGACCCCTTGGTGGTGTAGCCCTTGATGTGCCGGACCGCGCGGAGGAAGTCGCTCGCGTCGTCCTGGCGCTGGAAGCCGATCACGTCGGCACCGAGCAGCCCGTCGAGGATCTGCGCGCGCCAGGGCAGCTGCGCGTAGATGCCGACCGGCGGGAACGGGATGTGGTTGAAGAAGCCGATCGTCAGGTCGGGGCGGCGCTCCCGCAGCAGCGCCGGCAGGAGCTGCAGCTGGTAGTCCTGCACCCACACGATGCCGTCCTGCTCGACGATCTCGGCGATCTGGTCGGCGAAGCGCTCGTTGACGCGTCGGTACGCGATCCACCAGTCGCGGTGGTAGCTCGGGTGCTCGATGACGTCGTGGTAGAGCGGCCACAGCGTGTCGTTGCTGAACCCCTCGTAGTACTCCTCGACGTCGGCGGCGCTGAGCGGCACCGGCACGATGTGGATGCCCTCGTTGTCGAACGGTGCGACCTCGACGTCCGGCTGGCCGACCCACCCGACCCAGGCGCCGTCGTTGGCGCGCATGACCGGTTCGAGCGCCGTCACCAGCCCGCCGGGCGAGTGCCGCCACCCCTCGTTGCCGTCCTCGTCGACGACGCGGTCCACCGGGAGGCGGTTCGAGGCGACGACGAAGGCGTAGCGGTCCGGGTCGGTGTCTGCTGCCATGGGGTGCTGGTGTCTCCGTTCCCTCCGGCCGGTGCGCCGGGATCGAGGCCGACGGTACCAGCGGAGGGGCGGCCGGCTCTCGGTGCGCCGTCACTAGGCTCGTCGCCATGGTCATGACACGGGCGTGGCGGGACGGCACCGCGGTGGAGCGGGACTTCCCCGTCGAACGGGTGTCGGACCTGCTGGAGCGCGACGACGGCACCTTCGTGTGGGTGGACCACGTCGACCCGGACCCCGGTGACCTGGACCAGCTCGAGGACGAGCTCGGGGTGCACGCGCTCGCGGTCGAGGACGCCCTCGAGCACGGGCAGCGGCCGAAGCTCGACCGCTACCGGGACAGCCTGTTCCTGGTCGTCTACGACGTCGACGGCCTCGACGCCGAGGGCGAGCTCGTCACGCACGAGGTGAAGGCCTTCGTCACGCACCGGGCGCTCGTGACCATCCACGGCCCCGACGTCGACCTCGGCGCCGTCGAACGGCGGCTGGAGGCGAACGCCGACCTGGCCGACCGCGGGGTGCCCTGGCTCGTCTGGGGACTCCTCGACGCCGTCGTCGACCACGCCACGAAGGCCGTCGAGGACATCGAGGCACGCATCGACGACCTCGAGGACGACCTGTTCGAGCACGGGGACCCGCGCGAGCAGCAGGTCCAGCGCCGGTCCTTCCGGCTGCGGAAGGCGCTCGGCGTGCTCCGGCGGCAGGTCGTGCCCACGCGCGACAGCGTCGGGTCCCTGCTGCACGGCGACGCCGAGACGATCGCCGACGGCATCCGCCCGTACCTCCGTGACGTCGAGGACCACCTCGTGACGATCGCGGACTCGGTCGAGCAGCTCCGCGACGCGGTGTCGAGCGTCCTCGACACGAACCTGAACCTGGCGTCGAACCGGCAGAACACCGTGATGAAGAAGGTGACGAGCTGGGCGGCGATCATCGCGATCCCGACCGCCATCACCGGGTTCTTCGGGCAGAACGTGACGTTCCCCGGGGAGGGGCACTGGAGCGGGTTGGCCGCGTCGGTGTCGCTGATCGTCGCGACGTCGCTCGTGCTCTACCGCGTGTTCAAGAGCAAGGACTGGCTGTAGCCGGCCGCCTCAGAGCTGCAGCGCGAGCACACCGGCGACGACGGTGAGCGGCGCGACAACGCACCCCAGCGCCATGTAGCGTCCCCACGACAGGTGCACGCCCTCGGCCGACAGCCGTGCGTGCCACAGCAGCGTCGCGAGCGAGGCCCACGGCGTGATGAGGCACCCCGCGTTCACGCCGACCAGGAGCGCCGCGTAGCGCAGCGCCTCGTGTCCGGCGGCCGGCTCGAGCACCAGGTACGCGGGCAGGTTGTCGATGGCGTTCGCCGCGACCCCGCCGGCACCGCCGAGCAGCAGGAGCGACCCGGTGTCGGTGCCGCCGGACAGCGCCTGCACGATCGGGTCGGTGAGCCCCGTGGCGTGCAGGGTCTCGACGACGACGAACAGCCCGGCCGCGAAGACGAGCGTCGCCCAGGGGACGCGGGACGGCCGGAGCTCGGACGGTGCGCGGAACGCGGCGACGACGACGAGCAGCGCCGCCGCGACGAGCGCCGCGACCCAGACCGTCACGCCGGCGGTCAGCGCGACCACGAGCAGGACGAGCACCACCGAGGCCGCCCAGAAGAACAGCGGGTCGCGCGGCCGTCGCACGTCGACCGGCGTGTACCGGCCGAAGAGCTTCCCGCGGAACACCACGAGGAGCACCGCGCACGGCACGACGACCCCGGCGAGCGCCGCCCACACCATGAGGCCGGCGAACGGGATCGGGCCGTCGAGGCCGATCCCGTCGACGGCGAGCAGGTTCGTCAGGTTCGACACCGGCAGCAGGAGCGACGCCGTGTTGGCGAGCCACACGGTCGTGAGCGCGAAGGGCATCGGCGGCAGCCCGACGCGACGCGCGAGCGTGATGACGATCGGGGTGAGGAGCACCGCCGTGGTGTCGATGCTCAGGAAGACCGTGCAGACCACCGCGAGCACGACGACGGCCGCCCAGAGGCCGATCGTGCGCCCGCCGCCGACCCGGGCCGCCAGGTCGGCGAGCCGGTCGAAGACACCGGCGTCGGCCGCGAGCTCCGACACGATCGTCAGCCCGAGCACGAACGCGAGCACCGGGACGACCCGGTCGGCCAGCGCGCCGAGGTCCGAGAGGGGCAGCAGCCCGAGCGCGACGCAGACGGCGCCCACGACGAGCAGCACTCCCCCGATGACGGCCTGGCGCACGGTGTCTCCTCGCTCTGCGGACCGGCAGGGCGACCGGCGGCGCTCCAATGTAGCGGCCGGTAGCGTGGCGGGGACGACCAGGAGGAGGAACCCGTGCGGAAGTTCATGTTCAGCGGTGCGGTGTGGAGTTCGATCATCAGCGGCTACAGCGTCGTGCAGACCACCCGGCAGGGGCCGCGCGACTGGCGCCTGGCCCTCACGTGGATCGCGTGGCTCGCGACGACGATCGTCGCGCTCGGCACGGTCGTCGAGGACGACCGAGCCGTCAAGGCGCGCCAGCGCTAGGACGCACGTCGTGGTCACGACGGTGACCGGACGACGGACGGGAGGCGCGGTACCCACCGGTACCGCGCCTCCCGTCCGTCGTCCCGTGGCGTCGCGACCTGCGGGCGCCCGTGCGGTCGGCGCAGGCTGTCAGCGCGTGCGGTCAGCGCTCGGGCGGGACCTCGTCCGGGCGGATGTCGGACGTCTGGATCGGACCGGTGAACAGCGCGGTGCGCTCGTCGCCCTCGCGGAAGAGCGCAGCGTCCTGCTCCTCGGTGCGGGCGCGGCGCTCGCCGACGCGCTCGGTGCCCTGCGTGACCTGCACCCGCTGACGGGGCAGGGCGTCGGGGTGCTCGCGCTGCACCCACTCGACCATCTCCTCGCGGACGTAGCAGCGCAGGTCGAACAGGCCGCCGGCGTCCGGAGCGGACACCAGGATGCGGACCCGCACGAGCCCGCTCACCGCGTCGGTGACCTGGAGCACCTTGGTCCGACCGTCCCAGATCGTCGAGGTCGACAGGATGCGGTCGAGCTCCCCGCGCATCTCGGTCGGACTGATCCGCCAGTCGAGGTCGAACTCGACCGCGCCCAGCAGCTCGCTGCCGGTGCGGGTCCAGTTCTCGAACGGCGTGGACGTGAAGTAGGTCGACGGGAGCACGAACCGGCGGTCGTCCCACAGGTGCACGACGACGTAGGTCAGGGTGATCTCCTCGATGCGCCCCCACTGCTGCTCGACCACGACGACGTCGTCGACGCGGATCGACCCGGAGAACGCGAGCTGCATGCCGGCGAACACGTTGCCGAGGGTGGACTGCGCCGCGAGACCCGCGACGACGGAGATGAGTCCGGCCGAGGCCAGGACGCTCGCGCCCGCGGCCTCGACCCCGGGGAAGGTCAGCAGGATCGCGCCGACCGCGATGATGACGAGCACGGCGACCGTGAGTCGGCGGATGATGAGGACCTGGGTGCGGATGCGCCGTGCCACCCGGTTGTCGGGGACGTCGACGCGGTAGCGGTGCAGGCCGAGGTCCTCGAGGAAGATGGCGATCTGGCACGCCAGCCAGCAGCCGACGGCGATGGTGGCGATGAGGAAGGCGTGCGAGACCTCGTCGCGCCACGGGTAGGTGTCCTCGTCGTGCGGGATGCTCGTCGTGGAGGCCGTCCAGAGCAGCGCGATGAGCAGGATCGACCGCGCGGGGTGCTTGGTGCGCCGGGACAGGACCGCGGCCCAGCGTTCCCGGCGGGCGATGGTCCGGAGCACGAGGTGCAGGACGAGCGCTGCGGCGGCCGTCACGAGCAGGGCGATCCCGATCGCGACGAGGAGTCGGAGGAGGGTGTCCATCCGTCCATGCTGTCGGACCGGCGTCGATGGGCGTTCAGCGTCGGCACACCTGTGGTGTCGTTCAGGGTGGGCTCCCGTTCCACCCCGGGCCGTCCACGCATGTAGGTTGGCGCGCATGACAGCGCAGAACGACACGGGTGTTGCGAAGCCCGCGAACGACTTCTCGCACGAGCAGGAGGGCTACCAGCACGGTCTGAAGCCCCGGCAACTGCAGATGATCGCGATCGGTGGGGCCATCGGCACCGGGCTCTTCCTCGGCGCGGGCGGACGCCTGAACACCGCCGGCCCCGCGCTGGCGGTCACCTACCTGATCGCCGGCGTCTTCGCGTTCTTCATCCTGCGCGCGCTGGGCGAGCTCGTCCTGCACCGCCCGTCCTCCGGGTCGTTCATCTCCTACGCCCGCGAGTTCTACGGCGAGAAGTTCGCCTACGCAGCCGGGTGGATGTACTTCCTGAACTGGGCGATGACCTCGATCGTGGACACGACCGCCGTCGCGCTGTACCTCCACTACTGGAGTGCGTTCACCGCGGCACCGCAGTGGCTCCTCGCGCTCATCGCCCTCGTCGTCGTGCTCGCCGCCAACATGGTCGCCGTCAAGGTGTTCGGCGAGCTCGAGTTCTGGTTCGCGCTCATCAAGGTCGCCGCACTCGTCGCGTTCCTCGTGATCGCCCTCGTCTGGCTGATCTTCGCCTTCCCGGTGGAGACCGGCGGCGAGGCGGTCCGCACGGGCTTCTCGATCTGGGCCGACAACGGCGGACTCATCCCGAACGGTGTGCTGCCGGCGGTGCTCGTCGTCCAGGGCGTCGTGTTCGCCTACGCCGCCATCGAGCTCGTCGGCACCGCGTCCGGTGAGACCCAGGACACCGAGAAGGTCATCCCCCGCGCCATCAACTCCGTCGTCTTCCGCATCGCGGTCTTCTACGTCGGGTCGGTCGTCCTGCTCTCCCTCCTCCTGCCGTACACGTCGTACAAGGACGGGCAGAGCCCCTTCGTGACGTTCTTCTCGTCGCTCGGCAACCCGCAGGTCGGCGTCGTCGCCGGGTCGATCATGAACTTCGTGGTGCTCACCGCAGCGCTCTCGTCGCTGAACGCGGGGCTGTACTCCACCGGCCGCGCGCTGCACTCGATGGGCATGAACGGCTCCGCGCCGAAGTGGACCACGAAGATGTCGAAGGGCGGTGTGCCGTACGCCGGCATCCTGCTCACCGCGGCGTTCACCGTCGCGGGCGTCGCCCTCAACTACTTCGTGCCGGCGCAGGCGTTCGAGATCGCGCTGAACGTCGCGAGCCTCGGCATCATCACCGCGTGGGGCACGATCATCCTCTGCCAGATGAAGCTGCGGCAGTGGGCGAAGCAGGGGCTCGCGAAGGAGCCGTCGTTCAAGCTGCCCGGCGCCCCGGTCACCTCGTGGTTGACGCTCGCGTTCCTGGCGTCGGTGGTCGTGCTCATGGCGATCGACTACCCCGTCGGCACGTACACGATCGCCTCGCTCGTGGTCATCATCCCGCTGCTGATCGTCGGCTGGTTCCTGCAGCGCGACCGCATCCTCCGCATCGCCGCGCTCCGCGAGGGTGTGACCGGGCCGTTCCCGATCGGTGTCCGCGACCCCGCGAACCAGGTCCGCCGCGACGGACAGGACGGGTCGGGCAGCTCCCGCGGCTGATCGCGCCTCCCGGACAGGGTCCGGTGCGCGCCGGTACGATCGGCGCGTGCCGGACCCTTCTGTCTCCCCCACGCTCGACCTCCAGCTCACCTGGCGCGGCACCTTCGGGCGGATCCGGGTCTACGACGACACCGTCCGCGCGGAGACGAGCTTCGAGCGCGACGCACTGACGCAGGTGCCGACTGACCAGGTCACCGGGTGGCGCATCGAGCCGTGCGACTTCGACGCGGTGTGCGTGGAGTTCGTGTGCGAGGACGAGACGTTCCGCGTGCTGCTCGACACCGGCGACGAGCGGGTGGCGCGGCTCGGGCTCGAGCGGGCGCTCGGGGCGCCGCTGCCGCCGGCTTCCTGAGCCGTCCGGGTCGCTCGCCGCGCGCGAGACGCCGGCGTCGGCGCGAGACGCCGGCTTCAGCGCGAGACGCTTGCATCAGTTCGAGACGCCTGCGTTCGTGCGAGACACCGCAGGCGCCGCGAGACGCCGCCGGATACAGCGGCGTCTCGCCGGCACGGCGGCGTCTCGCCGGCACAGCGGCGGCTCGCCGGCACAGCGGCGGCTCGACGGCACAGCGGCGGCTCGACGGGACGGCGGCGGCTCACGAGCGCATGGTGACCACGGACGGACGGGAGGCGCGGTACCAGCCGGCACCGCGCCTCCCGTCCGTCAGGTGGCCACTCGGACCGCGTCAGACCAGCAGCAGGATTCCCGCGACCACGGCGGCGAGGGCGATCGCGAAGGCGATGAGCAGCAGCACCAGGTGCACCGTGTAGAACGTCGTCGGCTTGCCGGCCGCGTCGCGCGCCCGGCTGTCCTTCGCGACCCGCTGGAAGAAGCGCGGCCAGGTCACGAGGTTGAACACGGCGGCGAGGAACAGGACGATGGCGGCGAAGACGGTCACCCGACGAGTCTAGACAGCGACGCGACCCCGGCTCGTGACCGGAGCGTGAGCCCGGGGGTGCTCGGCCGCCCCCAACGCGGCCGAGACCTCCCCGGCGTGCCGACGACGAGGGACCCCGTCGTGTAGCACGTGCTACAGACCCTACACGGAAGCACGCCGCAACGTCGAGCGCTGCTCGGGAACGTGATCCGACCGATGCAGACGAGCAGGACTCAGACGGAGTCGCGAGCAGGCGCGAGCGCTTCGTCGAGCGCAGACTCCGCCTCGGCGAGCACGATGCGCTCGTCGGCGTCCAGCGGTCGGCGCGAGCGGCGGGCACCGTCGTTGATCTCCACGATGGTCCGGCTGAGCCGCGTCGCGGTGTCCTCGGTCGCCGGGTAGGCGTTGTCGGTACCGATGCGGGCGTGCAGCGGCTCGAGGGCGGCCAGGGCGGCGTCCAGGCGGCGCGCACGGCGTCGACGGGAGAGCTGGTGGCCGATGACCAGCAGCAGCATCCCCGAGGCCATGCAGAGCACCGCGCCGGGCGTCGTGACGTCGTACGGCGGGGTGAGCGCGCGGGTGACGTCGAGGCGACCGACCACGTGTGCGACGTCCATCACGGCGACGACGACCATCCGCACGACACCGAGGACCCCGCCGAGCACGATCACCCACAGCCCGACCAGGTCCGCCGCCGTCCGGGCCTCCCGCAGGCGCATGATGCAGATCACACCGGTGGCGCCGACCGCGGTGCCGAGGTAGGTCGTCTGCGCGATCGAGTAGACGGCCGCGGCGGGCTGGTGCCCCGCGACGAGCATGAACGTCGTCGTGGTCGGCGGCTGGTCGAGCGCGAGGAACGCCGCCACGACCACCACCACGACGACCACGAACGTGACGATGATGGCGGTCCGCAGCCACCGCCACGCTGCGCCGACGGCCTTCGCGACGCCCCAGAGGAGCGTGCTCGTCCCGGCGATCATCAGGCAGTCGCTGACGACCGTGACGACGTTGCGGCCACCGACGAGCGGGTCGAGCCAGCGGTACAGCGGATCGACGTTCGTGACGATCGTCGCGGTGAACAGCAGGAACGTCACCGCGAGCGTCCGGTCCTGCCCCCGCTGCAGTCGGAACAGCACCACCGTCCCGACGACGAGGACCACCGCCATCGTGACGGAGACGATCACCCGAAGACCCCGCGGAAGGCGCTCGGACGACCTCGGTTCGACCGGATGAGGGCGGCGAGGCGGTCGGCGAAGAGCTCGGCCTCGTGCTCGTAGGTGTTCGAGAACAGCCCGCGCGCGAGTGCTCGCTCCACCTTGTACTCGGGGACGTCCGGGATCACGTCGCGCACGTAGGCCGACTGTGCCGCGTGCTCCGAGTGCCGGTGCAGCACGTGCCCGAGCTCGTGACCGATGACGAACGACCGGAACGTCGCCGAGTTCGTCGGGGAGATCATCACGAGGTGCTGGTGCTCGAGCGTCGCCACGAACCCGCAGACCGGCTCGGCGCTGAGGAACGACTCCTCGCGCACGACGACCGGCTTGCCGACGTGGTCGGCGGCAGCGGCGACGGCCTGGTCGATGTCCGACCAACCCTCGGCTGCCCCGCGGGCCCAGAAGGCCTCGACCGAGGGGTCCGTCACGCCACACCCCCTCGTGCCGACTCCTCCTCGAGCACCTGGGCGATGCGCCGCAGGGCCTCGGGTGAGAGCTCCCCCGGGAACGTCCGCGCGGCGAAGCCGCTCACCCGTGCCGACCGCAGCGCACGGACGAGCGCGATCTGGGCGCCGATCCGTTCGGGCACGGCACTGTCCTCGAGCAGGAAGCGTTCGTCGACCTCGAAGAACCCGGCGAGCAGGCGCAGGAGGTCGGTGTCCCGGTTGCGTCGGCCGTCGCCGGAGAGCATGTACGTCCACTTGGCGCGGGAGAGCGAACCGCCCTGCGCCGCGACGTACTCCTCGATCGCCGCGAAGGGCACGGGAGCGCCGCGCTGCGACTCCTCGAAGTCGAGCAACAGGTTGAGTCGACGAGCGAGCTCGGCAGCGTCGAGCGCGCCGCCCCTGGGATCCACGGTCGTCATGTCGATCGGACTCCTCCCCAGTCGTCGGCTGTGCACGCCATGGTAGCGCGGGCCGCCGACGGCGCGCGGCTACCCTCGAGCACGTGCCCCGCCACTTCCCGTCGACCATCGCCGGCACCGTCGAGCACGAGATCGTCGTCACGAGGTCGCGGTTCGTCACCACGGTCGTCCCCGTCAGCGGGGTCGAGGACGCGGAGCGCGCCGTCGCCGAGGTCCGCCGCCGGTACTGGGACGCCCGGCACAACTGCTCCGCGATGGTCACGGGGGTGCTCGGCGACCAGGCACGGTCCTCCGACGACGGGGAGCCGTCCGGGACCGCCGGGGTCCCCATGCTCGAGGTCCTGCGTCGCCGCGACCTGACCGACGTGGTCGCCGTCGTGACCCGGTACTTCGGTGGGGTGAAGCTCGGTGCGGGCGGACTCGTCCGCGCGTACTCGACCTCGGTGTCCGAGACGCTGGACCGCGCCACGACGCTGCAGCGCGTCGAGCTGACCCGCGTCGACGTCACCGCGCCCCACGCGGACGCCGGCCGCATCGACAACGTGCTGCGGCAGTGGGTGCAGCAGCACGGAGCGACCTTCGACCCACCGACCTACGGCAGCACCGTCGGGTTCACGCTCTGGGTCCCCGAGGACGCGCTCGACGTCCTGGGTGCCGAGCTCGCGGCGGCGACGGGCGGTGCCCTCGCACCCCTCGTCGGCGGGACGCGCGTGGTCGACCTCCCGACCACCTGAGGCCGCCCCGGAGCGGACTCGAGAGCACGTCCGAGATCCTGGTCGCGGATCTGCGCCCCGACTGCAGTCCGCGCGTGTCGCCCTCCGGGGCCACCGACCGGACCGTCCCGGGGAACGAAGAAGGCCCGGTCGGAGTGATCCGACCGGGCCTTGCGGTGCGCCCCCTCGGACTTGAACCGAGAACCCACTGATTAAGAGTCAGTTGCTCTGCCAATTGAGCTAGAGGCGCATGGTGTTCAGTTGTCTGTCGCTCTCGCACTTCCGTGCTGCAACGGGAAACAACATTAGCATGACTTTCGCGTGCCCACGACCACTCGGGCGCCGCGACCGAACAGGAGCACCATGACCGACCGTCTCGCAGCCGGCGACACCGCCCCCGACTTCACCCTCCCGGACCAGGACGGCGCGCAGCACAGCCTCGCGGACCTGCGGGGTCGCAAGGTGATCGTGTACTTCTACCCGGCGGCGTCGACCCCCGGCTGCACGACCGAGGCCTGCGACTTCCGCGACAACATGTCGTCACTGCAGGCAGCCGGCTACGAGGTCCTGGGCATCTCGAAGGACGAGCCCGCGAAGCTCAAGACCTTCCAGCACGAGCAGGCGCTGACCTTCCCGCTCCTCAGCGACCCGGACCTGGCGGTGCACCGGGCGTACGCCGCGTGGGGCGAGAAGAACAACTACGGGAAGATCGTCACCGGCACGATCCGGTCGACGGTCGTCGTCGACGAGGACGGCGTCGTGCAGCTGCCGCTCTACAACGTGAAGGCGACCGGGCACGTGGCGAGCCTGCGGAAGAAGCTCGGCCTGGTCTGAGACCCGGCCACGTCACGGACGGGAGGCGCGCTGCCAGCTGGCAGCGCGCCTCCCGTGCGTCGACACGTCCCGCTGAGCGGGGCGCGCTCTCGTCCGTCCCGGGGTCGCGGCTACTCGTCGCGAGCGTCGCGTGGGACGAGCCACCCCGTCACGGCACGCGAGAGCACCAGGGTGAGCCCGAGCAGCGCGGGGATCAGGAGGGCCCAGCCGACCCAGGCGACCCGGAACACGCCCTGGAACGCACCGATGGCCAGGGCGCCCTGCATCACCTGCCACACGAGGATGCCGGCGCGCACCCACGCCCGACGGTTGCGCAGCCCGACGACCAGCGAGACCAGCCACAGCGCGGCGACCGCGCAGAGCAGGGTGAGCGCGACGGCCGAGGCGATGCTCGACGACGGGGCGACGATCGACTCCACGAGCAGCACGACGGTCGTGACGACGAGCGCGAGGGCCTCGAGCCCCACCACGACGAGCAGGGTCGTGACGGCCGGCGGGCGGCCCGGGACGTGGTCCGGAGCGGTCGGGGTGGTGTCGGGCACAGCAAGCCTCCAGCATCGGGACCCTTGATTTGGTCATCCCAGTATGGAACGATATTCGAGGTCGTTTGGACGGCACGATGTGGTGTGCGTCTCCCGCGGTTCGACGCTTCTCCCCCGAGCGTCCAGCGGGCGTCAGACTCGCTCCCAGCGGAAGCCTCCCCCACAGGTTCCCCTCGTGCCCTGTGCATGCCAGCGTTCCGATCCCCGAGCCGCGGCCCCGGCCTGCCGTTCGAGCATCGACATCAAGGAGCACCACACATGGACTGGCGTGACCAGGCAGCCTGCCTCACCGCGGACCCCGAGCTCTTCTTCCCCGTTGGGAACACCGGACCGGCCGTCGACCAGATCGAGAAGGCGAAGTCGGTGTGCGCGCGGTGCACCGTGACCGAGATGTGCCTGCAGTACGCCCTCGAGAACAACCAGGACTCCGGTGTCTGGGGCGGCCTGAGCGAGGACGAGCGTCGTGCGCTGAAGCGCCGCGCTGCCCGTGCCCGCCGCGCCTCCTGACGCAGCGCTCCTGACACCACGACGCCCGTCGCTCCCCCGGGAGCGACGGGCGTCGTCGTGCGCGCGGGCGTCGCAGGCGTGCGGTGCCGCCCGGGGTCGCCCGCAGGACGACCGCCGTCGCCCGCCGTTGCCGTGGGACGGCCGCACAACCGGAAGCACCTCGCACCACGGATACCCGCGGCGCGAGGTGCTTCCGGTTGTGCACGGGCAACGGACGCCACACGAACACGCCCGCGACGCGTCGGCCTAGGCGGCGCCGGCGGCCGTCAGCCAGCGGAACGGGATCGTGATCGTGACCTCGGTCCCGCTGCCGGTGAGCGTGTGCCAGTCGATCGTGCCGCCGAGCTCGCCCTGGATGAGCGTGCGGACGATCTGCGTGCCGAGACCCGAGCCGACCTTGCCCTCGGGCAGGCCCACACCGTTGTCACGGACCTCGATGTCGAGGTGGTCGTCGGCGCGGTTCGCGACGATCTCGACCTCGCCGTCGCGCCCGTCGAGCCCGTGCTCGACGGCGTTCGTGACGAGCTCGGTGAGCCCGAGCGCGAGAGGCGTCGCGGCCTCGGAGGGCAGCACGCCGAACTCGCCGGTCTTCTTCGGGCGGACGGTGGTGTTGTGCGACGCGGCGACCTCGGTCACGAGCTTGAGCACCGAGTCGAACACCTCGTCGAAGTCGACGTTCTGGCTGAGACCGGTCGACAGGGTGTCGTGTACGACGGCGATCGCGGCGACACGGCGCATCGCGTTCTGCAGTGACGTGCGGGCCTCGTCGGAGTGGGTCCGTCGGGCCTGGATCCGCAGCAGCGACGCGACCGTCTGCAGGTTGTTCTTCACCCGGTGGTGGATCTCGCGGATCGTCGCGTCCTTGGTGATGAGCTCACGCTCCTGGTGCCGCAGCTCGGTGACGTCGCGGCAGAGCACGATGGCGCCGATGCGCTCCCCGTGGTCACGCAGCGGGATCGACCGGAGTGACACCGTCACGCCCTTCGCCTCGACGTCGGCGCGCCACGGCGCACGACCGGTCACGACGAGCGGGAGGGACTCGTCCACGTCGAGCTTCGAGCCGATGAGCTCGGTGGTCACCTCGGCGAGGGACTTCCGCTCGAGCTCCCCCTCGAAGCCCATGCGGTTGAACGCACTGAGGCCGTTCGGGCTCGCGAAGGTCACGGTGCCGTTCGTGTCGAGGCGGAGCAGACCGTCGCTCGCGCGGGGCGCGCCGCGGCGCGGACCAGCCGGCGCCCCGAGGTCGGGGAAGTCACCGGTCGCGATCATGCCGAACAGGTCGTTCGCGCTCGCGGTGAAGTTCAGCTCCTGGCGGCTCGGCGTCCGCATCTCGTCCTGGTTCGAGTGCCGGGTGACCACCGCGATCGGACGGTCGGTCGTCTCGGTGCTGTTCGTCGTCAGCCGGCGGAGCACGGGGATCGCACGGACCCGGGTCGGCGTGTCCTCGTACCAGTCGGGCTCGGCCGAGTCGACGACCGTGGCACTCGCGAAGCACTGGGTGACCTGGTCGCGCCACTCCTCACGCATCTCCTGTCCGACGATGTCGCGGTAGAACAGGGTCGCCGCCGAGCTCGGACGCGCGTGTGCCACGGCCATGAACGAGCCGTCGACGGCGGTCGGCACCCACAGCACCATGTCCGCGAAGGAGAGGTCGGCGAGGAGCTGCCAGTCCCCCACGAGCAGGTGGAGCCACTCCACGTCCGCTTCCGAGGACCGGCCTTGCGCGAGGACGAGATCACTGAGGGTCGACACCCGGCAAGTCTAGGTGCGCCCGTCTGTGGAGAACGACGCCCGTCCACAAGCACGATGCCATCGGTATTTCACATGCGCCATTCGTCCGTACGCTCGGGACCGGAGGGGACATGGCGGCAGGAGAAGCGCGTCCGATCACGGCGGACGACCAGAGCGGACCGGTACCGCGGACGCTCGCCCCGGTGACCGGGACGACACCGAGGAGCGAGTCCGAGCACCGGGAGCTCGTGGCGGCGGGCAGGGACCACCCCGGCGGCGCGGAGGGCGCAGAGACCGGGACGTCGTCCGAGATCCCGACCACGACGGCGACACCGGACGTCGCCGACACGGCGCGGGCGCTCGGGCTGTGCGTCGTCGAGGTCCTGACCGGTGGGCGCGAGGTCGACAGCATCGCGCGCTGGATCACCGAGGACGTGCAGCGGCACCTGCTGCACCGTGCCGCCCTCGGCGCTCGGGCGCGGTCGATCGGGAGACGGTCCCGCGCCCGCCCGATCCTGCAGGTCGGGAGCGTCCGGGTCTGCGAGCCGGCGCCCGGCGTCGCGGAGGCAGCCGTGGTGGTGCATACGCGCAGCCACGCGCGTGCCGTCGCGCTCCGGCTCGAGCTGCGGCAGGGGCGTTGGCGAGCGACCGCGATCGGGGTGCTCTGATCCCGCACCGGGGACACGACGGACGGGAGGTGCGGTGCCGTCCGGCACCGCACCTCCCGTCCGTCGTCGTGGAGCGTCAGCCCTTCTTGGCGGCCTGACGACGCTCCGCGCGGTTCCCCGCGGCGGCCTGACCGGAGGCGGTCGCCGCGTTGCCGAACGCCGACCCCTGCTCCGGGCCGGCGGCCTCTGCCTCGGCCTCGGCCTGCGCGCGCTGCGCGCGAGCGGTGGCGGCCTGCTCCAGGCGTCCGCGCTCGTCGCGCACCTCGACCTCGCCGTCGATCGACGGCGCCGAGTACTCGAGCCCGGTGGCCTCGGACTCCCCGAGCCCCTTCGCCTCGATGACCGCGTTGTCGCCGTCCGACTGCACCTGGACCTCGAGGTTGAACAGGTACCCGACCGACTCCTCGCGGATCTGGCCCATCATGCTCTGGAAGAGCGCGTAGCCCTCGCGCTGGTACTCGACCAGCGGGTCGCGCTGTGCCATCGCGCGGAGGCCGATGCCGTCCTTGAGGTAGTCCATCTCGTACAGGTGGTCACGCCAACGACGGTCGATCACCGAGAGGACGACGCGGCGCTCGAGCTCGCGCATGGCCTCGTCACCGAGGAGCTCCTCACGCTGCTGGTACGCGAGCTTGGCGTCGGACAGGATCTCGCGTGCCAGGAACTCGCGCGTCGCCTTGCCCTTCGAACCGGCCTCGGTGATGACCTCGTCGATGGAGATCGAGATCGGGTACAGCGTGCCGAGCTCGGTCCACATCGCGTCGAGGTCCCAGTCGTCCGGGGAGCCCTCGCCGGTGTGCGTGTCGATGACGTCGTCGATCACGGCCTTGAGGAACGACTGCGCACGGTCGTTGATGTCGTCGCCCTCGAGGATGTGACGACGGTCGCTGTAGATCGCCTCGCGCTGGCGGTTCAGGACGTCGTCGTACTTCAGGACGTTCTTGCGGATCTCCGCGTTGCGGCCCTCGACCTGCGCCTGGGCGGACCGGATCGCCCGGCTGACCAGCTTGTTCTCGATCGCCATGTCGTCCGGCACGTTCGAGCGGCCCATCAGGCTCTCGGCCGCACCGGAGTTGAACAGGCGCATCAGGTCGTCGGTCAGCGACAGGTAGAAGCGGCTCTCGCCCGGGTCGCCCTGACGACCGGAACGACCTCGGAGCTGGTTGTCGATGCGGCGCGACTCGTGGCGCTCCGTACCGAGGACGTACAGCCCGCCGGCGTCGCGGACCTTGTCGGCCTCTTCCTTGATCTCGGCCTTGACGCGGGCGAAGACGTCGTCCCAGGCGGCCTCGTACTCCTCCGGCGTCTCCGTCGGGGACAGGCCCTTGGCGTGCATCTCCTGCACGGCCAGGAACTCGGAGTTGCCGCCGAGCATGATGTCGGTACCGCGGCCGGCCATGTTCGTGGCGACCGTGACGGCTCCGAGTCGACCGGCCTGCGCGACGATCGCGGCCTCGCGGGCGTGGTTCTTCGCGTTGAGGACCTCGTGCTTGACGCCCTTCTTCGCGAGGAGCTTCGACAGGTACTCGGACTTCTCGACGCTCGTGGTGCCCACGAGGACCGGCTGGCCCTTCTCGTGGCGCTCGGCGATGTCGACGGCGACCTGCTCGAACTTCGCCTTCTCGTTCTTGTAGACGAGGTCGGTCTGGTCGATGCGCTGCATCGGCTTGTTCGTCGGGATGGGGACCACGCCGAGCTTGTAGGTCGACATGAACTCGGCCGCCTCGGTCTCGGCGGTACCGGTCATGCCGGAGAGCTTCTGGTACAGGCGGAAGTAGTTCTGCAGCGTGACGGTCGCGAGGGTCTGGTTCTCGGCCTTGACCTCGACGCCCTCCTTCGCCTCGATCGCCTGGTGGATGCCCTCGTTGTAGCGCCGGCCCATGAGGATGCGACCGGTGTGCTCGTCGACGATGAGCACCTCGCCGTTCATCACGACGTAGTCCTTGTCCTTCTTGAACAGGGCCACGGCCTTGATCGAGTTGTTCAGGAAGGAGATGAGCGGGGTGTTCGCCGACTCGTAGAGGTTGTCGATGCCGAGGTAGTCCTCGACCTTCTCGATGCCGGGCTCGAGCACGCCGACCGTGCGCTTCTTCTCGTCGACCTCGTAGTCCTCGCCCGGGATCAGGCGAGTGGCGATCGACGCGAACTCGGTGAACCAGCGGTTCGCCTCGCCCGAGGACGGCCCCGAGATGATGAGCGGCGTGCGGGCCTCGTCGATGAGGATCGAGTCGACCTCGTCCACGATCGCGAAGTAGTGGCCGCGCTGCACCATGTCGGAGGCCTGCCACGCCATGTTGTCGCGCAGGTAGTCGAAGCCGAACTCGTTGTTCGTGCCGTAGGTGATGTCGGCCGCGTACTGCTCGCGGCGCTCGGCCGGCGACTGGTTCGCGATGATGCAGCCGGTGCTCATGCCGAGCGCACGGAAGACGCGCCCCATGATCTCGGACTGGTACGACGCGAGGAAGTCGTTGACCGTGATGACGTGCACGCCGCGCGACGGGATCGCGTTGAGGTAGGCGGCGGTCGTCGCGACGAGGGTCTTGCCCTCACCGGTCTTCATCTCGGCGATGTTGCCGAGGTGCAGGGCCGCGCCGCCCATGAGCTGCACGTCGAAGTGCCGCATGCCGAGGGTGCGCTTGGCTGCCTCGCGCACGGCGGCGAACGCCTCCGGCAGGAGGTCGTCGAGGGACTCCCCGTTGGCATACCGCTCGCGGAGCTCCTTCGTCTCGTCCTGGAGCTCCTCGTCGGTGAGGCTCGCGAAGTCGTCCTCGAGGTCGTTGATGGCCGAGGCGTACGCCTTCAGCCGTCGGAGGGTCCGTCCTTCGCCGATGCGGAGGACCTTCTCCAGCACGTTTGCCACGTGAGCTCCTTACGGGGTCGTCGCGCGCGACCTGCGCGATCCGAACAGCCAGTCATGCTAGCAACCCGCCGGAGCGCTGCGCTGGGAGACGGGCGGTGCACCGAGCAGGGACGGCCGACGAGGGCAGCGGGTGCGCACGGTCCGACGAGGACCGCACGCACCCGCTGGACGGCGACGGTGCGCTACGCGACGGCCGCTGATCCGACGGCGTCGGCGTCGGCGGTGCTGCCGTCCGCGCTCCCGTCGTCGATGCCGATCACGCCGTAGTCCCAGCCCTTGCGGCGGTAGACGACGCTCGGGCGCCGGGTCTCGGCGTCGACGAAGAGGTAGAAGTCGTGCCCGACCAGCTCCATGCGGTAGAGCGCGTCGTCGAGGGTCATCGGGGCCTCGGTGAAGACCTTCTGCCGGATGACCACGGGCGAGTACGGCTCGACGTCCTCGTCGTGCGACTCCTCGACCACGGGGACGGCACCGGTCGCGACGGTCTCGATGAGCCGTCCGTCGGCCGGCGTCACATCCATGTGCTCGAACCCGGTGCCGGCGGCCTCGGCCACGGAGGTCGGGCGGTGGCGACCGCGGTGCACCTTGCGGCGGTCACGTGCCCGACGCAGGCGCTCGGTGATGCGCGCGAAGGCGAGGTCGAACGCCGCGTACTTGTCCGAGGCGGCGGACTCGGCCCGCACGAGGGGCCCGGGTCCGATCAGGGTGAGTTCGACGCGGTCCTCGCCCTGGGCGCCGCCGGCCTTCTCGTTGTGGCGGCTGAGGCGCACCTCGAAGGCGAGGGCGCGGTCGGCGAGCACGTCGATCTTCTCGGACTTCTGTTCCACGTAGGTGCGGAATCGATCGGTGACCCCGACGTTCCGGCCCGTGATCGTCACGTCCATGTGGCGGCTCCCATCCGTACTTCGGCGCGTCGCCTCCATCCGGCGATCCCGAACGCCTTGCCGCGAGGCTAGACCCCCGGCTCGAACGGCGTCACCACCCGCCGGCGGGTCGCGCCGGACACCCACCCGACGCTCAGGCGTCGTCGGGCGTCCACCCGGCGTCCACCCGGCCGACCAGCCGCCGCACCCGCGGGGCCGGTGCACGAACCGTCCTGGTGCGGCCCGAGCGGTCACTCCTCGACCTCGGCGAGCGCGACGCACCGCACCACGCGACCCCCGGCCGCACGGACCGCGCGGACCGCCTCGGCCATGGTGACGCCGGTCGTGACCACGTCGTCGACCACCACGACGTCCCGACCCGCGACGTGCGCCGCACGGAGCGTGCCCACCGTCGCCTCGACCCGTTCGAGTGCCGTCCGCTCCTTCTGGCCGTGCGCGACGCGCTTCGTGGCCCGGGAGCCGGGCCGGTCCGCGCGGACCCGCCCCCGGACTCGCCGGAGCGCCCGGCGCGGCGCGCGACGGGCCCGCCCACGCGCAGCACCCGCGCGGCGCAGCAGCAGGACGACCGGGTCGAACCCCCGCCGCCGCGCCCCGGCACGCGACGGCGGCACGCGGACGAGCAGCGCTCCCGGGACGTCGGCCAGCGCCCGGTCGACGAGCGCGCAGAACCGTGGCGCGAGCACCGGCACGAGGTCCGTCCGGCCACGGAGCTTCAGCTCGAGGACGAGGGCCCGCACGGTGTCCTGGTAAGCGAAGGCCGCGTCGAGTCGGACACCCGCGACCAGTCGGCGTCGCTGCGGCTCGACGTCGAGTGCGTCACGGCAGGGCCGGCAGACCGCGCGGTCCGGCGCACCGCACCCGACGCAGGCCACGGGGAGCACGAGTCCGAGCACCGCGGCGACGGCGTCCGACCAGGCGGACGGGTCGGTGGGAGGTGCGGTGGCAGGGGCGGTGGGAGGGGCGCCGGCAGCGCGGGTGCGCCGGCGGCGCGGTTCGGTCCTGGACACAGGTCGATCGTGGCGCCCGGCACACCGCCGAGGTGGGCCGTCGCGGCGGACGGTGGACGAGCCTCCAGGCCGCGCCGCGTGTGCAGGAACGGCCGCGCCGCGTGTGCAGGGACGGTCGCACCGTCGGTGCAGGGACGGTCGCACCGTCGGTGCAGGGCCGACCCTGCGGCCCGCGCAGGGTCGGCCGCCCCGCAGGGGCGGCGCGTGCCGCGTCAGCGCTGGGTACCGAGCACGTCCGCGGTGACCCCCGTGGTGTCCCAGCGGCCGCCGGTGGACTGCAGGACCGTGCCGTCCGCCATGCGCAGCAGGACCGATGCGCCGCTGCCGCCCGCCACCGAGGACGCCGTCCCGTCCGGCTTCGGCAACGTCGTCGACTGGCCACCGACCGTCGACCGGACGACCTCGGGGCCGGCCTCCGTCTGCCCGACCGACACGACGTCGCTGTCGTTCACCCAGGCCGCACCGACGGCGTCACCCGTGGTCGCCTGCACGCGCACCGGCGAGCCGAGGCTCGTCGGCGTGCGGTCGCTGCCGCGGACGATCGCCATCACGTACAGGGCGGGCCCGTCGCCCGTCTCGATGAGGGCGAGCGCCCGTGTGGAGTCGCGGGAGACCTGGAACGAGACGAGCCGACCGCGTGGCAGCGTCGTGGCGACCTCGTGCGGGTCGCCACCCAGCCCGTACGCCGTCACCCGGCTCGTGTCGTCACCGCTGCCGACCCAGACGAAGCCGAGGTCGTCGAGCGTCGGCGGGACCAGTCCGTCGGTCGCGTCGATGCGGAGCGCGTCCCGACCGCGGACCACGACCACGCCGCTGGCGTTGCCCACCGCGGCGACCGTGCCGGACGTGGAGAGCGAGAACGACTCCGGGTCGAGGGAGGCGATCGTCGTGCTCGCGTCGCCGCCGAGGGCCGCGATCCGACCGTTGGTCGTCGCGTACCCGACCTCGTCGTCGCGGTCGACGAGCGGTCGCGGGTCGACGTCGGGGTTGAGACGCGCCGTCGCGTCCTGCTGCTCCGGCTCGGCGAAGGTCGCCCCCTCGATGGTGATCGAGACGGACGACACCGAGGCGACCGACGCGAGCGAGCGGGTCAGCTGCTCGCGCATGCGCGCCTTGTCCTCGCCGCTCGAACCGAGGGCGTCGCGCGACAGGTCGACGAGCGCGGAGCCGTTCTCGATCGTGACCGCGTTGAGCGAGAGCTGCGTCCCCTCCGGGAAGGCCGACACGACGGCGCCCTTGAGCCAGTCGGACGGCCCGGCCAGCAGCGCACTGGCGATGCGGGTGCTCGTGGACGACCGGGCGAGGAACCACCGTTCGTCGGGCACCAGGTAGCGGTACGTCGGGTCGAAGAAGTAGAGCGCGTGCTGCTGGAACTGCGACTCGAAGCTCACCGGCGTGAGGATGATCCCGTCCGGGGCGTAGGCGATCCGCCACTCCCCGTCCTCGCGGACGAACTGGAACGTCAGGGTCGACGTCGTCGGCCGGACCGCCTGGGTGTACTCGCCGTCGGCGTCGACGGTCGCACTGGCGGTCAGCGTGTAGGTGAGCTCGCGGTCGGCGACCCGCTCGATCGCGCCGCTGCCCTGCAGGACGGTGACGCCGCGGCGCGGGTTCCACTTCTCGGCGAACCCCGTGGCGAGGAACTCGCGGGCGGTGCCGTAGTCGTCCTGCGCGCCGGTGCCGGCGGCGACGAAGCCGCGCAGGATCGCGGTCTGGTCCATGCCGGCGACCGGTCGGTCCGGGCGGAGCTCGAAGCCGGATATCGCCTCGTCCTTCACCGACTGCCCGGTACGCACGCCGCCACCCGTCGGGATCGCCGCGCACGCCGAGAGGGCGACCACGGAGAGCGCCGCGAGCGTCACCACCACCAGGGTCCGGAGTCGTGCGCGCATCAGTCCTCCCCCCGGACGGCGCGGGGGCCGTCGTAGGTCTCGTCGAGTTCGGGCAGCGGGATGGCGGAGGTCGCGGTGCCGAGCGACTCGCCACGCGGCAGGGTCAGCACGAACGTCGAGCCCTCGCCGGGGCGCGACCACACGTCGATCCGACCGCCGTGCAGGTTCGCGTCCCCGAGGGAGATCGCGAGACCGAGGCCGGTGCCGCCGATGGTGCGCTTGCGGCTCGGGTCGGCGCGCCAGAAGCGGTCGAACACCCGCGCTGCGTCCTCCGGTGGCATCCCGACGCCCTGGTCACAGACCGCGATCGCCACGGACCGGGAGTCGCTGTCGACGACGACCTGGACGGGCTTCGCGTCGCCGTGCTCGACCGCGTTGCCGACCAGGTTCCGCAGGATCCGCCGGATGCGCTTCGCGTCGAGCTGCATCGTGGTGTGGCCGCCGGGGGTGACGAGCTGCAGGTCGACGCCGGCACGGTCGGCGAGCGGGCGGAACTCCTCGACGATGTCGGCGGCGAGCGCGGCGGGCACGACGGGTTCGGTGTCGAGCTGCACCGCCTGGGCGTCGTAGCGGGAGATCTCGAGCAGGTCGGCCAGCAGCAGCTCGAAGCGCTCGACCTGTGCGTGCAGGAGCTCGGCGGACCGGCTCACCGACGGCTCGAAGGCGTGCCGCGAGTCGTAGAGCATGTCGCCCGCGAGCCGGATCGTGGTCAACGGCGTGCGGAGCTCGTGGGAGACGTCGGACACGAAGCGCTGCTGCACGCGGGAGAGCTCGGCGAGCTGGGTGATCTGCCGGCTGACCGCGTCGGCCATGTCGTTGAAGCTGCGCGCGAGGATCGCGATGTCGTCGTGACCCCGGACCGGGATGCGCTCGTCGAGCCGGCCGGCGGCGATCTTGCGACTCGTCTCGGCGGCACCGCGGATCGGCACGACGACGAGCCGCACCACGAGCGAGGTGACGAGCGCGATGAGGACGATGAGTGCGACGCCGCCGACCGACAGCGTCTGTGACACGAAGTCGAGGGTCTGCTGCGCGTCGGACAGGTCGTACACGATGTAGAGCTCGTACTGTCCGGCGCTCGGGACCTGCAGGACGGACCCGACGGCCAGGCCCGGCTCGCGGCGGCCGCCGTCGTCGAGCTGCACGGGCTGCAGGCTCAGTCGCCCGGTGTCCTTCCCGACCTCGCGGCGCAGGGCGTCGGTGATCACGGCGTCCGGGAAGCCCTGGCTCGCGAGGTTCTGCAGGGTCTGGGGCGTCGACTGGCCGGGCGTCCGCTCGATGGCGATGCTCGTGCCGCCCGGGCTCGTCGTGTTCGAGAGGATCGCCTGCTGCGCCTCGCTCTGCAGGGTCTCCAGCTCGGTCTGGTTGTTGTCCTCGGCCGCGGTCGCCGCGTCGAAGATGCCCTGCGCGACGATCGTCGCCCGGGCCGACTCGGACTCGATCTGGTCGCGGCGCTGCGCGTAGACGTTGTTCGAGATGCTGATCATGACCGCGGTGCCGATGACTGCGACCGCGAGGCCGGTCGTCGCGACGGTGATCGCGACGCTGCGCACCATGAGCGACCGGCGCCACAGCCAGGCGACCGCGTACCACCCGCGACGGAGCCAGCGGCGGAGCCGACGCCGCACACGGGCGGCGCGACCGGGGAACCCGCGGCCGGCCCGCGGTGCGCCCCCGCCCGCCGCGGTACCGGACGACGCCGACGGCACGGTGCTCAGGCTCCTCCGGCCCGGTAGCCGACACCGCGGACGGTGGTGACGATCTTCGGGTTGTCCGGGTCGTGCTCGATCTTCGCGCGGAGCCGCTGCACGTGGACGTTCACGAGCCGGGTGTCCGCCTTGTAGTGGTAGCCCCAGACCTGGTCGAGGAGCATCTCGCGGGTGAAGACCTGGTTCGGCTTCTCGGCGAGCGCGCGGAGCAGGTCGAACTCGAGCGGGGTGAGCGCGATCACCGTGTCGCCGCGACGGACCTCGTGCGCGGCGACGTCGACGGTCAGGTCGCCCGCGTGCAGCACCGACGCGTCCCCCGCCGTCGGCCGCAGCCGCGTCTTGATGCGCGCGACGAGCTCCTTCGGGTTGAACGGCTTGACGACGTAGTCGTCGGCACCGTTCTCGAGGCCGGCGACGACGTCGGCGGTGTCGCCCTTCGCCGTCAGCATGATGATCGGGGTGCCGCTGTCCGCGCGGATCCGCTTGCAGACCTCGATGCCGTCGATCCCCGGCAGCATGACGTCGAGCAGCACGAGGTCGGGCTTCGTGCTGTGGAACGTCTCGACGGCGTCGTTGCCGTCGGCGCTGAACTCCGGGTCGTACCCCTCGGAACGGAGGACGATGCCGATCATCTCGGCGAGGGCCTGGTCGTCGTCGACGACGAGGATGCGCGGTGTCATGTGCATGGACTCCGTGGGACGGGCGGCGGTGCCGAGAGCCGGCACCCACAGTCACGATAGCCGAGCACCCGTCGCACCGGGATCTTGCGACAGTATGGGTGCACGGTCGTGCGTTCCGCTGCGCGACACGAGCACGACGAGGGGGCGGCGATGGCCGACTGGCAGGTTCCGGGATCCGGTGGGGGCGAGGACCGGACGGGAGGCCCGTCCCACCCCGCAGGGCAGCCGTCGTCCGCCGGGTGGTCGGGGCAGCAGCCGTGGCCGGCCCAGCAGGGCTGGCAGCAGCACGCCGGCCCCGGGCGTCCCGGTCCCGGTCCGCAGCGACCGCCGGCGCAGCGCCCGGTCGTCCCGCTCCGTCCGCTCGGCCTGGGCGACGTGCTCGCGGGGGCGTTCACGGTGTTCCGGCGGAACGCGCGCGTCCTGCTCCTCTGGAGCCTGCTGCTCAGCGGTGTGCTCGGGCTCCTCGCGACGCTGGCGAGCACCTTCGGGCAGCAGTCGCTGCAGGCGCGCATGTCGTCGGCGGTCGAGGCCGGCGGGAGCGGCGCGGGGGACGTCGTCGCCGGGTCCGTGACCCTCTTCCTCGTGCTCTCGGTCGGGCTGCCCTTCCTGGCCTACCTGGGCCGGGCCTTCCTCGTCGCGCCGGTCGCGGCGGACACCGGGCAGCGCGTGCTCGGGCGCCGCGCGAGCTTCCGCGGCCTCTGGGCGCTCCTCGCCGGTCGGCGGTGGCCGGTCCTCGCGTGGATCCTGCTGCAGCTCGCCGCGGGCCTGGTCCTCGGCGCGGTGTTCGGCGGACTCGTGGTCGGCATCGCGGCCGGTCTGGTCGCGGGTCGCTCCGGCATCGGCGGCTTCATCGGCGCGTTCTTCCTGCTCGCCCTCGGCGCACTCGTCGTGGTCGCCTGGCTGGCGACGAGGTTCGCGTTCACCGTCCCCACGATCGCCCTCGAGGGCCGGGGCGTCTTCTCGGCAGCGGCGCAGTCGTGGCGACTCACCCGCGGGGCGTTCTGGCGCACCTTCGGCATCGTCCTGCTCGTCCAGGTCGCATTCGGGATCGCGGGGTCGATCGCGTCGATCCCGCTCACGTTCGGCACGGTCCTGGCCATCGGCGCCTTCGACCCGCTCGGGCAGACGGGCGCGGCCGCCGGTGTGGGCGTCGGGGCCGTCGTGGCCATCGTGCTCGGTGCGCTGCTGTCCATCGCCGTGCAGTGCGTCACCGACGTGCTCAGCGCCTCGGTCCTGACCTTCCTCGCCCTCGACCGCCGCATCCGCACCGAGGCGCTCGACCAGCGGATCGCCGCGCACCTGGACACCGGGGAGCCGTCGGACCCGTTCGCACCGGCGCCCGCCGTCGCCCGCCCGCCGTGGCCCGGTCAGCAGGGGCCCGGACAGCAGGGCCCCGGACAGCCCTGGCCCGGACAGCAGGGCCCCGGACAGCCCTGGCCGGGTCAGCCGTCGACGCAGCAGTGGCCCGGCCCGCAGCAGCCCACGCAGCATTGGCCCGGCCCACAGCAGCCGTCGCAGCAGTGGCCGGGGCAACCGTGGCCGGGCGGCTCGTGACGCTCGGTCCGGACGAGGCACGTCGACTGCTCGAACGCGAGCTCGAGCGAGCCGACTACGACGGTGCACGCGCGACCTGGTGGGACCGGGCCTCGCGCCACGTGCTCGAGTGGCTCGGGTCCTTCCGCCCGGGCGGCGGGCTGGACTCCCCCGTCCTCGGGCAGTCCGTGCTCTGGATCGCGGTCGTCGTGCTCGTGGCGGTCGTCGTGCTCGTGGTCGTCGCCCGCGGTCTCCCCCGTCGCCGGGCCCGCACCGCGCGGTCCGACGACGGGAGCGTCTTCGACGCCGACGACGTCCGGTCCGCCCGCGAGCTCGGCGGCGCCGCCCGCTCCGCCCTGCGCGCGGGCGACTGGTCCGCCGCGGTCCTCGACGGGTACCGCGCCGTCGCGCGCGGACTCGCCGAACGCGACCTCGTGCGCGAGGTCCCCGGCGCCACGGCACGGGCCGTCGCCGGCCGCGCGGCACCGTGGTTCCCCGACCACGCGGACCGGATCGACCGGGCAGCGCGCGCGTTCGACGACGTCCGGTACCTCGGCACCGAGGCCGACGAGGCCACGGCACGCTCGGTCATCGACACCGAGGCGACGGTCCGCGGTGCCCGACCCGCGGTCGCACCGGCGGTGTCGACGTGAGCGCCGCCGCGACCGCGACCCGCGTCTCCCGCGCCCCGGGCAGGCTCGGTCGTGTCGCCTTCTGGGTCGTCATCGTGCTCGTCGGCCTGCTGCTCGCCGGGCTCACCGCGGCGGTGCAGTCCTCCACCGACCCGTCCCGCGAGCCGCTCGACCCGACCTCGACGACGGCGAGCGGTGCGCGGGCGCTCGTCCGGGTGCTCGAACAGCAGGGCACCCGGGTCGACGTGGTCGACCGCGTGGACGGCCTCGACGGCGACGCACTCCGCGGTGCGACGATCCTGGTCGACGACTCCGCCGGCGCCCTCGACGCCGGGGTCGCCCGCCGACTCGGTCGCTCGGCCGAGCACGTCGTCCTGGTCACCACGGACCAGGCCGCACTCGACGCCCTGGGCCTCGACGTGGTCGCCGCCGGCCCCGTGCTCGGGGACGACACCGTCGCGACCACCGGGTGCGCCGTCCCGGCCGTCGCCGCCGCCGAGCGCATCACCACGAGCGGCCAGGGCTACCGCCCGCCGTCGGACGGCCCCGTCCCGTCCGGCACCGACCTCTGCGCCACGACCGGCAGCGGGGACGACCGCGTCGCCGGCATCGTCCGGACCGCCACGCCCGGCGGCGACGTCACCCTGGTCGGCACGACGGGGGCGCTGCGGAACGACACGATCACGACCGCGGGCAACGCCGCCTTCGCACTCGACCTGCTCGGTTCCGGTGACCGGCTCGTCTGGTACACGCCGACCCGGACGTCGGCCGACGCCGCGCCGACGATCGGCTCGCTCGCACCGTCGTGGGTGCCCGGCGCCCTGCTGCTGCTCGGCCTCGTCGCGGTCGCGGCCGGTGTCTGGCGCGGTCGCCGGCTCGGGCCGCTCGTCGTGGAACGGATGCCCGTGGTCGTCCGCGCCTCCGAGACCACCGAGGGGCGCGCACGCCTCTACGCCAGGACCCGGGACCGCACGCACGCGCTGGACACCCTGCGGCTCGCAGCGCTCCGACGGGTCGGGCACCGCCTCGGGCTCCCCCGCGGTGCGCACGTCGACGAGGTCGTCCGTGCCGCGGCCCGCGCGACCGGTCGTCCCGACCCCGCCGTCGGCGCCGTCCTGGTGGGCGGCCCGACGACCGACGACCGTGCGCTCCGCGACGGCGCAGCGGCCCTCGACGAGCTCGAGCGTGCCGTCCGCGCGGCGACCGGCGCCCCCGTCCCGCAGACCTCCACCCCCCGAACGCCCCACCGCAACCGACGAGGAGCACGACCGTGACCGATCCGTCACCCGCCCAGGAACCGAACGGCACGACCCGGAACGACGCTGCGTCCACCACCAGGACGCGGCCCGCCACGGAACCGGACGCCACGGCACGCCCGACCGGCGGCACCGACGCGCTCCGGGACGCCTTCGGCCGGCTCCGCGCCGAGGTGGGCAAGGCCGTCGTCGGCCAGGAGGGCGCCGTGTCCGGGATGATCGTCGGCATCCTCGCGCAGGGCCACGTCCTGCTCGAGGGCGTCCCCGGCGTCGCGAAGACGCTGCTGGTGCGCAGCCTCGCAGCGGCCATGTCGCTCGACACGAAGCGCATCCAGTTCACCCCGGACCTGATGCCCGGGGACGTCACGGGCTCGCTCGTGTTCGACGCGTCGACCGGCACCTTCCCGTTCCGCGAGGGCCCGGTCTTCACGAACGTGCTGCTCGCCGACGAGGTGAACCGCACGCCGCCGAAGACGCAGTCCGCACTGCTCGAGGCGATGGAGGAACGCCAGGTCAGCGTGGACGGCGCCGCGCGGCCGCTGCCCGACCCGTTCTTCGTCGCCGCGACGATGAACCCCATCGAGTTCGAGGGGACCTACACGCTGCCGGAGGCGCAGCTCGACCGCTTCCTGATGAAGCTCACGCTCGACGTGCCGCCCCGGGACGTCGAGTGGCAGGTGCTCCGTCGGCACGCGGACGGCTTCGTCCCGCGGGACGTCCGGTCCGCCGGGGTCCGGCCGGTGCTCGGCGTCGACGAGGTCCTCGCGGCGCAGCGGGCCGTCCGCGCGGTGGGGGCGCGCGACGACGTCCTGGCGTACGTGGTCGACCTCGCCCGCGCCACCCGGCAGGCGCCGTCCGTCCGCATCGGCGTGAGCCCCCGCGGTGCGACGGCGCTCCTCGCCGCCGCGAAGGCGTGGGCGTGGCTCACCGGCTACGACGCGATCACGCCGGACCACGTGCAGGCGATGCTCCTGCCGGTCTGGCGGCACCGTCTGCGCGTGGCCGCGGACGCCGAGCTCGAGGGCGTCGGGGCGGACGGGGTGCTGCAGCAGGTCGTCGAGCAGGTCCGGGTGCCCTTCTAGTGGCCGTCTCCGGTCGCTTCGTCGCGCTCCTGGCGGTCGCGATCGTCCCCACGGTGCTGCTCGGCAGCGCCTGGGGCGGCGTGGCGTGGGCGGCCGTCGTGGTGCTCGCCGCCGGGCTCGACGTCCTGCTCGCCGCCGATCCGGGCTCGGTCCGCGTCGAGCGACGGATGCCGCAGCTGGTCCGACGCGGCAGCACCGCCGACGGCACGCTCGTCCTGGCGAACGACGGACGTCGGCCGCTGCGCGCGGTCGTCCGGGACATGTGGGAGCCCTCCGCCGGCCACGGGCCGCACCGGATCCGCTCGACGGTGCCCGCCGGGGAACGCCGGACCGCCCGGGTGCGCTTCACGCCCTTCCGTCGCGGCCGTCGCACCAGCGCCGGGGTCGCCGTCCGGTCCTTCGGCCCGCTCGGCCTCGCCGCCCGGCAGGCCGTCCTGGACGCGCCCGGTTCGCTGGTGGTCACGCCGCCCTTCCGGTCGCGTCGGCACCTGCCCTCCCGGCTCGCCCGGCTCCGCGAACTCGACGGTGAGACCACCCTGCAACTGCGGGGTCACGGGACGGAGTTCGACTCCCTGCGCGACTACGTGCGCGGCGACGACGTGCGGTCGATCGACTGGCGCGCGACCGCCCGGCGGCAGGACCTGGTCGTCCGGACGTGGCGACCGGAGCGTGACCGCCGCGTCGTCATCGTCGTCGATGCCGGTCGTGCCGGCGCCGGACGCGTCGACGACGAGCCGCGGCTCGACACGTTCATCGAGTCCGCGCTGCTGCTCGGCGCGCTCGCGACGGCTGCCGGCGACCGGGTCGAGCTGGTCGTGCTCGACGACACCGTCCGCGACCGGGTGCACGGTGCGACGCGGACCGACGTGGTGCGACGCTTCGGCGAACGGCTCGCACTCGCCGAGCCGGGCCTCGCGGCGACGGCCTGGTCGGCGGTCCCGGCAGCCGTCGACGCCGTGACGACCTCACGTTCGTTCGTCGTGCTCCTGTCGAGCCTGGACTCCGTCGGCGCCTCGGCCGACCTGCTCGCGGTGCTCCCCCGGCTCGCGCGACGGCACGCCGTCGTCGTCACGAGCATCGCGGACCCGGCCGTCGAGCGGATGGCGAGCGGGGTCGCCGAAGCCGGTCACGGGACGCCGGAGCAGCGGGACGGACGGGTGTCGCGCCTCCTGGCCGGGTCCGGTGCCGAGCGCGACGTCTACCGACGAGCGGCCGCGGAACGGACCCTGCTCGACGCGGACGGCGTCGCGGACGTCGCACGCCGGGCCGGCGCCGAGGTCGTGCGCGGTGGGCCCGGGGCCGTGCCACCGGCCGTCGCCGACGCGTACATCCGCGCGAAGGCGGCCGGCCGGCTCTGAGCCGCGGGCGGCGGGCGCACGACCCACGGCGCAGCCCTCGGCTCAGCCCGCGGTGAGCGCCGTCGCGCCGCGCTCGAACTCCTCGACGTCACCGCGCTCACCCGCGCGGAACGCACGGCCGCCGACCACCCACTGGTACCAGAGCACCGCGGCCAGTGCGACCGTGCCGATCCCGATCTTCACCGGCCACGGCCAGTCCTGGCGGGTCACCACGCCCTCGACCAGCCCGGAGAGGAGCAGGGTGAGCGCGAGACCGACCGCGACCGTGAGGAGAGCTCGACCGTCCTCCGCCAGGGCCTGCGCCCGCGTGCGCGCACCGGGGGCGATCCACGACCAGCAGATCATCAGGCCGGCGGCACCGGCGAGGAAGACCGAGTACAGCTCGAGCTGACCGTGCGGAGCGATCCAGAGGAAGAAGTCGCCGAGCCGCCCCTGCGAGTGCATGATCGCCGCGGAGACGCCGAGGCTCACCGCGTTCTGCACGATCGACACCGGGACGTAGAGCCCCGTGATGCCGAAGGCCACCATGCGTGCCGCGATGAAGGCGTTGTTCGACCACACCTGCGCGGTGAACGCCCCCAGGCCGTGGTCGGAGTAGTACGCCTGGAAGTCCTCCGTCGCGTACTGCCGCAGGGCCTCCGGCGTGCCGAACGTCGTGACCGCTCCCGGGGTCGACGCGATCCACACGGCCACGATCGCCGTGATCGCGACCGTTGCCGCCGCGACCCAGACCGTGACCCAGCGGATGCGGTACAGCGCCGCCGGGAGGTGCCGCGCGAAGAACGTCGTGACGGCGGTCAGGGGGTCGACCGGCGTGCCCGTGAAGCGCAGTCGTGCGCGGAACACGGTGCGGGACAGGCGGTCCCCCACCGCGGAGCCGGGCGCGACGCCGCGGACCCGCGCGAGGTCGGTCGCGACCTCCTGGTAGCCGCTGACCAGCCGGTCCGCGTCCGCGCCCGACCCGTGTCGGGCGCGGGCGAGCCGGTCGACCTCGTCCCAGCGGTCGCCGTGCACCGCGCTGTAGGCCTCCAGGTCCACGTGCCTCCCCCGATCGCGCACACCGGGCCCCCGAGGGGACCCGCTCACGACAGAATGATCCCATGGGGAAGACGCGCGTGCCACGCGACCTGTCCGACGCCCGCTTCGGCGGGACGCTCGACGAGACCGCCGACGAGCTCGTCGTCGGCGAGGCCGTCGCGCTCGACGTGCAGCCGGCCGGCATCGTGCTGCGACTCGCGGCGGCGCTGCTCGACGGGGTCTGCCTCGTGGCGCTGCTCGCCATGCTGCTGTTCGGGCTCGCGAGGGTGTGGCCGCCCGGCGCCGACACCGTGTGGCTGCTGCCCCTCGGCATCGGGGCCGCGGTGACGGTGCTCGTGCTCGTCCCGGCCGGGATCGAGACCGTCACGCGGGGCAAGAGCGTCGGACGGTACGCCGCCGGGACCCGGGTGGTGCGGGTCGACGGAGGCGCGATCGGGTTCCGGCACGCCTTCACCCGCGCACTGGTCGGGCTGCTCGAGCTCTGGTCCACCCTGGGCTCCGTCGCGTTCGTCGTGGCGCTGTTCGGCTCGCGCCCCAGACGCCTCGGCGACCTGCTCGCCGGCACCTTCGTGCAGCACGAACGCGGCGCACGTCGGCGCGACGTGGAGGTCCTGCTGCCGGTCGAACTCGTGCCGTGGGCAGCGGTGGCGGACGTGTCGGCGCTGCCGCAGCGGCTCGAGGACCGCCTCGGGGCCTTCTTCCGGTCGGCCGGCGACCTACGGCCGGAAGCGCGCGAGACCGCCGCGCGGATGCTCGCGGCGGCGGTCGCGGAGCACGCCTCCCCGGTGCCGGACGTCCACCCCGAGGTGTTCCTCGCGGGCGTCGTCGCCGTGCGGCGGGAGCGCGACGTGCGGGCACTGCGGGCGCGGGCAGCACTGCTCGACGGTGCGGCGGCCGTCGCCGGGGCGCGGCCGCCGGGCTTCCCGCGCTGAGGCGCTGGCGCCGCCCCGCGCGGCGACGGGAGCCGCGCAGCAGCGCGGCGCCGGCGCGATCAGTACCGGTAGTGGTCCGGCTTGTAGGGGCCCTCGACGGGCACACCGATGTAGGCGGCCTGCTCCGGCCGGAGCTCGGTGAGCCGGACCCCGAGGGCGTCGAGGTGCAGGCGCGCGACCTTCTCGTCCAGGTGCTTCGGCAGCACGGAGACCCCCGTCGGGTACTCCTCGCGCCTCGTGTGCAGTTCGATCTGCGCCAGGACCTGGTTCGTGAACGAGTTGCTCATCACGAACGAGGGGTGCCCCGTCGCGTTGCCGAGGTTCATCAGCCGTCCCTCGCTCAGCACCAGGACCGAGCGGCCGTTCGGCAGCCGCCACTCGTGCACCTGCGGCTTGATCTCGACCTTCTCGACCCCCGGCAGCGCCTCGAGCCCCGCCATGTCGATCTCGTTGTCGAAGTGTCCGACGTTCGCGACGACCGCCAGGTGCTTCAGCGCGAGCACCTCGTCGACCCCGACGACGCCGAGGTTGCCGGTGCAGGTCACCACGATGTCGACCTCGCCGGCGACGTCCGCCAGCCGGGCGACCTGGTAGCCGTCCATCGCCGCCTGCAGTGCGCAGATCGGGTCGACCTCGGACACGACGACCCGGGCGCCCTGGCCGCGGAGCGCCTCGGCGGCGCCCTTGCCGACGTCCCCGTAGCCCACGACGAAGGCGACCTTGCCGCCGATGAGCACGTCGGTGGCCCGGTTGAGCCCGTCGGGCAGCGAGTGCCGGATGCCGTACTTGTTGTCGAACTTCGACTTCGTCACCGAGTCGTTGACGTTGATCGCCGGGAAGCGCAGCTCGCCCTTCCGAGCGAGCTCGTACAACCGGTGCACGCCCGTGGTGGTCTCCTCGGTGACGCCCTGCACCTCGGCCGCGATGCGGGTCCAGCGGTCGGTGGAGCGCTCGAGCGACGCGGCGACGGTCGCGAGCACGATCCGCCACTCGGCGCTCGCGTCGGCCCCCGGCTCCGGAGCACGTCCGGCGGCCTCGGCGTCCGCACCGGTGTGCAGGAGCATCGTCGCGTCCCCGCCGTCGTCGAGGATGAGATTCGGCCCCGTCCACGACTCCCCCGCGGCAGCGGCCTCGACGCTCCAGTCGAAGATGCGGTCGGTGCACCACCAGTACTCGTCGAGCGTCTCGCCCTTCCACGCGAACACCGGGACGCCCGCGGGTGACGCCGGGGTCCCCGTCGGCCCCACAGCGACCGCCGCGGCGGCCTCGTCCTGCGTGGAGAAGATGTTGCAGCTCGCCCAACGGACCTGCGCGCCGAGGGCCACGAGGGTCTCGATGAGGACCGCGGTCTGCACGGTCATGTGCAGGGACCCGGCGATCCGCGCACCGGCGAGCGGCTGCGACGGCCCGAACTCCTGACGCAGGGCCATCAGGCCCGGCATCTCGTTCTCGGCCAGGCGGATCTGGTGGCGACCCGCCTCGGCGAGGGCGAGGTCGGCGACGCGGAACGGGGCGGCGGTGCGGGTCTCGGTCGACATGGCGTCAGTCTGGCACGCCGGGAGGCGCGGACCGTCAGACGACGTCACGGACGTCGGGCGGGCCTCCAGGCCGCACCGGGAGACGCTGGACGGACCGGCTCACCTCCGGCGGGCGGGCCACCGGAACCGACGCACTCGGCGGCCGTCGGTCGGCGGCGTGGGCCACCGGGACCGCGGTGCGCGGCCTCAGTCCGCGGGCGCTGCGTCCCGCCGGATCGGTTCGCGCCGCACGACGTCCCAGCCGCGGGGCACGCGCAGGCGGGCCGCGTGACGGGCGCAGAGGTCGTACCCGTGCGGCTCGACACGGGTGGAGAGGGGCCCGACGACGACCATGGAGTCGCCGTAGTCGTACGTCAGGGTCGCCGAGGCGCTCGCGCCACAGGCGACCTTGCTGCAGATCCGTACGTCCATACCGACACCGACCCTACCGGGCGCACCACCGCGACGGCCTGCCGAGGGCCGTCGCCGGGGTCGGCCACGCCCTCGCCGCGTACGATGGCGGGATGCGTCGGAAGCACCCCACCGTCACCCCCGTCGACCGCGCCCGTGGTCGGTCACGGCACGGACGCGGTGGCCGGTCGAGTGTCACCGGACCGGAGCTCGCGCCCGTCATCACGCGCGCCGAGACGTTCGACCGCATCGTCGGCGACACCGCCCACTACCTGGTGGGGCTCTGGCCGGACGAGCTCGCCGGGGTGGTGTTCCAGGTGGCCGACATGCCGACCGACCAGACGCTGCCGGACCGCCTCCCCCGCTGGCGGGTCGACCGCGGCGACCGGCGCGTGACGCTGTTCCGGATCCCCGTCGAGCGGGTCACCCGGAGTCCGGAGAAGGACGACACGGACCGCCGCGTGATCATCGAGACCGCGGTGTTCCGTGCGGTCGGCGAGCTCATCGACAAGGACCCGTGGGACCTGGCGCCCGACCGGTACCGCCACTGGTGACCGACAGGGACCAGCACCCACGGCCGGACCCGGCACCCGACCGGTACCGCCACCGGTGACCGACAGGGACCAGCACCCACGGCCGGACCCGGCACCCGACCGGTACCGCCACCGGTGACCGACACGGACCACGCGCCGGACGGGCACCGCCACCGCTGACCGACGGGCCCCGGCGTCAGGGGTAGACGGCGTCAGGGGTAGACGCGCACCGGGGTCGAGACCTCCGTCGCCGGCCGCACCGGGAAGCCGGCGATGCCGTCGTCCGCGTCGTAGCTGACGCCCGCGACGAGCCCCTCGGCGCCGGTGAGCTCGAGCTGCGTCGACACGGGGACCTGCACGGTGGCCGTGCTGCCCGAGGCGACGTCCACCTCCTGCTCACGGTCCCCCGAGGTGATCGTCACCGTCGCGTCCGACCGCGTCGGGTTGACGAGGTTCATCCGCGACCCGCCGCCGGGCGCGACCGCGGTCACGACACGGTCGCCGAGGGGCTCCGCGGACGCGAACCAGCCGAGGTCGGTCCGACCGTCGTCGGTCGGCTTCGTGGTGCGGGCCCCCGCGACGAGCGACTCCGTCGACGTCACCGTGAGCGAGTACCGCCCGTCCGGGAAGTCGTCGAGGGCGACGTCGGTGACGACCCCGGGCTCAGCGGTCGCGTTCACCGTCGAACCGCCGCCGTCCGCCGTCGTGATGCCGACGGTCACGCGTGCAGCGCGGTCGCCGGGGACGAACAGGCGGAGCACCGGGGTGGCGTCCTCGGTGTCGTCCCCGCGCTGCGCCTCCTCGGCGCCGCTCAGCACGACCGCGGGGATCACCTGCGTCCGCGCCGGTGCGGCGCCGCCGGAGACGACGTCGTAGCCGCCCGGGGTCAGCGTCCGCACGATGCTCTCCTGCATGTGCGCGACGATCTGCCCGCCGGACGAGGTCACGTGCACGACCGTCGATCCCTGGTCGGCGACGAAACCGGACAGCGGCACGACCTTCTGCGTGTTCGGTGCGACCACGATGCCGGTGGTCCCGGGCGCCTGCACGGTACCGGAGGCGTCGAACACGTCGAGGTCCACGGCGGCGTTGACGTCCGTCGGGTTCGACAGCGTGATGAGGCTGGTCCGGCCGGTCTCGGTGGAGCCGCCGACAAGCCAGGTCGACTGGCCGGGGTCGTCGCAGGACGCCGCGCCGAAGCCGACGAGGTCCCCCGACGACACGCTCTGCGAGGTGCTGCCGGCGACCTGCGGCGTGCTGTCACCGGCGGGCGCGGTGAGGAGCTGGGGGTCGCTGCCGCCGGTGGTCGACGAGCCGAGGGTCGACCGGTCGACGGTGCTGCCGGTGGTGCCGGTCGCGACCTCCGACGACCCGACGGTGCTGGCCGTCGTCGCGTCGTTCCCGGACTCGTCCGAGAGCCGCAGCGCGCTGCCGGCGCACACACGCTCGGCGTCGGCGGGCACCGGTGTGACGAGTCGCCCGGCCGGGCGGAGCGCGGTGCTCTCGGTGCCGATCGCGTGCGCGGCCGTCACGGCACCGGCGGCGACGACCACGGCGACCGCGGTCGCGGTCCCGCGGACGACCCACCGTCGGACGGACCGGTGCTCGGTGCTCATTCGTCGCGCTCCTCGTCGAAGGTGGTGGCGGGTTCCTCGGCCTCGATGACGTTCGAGGTGGCACGGCGGCGACGCGGTGCGGTCGGGACGGCGAGCAGGGCCGCGGCGCCGAAGACCACGCCGAGCACGAGAAGGTACAGCACGTGCGTCGCCTGGGTCGCGGCCGAACCGGTGGACACCCGGTCGACGTGCCCCTCGTAGTGGAAGAGCCGACCGGAGGTGGTCTCGCCGATGCTCGTGAACCGGGCGTCCTGGCCGATCGCTCCGGCCGCACGGTCGTGCACCTGCTGCGCCGCGTCGGCGTCCGGTGCGTCGTCGAGCAGCACGAACGAGATGCCGAGCTCGCGGAGCGCGGGTTCGGGGTCGTACCCGCTGCGGCTGGCGAGGTTCCCGGCGAGCGTCGCCAGCTGCGCGCCCGACCTGCTGAGGCGGAGCGCGGTGGAGTCGAGCGTCGTCTGGTCGTCGAGCGTCGAGCCCTGGCCGCGTTCGAGCGACACCGCGAGGGAGCCGTCGGTCTGCGGGTCGACCACGAGCGTGCCGACGTCCGGGTTGGCCTGGGCCTCGGCGTTCACGTAGGCGCTCAGGACCCGTCCGGTGGTCGGCTGCAGGAGTGTGTCACCGAGGGTGGACGCGGCGAAGGCGGGGGTGACCGCGACCCCGGCGAACACCGCCGCGACGAGTGCGGTGACCGGGGCGGTCCGCGGCAGCACGTCGATGCCGATCGACGCCGCGAGCACGATGCCGAGCGCCGTCACGGACAGGGCGCTGCCGGGCCAGACGATCGTCGTGGTCGAACCGACCCCGGTGACGGTGAGGTGGGTCGCACCGAAGGCCGTCGCGTAGCCGAGGAGCGCCAGGACGAGCGCCGCACCGGCGACGGCCCAGCGGTGTCCGAGGAGCGCCCCGACCGCGAGCATGACGACCGGCAGCGCGAGGACGGCCATCGCGACGGGCAGGACCGACGCCGCGAGCCCGAGGGGCGTCGTCGCGGGGAGCCACCCGCTCCAGTCCGGCAGCGGCTGCCCGACCGCGAGCTGGAGCGCCGAGGGGGCGCGCGTGGCGGAGGGGACGCCCGGGTCCGCGAACACGGCGAGCGGGTTGCCGCGGGCGACCTGCGCCAGGACGAGCGGCAGGAAGAGCACGGCGGCGGGGACCGGGATGAAGACCCGACGGTGCGCACGCCGCCAGCCGACGACGAGGGACACGACCCACCCGACCAGCAGGACCGGCAGCAGCGACGGCGCCGAGGCCGCGACGACCGCGAAGAGCAGCGACGCGCCGGACGCCCATGCCCACGAGCGGTGCGCCTCGAGCACCGCCAGCAGCAGCCACGGGAGCAGCACGTGCGCGATGGCGGCCCCGAGGTGTCCGGTCGTGACGGCGCCGACGAGCGTCGGGGTGATCGTGTACAGCGCGGCACCGACGACGGGCACCCAGGTGCGGGTGGTGACCTTGCGGACCACGAACCAGGCGCCGAGCGCGGCGAGCGGGAACGAGAGCAGGAGCACGACCACGACCGAGGTCGACGGCGACCAGGCGGTGATCGAGCCGAGCACGGCGAGCACGGCGGCGAACGGGTCGCTCGGGCCGGTGGAGCCGGTCCCGACCGAGTGCCAGCCGTAGCCGACGTTCTGCCACAGCCGCCCGACCGAGGTGCTGAGCGGCAGGAGTCCGCCGCCCGTGACCGCGGGGGTGCCGAGCAGCGGGTACAGCGTCACCACGCTGAGCGCGGCCGCCGCGAGCACGACCCACACGCCGCCGTCGCCGAGGAACGACGCCCGCGCGATCGGGGCGTCCTCGACGCGGGCGAGTTCGACGTCGCGCGAGGTGGTCCGTCGCTCGTGCACCCGGCGCCAGCTGACACGGAGGGGCTCGATGGCCGCCCACCCGACCCGACGGGTCCGCGCGGCGTTCGCCCGCGCTCGTCGGACGCCGCCACCGAAGGCCACGGCGAGGGCGGCGGCGAGTTCACCGGAGACCGCGGCGGGGTGCTTCGCGACGAGGTGGCCGACGGCCCGGACGAGCGCGGTCGGCACGAGCAGCAGCCAGTGCAACCAGAGCAGCCCGGCGGGGGCGTACGTCAGCCGGCGGTGCAGTTGCGCCTGGCGGTGCAGGCGCACGCGCCGCCCCTCGGAGACGCGCTTGCGGCCGAACTCCTCGATCGGTCCGGCACTCGTCACGCGGGCCTCGGGCACCACGGCGACGCGGTGTCCGGCGAGGCGCGCACGGATGCAGAGGTCGAGCGCGGCGTCGACGTCCGGCAGCGCCGGGTCGAAGCCGCGGAGTTCGCGCCAGACCGAGCGGCGCACGAGCATGCCGGCGGCGGACACGCCCATCACGTCGGTGTGCCGGTCGTGCTGGCCCTGGTCGAGCTCGTCCTGCACGAGGGCCAGCGATCGGCCGGCGCGCGTCGTGCTCTCCCCGAACGCACGGATCCGTGCGGGGTCGTCCGTGTCGACGAGCTTCGGCCCGGCGACCACGACGGACGGCGCGATCTCGACCGCGGAGAGCATCTCGGCGAGTGCGGTCGGTGCCGGAGCGTTGTCGTGTCCGAGCAGCCACAGCCACTCGTCGGGCGCTGCGTCGGTCCCGTCGTCGCCGTCGGCGGTCGGCGCTTCGCGCTCCCCCGCCGCGACGGCCTCGCCGAAGGGGCGCCCGGCGGGCAGGCGCACGAGCCCGGCGGACCCGCCCAGGGCGAGCTCGGCCGTCGACCCGTCGGTGGAACCGACGTCGACGACGACCAGGTTGTCGGGGTGCCGGGTCTGGGCGACGAGGGCGTCCAGGGTCCGGTCGAGGTGCTCGCCGCCGTTCGCGGTCACGAGGACCGCGGTGACGCGGGGCTGGGCGGACCGGGGCTGCGCGGGACTGGGCTGCATGACGCGCGTCACTCTACGGTCTGGAGGCGCGGGACCGGTCTGCGGGAACGGCGCGCCGTCAACCTGTGCGCACCATCAACGGACGGTGGGTGGCGGAGGCGGGACGCGCCTCCTGGCCGACCGACGCCCGTCGCGCTGCGCGCGGCGCGGTGGGTGCGTCAGGCGCGGCGGCGGAGCTTCCGGCGCTCGCGTTCGGAGAGGCCGCCCCAGATGCCGAAGCGCTCGTCGTTCTCGAGCGCGTACTCGAGGCACTGCGACCGGACCTCGCACGACCCGCAGATCTTCTTCGCCTCGCGGGTGGAGCCGCCCTTCTCGGGGAAGAACGCCTCGGGGTCGGTCTGGGCGCAGAGCGAGTCGACCTGCCACGACAGCGGGTTCTCCTCGTCGCCCTCGGCACGGCGGACACCGGGGACACCGAGCGACACCGGGTCGACGTGCCAGTCCTCCGGCACGCCGGCGTGGAAGTCGGAACCGTTCACCCTGATCACCCCTGACATGTCGACGACGGCCTGCAACGACCGAAGCCGCTGCCTGTAATTACAGCGGTGTGATTCCGTTCCGTCAAGTCGCGGATCATAGAAGGGGCTGACCGCTGCGGCGTGTCATGTCCCCCGTACGGGCGTGTCGCAGGCCGTCTGTCCGGCGATCGGGGGACACACTGCGCACTCCCACCGCCGTGCCCGGGCCTCAGCCGACGCGGCGACGGGCCTCCCAGGCGCTGGACACCATCTCGTCGAGCGAGTGCCGCATCGCCCAGTCGAGGTCGCGCGCGGCGGCCTCGCCGGTCGCGACGATCCGGGCGGGGTCACCCGGACGCCGGGGCGCGACCTCGGGCTCGAACGCGATCCCGGTGCCCGATGCCATGGCGTCCATGATCTGCCGGACGCTCACGCCGTCCCCGCTGCCGAGGTTGTAGGCGCGCTCGAGCTGCTCGCCCGCCTCGAGCTTCTGCGCCGCGACGGCGTGCGAGTGCGCGAGGTCGGCGACGTGGATGTAGTCGCGGACGCAGGTGCCGTCCGGGGTGTCGTAGTCGTCGCCGTTGATGCGCGGCACCCGGCCGGCGAGCAGCGCCTCGAACACGAGCGGGAACAGGTTGTGGGGGCTGGCGTCGTACAGGTCCGGCTCCCCCGACCCGACGACGTTGAAGTAGCGGAGCGAGGTGGTCGCGAACCCGGCGGCGACCTCCATGTCCCGGAGCAGCCACTCGCCGATGAGCTTGGACTCGCCGTACGGCGACTCCGGTGCCTTCGGGGTGTCCTCGACGACGACGTCGACGTCGGGTGTGCCGTAGACCGCGGCGCTCGACGAGAACACGGCCTTGGTGACGCCGTTCTCCGCCATCGCCCGGAGCAGGGTCGCGGTACCGGTGACGTTCTGCTCGTAGGTGTGTAGCGGCCGCTCGACCGAGACGCCGGCGTACTTGAAGCCGGCGACGTGCACGACGCCGGTCACCGCGTGCGCACGGAGGGTGCTGGCCAGCAGGTCGCCGTCCAGGATCGTCCCCTCGACGAACGGCACGTCCTCCGGCACGAAGGCACGGAACCCGCTCGACAGGTCGTCGAACGCGACGGTGTCGATCCCTGCGGCGCGCAGCGCGCGGACGACGTGGGACCCGATGTACCCGGCACCGCCGGTGACCAGCCAACTCATGCTCGTCACGCTAGCGGACGGCACCGTCCCCTCGGGCTGCAGGCCGCTGCGTGTTCACGCACCGGTCGCGATGAAGACCGTGGACGTCAGACCGGTCGCGGCGTCGGCCTCGACCGTCACGTCGCCCTCGTCCGGCGTGACGTAGCAGGACTCCCCCTGGCGGAGCAGGGTCGCAGACCGCGCGCCGACGAGGGTCACGGCGCCCGTGGTGCAGACCGCGATGCTCGGGCCGGAGAGCGGTGCCACACCGCCGGTGCCGAGGCCGACCGGACGACCGTCGCCGGTGACGCGGACCAGCGCGAACCCGACCCCGTCCGGAGCGAACCGGTCGACGCCCTGGTCGAGGCGTTCCGGGGTCAGCACCGGTGCCGGGTACGCGGTGAAGTCGAGCACCCGCAGGAGTTCCGGGACGTCGACGTGCTTCGCCGTCAGGCCACCCCGGAGCACGTTGTCCGACGGCGCCATGAGCTCGATGCCGAGCCCGTCGAGGTAGGCGTGCACGTTGCCCGCGGGCAGGTACATCGCCTCGCCGGTCCGGAGCGTGACGCGGTGCATGAGCATCGACACGACCACGCCGGGATCGCCCGGGTACGCGGCGGCCAGGTCGACCACCGTCTGCACGTTCGGGGTGCGGTCGTCCTCCGGCAGGGCGGTGGCGAGGTCGGACGCCGCCTGCACCACGGCGAGCGCCGACGCATCGGCGGTCTCGAGCCAGCGCACGGTGTCCTCGAGCCCCTGCGCGAGGTGCGCGAGCAGCGGCCCGAGCCGTCCGCTCCCGCCGTCGAGCGACTCGACCTCGGCCACGGTGTCACCGACCGGGCGGAAGCCGCTGAGCGCCTCGAACCGGTCACTGAGGGCGACGACGAGCTCGGGCTTGGGGAACGGGTCCTTGTAGTTGCGCGCCGGGTCGTCCAGCGGGGTCCCCGCGGCCTCCTCGCGCGCGAAGCCGTCGCGGGCCTGCTCGGGCGTGGGGTGCGCCTGGAGCGACAGGGGTGCCGCCGCCGCGAGGAGCTTCAGCAGGAACGGCAGGCCGCTGCGGTCCGGGCCGAGCGCGGCCTCGGGCTCGGCGTCGATCCAGTCGCGCAGGGTGTCGGCACCGCCCACCATCGCCGGGTTCACGACGACGCTGGGGCTCCCCGCGTGCGCGCCGAGCCAGAGCTCCGCCTGCGGTGCACCGGTGACGGTGCGGCCGAGGAGTTCGGGGATCGCGCTGGTGGAACCCCAGGCGTAGTCGCGTGGCGTGTTGGTGATGCCGAGGAACATGCCGCGAGCGTACCGGGCGGGGACCGGCGTCCGCTCGGCGCCGCCCGTGGTGCCGGAGCCGACCGGGGCATCGACGAACCGCTCTCGCATAGACTCCCCGCGATGTCCGAGCCGCGCCGCCCCGAGTCGACCCGATGGGACGTGCAGGCCCTGCGCGCCTTCGCCGTGCTGGCCGTCGTGCTGTACCACCTGTGGCCGAACCGGCTGCCCGGCGGCTTCGTCGGGGTCGACGTCTTCTTCGTCGTCTCCGGCTTCCTCATCACCGGCCACCTCGTGCGCGAACAGGCCGCGACGGGGCGCATCCGCCTCGGTGCCTTCTGGGCACGACGTGCCGGGCGGTTGCTGCCCGGCGCGTTCCTGACGCTCCTGGCCACGGGCGCCGCGGTGCTGCTGCTCGTCCCGAGCTCGCTGTGGGGGCAGTACGGGCGGGAGCTGATCGCGTCGACGGTGTACCTGCAGAACTGGCAGCTCGCGTCCGACGCCGTCGACTACCTGGCGAGCGACAACCGGCCGTCGCCGTTCCAGCACTTCTGGTCGCTCTCGGTCGAGGAGCAGTTCTACATCGCACTCCCGGTGCTCCTCGTGCTGCTCGGCGCCGTGCTCGCCCGCGCCCGGCGTCGGGACCCCGTCCTCACGGCACGCCTCCTGCTCGGCACGGTCGCGGTCCTCTCCCTCGCGTGGTCGGTCGTGCAGACGCAGACCGCGCCCGGCATCGCCTACTTCTCGACCGCCACGCGTGCGTGGGAGTTCGCGCTCGGCGGGTTGGTCGCGACGGTCCCGCTCGCCGTCGCCCGTTCGCGTCGGGCGCGTGCGGTCCGGACGGGAGGCACGTGGCTGGGCGTCGCGGGCCTGGTCGCGTCCGTCCTCGTGATCACGCCGACGACCCCCTACCCCGGCACCGCGGCGCTCCTGCCCGTCGTGTCGGCCGCGCTCGTGGTCGCCCTCGGTGCCCGCAGCGGCCTCGACGTCGTCGGCCGGACCCCGCCGGTCGCGTTCGTCGGCCGGACGTCGTACGCGGTCTACCTGTGGCACTGGCCCGCCGTCGTCCTGCTGCCGATCGTGCTCGGCCACCCGCTCGGCACCACGAGCAAGGTGGCGGTCCTGGTCGGGGCACTCGTCCTCGCCGCGGCGTCCACGCTGCTCGTCGAGGAGCCGCTGCGCGCCCGGGTCCGTTCCGCACGTGTCCGTCCGCGACGCGTCGCCGTGCTCGGCGTGGTGGCGTCGGTGGCCGTCGTCGCGCTCGGCGCCGGCACGCTGGCCGCGGTGCAGGTCCAGCAGGTGCAGGCGGCCGCGTTCGCCGAGCGCCTGACGCGCGGGGACGTCGACTGCTTCGGCGCGGCCGCGCGCATCGGCTCGGACGACCCGTGCGTCAACCCGCGCCTCGCCGACGTCCGGGTGCCCGCCCCGGCCGCCGCCCAGCACGACGACGCGAACTCGGGCGACTGCTGGTCGAACACGACGGCCGACTTCAACGTCTGCGCGCTGGGACCGAGGACCGGGTACCGGAAGCACCTGCTCGCCGTCGGTGACTCGCACAACAACGCCCTGATGACGGCCTACCGCGCGGTCGCCGAGCGGGAGCACTGGCGCATCGACGTCGCCGGGCACATCGGCTGCTACTTCACGACGGCCGTGCAGCAGGCCCCCACGCAGGGCTACACCGACAGCTGCCAGGGCTGGAAGCAGAACGCCGTGGACTGGGTCCGGCAGCACGACGACGAGCTCGACGCCGTCGTGGTGACGCACGCGGCGACCAAGAGCCCGGTCATCGTCCCCGACGGCAGCAGCAACGACGCGACCGTGGTCGACGGTCTCGTCGGCGCGTGGCGGGCGGCGACGGACGCGGGCGTCCCGGTGATCGCGATCCGCGACAACCCGACCGCGCGCGACGACGTCATCGCGTGCCTCGCGCAGATGCAGGGCCCGACCACCGGGGCCTGCGACCTCCCGCGCGACCAGGCCCTGGCGGCCTTCGACGGCAGCGAGCAGGCCATTGCGGCGATCGGGGACCGTGCCCGGTACGTCGACATGACGGACTGGTACTGCGACCGGACCACGTGCCCCGCGGTGATCGGCGGGGTCGTGACGCACCGCGACCCGACGCACCTGACGGCGACGTTCGCGACGACGCTCGCCCCGGCACTCGGCGACCGGCTCAGCTCGGCGCTCGCGTCGCTCGAGCGCTGAACCGGGGGCGCTAGCCTGTCTCCCGTGACGAACACCTGGCCGATCGCCCGCGGGACCGTGTCCGAGCGTGAGGCGTTCGCCCTCGCCGTGACCGTCCTGTTGACGATGTTCGCCGGTGACGCGGTCCCGAACACGACGACGTGGTACGGCGCCGCGACGATCTGGGCGATCGAGGCCGCCTGGGGCATCAGCGTCGTGGTGCGTGCGCGACCGCCGCTGACCCGGACGCCCCGCGCGCTCTGGTTCTTCCTCGCCTGGTGCCTGGTGTCGGTTGCGTGGTCGCACTGGCGACCGGCGACGCTCGCGAGCATCGTGGCGCAGGTGGTCTGCGCGCTGGTCGCCTTCGCGATCGCGTCGACGCTCTCCTGGCGCCGGATCCTCGACGCCGCGAGCACCGCGTTCCGCTGGGTCGTCGGCCTCTCCCTGGTCTTCGAGGCCGTGGTGGCCGTCGTCGTGAGGCACCCCATCGCGCCGATCTGGACCGACTACGGCGACCGGGACATCCCGGACGCCTTCTACTTCTCGCGCGCCGAGCTGTTCACCGGCGGACGCATCCAGGGTCTGCCGGGCAACGCCAACCTGCTGGCGATGGTCGCCCTGCTCGCGGCGATCGCCGTCGCGGTGCAGCTCGTCGACGGCCGGATGCGCCGGGGCCGGGCGGTCGCATGGCTGGTCGTGGCGGCCGCCACCCTGCTGCTCACCCGGTCCTCGACGGTGTTCCTGGCCGTGGTCGCGGTGGTCGTTGCCCTCCTGGTCGCCCTGTGGATCCGACGCGTCCCGAGCGGGCGCCGGGGACCGCGTGTGCTCGCGGTGGTCGCCGGCCTGGTCGTCCTGGTCGTCGCCGCCGTCGCCGCGCGCGTTCCGTTGCTGGCGCTGCTCGGCCGTTCGTCCGACCTGACGGGCCGGGGCACGATCTGGACCGCGGTCGTGGGTCTGGCGGAGCAGCACCCGGTGCTCGGCTGGGGGTGGATCGGCTACTGGTGGCCGAACATCCCGATGCTCGCCGAACTCGCGCCGCGGAACGGCGTCCAGTACCTGCAGGCGCACGATGCGGCGCTCGACGTGTGGATGCAGACCGGCCTGGTCGGTCTGGCGCTCTTCCTCGTGTACGTCCTGACCACCTTCGGCAGGTCGTGGTCGGGGGCCGTGCGGGAGTCCTACGGTCCCGGGCTCGTGCAGCGGCCGTTCGATCCGGTCTCGCTGTTCCCGCTGCTCGTCGTGGTCGCACTGCTCGTGCAGGCGCTCGCGGAGTCGCGCCTGCTCTACCAGGGGAACTGGGTGCTGTTCGCCCTCGTCGCGATCAAGACGCGGATCGTGCTCGTGAACGAGGAACCGCCGTCGACCGGGGACGGGCCGCGCACTCCCCTCGCGCAACGCGCCTTCCGCGCCACGTCGGGCTGAGGGGCGGCGTCACCGCCCGGTGGCACCGGTGCCGAGCACCAGCACGCAGGGCACCCGTGCCTCCCACGGCAGCGCCCCGATCATCACCGTCCCGGCAGGGTCCTGTCGGCACCGTGCCTCGGCGGCGACCACCTGCGGGTACCACTCCGGCCCCGTCGCACGCTGGGCCGTACCGGGGAAGGCGGCGACCCAGGTGGCCGCGAGGACGGCGACGACCGTCCACCCGAGGGCGCGGCGGACCACCCGGACCGACCGGTGCCCACCGACGACGGTCGCGTCCGTGCCCGTGCCCGTGCCCGCGTCCGTGCCCGCGTCCGTGCCCGTGGCGTGCAGGGCGCCCGACCGCAGCACGTGTCCGACGAGCACCGACGCCGACACCACCAGCGCTGCGCTCAGCAGCATGCCGGCCGCGGCCGCGTAGCGCGAGGGTGTCGCGTCGAGCAGCGCGCCGGGGTCGGACCGGGACCACCGTCCGTTCGCCGAGGCGTTGGCCAGCAGTGCCGCCGACCACACCACGACCGACCCCACGGCGAGGGCAGACGCCAGCAGCACCGCACGACGGCGTCGCTCCCGCAGCCCGACGACGACCGCCGTGACGACGATCGCGACGAGCACCGCAGCGGGGACCCCGACCACCCACCAGCCCGAGGCCACGACCGCGCGGCCGACCGCTGCCAGGTCCGCTCGCCACAGGCCGCCGACGGTCTGCAGCAGGTACCCCGAGGCGACGTCGCGGACCGAGGGGTTGCCCCGCGGCGAGTCCCGGTCGGTGGTGAGGGCCGTCACGACCTGCGCGGCCCCAGCGCCGAGGGCCGCGACGGTGACGGGCAGCGCGCGGAGGACGCGCGCACGGCGGGAGGGCACCGCGGACGATGCGGGGGGCACCGCAGCGGACGCCGCGTCGGCGCGTCCGGCGGACGCTCCGGTCGCCCGGGCTCGGTCGCGTCCCGGCACCCAGGCGAGCAGGAGCAGCGGCAGGAAGAGCAGCGCTTGGACCTCGGTGGTGAGGACGAGCACGGCGACCAGGGCGAGCGTCACCGCCCCGGTCCGGGTCCGGGCACGGTGCGCGAACACCCACGGCGCGAGCAGGAGGGCGGTGGTGTGCAGGTTCGCAGCGTTGCCCAGCACCTCCCACGGTGCCGTGGGCAGCAGGACCGGCACCGCGGCCAGCACGACGCGGAGCACCGGCGACGGCACGGCGTCCGCGGCGAGGACGAAGACGCCGGCGCACGCAGCTCCGGTCAGGACGCAGCAGAGCGTCGTCACCGTGAGGGCGTACCAGGCGATCGGCAGCGCGAACCCGACGTCGACGACGAGTCGCGGGACGACGTGCAGGTACCCCGCGTACGGCTCGACGACGCTCGCGGCTGCTCCGAGGGCGAGGTGCTCGCGGAAGAAGAGCCCGGCGTCCTCGGCCCAGGCGGTCCCGCGCGCGACGGGTCCGAGTCGGACCCACGCCGCGAGCGCCGCCAGCAGCCCCACCCCGACGGCCGCGCCCGAGCGTCGGAGCCGGTCCCTCGTCGATGTCATCGGGGTCCGACGCTAGCGAGCGATCGCCGATCCGCGATATCGACGCTCCGGTACGGCGCAGGTCCCGTGCGGCCGAGTACGTCAGACTGGACGGATGACGGACGGCAGGACGACGCGACGCATCCGCGCGCGCCGCTACCTGTCCGCCTGGATCGGATTCTCCGCCGGCGGTCGGTTCAGCCAGGCACTCGCGACGACCATCGTGCTCTTCGCGTTCGGCGAGCCGACCGTCCGCGTCCTGGTGGGTCCTGCCGGCACCTGGTCGGTGCTCGTGACCCTCGCCGTGCTCGCCGGGCTCAGCCTGCTCGGGCAGCGCTACCGGATCGAGTGGCACGGCGTCCTGCCGCTGTCACTGCTCGTCTTCGTCGGGTACTGCGCGCTGAGCGTGCTGTGGAGCGAGTACTCCTGGGTCGCCCTGCGCGGGCTCACCGCCACCGTCGGGTTCGTCGGACTCGGACTGTACCTGGCGCTCGGTCGCGACCTCGTCCAGGTCATCCGGGCGTGCGGCGACGCCTTCCGCATCCTGCTGGTCGTGTCGCTCGGGCTCGAGGTGCTGTCGGGGCTCGTGCTCGACCTGCCGATCCCGGCGTTGGGCATCCGCGGTGACATCGCCTTCGGCGGTCCGATCCAGGGCATCGGCGGGACGCGCAACTTCATGGGCTTCATCGCGGTGACCGCCCTGGTGACGTTCGTCGTGGAGTTCCTCACCCGCTCGGTGGCCCGGTGGCGTGCCGTCGCGTCCATGGGCGGCGCGGTCGTGACGCTCATGCTCGTGCAGTCGCCGATCACAGGGCTCGCGACGATCGCCCTCGCCGGGACCGCGCTCGCCCTCTGGACCCTGCGGCACGCACGGCCCTCGGTCCGGCCGCTGCTCGACGGCGTCCTCGCCACCCTGGTCGTCGCGGCGGGAGTGGTGCTCGTCGTGACCCGTGCACGGGTGCTCCCCCGCATCGGAGCTGCCGGTGGGACGACGACACGGCTCGAGCTCTGGGAGCAGATCCGCACGTTCATCGAGCAGAAGCCGATCCAGGGCTGGGGCTGGGTGGGGACCTGGCCGAGCGAGCCCGTCGTCCCGTTCGTCACGTTCATCGATCCGTCCGGCGCCCGGTTCACGTCCGGGTTGGACGCGGCCGTCGACGCCTGGCTGCAGGTCGGCCTCGCGGGCATGCTGCTGCTCCTCGGAGCGGGACTCCTCGCCTTCGCCCGGTCGTGGGTGACGGCGACGACCTTCCCCGGCGTGGCCTACGTCTGGCCCGCGGCGGTCCTCGTGCTCCTGGGCGTGACGAGCCTGGCCGAGAGCTACCTGCTGCACAGCGCGGGCCTGATGCTCTTCGTCACGGTGCTCGTGGTCGCCGCGCGCCGACGCTCGTGGCGCGTGCGGCTCCCCCGGCTCGAGGAACGCCCGCACCCCTGACCGTGCGCGGCTGCCGACCGCGTCGCCGTCGCAGCCGACCGCGTTGCCCTCGCAGGCGAGCCCGCGGCCGCTGGCCGGTGGCCGTGGCCGTGGCCGTGGCCGACGTCCCTAGCGTCGGGAACGCGGTCGGAACCGGCGCTGGAGCCCCCACTGCGTCGTCCGCACCATCGCCTCGACGATGATGTCCTTGCTCATCTTGGAGACACCGTGGATGCGGTCACGGAACCGGATCGGCACCTCGACGATCCGCCCGCCGAGGTCGTGGGTCCGGATGGTCATGTCGATCTGGAAGCAGTAGCCCTTCGAGTCGATCGACCCGAGGTCCATGCGCGCGATCGCGTCCGCCCGGTAGACGCGGAACCCGGCGGTGATGTCGTGCACGTCGATGCCGAGCATGATGCGCGCGTAGGTGTTGGCCCCGCGGCTCAGGAACTCGCGGCGCTTGGGCCAGTCCACGACCGAGCCACCGCGCATCCAGCGCGAACCGATGGCGAGCAGGACGTCGTCCGACGGGTCCGCGTCGGCGACCGCGGCGATGAGCGCCGGCAGGCGGTCGGCCGGGTGCGAGCCGTCGGCGTCCATCTCGACGAGCAGGTCGTAGCCGTGCTCGAGCCCCCAGCGGAACCCGGCGACGTACGCCGTCCCGAGGCCGAGCTTGCCGGAGCGACGGAGCAGGTGGACCCGCTCGTCGGTCCGGGCCATCGCCTCGACGAGGTCGCCCGTGCCGTCCGGGCTGCCGTCGTCCACGACGAGCAGCCCTGCCGAGGGGACGGTCTCGAGGATGCGTGCCGCGATGTCCTTGATGTTCTCGGCCTCGTTGTAGGTCGGCACGATCACGAGGGGCTTGGCTTCGGTGTTGCGGGTCATGTCCTGCTCACGGTCGGGGTGGTCCGGCGCGGTCAGCGCTCGGCGTCCTGGTCGATGACGGCACACGGCACCGTCACGGCCCACTGCGGGCCTGGGGCGATCTGCACGGAGGCGGTTCCGTCCGGGTGGGCTTCGCACCGGCCCTCCGACATCCGGACCTGCTGTTCCCAGATCGGTCCGCCCTGCCGGTTCGCCTTGTCCACCGCGAAGTTCGCCGCGAACGACGCGACGACCGCCAGCAGCAGGAGCGCGCCGGCTGCGGTCGCGATCCAGGCGGAGGGAGTGCGTGGTCGGTCCCGCGGACCCCGGACCCAGACACCCGGCAGGCGGACGCCGCGGCTCAGTGCGACGTCGGCGATGACGACGAAGGCTCCGATCACGTAGATCGAGGCTGCGGCCGAGTACCGGAAGGTCCAGTTCCCCAACCACTTCGCCGTGTCGAAGTGCGCGAAGGCGAGCATCTCGTTCGGGTTGAGCACCACCGCGCCGAACCACACGGCGGCCGAGCCCCAGAGCATCGCGCCGAGTGTCCAGCGTTGCGCGGACGACCCCGCCCAGAACGCGAGCGCGGCGAGCAGCACGGCGAGGGCGAGCGGCACGAGGACGACCCAGGTGCCGTGGTGCGCGATGACCTCGCCCACACGCGGCATGCTCCACGTCGCGGAACCGGCGAACGGTTGCACCGCGTACCCGAGCAGCATGTCCGCCACGGAGTCGGGCTCCGCGGTCGGCGCGGCACGCGGGTGCGAGAGCGTCGTCACGATCTGTGCGAGACCGCCCACGAGGGTGCCCGCGATCACGGGCCAGCGCCGGCGGTTTCGGATGCCGAGGAGGAAGAGCGGGAAGAACGCGACGACCTGGATCTCGGTGAGGCCGGCGAGCAGCGTCGCGACGCCGAGCACGATCCCCCGCGTCCACGAGCGGACCGGCGCGAGCAGGGCGAAGGGGACGAGGAACATCAGGAACCAGTGCAGGTTCGCGGCGTTGGCCTGGATCTCCATCGGTCCGAGCGGCACCAGCGCCGGGACGAGCGCCAGCAGGAGCCGGGCGACGACGGAACGGAGCACGCCGGCCGTCAGGACCCAGACCGCGGCGCCGACCGCTGCCGTGACGGCGACGCAGAGCGCGGAGACGGTCACCGCGAACCGGTCGACCGGGGCGACCTCGCTGGCGATCGCGATCACGATCCGGGGCACGACGTGCAGGTAGCCCGCGTAGTCGTGGAAGAGCGCCCCCGCGAAGCCGAGTCGGTACTGCTCCTCGAGGAACACCTTGCCGTCCTCGGCCCAGAGCGTGTTCCGGACCTCGGGTGTCAGGCGCAACCACCCGAGGGCGGCGATGACGAACCAGAGGACGACGGGGACCGCGACCGTGGTCAGTCGCCGACGGAGGGTCGTCGTCCCGCCGGCTGCACCGTCCGTCACCCCCGGCGCGGGCGGTCTGGTCTCGAGCACCGGACGATCCTCTCACAACGGACGACGGCGGCGGCGCACCGTCGAGGTGCGTCGCCGCCGTCGTGGGCGGACCGGGCACGGTCCGCGCCCGGTCTACGGGACCTTCACCGTCCGGCACCCGAGCGTGGTGTTCGCGCCCGCCTGCGAGTCGATCGCGTAGACGCAGACCGAGCGGGACCCGGTCTTCGCCGGGAGCTTCACCGAGAACCCGTGCGCGGCGCCGGCGCCGGAGTACGCGGCGGCGACGTCGGGACGCGACGTCTTGGCGACGACGCGCTTGCCGACCCCGTCGACGTAGACGTCCACGGGGATCGACGTCCCCGGCGTGTCCGTGTCGATCGCCCACCCGGACACCTGCACCGCCTTCGAGACACCCGTCACGGCGTCCAGGCTGCCGATCGGCTTCGCGTTAGTCACGGTCACCTGCTTGCACCCGATCGGCGCCGACGCCGGCCCTGCGCCGACGCCGTTCACCTGGACGCACACGGTGTGCTTGCCGGGCGTGGCCTTCCACGTGCCGGAGAAGCCGTGCGCGGTCCCCCACGCCGGGTAGGTCTTCGCGACGTCCTGGCGGGCGCGGTCGGCCCGGATGCCGTGACCGGCTCCGTCGATGATCACCCGAGCGGTGAGCGACTCCGTCGAGTCCCCGTCGATCGCCCAACCGGACACGCGGATCGAGCTCGACGTCGTCTTGATCGCGGTGATCTTGCCGATCGGGGTGCTGCCGGGCGTCACCACGGTGCGGCAGGTCCCGATCCTGCGGTCCGATCCGGCCTTCACGTTGACCCCGGTCACGCAGTACTCGTGCGTGCCGACCGTCGTGCGGACCGTGGTCGAGAACCCGTGTCCGCCGCCGAGCGCCGGGTACTTCGCCGCGACGTCGGACCGCATCGTCCCGGCGCTGATGCGGGTCACGTAGGCGCCGTCACGGTAGATCCGGACGCCGATCGCACCCTTGGCCTCGGGGTCGACGGCCCACCCGGTGAGGGTGACGGTCCCGCCCTGGTTCGCCACGACCGAGTCGAGCGACCCCGTCGGGGACCCCTCCGCCACGGTCACGGACCGGCACCCGAGCGACACGTCGCTCTTCCCGTCGGCGGCCTTCGCCGTGACGCACACCTGCTGCGCCCCGCCCGGGACCGTCAGCGTCGCGCTGAACCCGTGCTTCGGCCCGGCTGCCGGGTAGGCGGCGCCGATGTCCGGTCGGTTGCCGGTCGCGGCGAACGTCCCGGTGACCGACCCCGCGGTGACGACAACCTTCGTGCCCGCCTTCGTGGCGGTGTCCAGCGCCCACCCGTTGACGGTCACCGCGTTGTAGGCCGTCGACACCCCGTCGAGGCTGCCCTTCGCGGTCGTCGCCTTGCCGGTCGGGCTCCCGAACCAGTCGCTGTACATGCGCCAGAAGTTGCGGTTGCCGTAGGCGGAGCAGCCGTCACCGGTGCCGTACAGGTTGTTCAGCGCGGCGGTGTTCGGCGTGTAGGGCGTGTAGTAGTACAGCGCGGCCGTCGCCTTGTTCTGCACGTTCACCGGCTTCGTGCCGCAGGACACGGGCACGTTGTACTGGATGTTGCGGGTGGCTCCCGGGTTGAACCAGGTGAAGTAGTTGCTCGTCCCCGGCGGGTTGCTGTACCGCTTCCACTGCCAGGCCGACCAGTACATCTGGTTGCCGACCCCGGCGTACGCGGGGTCGCAGCGTCCGCCGACGTTGTCCGGGCACGCGTAGCCCATCGCCCGCTCGAGCACCGCAGCGGAGGGACCGCGGTTCGTGACCAGGCTCTGCTCCTTCTGCAGCGTGACGAGGAGCACCTTGGGGCTGATGCCGCAGGCCTTGCTGACGCGGGTGACGATCTGCGCGGTGGAGAGGGACGAACCGCCGGTGACGGCCGAGCACATGGCGTCCCCACCGCGGCTGTTCATCGAGAACCGCCCGTTGCGCAGGCAGTTGCTGTTCGTGCAGGACGACACCTGGCTGTCCAGGAACGCCTGCACCTGGTCGGCGGTCATCGCCGTGCCGTCGTAGAAGTTGGCGTCGGAGATGATGTTGCCGGCCTGGAACGACGACCCGCTGAGCGCCGAGGCGGGCTCCTGCGATGCGGTCGGACCGGACACCTGCAGACCGACGAGCACGCTGGCGACCGCCAGCACGCTCGCAGCCATGGCGAGGAGCTTCTTCACGTCGGGGGCCTTCCTGAGGGGCGGACGACGGGTGCGAGCGAGCACGTGCTCCGGGAGCGGTCCGGAACGACCCTGTCCACGGTCCAGACCACACGTGTCACGAAACTGTACCTCCGTCACAGTGATCACACAGCCCCCGCGTCGACCCCCGTCCGGGAGGCGCACCGCACCGCCGCCGGTTCCCCGCCGGTCCGGCGGGGAACCGGCTCCACCCCGCCGCCGCTCGCTCCTGAGACGGCGCTCAGGCGCCGGCGTCGAGCAGTGACTCGACAGCACGACGTGCCGCAGCGCCCGTGCCGTCCCCACGTCGGGCGCGACGCGCGTGCCCGACGAGACCGGGTGCCTCCCGACCGAGTCGCGCCCACTGGGCCGGCGTCAGCTGTCCACCTGCGGGGCGGACCAGGTCCCGGGCGGCGCGTGCGAGCGTCCGCAGGACGACCCGGCGCACCATCTGCGGCGAACCGTTCCGCAGCACGACCGCCAGGCGGTTCCGCATGCTCTGGTACCGCACCAGCGGGGAGTCGCTGCCGGAGCTCGCCGCGTGACGGTGGGTGACGACCGCGTCCGGGGCGTGGCGGACCTCGTACCCGGCGAGCCGGAGCCGCCACGACACGTCGAGGTCCTCGTAGTACATGAAGAGGGACTCGTCGAAGCCCCCGACGTCGGCGAGGGCGTCCCGGCGCAGGAGGACCGCCCCGCCGGAGAACCCGAAGAGCGGCGCGGTCTCCGGGGCGTCCTGCAGCGGCCGCAGCCAGTCGCGGTCCCGGCCGTTGCCCGAGCGGTCGAGCACGACCCCCGTGCCGTTCACCAGCGTGCGACCGTCGGCGTCGCGGCGCCACCGTCGACCGTCGACGCCCACCAGGTCGTCCGGACCGGGGGCCGCCGCGGCGGGGACGGGCACGAAGCCGCCCTCGAGCACGACCGTCGCGGCGACCCCGGCCACCCGGTCCCCGCCTGCGGCGAGCGCGGCGAGGCCGCGAGCGAGGAAGCCGTGGTCGGCGACGGCGTCGTTGTTGAGGAGCGCGACGACGGGGGCCGAGGCCGCGGCGATGCCCCGCGCGACCCCGCCGGCGAAGCCAGCGTTCGTCGGCTCGGCGACGATCACGACCGCGGGCAGGTCGGCACGGTAGGCCGCGACGGTGCGGTCGTCCGCCTCGTTCACGACGAGCACCACCTCGACATCGGCGTCGACCCGCTGCGACCGCACGGAGTCGATCGCTCGCCGTGTGAGCTCGGGCTGGTGCCAGTCGACGATGACCACGGAGACGTCCACGGGACCAGTCTCGCAGGCCGTGTGCCCCCGGTCCGCCGAGAGCGCCCGGGTATAGTGGTGCCGCTTTCCGGGCTCCGTCCCGGAGGGCGCCCCCGCAAGCCGACGTACGGAGTCCTCCCATGTCCACCTTCGCGCCCCGCGTGTCCGTCGTCGTCATCAACTTCCGCGGCACGGACGACACGCTCGAGTGCATCGCCCGGCTCAGCGAGGTGGACTGGCCGGCCGACCGGCTCGAGATCGTCGTGGTCGAGAACGGCTCCGGCGACGACAGCGAGGCACGTCTGCGCGCCGAGCTCGGGGACCGGGCGAACGTCCGCATCATCGTCTCCCCCGAGAACCTCGGCTTCACCGGCGGCAGCAACCTCGGCGCGCGCGAGGCGACCGGCGACGTGGTCGCGTTCCTCAACAACGACGCGAAGCCGCACCCGGCCTGGGTGAAGGAGGGCATCGCCGGCTTCGCCCCGAGCCCGCGCGTCGCCGCCGTCGCGAGCAAGGTCCTCGACTGGGAGGGCCGCACCATCGACTTCGTCGAGTCCGGCCTGAGCTGGTTCGGGATGGGCTACAAGGCGCACATCGCCGAGGTCGACGACGGCCGCTTCGACGAGCCGCGTGACCTGCTCTTCGGAACCGGGTCGGCGCTGTTCGTCCGCCGTGACGTCTTCCTCGAGGTCGGCGGCTTCGACGACGGCCTCTTCATGTTCTACGACGACGTCGACCTGGGCTGGCGGCTCAACCTGCTCGGCTACCGCGTCCGGTTCGCGCCGCGATCGGTTGTCTTCCACAAGCACCACGGCTCGATGAAGTCGTTCGGCGACCACCGCGAGATGTACCTGCTCGAGCGGAACGCCCTGCACCTGCTCTACAAGAACCTGTCCGAGGAGAACCTCGGCGTGTTCCTGCCTGCGGCCCTCGCGCTCCTGGCCCGTCGCGCGGTCGCCAAGAGCGGACGGGACTCGCAGGAGTTCGACATCCGCCGCTTCACGGGTGCGCCCGACGAGTTCGATCCGCTGACGCCGATCTCGAAGGAGACCGTCGCCGGGTTCTTCGCGCTCGACCAGTTCGTCGCCGACCTGCCGCGCCTGTCCGAGGAGCGTCGCCGCATCCAGGCGCAGCGCGTCCGGAGCGACAAGGACGTGTTCCGCCTGTTCGGCGACGCCTTCAAGCCGCTGTTCGAGGACGGGTACTTCCTCGAGGGCTACCGCGCGATCCTCGAGTCCTTCGACGTCGAGGCGCCGATGCACCGCACCAAGGTCCTCGTCATCACGGGCGACGCCCTGGGCGAGAAGATGGCCGGCCCCGGCATGCGCGCGTGGAAGATCGCCGAGTCCCTCGCCCCGGACAACGACGTGCGCCTGGTCACCTGGAACGTGGCGAACCGCAAGTCCGACGCCTTCGACGTCGCCCGCGTCCCGCTGCAGCACGAGCGGGCGATGCGGGAGCACGAGGAGTGGGCGGACGTCATCTTCTTCCAGGGCTACGCGCTGCACCACTTCACGACCCTGCAGCGGTCGAACAAGATCATGGTCGTCGACCTGTACGACCCGATGCACCTCGAGCAGCTCGAGCAGGCACGGGACAACGGCGACGTCGGCTGGCGCAACCAGGTCACGAGCACGACCGAGGTCATCAACGCGCAGCTCGAGCGCGGCGACTTCTTCCTGTGCGCCTCCGAGCGCCAGCGCCTGTTCTGGCTCGGTCAGCTGGCGGCGGTCGGTCGCGTGAACCCCGACAACTACCTGGCGGACGACAACCTCGAGAAGCTCATCGCCATCGCCCCGTTCGGCATGGACTCGAAGCCGCCGCAGCACGAGCGCAAGGCGATCCGCGGCGTCACGCCGGGCATCGGCGAGGACGACAAGGTCGTCATCTGGGGCGGCGGCATCTACAACTGGTTCGACACCCCGTCGCTCGTCCGCGCGATCGCCCAGGTCGCCGAGCGCCACGACGACGTCCGGCTGTTCTTCCTCGGCGTCGCACACCCGAACCCGGACGTGCCCGAGATGGCCATTGTCTCGGAGACCCGCCGCATCAGCGACGAGCTCGGCCTGACCGGCAAGCACGTCTTCTTCAACGAGCAGTGGGTCGCGCTCGACGACCGCCAGAACTACCTGCTCGAGGCCGACGCCGGAGTGAGCACGCACTTCGCGCACATCGAGACGACGTTCTCGTTCCGCACCCGGATCCTCGACTACATGTGGGCGAACCTGCCGATCGTCACCACCGACGGCGACAGCTTCGGCGACCTCGTCGCTGCCGAGGGCATGGGCGTCGCAGTCGAGGAACGCGACGTGGACGCCCTCGCCGTAGCCCTCGAGTCGATGCTGTACGACCCCGAGGCCGCCCAGGCTGCCCGCGACGCGGTCCGTCGCGTCCGGAGCGACTTCACGTGGGAGCGTGCACTCGCACCGCTCGTGGAGTTCTGCAAGGACCCGCAGCCGGCGGCGGACCGTGCGCACGACGCTGCGGTCCCGGCCGGATCCGTCACGGCGGGGAGCCGTCCGCGCGTCGCGCTGAGCCCGGCGCGCCAGCGGGAGATGGCCTTCCACGAGATCGCGAACAGCCGCCACGGCGTCGTCCGCGACGTCCGGCTGGCGACCTGGTACCTGCGGCAGAACGGCGTCGGCGGGCTCCGCGCCAAGGTGCAGGACCGCGTCCGGCTGATGCGGGAGAGCAGGAACGGGCGCTGACGTCCACACCGGGCACACGCGGGCACCGTTGTACAGTTGTCCGTCGCCCCGGTGCACCCGTCCCAGCGCACGAACACAGAGGAACCCATGAGCAACATCGTCAGCGAGCGGTTCGAACGCCTCCGGCAGGAACGCATGGTCCCGGCAGGGCGTCCGGCGTCCGCCGTGGTGGGCTCGATCCGTGAGGTCCTCGCGCACCGGCAGCTCCTCGACCTGCTGATCCGCCGCGACCTGAAGTCCCGGTACAAGGACAGCGTGCTGGGCTTCGCCTGGACGCTGATCCGGCCGCTCGTGCAGCTCGCGATCTACTACTTCGTGCTCGGCCAGATCCTCGGGGCCTCGCGGAACATCCCCGAGTTCGCGATCTACGTCTTCTCCGGCCTGACGCTGTACGGCCTCTTCAGCGAGATCGTGGCGTCCGGCACCGCGTCGATCGTGAGCAACGCGGGGCTCATCAAGAAGGTCTACCTGCCGCGCGAGATCTACCCGCTCGCGAGCGTCGGGTCCGCGCTCTTCAACTTCGGCGTGCAGCTGGTCGTCCTGCTCGTCGCCGCGGTGCTGCAGAGCGGCTTCGCCTGGTGGCGCCCGGACCTGCTGTTCTTCTTCCCTGCCACGCTCGTGATCCTGATCTGGGCGACGGCGCTCGCCCTGCTCCTCGCCGCACTCAACGTGTACCTGCGCGACATGCAGTACCTGGTCGAGGTGCTCGTGCTCCTGCTCATGTGGGGCTCCCCCATCGTGTACAGCTGGCAGATGGTCGCGACCCGCGCGCCGGAGTGGCTCCTGACGCTCTACACGTCCAACCCGATCACGCTCGCCGTGCTCGGCATCCACCGGGCCTTCTGGTCCGCCGGCGGCGACGCGCAGTACCCCGACCACCTGCTGCTCCGCCTCGGCATCGCCGCGGTCGTGGGCCTCGTGGCCCTGCTCGCGTGCCAGCGCGTGTTCGCCAAGCTGCAGGGCAACTTCGCCCAGGAGATCTGATCGATGAGCATCGACAACGACACGACCACCGACGCCGGCTCGCCCGCGTCGCCCTTCGCCGGCGCCCCGGACGTCGTCACGGTCCGGAACGTCTCCAAGAAGTTCACGATCCGCAAGGACAACTCGCTCAAGGAGCGCGTCGTCACCCTCGGCCGCGCCGGCCGACGGCACAGCGAGGACTTCTGGGCGCTCCGTGACGTCAGTCTCGACATCCCGGCCGGCACCACCATCGGGCTGCTCGGACCGAACGGGTCGGGGAAGTCGACCCTGCTCAAGACGATCGGCGGCATCCTCGAGCCGAGCTCCGGCACGGTCGAGCGCCGGGGTCGCCTCGCCGCGCTCATCGAGCTCGGCGCCGGCTTCCACCCGGACCTGACCGGTCGCGAGAACGTCTACCTGAACGCCGCGATCCTCGGGCAGACGCAGGAGGAGACCGAGGCCCGCTTCGAGGACATCCTGCAGTTCTCGGGCATCGGTGACTTCATCGACACCCAGGTGAAGTTCTACTCGTCGGGCATGTACGTCCGGCTCGCCTTCGCCGTCGCCATCAACACCGACCCGGACGTCCTGCTCGTCGACGAGGTCCTCGCCGTCGGCGACGAGCAGTTCCAGAAGAAGTGCCTCGACAAGATCCGCGAGTTCCAGGAGCAAGGCCGCACCATCATCCTGGTCTCGCACTCGCTCGGACAGGTGCAGGAGCTCTGCGACTCCGCGGTGGTCCTGCACCACGGTGAGGTCAAGTTCCAGGGGTCCGCTCGGCTCGCGGTGAAGAACTTCCGCGAGATCCTCGAGGACCGTCGTGTCGCCGAGGTCGAGGCGAACCACCCCGAGGAGCAGGCCACCCCGGGCAAGGTCGAGCACGTCGAGCTCGAGATCCCCGGCAAGCAGACTGGTGCGGAGCACGTGCACGGCGACGACCTGGTCGTCCGCGCGACCTTCTCGCACACCACCGTGCTGCCCGAGTGGCGCGCGGGCATTAAGATCGAGACCCACCTCGGGCACCCCGCGTTCGGTGTCGACAGCCGGCAGCTGCAGACCCGGCACGAGCCGCTCGACGGCACCGCCACGGTCGAGTGGCACCTGCAGGACCTGCGGCTCGGCGGCGGACAGTACTTCGTGCACGTGTTCCTCGCGAAGCCGAACGGCGAGCACATCGTGATCCAGCGCGAGGCAGCTCGCTTCGTCGTCGCCGACGAGGACACGCAGTCCGGCATCGCCTGGACGAAGACCACCGAGCGCCAGGTCCACTGACGTGGGGGCTGTCCCCGTGCTCGTCGACGCGACCTCGGTGCCGCCGAGCCGCGGCGGCGTCGCGCGCTACATCGCCGGTCTGCTGCAGGGCCTCGGCGACCTCGACGTCCGCGTCGACGTCGTCGTGAAGCCCGGCGACCTCGCGTGGCTGCGCGGGCTCGCACCGACGCACCGGTACCACGCCTCCCCCGGCTGGACCGCGTCGCGGCCGCTCCGGCTGCTGTGGGAGCAGGTCGGCCTGCCGGGGCTGCTCCGTCGCACCGGGGCGACCGTCCTGCACAGCCCGCACTACACGTTCCCGGTGATCCGGGCCTCCCGGACGGTCGTCACGCTGCACGACGCGACGTTCTTCTCCGACCCGGCGGCGCACTCGCGCCTGAAGCGCACCTTCTTCCGCACGTGGACCCAGCTCGCACGGCGGTGGGCACGAGGCACGGTCGCGCCGAGCGCGGCAACGGTCGCCGAGCTCGACCGGCTGGCCGGTCGCGCCCGCCGAGCGACGGTCGTCGCGCACCTCGGGGTGGACGCGACCGTCTTCCGCGTGCCGTCCGCCGCCGAGACGGCGGCCTTCCGCGCCGCACACGACCTCGGCCCGGACACCACCTGGATCGCGTTCCTCGGGACCGTCGAGCCGAGGAAGCAGGTGCCGGCGCTCCTCGCCGCGCACCGAGCACTCTGCAGTCGGGGCGCCGCCGTCCCACCGCTGCTCGTCGCGGGAGGCCTCGGCTGGGACGAGGAGGCACGGGCCGAGCTCAGCGCCGTCGGCGACGAGCCCGGCGCGCCCGTGCGCTACCTCGGCTACCTGCCGATCGAGGAACTCCACGTCCTGCTCGGGGCCGCACGCGTCACTGCCTACCCGAGCACCGGCGAGGGCTTCGGGCTGCCGGTGCTCGAGGCCATGGCCTCCGGCGGCGACGTCCTGACGACCCGGCGGCTCGCGATTCCCGAGGTCGGCGGCGATGCCGTCACGTACACGGAGCCGGACACCGACGCCATCCGCGACGCCCTCGCGGCGATGCTCGCCGAGCCCGCCGACGCCCGGGCGGAGCGCGTGCACCGTGCGCGGGTACGGAGCGCCGAGTTCACCTGGGCCGCCTGCGCCGAGCGCCACCTGGGGGTATACGCATGAGCGACCGGCCCGAGCAGGGCGGCGCTTCCCCCCACCGTGCCGCGATCGTGACGGTGTCGTACGAGTCCGGCGACGTGCTGCCCGCGTTCCTCGCATCCACCGCCGCCGCGAGCAGCCGGGACGTCGAGGTCGTGGTCGCCGACAACGACTCGGCGACCGCCGACGCACTCCGCCGCGTGACCGAGACGGCCGGGGCGCGCTTCGTCGCGGTCGGCGCGAACCTCGGGTACGGGGCCGCCGTGAACCGCGCCGTCGCCTCGCTCGACCCCGACGTGCGGTGGGTCCTCGTGTCCAACCCCGACGTCGTGCTGGCCCCCGGAGCGCTCGACCGCCTGATCGCCACCGCCGAGACGGACGGGACGATCGGGGCCGTCGGGCCGCGCCTGCTCGAGCCCGACGGTGCGGTCTACCCGTCGGCGCGGCTCGTCCCCTCGCTCCGCACCGGGCTCGGTCACGCGGTCTTCGCGAACGTCTGGCAGGGCAACCCGTGGACGAAGCGCTACCGGCAGGACGGTGACCACACGGTGCGTCGCGACGCCGGCTGGCTGTCCGGCGCGTGCGTGCTGGTGCGCCGCGACGTGTTCGACCGACTGGGCGGCTTCGACGAGGCCTACTTCATGTACTTCGAGGACGTCGACCTGGGGTGGCGCATCGGTCGCCTCGGCCTGCGGAACGTGTACGAGCCGGGGGCGGTCGCCACCCACGTGGGCGGTACCGCGACGCGTGGATCCTCGGAGCGGATGCGCCGCGCCCACCACGAGAGCGCGTACCGCTTCCTGGCCGGCAAGTACGCCGCGTGGTGGCTCTGGCCGCTGCGAGCGGTGCTGCGCGTGGCGCTGTCCGTCCGTGCACGTGCAACGCGGACCCGCTGAACCCGGATAACCTCTCAGGGAAGCACGCCCACCCGCCCTCCCCCGACCCGGATTGCAGCACATGATCCTCGCCGTCACCCTGATGGTCCGCGACGAAGCGGACGTCATCCCCGCCTGGCTCGACCACCACGTCGCCCAGGGCTTCGACGTCTTCGTCATCACCGACAACGGTTCGGTGGACGGGACGAGCGCCCTGCTCGAAGCATTCGCCGAACGCGACGACGTCACCGTCGACCTGCGCCACGACCCCGTCCACCGCAAGCAGCAGAGCACCGTCGTGACCGGCATGGCCCGCGACGCCGCGTCGGTGCACGGGGCCGACTGGGTGGTGAACGCCGACGCCGACGAGTTCATCCTGCCCGTCGACCGGACGCTCACCGCCCGACAGGTCTTCGAACGCCTCGACCCGGTGATCGGCGCGTTCTTCGTGCCGGTCGTCAACCTGACCGGCGAACTCGCCGAGTCCGGGGCCGGCATCGAACGCCTGCACTGGCGCGACGAGCGGTCCGTCGAGGAGCTCCGGGCCGTCGGTCTCATCGCCCCGCCCACCGCGAACACGGTCCACGTCGGCGACCCGGCGGTCACGGTCGTGCAGGGCAACCACCGTGCGAGCGTGGCGAACGGCGCTCCGGTGCCGGAGGGCCTCGCGCTCGAGGTCCTGCACCTGCCGTGGCGGTCCTGGGCGCAGTACGCGCACCGCGTCGAGGTCACCGGCCGCGCCTACGACGACAACCCGGACCTCACGCCGAGCCCGCGGCACCACGGCATGCGCGACTGGCGCCGGCTGCAGGAGGGGGTGCTCGAGGCCGTCTTCTCACTCCGCTTCGTGACCGACGACGAGGCAGGGGGCGGACCCTTCACTCGTGACGACGGCATCGCCGAGGTCCTGCGCCGTGCGGGCTCGACCTCGCTCGGTGCGCCGGAGCCCGTCGTCGCACAGCAGCGACTGGAGGCCCTCCGGTCCCTCGGGCGCTCGATCGCCGACCGCGACGCCCGCATCGCCGCGCTCGAGGACGAGGTGCGCGACAGCGCGGAGCTCGCCGACTCGCTGCGCCGGACGGTGCAGTTCGAGCGCGACGCGCACCGTCGGACCGAGGCGGAACTGGCCGCCGTCAGGGCCCGACGGATCGTCCGGCTCGCCGACCGAGCCGGGGACGCCGCCCGGCGCATCCGACGACGCTGACCCGCGTCGGGCGCGCGCGGCTCAGCGATCCGCGCGCGCCCGACGGACGGCGTCGAGCAGCGTCTCGGCCCGGTTCCGGAACGAGTGCTCGGCACCGATCCGCTCCCCCCGCGCCACACGGTCCTCGAGCGTCGCCGACTCCCCCGCGCGGACGGTCTCCCGGAGCTGCTCGACCGAGGTGTACGTCCGCACCGCGCCGTGGAAGAGGTCGTCGACCCCCGGCACCGGATCGGTCACGACCAGCGCCCCCGAGGCAGCGGCGTCGAACAGCCGGTTCGACAGGAAGCCGTCCCGCGCCATGTCGTCCCAGTGGTCGTTGAGCACCACCCGGGCGGTCCGGTAGAGCGCCGGCAGGTCGTCGTTCGCCACGAAGACACCACGGTGCACGCCCTCGGGCAGGAGCTCCTCCCAGCCCTCGCCCCACACCGCGAGGTCCACCCCGGCCTCGACCGCGTCGCGGACCACGGGCCGGAACACCCGTCGGGTCTTCCCGACGAACGCGGTGTCGAGCGCGCCGAACGCGGCGTCCGGAGCACCCGGGTGGAAGCGGGCAGGGTCGGTCGCCTGCAGCAGCGGCGCGACCGGCAGCCCCGTCTCCCCGGCGACCCGGGTGGCCCACACCGGCCCGGCGGCGAACCGCAGGTCGTAGCGTGCCAGCTCCGCCGGCGTCACGAGGTCCGGGTGCGAGATCACCCAGAGCACGTTCGTCGCCGAGGGGTGCACCGGGGTGTCGTCGAGTCCGCGCAGGGTCAGCGCGACGTCGTCGAGGTGCTCGGAGAAGGGCCGGACGTGCGACTCGCGGTGGTCGACGACGACCTCCTGCCCGAGACCCCGCAGCGCCCGCGCGAGGTCGCGCGCGAAGAACGTGTCCCCCCAGTCGTCCCCCCGTGCCCCCGGGTGCGCCGCGATCCGCAGCGACCAGCGCAGCCGTTCCCCGCGGTCGCGCAGGGACAGCCGCTCGGTGCCCCGCTCGGCCCGGACGACGGGTTCGCGGAGCGCCACGGGTGCACCGACCGGGTCCGCGGTACCCCGGGCCGGGAGGAATCCCAGGCACTCCAGTGCCGGCGCGGTGCACTCGTCGCGACGTCCTCGCCAGACCGCGAGCGCATCCGCCGCGTCCGCGTCGTAGCGCCGTTCGCGGACGGCCGGGTCGCCGTAGGCCCGCCCGAGCGGCACGAGGACGCAGTCGCCGTGCAGGTCGTCGGCGGTGTCGCGGGTCAGCCGGGCGACCGCGGTGCGGGTGTCGACGGTGCGGACGGGGTCCGCGAGCGCGGCGACGGGCGCGGCGAAGCAGGGCAGGTCCGCCGCGAAGACGGCCGTGCCGTCGAGTCGGTCGGCGTCCTCGGCGGGGTGGCCGCGCAGCAGCGACGCGACCGGGGCGGTCGGCTGGGGCAGGGACGCGCCGGCGCTCAGCACCACGTCGTCGGCCGACCGGACGACGGCCACGGCGACCCGCGCCTCCCGGCCGACCGTCGCGACGAGCCGGGCGTGGGCGCCCTCGGGGAGGGTGATCGCGGCGTCCTGGACCACGACCGTGGCGGACCGGAGCTGCGCGCGTGCCGCGGCGACCGCGCCGCCCCAGGTCGCCGCGACCGTGCGCTGCGCGACCACGTGGTCGGCCGCTGGCTCGACCGGCGCGTAGGTGCTCGTCGGGCCGGCGTGCACGTCGTACGCACTGACGACGACCGTGCGTGCGCCGGCGGCGACCGCGGCGGCGACCGACGGTCGGTGCGCTCCGTCCCGGAACGACCGCTCCTGCACGGTCACGACGACGTCGAACCCGTCCGGTGCGACCGTCGGCCGGTCCGTCACGAGGGACGTGTCGACCGGGAGGCGCGGCTCGGCCGCTCCGTCGACCCCACCACCGCGGGTGGTGGCGTCGGGACCCGTCCGCTCGGCTCCCGCAGCAGCGGGCCGCCCGAACAGCCGGCCGAGCCGGGACGCCATCAGCCCTGCAGCAGGGCGTTCAGGTAGACGCCGTAGCCGCCCTTGACGAGGGGTGCCGCGAGGTCGGCGAGCTGTGCGTCGTCGATCCACCCGTTGCGCCAGGCGATCTCCTCGATGCAGCCGATCTTGAAGCCCTGGCGGTCCTCGATGACCTTGACGTACTCGGACGCCTGCATCATCGACTCGAACGTGCCGGTGTCGAGCCAGGCGGTCCCGCGGTCGAGGACCTGCACGCCGAGCTTGCCCGCCTCGAGGTACCGCTCGTTGACGGTGGAGATCTCGAGCTCACCGCGTGCGCTGGGCTCGATGGTCTTCGCGATCTCGATGACCGAGTTGTCGTAGAAGTACAGCCCCGGGACGGCGTAGTTCGACTTCGGCTGCGCGGGCTTCTCCTCGATGGAGACCGCGGTGAACGCGTCGTCGAACTCGACGACGCCGTACGCCGTGGGGTCGGCCACGTGGTAGGCGAAGATGGTCGCTCCGTCGACGCCGGTGTTCTTCCGCAGGTTCGTGCCGAGGCCGGTGCCGTGGAAGATGTTGTCGCCGAGGACCAGCGCGACGCTGTCGTCGCCGATGAACTCCTCGCCGATGACGAACGCCTGCGCCAGGCCGTCCGGGCTCGGCTGCACGGCGTACTGGATGTCCATGCCGAGCGACGAACCGTCGCCGAGCAGAGCCTTGAACTGCTCGTTGTACTCCGGCGTCGTGATGACGAGGACCTCGCGGATGCCGGCCATCATGAGCGTCGACAGCGGGTAGTAGACCATCGGCTTGTCAAAGATCGGCATGAGCTGCTTGCTGATGCCCTTGGTGATGGGCCAGAGGCGCGTGCCGGAACCACCGGCGAGGATGATGCCCTTCATCGGACCGTCCTTACTTCTTCGTGCGGAGGGACTCGGTGTAGGCCACCGCTTCCTCGTAGGTCGGCAGCAGGCCCTGCTCGGCGGCCTGCTCGAGCGTCGGGGCCGAGGTGTCCTTCTCGGAGAGCACCGGCTCGCCGATCCCCTCGGGCAGCTCCAGGCCGACCGTCGGGTCGAGGATGCTGATGCCCTTCTCGCGCTGCGGGTCGTAGTGGGCGCTCACCAGGTAGTTCACCGTCGAGCGGTCCTCGAGCGCGACGATGGCGTGGCCGAGTCCCTCGGACAGGTAGACGGCCCTGCGGTCGACGTCGTCGATGCGGACCGCGTCCCACTGGCCGAACGTCGGCGACCCGACGCGGATGTCGACGATGTAGTCGATGAAGGCCCCGCGGACGGCGGTGACGTACTTGGCCTGGCTGGGGGCGACGAGGGCGTAGTGGATCCCGCGGGCGACACCGGCGGACGAGATCGACATGTTCACCTGGCGGAGGTCGAGCGGGTGACCGACCGTGTCCTCGAGGACGTCGGCACGGTACGCCTCGAGGAACGCTCCTCGTGCGTCGCCGTGCTGGACGGGCGTGAACTCCCACGCGCCGGGGATCTTCAGTTCGCGGATCTGCACCGGGGCAGCCTAGCAAGGCGACGCAGCGGGACGTCGGTGGGCCGCACCGCGACGGCGACCCGGCCGACGACGCTGCCGGGGCCCGGGCAGACCGGCTCGCTCAGCCGATCCCGAGCGCGCGGCGCCAGGCCCGCTCCCCGGCGTTCGGAGCGCCCGCGGAGACGACCCGCTGGGCGGCGACGTACGCACGTGCGCGGCGGTTGCGCTCGGGGCCCTCCCGGAACGCGGTGGCCAGCGCGGTCCGCCACTCCTCGGGGTCGTCGCCGACGAGGAGCCCGCCGTTCCGGTCCGCACCCGCGTAGGACGGTCGGGCGGAGCCGACGAACGGCAGGCCGAGCATCGTGACCTCGAGGAACTTCAGGTCGCTCTTGGCGTCGTTGAACCGCTCTCCGGTCAGCGGCGCGACCCCGGCGGACCACCGATCGGCCTGCCCCGTCAGGAAGGCGACGAACGCCGGGTAGTGCGTCGCCCCCTCGGGGAGCGTGATCCGGTCGAACCAGGTGCCGTCCTCCCCGGTGACACCGATCACCTCGAGCCGCACCCGGCGACCGTCCTCGGTGACGAGACCTTCGAACACCGGGCGGAGGAGTTCGAGGTCCGCCGCGTGCGTCGCGCTGCCCATGTACAGGACGCGCCGGTCGCCGGTGCTCGGCGGCTCGGCAGGACGGGAGGGCCAGAGTCCCGGCTGCACGCCGTTCGGGACGACGACCGCGTCGACGCCCTGCGCCGCGAGCACCTCGCGCAGCTGCTCGGTGGCGACCACGACCGCGTCGGCGGACCGCACGAGCCGTTCGACCGACGCCAGCCGGTCCGGCGCGTACTCGGCACGGGCCAGCCGGGCACGCGCCTCGGGCGTGAAGAAGTCGTCGTCCACCTCGGCGACGATCCGCGTGCCCTCGTCGCGTGCCCGCGCGAGCGCGGCGTCGAGCGACGCGAGCGGGAACGCGTCGCGCTGCACCAGGACGGCGTCGAGGTGCGCGGTGTCCGAACCGTCGGCCCACCGCACCGGGTCGACTTGGACGGTCCGTGCGAGGCCGTCCGCGGCGAGTGCGGACATCCGACCGGTCACCCGGACGTGCGCGGACGCCGGGTGGACCCCTCCTGCCCCGTGCACGACGAAGCCGACGAGCGGTGGGGGCGCAGCGGGGGTGGTCCCGGCGCGCCGGAGGACGCGGGCGATCGCCGACCTGAGGGGTGCCATCGCCCCATCGTGGCACGGCCGGCCACGGCGTTCTCGACTCGGTTCCCGCTTGTGCGTAGACTCGACCGTCTGTGTGTCCGCGAAGACACGCGTCCGGCCGTGTGGCCGGGACCCGAAGATCCCGGGCTGCAGCCCGGCCGACGACCCCCAGGACCCACCACCCGTGAAACTGTTCGTCCAGATCCCCTGCCTGAACGAGGAGCAGACCCTCCCGTCGGTGCTCGAGACCATCCCGACCTCGATCCCCGGCGTCGACGAGATCGAGATCCTCGTCATCGACGACGGCTCGACCGACCGCACGGTCGAGGTCGCCCGTGCGCACGGCGTCCGGCACTTCGTCCGGCACACGAGGAACATGGGTCTCGCGCGGTCCTTCCGCGACGGGGTCGACTACGCCATGCTGCACGGCGCCGACATCGTGGTGAACACGGACGGCGACAACCAGTACCCGCAGTCGCAGATCGCCGACCTCGTCCAGCCGATCCTCCGTGGCGACGCCGACATCGTGATCGGCGACCGGCAGACCCGGACCATCGAGCACTTCTCCGGGTTCAAGAAGTCGATGCAGCGCTTCGGCTCCTGGGTCGCCAGCCGGGCCGCCGGCCTCGACCTGCCGGACGCCGCGAGTGGGTTCCGCGCCTACTCGAAGTACTCGCTCATCCGTCTGAACATCGTCACTCGTTTCAGCTACTGCATGGAGACGATCGTGCAGGCGGGCTACAAGCGTCTCGCCATCGCCAGCATCCCGATCACGACGAACGCGAAGACGCGCGAGTCCCGGCTGTTCAAGAACATCTGGCAGCACATGTTCCAGTCCGGGTCGGCCATCGCGCGGGTCTACCTGATGTACCGGCCGATGGCACTGTTCGCCTGGGTGAGCGCCGTCTTCGGGGTGGCCGGACTGATCCCGTTCGTCCGGTACCTCGTGCTGCTGTGGACGGACAGCGGCGGCAACCACCTGCAGTCGCTCATCCTGGGCATGGTGCTCATGATCAGCGCGCTCCTGTCGATCACGATCGGCGTGGTCGCGGACCTGACACGACTGAACCGGACCCTGGCCGAGGAACAGCTCGACCTGCAGAAGCTCGCGCGCTACGGCGACTGACGCCGGACCGGCCCCCGCTACACTCGACCCCGACCGCCGTCGGCTCCTCGTGACCGACGCACATCGGCCACGAAAAGGAAACCAAGCGTGAAGATCCTCGTCACCGGAGGGGCCGGCTTCATCGGCTCGAACTTCGTCCGTCGGACCCTGGAGGACGCCTACCCGGGGCTCGAGGGCTCCGAGGTCGTCGTCTACGACGCCCTGACGTACTCGGGCAACCTCGAGAACCTCGCGCCCGTCGCGGACTCCCCGCGGTACACCTTCGTGCAGGGCGACATCCGTGACGCCGCGAAGCTCGACGAGGTCGTCCCGACGGTCGACGCGATCGTGCACTTCGCCGCGGAGTCGCACGTCGACCGCTCGGTGCGTGACTCCGGGATCTTCGTCGAGACGAACGTCGTCGGCACCCAGCGCCTGCTCGACGCCGCGCTCCGGCACGGGACCGAGCGCTTCGTGCACGTCTCCACCGACGAGGTCTACGGCTCCATCAGCGAGGGTTCGTGGGCCGAGGACCGTCCGCTCGAGCCCAACTCGCCCTACTCGGCGTCGAAGGCCGGGAGCGACCTGCTCGCCCGGAGCTACCACCGGACGCACGGGCTGAACCTCTCGATCACGCGCTGCTCGAACAACTACGGGCCCTACCACTTCCCCGAGAAGGTCATCCCGCTCTTCGTCACCAACCTGATCGACGACCGGCACGTGCCGCTGTACGGCGAGGGCGACAACGTCCGCGACTGGCTGCACGTCGACGACCACACCCGCGGCATCGCGTTGGTGCTGACCCGTGGGCGCGCCGGCGAGACGTACAACATCGGTGGCGGCACGGAACTCACGAACAAGGAGCTCACGCAGCTCCTGCTCGACGCGACCGGCAAGGATTGGTCGTACGTCGACCGCGTGCAGGACCGCCTCGGCCACGATCTGCGCTACTCGGTCGACATCTCGAAGATCCAGGCAGAGCTCGGCTACGAGCCGCAGGTGCCGTTCGAGCAGGGCCTCGCCGACGTCGTGCAGTGGTACCGCGACAACCGCTCGTGGTGGGAGCCGCTCAAGGAGCGCGCGGCGATCGCATGACGCGCTACCTGATCACCGGGGCGGCCGGCATGCTCGGTCAGGACCTCCAGCGATCGCTGGCAGGGCGTGACGTCACCGCCCTGTCCCGCGCAGACCTCGACGTCACCGACCAGGCTGCCGTCTCCGACGCGGTGGCCGGACACGACGTCGTGGTCAACGCCGCGGCGTACACCAAGGTCGACGACGCGGAGTCCGACGAGGACGCCGCCGCCGCCGTGAACGCCCGTGGTCCCGAGGTCCTCGCCACCGCGGTGGCGGCGACGGGCGCACGCCTGGTGCAGGTGTCGACGGACTACGTGTTCGACGGCACGGGGACGACCCCGTACGCCGAGGACGAGCCGACGCGGCCCCTCGGCGCCTACGGGCGGACCAAGTCCGCCGGCGAGGCAGCGGTCCGCTCTGTCGCGCCGGACAGGTCGTACATCGTGCGGACGGCCTGGCTCTACGGTGCCGGCGGCCCGAACTTCGCGAAGACCATGGTGCGGCTGGCGGCGTCGCACGACACCGTGAGCGTCGTCACCGACCAGGTCGGGCAGCCCACGTGGACCGCCGACCTCGCCGACCAGATCGTCGCGATGCTCGACGCTGGTGCTCCTGCCGGCATCTACCACGGCACGAACGGTGGCCGGGCTTCCTGGTTCGACTTCACGCGGGCGATCTTCGAGGAGGTCGGGCTGGACCCGGAACGCGTGCTGCCCACGGACAGTTCCGCGTTCGTCCGTCCCGCGCCCCGGCCGGCGTTCAGTGTCCTCGGACACGACGGCTGGCGACGTGCCCGCCTGGCGCCGATGCGTGACTGGAGGGACGCCCTCCACGCCGCCGCGGCTGCGGGTGTCCTGACCGCCTGACCGGACGAGGACGTCGACGGGGCACGAGACCGGAGGGTCTCGTGCCCCGTCGACGTCGGCATCCGTTGCACGCGGGGGCCCGGTGCCCGTCCTCCCGCTGGTGCGGTGGGACGGTCAGCGCCCGATGCGGAACGTCACGGGGGTCCGGACCTGCTTGCCGTTGTCCGCGATGAACTCGACCTTCGTGGTGCCCGCACGTTCGGGCACACCGGTGACGGTCAGCGTCTCGGGGTCCCAGGAGAGGCCCGCGGGCAGCGATGCCGAGAAGGCCGTGACGACCGCCGGGAACGGACTGTCCGCCTGGAACTGCACGGACACCTGCTGCCCCACCCGGAGCGCCACCGTCGAGGGGACGTCTACCTGGGGTGGCAGCTTGACCTCGACGTTCCGCGTGTACTCCAGGGTGCCGTCGTACTCCGCCGTCGTCGACAGCGTGCACGTCACGCCGTTCTCTCCCGGGTAGAACAGCCCTTCCCGCTTCGCGCATGTGTTCTTCTCGATCCCCGGCTGCGTGCCCGCGGTCAGGGTCACCTGGACCGGGTCCGAGTCCGTGACCCACTCGGAGAAGGTGGACGCTGCCAGGACGGTGTCCTCGACGTTCATGCCGTTGATGCCGGCGCGTGTGAAGTCGGTGTCGGAGAGTGTCGCGCCGCTGAGGTCCGCCTGGGTGAGGTCGGCGTCCCGGAACCGGGCACCGCTGAGGTCGGCACCCGAGAGGTCGGCGCCGTAGAGGATCGCTCCGTCCAGGTCGGCGCCTCGCAGGTCCGTTCCGGACAGGTCGGCGAGTCGGAGGTCGATCCCCGACAGGTCACGGCCGGCCAGGTCGTCGCCGGAGCACTCGGTGTGCGATGCCGGCGACGCGCCGGCGACCACCCGGCAGGCGCCGATGACCTGCGCGTTGGGTGCCGAGAGGAACTCGTAGCCGACGGCCATCACCGCGACGACCAGCACCACGAGCGCGACGGACCAGTGCCGTCGGGAGAGCCGTGGGCGGATCTGACCGGTCCGGATCGTCGGGTCGTCACCGGCGATCGTGTCGCCGATGTCGGGCTCGGTGGGACGTTTGGTCACGAGGCGACTCCCGTCAGGAAGCTCGGCAGCAGGTGGAGCGCGATCGGCGTGTACCAGCCTTCGCCGCGCGCGTAGGTGAAGAACGCGATCGGTCCGGCGTACGTCACCAGGGTGAGGACGCCGAGCAGCACCGCCGGCACGACGAGCACCCGACGCCACCAGTGCGGCAGCGTGCGCCAGAGTGCCACACCGGCGATGATCGCGAACACGTAGATCAACGGCAGCACCGGCAACAGGTACCGACCGGAGAAGGCGTACTCGTTGTCGAGCCGGATGAACGTCCGGAGGTTGAAGAAGAACATCGCCACCACGTAGCTCCCGGCGACGAAGAGCCCCCAGACCGATGCCCGCGTCCGGACGAGGCTCCGGAAGGACAGCAGCGTCGCGACGACCGCGACGACGAACGTGACCGCGCCGGCGATCTGCACGACGGTGGAGACCTGCCACACGGTGTTGCGTCCGCGGTAGAAGAACATGCTCTGGAAGTAGGCGCTGATCCAGCTGCCGACGAACTCGAAGAGGTCGAACGGCGTCTGCGGTACGGCGTTGACGATCCCGAGGTCGTGCGCCCTCGCCGCCCAGTAGTTCCGCCGGTAGATGTCGAACGCCAGGCACTCCTGGTGGGTGTGCAGCTTGGTGCAGGACGGGTTGAACTGGCCGTAGACGAGGAGGTTGCCGCCGATGCGCTCGAGCAGCACCGCCGCGGTGACCACGAAGAGCAACGCCCACAGCGACGACGTCACCGGGTGTTCCGCGAAGACCCGACGGAAGCGCTGCACCGGGTGTGCGAACGTGCGGACACCGTCCCGCTGCAGCACGAGGGCGACGGCGACCGCGACCGCGACGAGCACGAACGGGACGAACGTGTACTTCACCACGATGGCGAGGGCCCCCAGGACGAGGGCACGGAAGAGGTCCGAGTACGCGTGTCCGCTCGAACGGATCAGGCGCGCGCAGAAGAGCAGGCAGAGGAAGAACAGCGTGTTGGCCGGGGTATCGTACGTGACGGCAGCCGCCTGCCACTCGTACCGGCCGGTGCCCGCGAGCAGCACCACGACGAGCGTCGCGACCCAGGGCGCCGTACCCATCGTGCGGACCAGGCGGTGGACGACCACGAGACCGACCGCCGCGATCAGGACGTTGGCGAAGCGCAGCGCCACCACGATGACCGAGTACGGTGCGCCGAGGTCGAGCAGCGGCTTCACCGGGAAGCTCATCACGTAGTAGTAGACGTAGCTCGGGAAGCGTTCGATCTCGCCCATCTGCAGCAGGCTCGCCGGGGCGTCCGTGATGACGGGACCGGCCCAGACGCTGCGCCCCGCGTAGTACAGGATGTTCGCGATGTGTCGGTTCTCGTCCGGCGCGATGGTCCCCGCGTAGGGCACGTTGCCGACGCCGTCGACGACCGGCATGTGGACGGCGACGGAGAACACCGCGCCCACGAGCACGAAGAGGACGAGCGTCAGGCGCAGGGTCCAGGGGTTCTCGAGGACGCGGACGAGCGGAGCAGCGTGGAGGGCGCGCAGCCTGCGCCCCGGTGCGGTTGTTGTTGCCAAGGGTCCCCTTCGGTCCGTCCAACCCTAACGAACGACCGTGCCACGACCGAACGCACCCAGGAGCGAGCGGACCCCGCTGGTAGGGTCGGAGCCCGTCCACCAGCACCACGAGGAGCCACCGATGACCACCCTCCGTGTGATCCTCGACCAGGTGATCTCGCCCGTTCCCGGCGGGATCGGGCGGTACGCGGAGGAGCTCACCCGGCAGCTCGTCGCGACGGCACCGCCGGGATGCGACGTGGAGGCCGTCGTGTCCGCAGCGCCGGCCGCCGACCTCGACCGCCTCCGGACCCTGCTCCCCGGACTCGCCGGGTTCGACCGTCTCCCCCTCGGCCGACGCGAGCTCGCCCTCGCGTGGCAGGCCGGGCTGGCCAGAGGGGCCTCTGCCGGCATGGTCCACGCGCCGAGCGTGCTGGCGCCGTTGGTCCGGCACGACCGGTTCCAGGACCCTGGTCACCAGACCGTCGTCACCGTGCACGACGTGGTGCCGTGGACGCACCCCGAGACCCTCACGCCCCGTGGGGTGCACTTCCACAAGTCGATGGTCAAGCGCGCCTGGCGCCACGCGGACGCGGTCGTCGTCCCCACGCACGCCGTGGCAGCCGAACTGAACCGCATCCACCGCTTCGACGAGCGCATCCGGGTCATCGGCGGCGCACCGAGCGGACGACTCGCCGTCCCGCCGGACGCCGACCTGCGCGCCGAACGCCTCGGCCTCCCCGAGCGCTACGTGCTCGCCGTCGGCACGCTCGAGCCGCGGAAGGGCCTCGGCCACCTGATCCGGGCCATGGCCCACCCCGCCGCCCCCGCGGACGTCCCCCTCGTCGTGGCAGGCCCGGACGGGTGGGGGGACGTGGACGTCCACGGCACGGCCGAGGCCGCCGGGCTCGCGCCCGATCGGGTCAAGGTGCTCGGGCGCATCGAGGACGCCGACCTTGCCGTCGCCTACGACCGGGCCACGGTCTTCGTGTTCCCCAGCCTCGCCGAGGGCTTCGGTCTGCCGGTCGTCGAGGCGATGTCGTTCGGCACCCCCGTCGTGCACTCGGACGACGCCGCCGTCCGTGAGGTCGCTGCGGACGCCGGCGTGACCGTGGCCCGCCACGACCTCGAGGGCTACCCGGAGCGCCTGGCACAGGCCGTCTTCCAGGTCGTCAACGACCCGGTGCTCGCGTCACGACTCGCCGTCACCGGACCCGACCGGGCACGGATGTTCGACTGGCGGGACTCCGCCGAAGAGGTCTGGCAGCTGCACGCGGACCTCTGACCCCGTCGGGCACGACGACCAGCGGGCACGACGACCGACGGGCACGACGACCAGCCGGCACGACGATGCCTCCGAACCTGGCGCAGCACCGGTCACGGGACTGCACCGATCCTCCGCGCCACCGTGTCGGGCGGACGGATCGTCGCACAGTGCTGCGATCATCACACCCATGACGCGTCCTCACCGCACCTCGGCCATCGTCACCGCGATCGCGCTCGCAGCCGGGCTCGGCACCACCCTCGCATCGTGCTCCCGCGCCGACGACCCTGCACCCTCGACGTCGGCGTCCGCCGCCACCCGGACGCCGAGCACCAGCCCGACGCCCACGCGTTCCGCCCCGGTCCCGGAGCCGGCCGGCACCCCGACGGCGGGCAGCGACACGTCGAGCGCGGGCCCGACCGAGGACGCCCCCGCCGACGGCAGCGGTCAGGGAACGGGCAACGGCAGCGGGGCCGACGCACCGGCCACCGTCGACTGGGCGGCCGTTGCCGAGCAGGGCATCGCCGCCGCCGGCGGCGGGACCGTGATCTCGATCGCCGGCTCCGGGGACGACTGGACGGTCCTGGTGTCCGGTCCGGACGGCGCACGTACCCAGTCCGTGGTGTCGGCCACGCTGGGCCGGGTGACGTCGGGCCCGTTCCCCAAGGACAGCGACGCGGCGACGCGGCAGTCGGACGTGTCCCGGACCGAGGGCCTGCAGGTCACGGCGGACCGCGCGGCCACCTCGGCTCTCGGAGCGGTGCCGGGCAGCACGCTCGTCTCGGTGGTGCTCGGTGGTCCGGCTTCGGCCCCGGTGTGGACCGCGACGACCTCCACCACCGCCGGCACCACGACGGTCAGCGTCGACGGCAGGACGGGCGCCGTCAGCGTGTCCTGAACGGCCGCCCGCGAGCGCTCAGAGCGCCTCGCGCAGGGCGCGTGCCTTCCGCTCGACGACCTGCTCGAGTCCGTCGGCGTACTCCGCGAGGGCCGATCGGACCCCGGCGTCGGTCGTGCCGATGATCCGCGCGGCCAGCAGACCGGCGTTGGCCGCACCGTTGATCGCCATGGTCGCGACCGGGATCCCGGCCGGCATCTGCACGATCGAGAGCAGCGAGTCGAGCCCGTCGAGGCGCGCGAGCTGCACGGGGACCCCGATCACCGGCAGCGTGGTCAACGACGCGACCATGCCCGGCAGGTGCGCCGCTCCACCGGCTCCGGCGATGACGACACGGATGCCCCGGGCGGCTGCGGCACGGGCGAAGTCGACCATCTTGTCGGGCGTCCGGTGCGCCGAGACGACGTCGGCCTCGAACGCGATGCCCAGTTCCCCGAGGATGTCGGCGGCCGCACGCATGGTCGGCCAGTCCGAGTCGGACCCCATGATGATCGAGACGAGCGGTGCGGTGGCGGCGGTGGTGTCGGTCACGGCACGAGCCTAGCGGCGGGTGAGGGCCCGGCGTCCGTCCAGCAGACCGGCGAGGACGCGGTCAGTCGTCGAAGTGCGCTGCCGCGGCGCGGGCGCGGTAGGCGACGTCGTCCACGTCCTCGCCCAGCACCGTGACGTGCCCGACCTTGCGGCCGGGACGAGGGGCCTTGCCGTAGAAGTGGAACCCGGCCTCCGGGAAGTCCGCCAGTGCGGCCGGGTAGCGGGCCGCGAGGTCGCCGTCGGCCGGCCCACCGAGGACGTTGACCATCACGGCCGCCGGCGCGTGCATGCCGGTCGTGCCGAGGGGCAGGTCGAGGACGGCGCGCAGGTGCTGCGCGAACTGGCTCGTCGTCGCCCCGTCGATCGTCCAGTGCCCGGTGTTGTGCGGGCGCATCGCGAGTTCGTTCACCAGGATCCGCTCGTCGGCGGTCTGGAACAGCTCGACCGCCAGCACCCCCGTCACGCCGAGCTCCTCGGCGATCCGGACCGCGAGGGACTCCGCCGCGTCCGCCAGTCGCCCCGCGGCGGCCGGCGCCGGCGCGATGACCTCGGCGCAGACGCCGTCCCGCTGCACGGTCTCGACGAGCGGCCAGGCCACGACCTGGCCCGAGGGGCGACGTGCGACGGACTGCGCGAGCTCGCGGGTGAAGGGGACGAGTTCCTCGACGAGCAGGGCCTGCCCGTCGCCGAGCTCGGCGACGGCGGTGAACCAGTCGTCGACGTCGGACGGGTCGGAGACGACACGGACACCCTTGCCGTCGTAGCCGCCACGCGGGGTCTTCACGACGGCGCGTCCGCCGTGGTCGGCCAGGAAGGCGGCGAGGGCGGACCGGTCCTCGACGGCCGCCCAGTCCGGGACGGGGACGCCGAGCTCGCTGAGCCGTCGACGCATGGTGATCTTGTCCTGCGCGACCGCGAGCGCGTCCGGCCCCGGGTGCACCGCAACGCCCTCGTCGACGAGGCGACGGAGGACGTCCTGCGGGACGTGCTCGTGGTCGAAGGTCACGACGTCGACGCCCCGCGCGAAGGCGAGGACGGTGTCGACGTCGCGGTGGTCGCCCTCGGCCGTGGCGGCGATCGCGGCGGACATCCCGGGCCCCTCGGCGAGGACGCTGATCTCGAGCCCGAGCTCGACGGCGGCGGGGACCATCATCCGCGCCAGTTGTCCCCCACCGATCACTCCGACGTGCAGCGCCATCCTGTGCGTTCCTTCCGCGATTCCGGACCTCGGTCCGCGACCGCTCGACTACAATCCGTCGAGGCCGATCATCGATCTGCCCCGTTCCGACCGCTGGCCGGTCCCGGCCAACTCTACGGAATCAGGAGAGCACGTGCGGCGACTCATCGCACAACTCGCACGCTTCGGCGTGGTCGGGGCGATCGGCTTCGTCGTCGACCTGGGGGTCTTCAACGTCCTCCGCGCCACGGTGCTCTCGCCGGACGAGGTGCACAGCGGTCCGTTCTGGGCGAAGGTCGTCTCCACGACGGTCGCGATCTTCGTGAACTGGATCGGCAACCGGTACTGGACGTTCCGGCACCAGCGCCGCTCCGTCGCTGCGAAGGAGGGCTTCGAGTTCGTCGTCGTGTCCCTCGGCGGGATGGTCATCTCGCTCGGCTGCCTGGCGGTCTCGCACTACGCGCTCGGCTTCACCTCGGCACTCGCCGACAACATCTCCGGCAACGTGATCGGGCTGGGGCTCGGCACGATCTTCCGCTTCTGGCTCTACAAGGTGTGGGTGTACCACCCCGACCGGGTCGAGCAGGAGTCCGCCCGGCGCGCGGACGCGACGCCGGAGACGGTCCGCGTCCCCGAGGTCTGAGTCCAGCCGCTCACGCGCCGTCCGTAGGATGGTCCGGTGACGACGCCCGGACTCCGAGACAGCGCACCGCCCGTCGATCGTCGGGAGCGCGTGGCCGTCGCCGTGGTCACGGTCACGTTCGGGCTCTGGTTGCTCGTGTGGGCGCTGGTCGTCCCCGTGTTCCAGGCTCCTGACGAGACCGCGCACATCGACGCGACGGTGCACCTCGCGACGAGTGCCCCCTGGGTGGCTCCCGGGGAGATGCACGTGCTCAACGCGGTGCAGGCCGCGGCCGCGCAGCAGGCGACCCTGCCCAAGTCCGAGTGGTCGGACTTCGCGGAGCTGCTCGGGGGCGCTCCGGGTGAGTCGAGCACCGTCGACCAGATGACGCAGCACCCGCCCACCGCCTACCTGGTGGGGGCGTTGGTCCTGAAGGCCGTCCACTTCGCCGGCCTCCGGTGGGACCACGCCGTCCTCGTGCTGCGCCTCGTCGACGTGGCGGCGGTCACCCTCCTCCCGCTCCTGACCTGGGCCTCGGTCCGGCGACTCACCCGCTCACCTCGCGCGGGCCTGGTCGGGGCGCTGGCACTGTTCGGCATCCCGCAGCTGGCCTCGATCGCGTCCTCGGTGTCGAACGACGCACCCGTGATGCTGTTCGCGGCCGTGGTCGCGTGGCTCACGGTCCGCCTGCTGACCGGCGACCACCGCTGGCGGACGACGCTCGCCCTCGGTGTCGTGCTCGGCGGCCTCGTGTGGATCAAGGGGACGGGACTCCCCGCCGTCCCCTTCGCCGCGCTCGTCGTGCTCGTCGCCGGCAGCGGGTTGCTCCCGCTCCGCACCCGACTCGTCCGGACGGTCGTGACGATGGCCGTCACCGCGGGCATCGGCGCCTGGTGGTGGGTCCACAACGTCCTGGCGTACGGGCGGGTGCAGCCGAACGGGTACACCGCGATGCGTCCGCCCAAGGAGTTCCCTCCCGGCGAGCACCCGACGCTGTCGCACTTCCTGGACGTCAGCTGGGGGACGTTGGCCCGGACCTTCTGGGGCAGCCCCGGCATCAAGGCCCAGGTCTCGATCGGTGACGTGCTCACCAGCGTGCTCACCCTCGTCACGCTCGCCGTCGTCGTGGCATTCGCCTTCCGCAAGGGTCCGGACCGCCGCGCCGTCGTCGTGCTCGCGGTCTTCCCGGCACTGCTCATCGCGATCCAGACCTACACGAGTGCCCACGCCTACCTGACCACGACCGAGGTCGCCGCGACGCAGGGCCGCTACTACTTCCCCGCGATCGTCTGCCTGGTCGCCGTGAGCGCGATCGCGTGGCGGCGGATGGCCGGCGGACCGACTGCGCGGGCCCGGACCGCCGTCGGACTGTCGATCGCGCTGCCGGCGGTCGGGCTCTACGGACTCGGCGTGGTCTCCAGCTGGTTCTGGAACGCCGCGCGGTTCCCCGTCACACCCGCCGGTGTCGAGCGGTACGTGGCGCTCGGACCGGTCCCGCCGTCGGTCGTCGCCGTCCTCGTCGCGCTCGTGCTCGTCGGTCTCGTCGCGACGGTGACCGCGGTGGTGCGCAGCGCAGCGCCGACGCGAGCGCCCGGGGTGGTCACGACCGCCTGACCGCCTGCCGACGTCGGAGCCGGTCGACGGGCCGCCGACCTGCCGGTCAGCGCCCCGGAGCGGGCTCGACCCCGGCCGGGTCGGCCTGGTCCGGTCTCCCCCGCTTCGAGAACCACGTCGGCACAGCGGCGGTGAGCAGGAAGAGGCCGTCGACGGCCAGGCTCCAGACGCGGGTGACGACGACCACGACGAGCGCGATCGGTCCCGGCATCACGAGGCCGAGGAGGAGCGCCTGGACGCCCTCGCGCACACCGAGCCCGCCCGGGGCGAACACGGCGAGCATGCTGATCGCGGACGCCATGCTGGCCGCCCCGATCACGAACGCCGCGTCCGCGGGACGCAGGGACGGGTAGACGGCGAGCGTGATGAAGTAGTACGCACTCCCCGAGAGCACGGCGCCGGCGACGTAGAGCCCGGCACCGCCGAGCACGGTGCCGAGGCTCGGCGCGACGTCGGCGTCGAGCGGCGGGCGGCGGAGGATCCGCAACGCCGTGCTGATGAGGAACACGAACACCCTCGGCACGAGGCAGACCACGCAGCCGATGAAGGCGACGACCATGAGCGCGATGATCCAGGGGTCGAGCGTGTGCGTCCGCGGATCGATCAGCAGGAGCACGAGCGCCAGCGCCAGCGTCGCGGCGATCTGCAGGGCGCCCTCGAGCAGCCCGCTCACCCCCAGCCGCGCGCGGGAGACGCCGTGCTTCGAGGCGAAGTAGACCTTACCGATGATCCAGGTCGCGGCTCCCGGGATGTAGCGGCCCATCCACGACTTGGCGTAGACGAAGGTCAGCGCGACACCGCTCCCCCGCAGGCCGGTCGCGCCGAGGCGCCTGAGCAGGAAGAACCAGATGCCGACGCCCCAGTACCGGAAGCCGAGGCTGATGACCGTCGCCACGGCGACCCACCACCAGTTCCAGCGGATACCGGCGAGCTGCCCCCAGTCGACGCTGCGGACGTAGAGGAAGAGGAACACCGCGAGCAGGACGTAGAAGGCGATGGGCACCGCCCGTCGCAGGACCCGCTTCGTCGTCGCGCTCACCGCACGCCCTCGGTTCCGCGGGCGAAGTCCGTGTGCAGGGCACCGGTCATGCGCTCCACACCGGCGGCGAGGTCCGCGACCACACGCTCACGGTGCTCGTCGAGGTCCTCGAGCGACGCGACGACGTCGGCGACGAAGGTCGGCTCCAGAGCGTCCTCGATCGGGCGGGCGTACCGCTGCTGGCCGATCTGCTCGAAGAAGAGCCGCCCCTTGTCGACGTAGTACAGCACGGTGGCCGGCACGCCCGCGATCGTCGCCACGATCGCCGAGTGGAGACGGCTCGCGATGAAGAGCCGACTCCGCGACATCAGGCCGGCGTACTCGGCGGGCGAGAACTCGTCGGCCTCGACGACGTGCGCTCGGACGCCGTGGCGCATCTGGGCGATGACCTCGCGCGCGAACGCGGCGTCGCCCTCGGAGGCCTCCATGTGCATGGGGTAGAAGACGACGTCGACGTCCCACCGTTCGACGACCGTGTCGACGAGCTCCGCGAGCGCCGCACGGTAGGTCACGAGGTCGGCGGACTCGACGTGCGACCGACGCAGCGCCTTCGGGATGAAGCGGAACGGGATCCAGCCGCTGCGCTTGTAGTGGAACCAGCGTCGGACGCCGATGCCGACCGACCCGTCGAGCTGATCCGCCGACAGGCCGGTGGTCCGCTGGAGCCGCGCGAGCACGTCCGCGTCCGGTGCGGTCACGGTGCCGACCACCGCGGGGTCGAAGGAGGCGATGACGGGCGTCCGGACACCCCACGAACGCAGCTTCTCCCGCGACTCCTCGTCGCGGACGATGAAGACCTCGGTGAGGTCCACCGTCGCTCGGATCAGCCGCTTGCTGATGCCGGCGGAGGTCGGGCCGATGCCCTGGAACGCCCCGACGACGTGCCGGTTGACCGCACGGACGAGCACGAACTTCAGCAGCCAGTAGACCAGGCCGAGCTTGTTCGTGTAGTCCTTGAGGATCTCGCCACCGCCCCAGAGGACGACGTCCGCGGTCCGGGCAGCCCGGAGCAGGCGGAAGAGGTCGCCGATCCCGGTGCTGTACGGCGACATCGGGAGGAACCGGATGCCGAACCAGGCTCCGTCGCGCTCGGGGTACTGCGACAGCGACACGATCTCGGCGCCCGGCCACCGCCGGCGGGCGAGCTCGATGTTCCCGGCGAGGATCGCCCGGTCCCCTCGGTTGTGGGGCGAATCGCTATTGTGGATGAGTACGCGCACGGGTCTCCTGCTCCGGTCCTGCCGGCCTGCGCAGCGGTCGCACCGCGGGCCCCGAGCAGCGTACCAACCCGCGCGGCGTCCCCGATCGAACGGGACCCGTCCGCCGAACGACCGTCCACCCGGAAGGCACCCCCTTGCCCGCACCCGTCCGCCCCAGCACCGGTCGTCCCCGCCTGCTCGTGCTCGCATCCACCTTCCCCGCCCACCCCGACGACGGCGTCCCCGCCTTCGTGCTCAACCTGGCACGGCAGGAAGCGGTCGAGTTCGACACCGCGGTGCTGACACCGCGGGTCGCCGGCGCCGCCCGCTCGGAGACGATCGACGGCGTCCGGGTGCGTCGGTTCGCCTACTTCCCGCGGCACTTCGAGGACCTGGCCGACGGCGCGATCCTGGACAACCTCAAGGCCGACCGGAAGCGTCTCCTCCAGGTGCCGGCACTCCTCGCGGCGCAGTTCCTCGCGGTGCGTCGAGCCGTCCGTGCCGCACGTCCCGACGTGATCCACGCGCACTGGGCGATCCCCCAGGGACTCGTCGCGGCACTGGCGGCGCCCGGGGTGCCCCTCGTCGTCACGACGCACGGCGGCGACGTCTACGCGCTCCGCGCCGCGCCGCTGGTCCGGCTGAAGCGCTGGGTGTTCGGGCGTTCGGCGCACGTGACCACCGTCAACGACGAGATGCGGGCCCGCCTGACGGAGTGGGGTGTCGACCCGGCCCGGTCGAGCGTCGTCCCGATGGGTGTCGACCTCGCGCCCGCGGTCGCGGCCAGGGAGACCACCGTCCGGCGGCCCGGGCACGTGGTGGCCGTCGGCCGGCTGGTGGAGAAGAAGGGCTTCGGGAACCTCGTCGAGGCACTCCGCGGCCTCGAGGGCGTCGACTGGTCGTTGACCGTCGTCGGCGACGGCCCGTGGCGCGAGCGCCTCGAACGACAGGCCGCGGGGCTGCCGGTCACCTTCGTCGGGCAGCGCGGCAAGAGCGAGGTGCTCGCCACCCTGGCGTCCGCCACCGTCGTGGCCCTGCCGTCCGTACCGGCCGCGAACGGCGACCAGGAGGGACTCCCGGTGACGCTCCTCGAGGCGGCGGCGGTCGGCGCGGCGATCGTGGCCAGCGACCTCCCGGGCATCCGGGACGTCGTCCGTGACGACGTCTCGGGTCTGCTCGTGGAGCCCGGCGACGTCGACGCGCTGCGCGCCGCCCTCGTGCGCGCGCTCACGGACGCCGACGCCCGGGAGCGCCACCAGGCCGGAGCGACGACCGCTGCGGCCGAGTACGCGACCGAGCGCATCGGCTCCCGTTACCGGGACGTCCTCCGCGCGGCCGTCGAGCGCCGCACCCCGCACCGGGGCTGAACGTCACCGGCCGGGTCCGCCCCGCCCGGAGACGACCGACAGCCGCTCCCGGTGAGGGGAACGGCGCCCGGAGACGACGGACGGCCGTTCCCGGTGAGGGGAACGGCCGTCCGTCGTCAGCGTGGTCGGAGCGCTAGCGCCCCATGCCCCGGTAGGTGAAGCCCGCGGCGGTCCAGGCCTCGCGGTCGAGGCAGTTGCGCCCGTCGACCACGACCGGCGACGCGACGAGCGAGGCGACCTCGGCCGCGTCGAGCGCACGGAACACCGACCACTCGGTCAGCACGAGCACGATGTCCGCGCCGGTGACCGCCTCGGTCGGCGATCCGACGTACTCGAGCTCCGGGTGCAGCTGACGTGCGGTCTCGATCGCCTCCGGGTCGTACGCCGCCACCGACGCACCGAGCCCGAGCAGGCGTGCCGCGATGTCGAGCGCCGGGGAGTCGCGGACGTCGTCCGAGTTCGGCTTGAAGGCCAGGCCCAGCACGGCGACGCGCTTCCCGGTGACCGTCCCACCGAGCAGCTCCGTGGCGAGGTCGACCACGTGCGCGCGTCGACGGAGGTTGGTGGCGTCCACGTCGGCCAGGAAGGCGAGGGACTCCCCCACGCCCAGCTCGTCGGCGCGGGCCTGGAACGCGCGGATGTCCTTCGGCAGGCAGCCGCCACCGAAGCCGAGACCGGCGTTGAGGAACTTCCGACCGATCCGGTCGTCGTGCCCGATCGCGTCGGCGAGCGCCGTGACGTCGGCGCCGGCGACCTCGGCGATCTCGGCCATCGAGTTGATGAACGAGATCTTCGTCGCGAGGAACGCGTTCGCGCTGATCTTCACGAGCTCCGCCGTGGGCAGGTTCACCACGAGGCGGGGCGTCCCCGCGGCGAGCGCCTGCGCGTAGACCTCGTCGAGCGCCGCGACGGCACGCTCGCCGGCCTCGCCCTCGGGGACGCCGTAGACGAACCGGTCGGGCGAGATGGTGTCCTGCACGGCGAAGCCCTCGCGGAGGAACTCCGGGTTCCACACCAGGGTCGCACCGGGGACCGCTGCCTCGACCTCGGCGGCCAGGCGCGCGGCGGTGCCGACCGGGACGGTCGACTTGCCCACGACGAACGCACCGGCCGACAGGTGCGGCGTGAGCGAGGCGACCGCAGCGTCGACGTACCGCATGTCCGCGGCACCGGTCGGTCCCTGCGGGGTGCCGACCGCGAGGAAGTGCACGGTGGACCCGGCGACCTCGGCCATGTCGGTGGTGAAGCGGATGCGACCGGACGCCAGGGCCTCGGTCAGGATCTCGGGCAGCCCGGGCTCGAAGAAGGGGGGCTCACCGGCGGCGAGCCGTTCGATCTTCGCGGGGTCGACGTCGACCGCGACGACCTCGTGTCCGAGCTTGGCCATTGAGGCGGCGTGCACGGCACCGAGGTACCCGCAGCCGATGACGGAGATACGCACGGCACGACGCTACCGGGTAACGAGGAAGACTCCCAACCCGGACGATCGGCACCTCACCGACCGGGGTCGCCCCAGGCGGGTCGCGAGGGTCCCCCGACGATCTCGTCCCAGTCCGGCTCGCGGTGCCGTCGGCGGGCCTCGTGCGCCTCGACCAGGTCGTGCAGCACGGCCACCACGAGGTCGGCGTGCGGGACGTCGGCGAGCACCACGGGCGTGTCCTCGCCGGGGAAGACGAGCACGTCACCGGACCGCCACACCCCCTGCAGGCCGCGGCGCCGCACCGTGACGTCGTACCCGCGGGAGTGCAGGAGCTCGCGACGGGTCCGGGTGCCGAGACCACGGACCACCACGAGCCGCCGGGTCGTCACCACGTACCGCTCGGACATCCACCGCAGCAGCGGGACGAGGCCGCCGAGCACGACGAGCAGGACCGTCAGTCCGGCGACGACCGCGTTCAGCCACGCGAGCTGTGCGCGGAACACGCCGAAGCCGAAGCCCCCTGCCAGTGCGACGACCACGACGAAGACGGCCGGACGCACGAGTCGGCGCGCGTGCGGCCGCAGCCGCGCGACCACGCGTTCGGGCGGCGGCTCGGCGGTCATGCCGTCATGCATAGCGCAGGTGGGTGAGGTCCCCCACCGCGACGCCCCTGGTTCGGCCGTCCCGATCCCGGATCGTGATGCGACCGTCGTCGTCGATGCCGGTGGCGTCGACCTCGTCGACGGTGCCGTCGGGCAGTTCCAGACGGACCCGGCGGCCGATCGTGCCGCACGCTGCGCGGACGTGTGACCGGACGGCTCCGGCGGCCGCACCCCCGTCCACCAGCGCACGCACCGCCTCCAGGACGGCCGTCGTCCAGGTGGACAGCACCGCGTCCGCCAGGCCGTCGGCGTCACCGGTCGCACCGGCGACCGCCAACGACGTCGCGGTGGGCGTCGGCAGGGCGTCCTCCGGGATCGTCAGGTTCACGCCGGCGCCGACGACGACGCTGCCGTCGGCGGCGACCTGGCAGAGGATGCCGCACACCTTGCGTCCGTCGACGAGCACGTCGTTCGGCCACTTCACCAGGACACGCGGCTCCGGAACGGGCGTCGCGTCGTCGGCGTCGGCGGCCGAACGGGAGGCCCTGGTCGCCGCGTCGACGTCGCCCAGCACGGCGGACACCGCGTCGCGCATCGCGGCGCCGGCGACCAGGGGCAGCCACCCGCGGTCGCGGTCGGCCAGGTCGGCGCGGACGAGCAGGCTCACCGCGAGCGTCTGCCCGGTCGGCGCGCTCCACGACCGGTCGAGCCGCCCGCGCCCCGCCGTCTGGTCGAGCGTGACCACGGCGCTGCCGTGCGCCCGACCGGGAGCGACGTCCAACAGGTCGGCGTTCGTGGAGCCGGTGCGCCCGACGGCGTCGAACACCCCACCGGCGGCCTCGACGACGGCACGGGCACGCGGCAGGACCGGCGGGACGGGTGTGGACATGCACGCAAATCTACGGGCAGGAACCGTGGGGGTCCTCCAACCGGCCCCGCCGTGGCCGCCGGTAGGGTGAGCGGGTGACCACAGGAGACACCCCCGACCTCTCGACCACGGCCGGTCGCCTCGCGGACCTGCGCGACCGCTACCACGAGGCCGTGACCGCCGCGGGCGAGGCCGCCATCGCGAAGCAGCACGCGAAGGGCAAGGGCACCGCCCGCGAGCGCATCGAGCAGCTCCTCGACGAGAACTCGTTCGTCGAGTTCGACGAGTTCGTGCGCCACCGCACGACGTCGTTCGGCATGGACGCCAAGCGCCCCTACGGCGACGCCGTCGTGACCGGCGTCGGCACGATCCACGGCCGCAACGTCGCGGTCTACGCGCAGGACTTCACCGTCTTCGGTGGCTCCCTCGGCGAGGTCGCCGGCGAGAAGATCGTCAAGGTGATGCAGCACGCACTGAAGACGGGTGTGCCGATCATCGGCATCCTCGACTCCGGCGGCGCCCGGATCCAGGAGGGCGTCGTCGCCCTGGGCAAGTACGGCGAGATCTTCCGCCTGAACACCCAGGCCTCCGGGGTCATCCCGCAGATCTCCATCGTGATGGGGCCGGCAGCCGGTGGTGCGGTGTACTCCCCCGCGCTCACCGACTTCGTCATCATGGTGGACAAGACGAGCCACATGTTCGTCACCGGTCCGGACGTCATCAAGACCGTCACCGGCGAGGACGTCGGCTTCGAGGAGCTCGGCGGCGCACAGACGCACAACGCCGTCTCGGGCGTCGCGCACTACCTGGCCGAGGACGAGACCGACGCGCTCGACTACGCGCGCTCCCTCGTCGGCTTCCTGCCGGACAACAACCTGTCCGACCCGCCGGCCTACGACGTCGCCCCGGAACTCGAGACGACCGACGCCGACCACGAGCTCGACGTCGTCATCCCCGACTCGACGAACCAGCCGTACGACGTCACGACGATCGTCGAGCACATCGTCGACGACGGTGAGTTCCTCGAGGTCCAGCCGCTCTTCGCCCCGAACATCATGGTCGGCTTCGGCCGCGTCGAGGGCCGCACCGTCGGCATCATCGCGAACCAGCCGCAGGCGATGGCCGGGACGCTGAACATCGACGCCGGCGAGAAGGCGGCCCGCTTCGTGCGGTTCTGCGACGCGTTCGGCATCCCGATCCTGACCCTCGTCGACGTCCCCGGCTACCTGCCCGGCACCGACCAGGAGTGGACCGGCGTGATCCGCCGCGGCGCGAAGCTGCTGTACGCGTACGCCGAGGCGACCGTCCCGCTCGTCACCGTCATCACGCGGAAGGCGTACGGCGGCGCGTACATCGTGATGGGCTCGAAGCAGCTCGGTGCGGACATCAACCTGGCGTGGCCGACGGCCGAGATCGCGGTGATGGGCGGCCAGGGTGCGGTCAACATCCTGTACCGGGCCGAGATCAAGCGCGCGGAGGAGGCGGGCGAGGACGTCGCCGCGGTGCGCACCAGGCTCGCGAACGAGTACACCTACAACGTGGCGTCGCCGTACCTGGCGGCCGAGCGCGGCGAGCTCGACGGCATCATCCAGCCGCACGCGACCCGGGTCTCGGTGATCAAGGCGCTGCGGGCACTGCGCGGGAAGCGCGCGTCGCTGCCGCCGAAGAAGCACGGGAACATCCCGCTCTGATGGGACGACACGCAGCACACCTCCCGGCGGATTCCCCGGTGCCGGGCGGCGCCGACACCACGGTCGGTGCCGACGTCCGGGTCGTCGCGGGCGACCCCTCGCCGGAGGAGCTGGCGGCCGTCGTCGCCGTGCTCCAGCGGCAGGCCGACGAGGTCGCCGCCACCGGTCGCGCCGAGGTCACCGAGTCACCACGGACCGGGTGGGACGCGTCCGCCCGTGGCCTCCGCCGGCCGCTCGAGCACGGCTCCGGCGCCTGGGGCCGCTCGTTGCGCTGACCGACGGTCCGAGAGCGGCACGCCGCACGTTCCTCAACGGACCCCCGCCGTTCCCCGGCGGGGGTCTTGCGCATCCGGGGGTACCCGCGGCACGATGTACCCCTGTCGCACCGCGCGACCCGGTCGTCGACCTCGGATTGCGGGGTGCACTTCCCGGTCGGTCTCCCCTCGGTCGGGGGACACCTCGACCGCGGAACCACCGGGAGGGCGTGGTTTGTCCCCCATAATGACGACTGACACGGCTTCGGGCAGCGGGCATAGTTGTCTGTGTTCGGTGTCCTTCCCAGAAGAACATCGTTGGTCGGTGGCCGACTAGGGTACGACGCCTCCGACCAGCTGCGAGCCAGGGCGACATTCGGGTTGTCGCTCAGGCTCGGGTCGTGAACGGGCCGGCCCCTCGGGACCGGCCCGTTCCCCCGTTCCCGGGTGGCCTTGCGCGCGCGCCTCGCTGGACGGCGGCCGCCGGTGCCGCCTCAGACCGTCGCGCGGCGCGGGATCTCGGTCCAGAGCACCACCGAGTCGTCCTCGTCGCCGTCGTCGTCCGATCCGACGCCGAGCGCCGCGGACTCGCTCGCCGCGGTGTCCAGTCGCAGCCCGACGATGGTGACCGCCGCCTCCGACCCCTCGGCCACCGTCCGGACGATCACGTTGTCCGCCTCGCGGGCTCGGCGCAGCGCACCGGCGATCTCGGCGTGCACCCGGCGGAGCTCGTCGATCTCCAGGTCGTCGAGGCCACCGTCGTCGTGCAGCTGTACCGTGGCCCCCCGTCGCCGCAGGCGCATGACCTCGTCACGGACGTCGTCGGACAGCAGCGACCGTCCGCGGATCTCGTCGCGGATCGCCTGCTCGAGGTGCAGGCACTCGGCCCGTTCGACGTCGGTCAGGTCCCCGCCCCGATCGATCACCTGCTGCAGCATCGGCAGCGCCATCCGGGTGGTCTGGCTCAGGCGGAACTGCCGCTCGAACACGTGGGCGTCCTGCGCGGCCTGCCAGTCCGCGGTCTCCTGCTCGGCACGGATGAAGTCGCGCGTGGTGCGGGTCGCCCGGTCCATCGCGACGGCGAAGCCGGTGGCGACGGCGACCCACGTCAGGTTGCCGACCAGTCCGAGCGCCCCGAAGGCACCCGGTCCTGCCCAGACCACACCGAAGACCGTGACGAAGCCGACGCCGACCCACGCGAAGGCGCGTCGGCCCCGCACGACGAGCACGACCATGAGCGTGCCGACCGCGGCGACCCACCAGGTGATCGAGTCGTCCTTCACCGTCAGGTCGACGACCGGGGCGGCGATGACCGGCATGACCAGCGCGGTGGCGAGCGAGAAGCACGCCGCCCAGACCGGGAGGGTCCGACCGGGCAGGAAGATCGCGACGGCACTCGCGGCGGCGTAGAGCGCCATGCACGTGAGCACCGGACCGACGTCACGGACGAACGGGAACGACGCCACGCCCAGTACGAGGTGGAAGACGGAGAACAGCGCGGCGAGCCCGATGGCGATCCTCGCCGGCAGGGACACCCTCATGCGGACACCTCCGGGTGCCAGTCGAGGCGGACCCGCGTACCCGCCCCGGGGTTGCTCGCGACCACCGCCGTGCCGCCCACGGCCTGCACCCGCTCGATGATCGAGCGGCGGACGCCGAGCCGCGCGGCAGGGACGGCAGCGAGGTCGAACCCGGCGCCGTCGTCACCGACCTCGACGTGCACGGCGCCACCACGCTGCTCGACACGGACCCACCGCTCGACCCCTGCCCCGCCGGCGTGCTGCACGCTGTTGACGCACGCCTGCAACGCCGCGGATGCGAGCGCGTCCGCGATCGTCGCCGGGATGCGCAGCCCGCCGACCGGGGCGTCCCGCAGCCGGACGGGAGCGGCGAGCGCTCCGACGGCGTCGGTGATGCGGACGCGGAGGTCGTGCACCGTCACGGGCGGGGCCTCCCCCGGCAGGTCGGCTGCAGCGGCGCCGAGGTGGTCGATGGCGTTGCGCGCCATGCGGGCGGCGAGGGCCTTCGCCTCGGGTGTGTCCGCGCGTGCCGCCGAGAGCAGCGTGGTCAGGACGCTGTCGTGGACGATCGCGTCGACCTGCACCCGCTCGACCTCGGTCGCGTGCTCGCGGATCGCGAGCGAGTAGCGCCGCACCGCGGTGGCCTGTGCGGCGTCCACCGCAGCGGCGGCCCGACGGAGGAGCACGGCGATGACGAGGACCGCTCCGCTGAGGATCGCCGAGTACACGCCCTGGAGCACCGCGCTGGCCCCGGCGTCGCCACCGAGCGGCGTGAGGCGCACGACGACGTAGACGGCGGGCACGAGCGCGGTGTAGACGGTCGCGCGCCACGGTGCGAAGCCCATCGCCGCCGCCGTCGACCCCACGGTGAGGAACCACCACGGCCAGGGGTACTGACTGTCCGGGATCGGCTCGCGGACGGTGAGCGGCCACGTGACGAGCACGACGAGGAACAGCAGCGCGCACACGATCTGGGCGACCTGCGCGAACCGCTGCGCGAACGCGGACACCCCGACCGCCACGAACGACGCGCCGAGGACCGCCGCGGCGACCGGGCCCCACACGGGATCGAGCCACGGCAGCTGCCGCACGACGGCGGGCGCGTAGACCGCGCCGTACCCGACCGCGGCGACCGCGATGAGGATCGCGAAGAGTCGTTCGACCGATGCCTGCGTCAGCGCGGGTCGCACACCGCGCAGGGGGTCGACGCCGAACGGTGCCGCCTCGGTCGGCGCGACGTCGTCCGTCGCGGAGCCCGACCCGTCGGGCGCCCCGGCCGGGACACCTGCCGACCGTGCCGGTCCGGCCGTGGTGGCCATCGGGGTCAGCGGCCGTCGGCGTCGGGGTCGATGCCCGAGTCGAGCCCGGGCAGGATGCCGTCCTCGACCGCGCGGCGCAGCAGGTCGACCTTCGTCGGCGCCGGACGCCCCACCTCGACGTACTTCACACGGATGCGGTCGAGGTACTCGCGCGCCGTCGAGTACCCGATGCCGAGCTGCTGCGCCGCGAGCTTGAGCGGCAGCCCGGAGGCGTAGAGGTGCAGGATCTCGCGCTCGCGGCGTCCGAGCTGCGCCTTGGCGAAGTCGCGGTCGGCGTCGATGGCGCTCGCCCACTCGAGGTTGTTGAGCACGTCGCCGCGGGCGACGGTCGCCACGGCCGCCATCACGGTCTTGGTCGCGGACGACTTGGGGATGACGCCGGCCGCCCCTGCGGCCAGTGCCTCGCGCACGCTCGCGACGCGGTCGGCGATCGAGTGGACGAGCACCGCGGAGCCGGTGCCCTGCACACCCTTGACGTTCGCGGTCACGGTCGAGCCGTCGCCGAGCGACAGGTCGAGCACGACGACGTCGACCTCACGCCCGCCGAGCTGGGCCACGTACTCGGGCACGCTCGCGGCGGTGAGCACCACCTCGAACCCCTCGTTCTGGCACGCCGCCTGGATGCCGAGCCGCACGGACTCGTGGTCGTCGACGATCGCGACGCGGACGGGCCTGGTGGCCAGTCCGGTCGTCCCGCTGCTGGTGTTCGTGTCTGCTGCCACGGTGACCTCTCGTTCCGATGCGCGCCCGGCCCCTGTCGCCGGGAGCGATCACCGACCAAGGATACCCAGGTCGGACCCAGGCTCCGAGTTGTGGGACACCGCGTCACACTGCGGACCCGGGGTCAGGCGATCGGGACCAGCCGCGCGACCGCCTCGAGGTGGTGGGTGTGCGGGAACAGGTCGAACGCACGCAGCGCCTCGAGCCGGTACCCGAGGTCGGCGAAGGTCGCGACGTCGCGCGCCAGGGCGACCGGGTCGCAGGCGACGTAGACGACCTGCGCGGGCTGGAGCGCGGCGACCTGCACGACGACCTCGCGGCCCGCGCCGGACCGCGGCGGGTCGAGCACGACGGTGCCGGCGCGGAAGCGCTGCAGCTCCGGTCGGGACGCGTCGGCGGCCGTCCGGGCGAGCCAGCGGTCCACGCGGCCGGTCTCGGCACGCGCGCCGATCCACTCCGCCAGGTTCTCCTGCGCGTGCTCGGTGGCCCGGGCCGCGCTCTCGACGCTCGTGATGCGGGCCTTCGGGCCGACGACGTCGCCGAGTGCCGCCGCGAGCAGTCCGACGCCGCCGTAGAGGTCGAGGTGCTGCCCCTCGGGGTCGAGCCGGTCACGGTCGACCAGGTCCTGCACGGCCGCGGTGAGCACGGCCGGCGCCTGGCGGTGGACCTGCCAGAAGCCGTTGTCGTCGACGGTGAACGAACGCTCCCCCACGACCTCGGTCATGACGGTGGGCTTCTGCTCGTCGATGACGAGCCGGGCCCCCTCGGCGCCGCTCGGCGCGAGGACGTCGACGACCGACGCGCCCGGCATCGCACCGCGCCCGAGCGGCGCACTCTCCTGCACACGCGCGGAGGCGAGCGGGAGCGAGGCCACCGGCACCACCGTGTGGGAGCGCGAGGCGAACGGGCCCGCCGTGCCGTCCTCGCCGACGTGCAGCCGGACGCGCGTGCGCCAGCCGAGGCCGTTCGACTCCTCGTCGCCGGGGGCGGCCTCGACGGCGACGTCGTGTCCGAGCACCTCGGTGAGGTCCGTTCGGGCGAACCGCGCGAAGGCGTCGACCAGGACGTCGTGCTTGAGGGTGCGCTGGTGCGGCAGGGCGATGTGCCCGAACTCCGCACCGCCGGCGCGCACGGCGGGGTCGCGGTCGAGGGCGGCCTCGGGCCAGACGTGGTCGACCCGGTGCTCGCTCGGCGACAGGACGGACACGGTGTCGGCACGCCAGAACGACTTCTTGCGGTCCTCGGTCACGCGCGCGACGACGCGCTCGCCCGGCACCGCGTCCGAGACGAAGACCACACGCCCCTCGTGCCGTGCCACCGAGATGCCGCCGTGGGCGATCCCGGTGACGTCGAGTTCGAGCAGCGTTCCGACGGATTCACCCATGGTTCGATGTTCCCATGCGTCTGTACCTCGCGAGTACCTCCCCCGCCCGCCGTGCGCTCCTGGCGCAGACCGGCATCGAGCCGGTGCTCGTCGCGCCGGGCGTGGACGAGGACGCCGCCGTCGTCGCCGCGCGGGCCGCGCTCGGCCGAGAGCTCACCGGTCCGGAGCTCGTCGGGCTCCTCGCGGTCGCCAAGGCGGACGCCGTCGCGGACGCCCGCGTCGCCGGGTCCGCCGTGGACGGCTTCGTGTTCGGCGGCGACTCCGCCTTCGAGGTGGACGGCGTCCTGCACGGCAAGCCCCACCACCCGGAGGTCGCGAAGGAGCGGTGGCGGCAGATGCTCGCCGCGGGCGGCGGCACCCTGTGGAGTGGCCACTGCGTCGTGGACCGGCGCCTCGACCGCGGTCTCGACACGGCCCCGGACGCGACCGGGGACCGGCCTGGAGGCGCGGGACGGACCGGCACCGTGCCTCCCGTCCGACAGGTGGACGCGGCAGACGGCGGGCCGCTGGGCATCGCGGGTCACCTCGGTGACGTCGCGCCGGGCGGTTCCACGCTGGTCACCGCCGGCGACCACGTCGTCGCCGTGGACAGCGCCGTGCTGACCTTCGCCGAGGACGTGTCGATCGAGGAGATCGACGCGTACGTCGCGACGGGCGAGCCCCTCGAGGTCGCGGGCGCCTTCACGATCGACGGACGGGCCGCGGCGTACATCACGCGCATCGACGGAGCACCGTCGGCCGTGGTCGGGCTGTCGCTGCCGGTCCTGCGGTCGATGCTGCTCCGTGGCTTCGGCGTCGCCTGGCACGATCTGTGGGCGCTGTAGACATCCACACTGCTGGACGCTGTTTCTTTGTACGTGCCGGTCAAAACCGGCCGCCGCTGCACGAATACGCTGACGTACCATGCCCCGTATCAGCAAGGTCCTCATCGCGAACCGCGGCGAGATCGCCGTCCGCATCATCCGCGCGGCCCGCGACGCTGGCAAGGCCTCGGTCGCGGTGTACGCCGACCAGGACCGCGACGCCCTCCACGCCCGCCTCGCCGACGAGGCCTACGCGCTGAACGGCACCACGAGCGCGGACACCTACCTCGTGATCGACAAGATCATCTCGGTGGCCCGCCGGTCCGGGGCCGACGCCGTGCACCCCGGGTACGGGTTCCTCGCCGAGAACGCCGACTTCGCCCGTGCCGTCATCGACGCCGGGCTCACCTGGATCGGACCCTCGCCGGAGTCGATCGAGCAGCTCGGGGACAAGGTCTCCGCGCGCCACGTGGCCGAGAAGGTCGGCGCGCCGCTCGCGCCGGGCACCATCGAGCCCGTCGCAGACGCTGCCGAGGTCATCGCGTTCGCGGACGAGGTCGGTCTGCCGGTCGCCATCAAGGCGGCCTTCGGCGGCGGCGGCCGTGGCCTGAAGGTCGCACGCACGCGCGACGAGGTCGCCTCGCAGTTCGAATCGGCGACGCGCGAGGCCATCGCCGCGTTCGGACGCGGTGAGTGCTTCGTCGAGAAGTACCTCGACAAGCCGCGCCACGTCGAGACCCAGTGCCTGGCCGACGAGCACGGCAACGTCGTCATCGTCTCCACGCGCGACTGCTCGCTGCAGCGTCGGCACCAGAAGCTCGTCGAGGAGGCCCCGGCGCCGTACCTGACGCCCGAGCAGCAGACGCGCCTGTACGAGTCGTCGAAGGCGATCCTGCGCGAGGTGGGCTACGTCGGCGCCGGCACGTGCGAGTTCCTCATCGGCGCGGACGGCACGGTCTCGTTCCTCGAGGTGAACACCCGCCTGCAGGTCGAGCACTGCGTCTCCGAGGAGGTCACGGGCATCGACCTCGTCCGCGAGCAGTTCCGCATCGCCGAGGGCGGCACGCTCGACTACGAGGACCCCGCCCCGCGCGGTCACTCGTTCGAGTTCCGCATCAACGGCGAGGACCCGGGTCGGAACTTCTTCCCGGCACCCGGTCCCGTGCACGCGTTCACCGCGCCGTCGGGCCCCGGCGTCCGCGTCGACTCCGGTGTGGTCTCCGGCGACGTCGTCTCCGGCTCGTTCGACTCCATGCTCGCGAAGCTCATCGTCACCGGCGCCACCCGCGAAGAGGCGCTCGAGCGGTCGCGCCGCGCCCTGGCCGAGTTCGAGGTCACCGGACTGCCGACCGTGCTGCCCTTCCACCGTGCGGTCGTGTCGGACCCGGCGTTCGCGACGGACGACGAGACGCCGTTCAGCGTGTACACGCAGTGGATCGAGACGGACTTCCAGAACGACATCCCGGCCTGGAGCGGTTCCCCCGAGGAGCTCCCCGCACCGGCCGCCCGCGAGAGCGTCGTCGTCGAGGTCCAGGGCAAGCGCATCGAGGTCACCATGCCCTCGATCGTCGGCGGTGGCGCTGCCGGCGCCGCCGGTCGGCGTCCGGCCGGTCCCTCCGCTCCCCCGAAGCGCCGGTCGTCCGGCGTGAAGGGCGGGCTCGTGTCCTCGGGCTCGGTGACGTCCCCGATGCAGGCAACCGTCGTGAAGCTCGCGGTCGCCGAGGGTGACACCGTCGTGAAGGGCGACCTGCTCGTCGTCCTCGAGGCCATGAAGATGGAGCAGCCCGTCCAGGCCCCGCGCGACGGGGTCGTGACCGGCCTGAACGCCCCCGTCGGTCAGACGATCTCGTCCGGCCACGTGCTGCTCGAGCTCGCGTAGCGCGCGGCGCCCCGCGGGGCGGGCCTCGCCGAGCCGCGCGCCGCGCCCCGCGGGGCGGGCCTCGCCGAGCCGCGCGCCGCGCCGAGCCGCGCGCCGGCCCCGCGCCGCACAACCGGGAGCACCTCGTGCCACGCGGTTCCGTGGCGCGAGGTGCTTCCGGTTGTGTCCGGGCACGTCGCGCCGGCTGCCGTCCGCAGGAGGATCGCTCACCGGACGGTCGTGAAGCGGCCGCGCGCCGTCGGCACCCCGACGGCGCGCAGCACTGAGCGCAGCCGCTCCGTGTCGTCGGTCTCGACGACGCTGATCCGGCCGAGCGCCCGGATGTCCGGGTGGCGACGAAGCCGGTCCTCGCGCCGCTTCTCCGCGACGAGCACGTCCTCGGCCGTCATGCCCGCGGCACGCATGGACGAGTCGGCGTACTTCACTCGACCGTCGAACTCGAGGACGACGCCCTGGTCGGCGAACCAGAAGTCGACGACGCCGATCGGCCCCGAGCCGTCACGGAACTCCTGCTGCAGCATCGGCCTCGGCGCCCCGACCTCGTCGAGCGCCACGCGGGCGACGGACTCCCCCGGCGACCCGGAGCGCGCGTCTGCGAGATCCAGAGCCCGCTCCGCCCTCGCTCGGAACTGTACGGCGGTGCTCTCGTCCAGTGTCGCGCGGAGTTCATCGAGGCTGGATCCGCGGGCGAGCGCACGGTCCACCGCAGGCACGCTCGTCCGCAGCGGGTACGCCACGGCGAGGTCGACCACCGTGCTCGCCAGGTCGGTCAGGGCTCGCCCGTTCGCCACCATGTACGACGTTCGGAGTGTGCGCCCGGCGCCGGCACGCTTGTGCACGGAGCGCAGCGACTGACCGGTGGATCGCAGCGGATCGATCACCTCGACCGGGACCGGGAACTCGCCGGGCCAGGGCAGCCCGTGCAACGCCGCGGCTGAGGCGTGCGAGACGACCAGTCGCGGGGCGAGCCGATCGTGCAACGCCTTGATCCGAGCGATGTGCCGCTCCCCCGGGGTCGCCCGTCGCCAGTCGTCCGCGACGACGAACCGGCCCGGGGCCAGTCGTACGAGCTCTCCCCGCAGCGCGCGATCGCGGTGGTCCCGCCCGCGCCGCCCGGTCTCGTCCGCGCCGCCACCGACCAGGATCTCCAACGTCGCCATGTCCTGAGCGTGGCGCGCGCGCAGACCGGTCACGCGCCTCCCGGCCGTGCCTGTGAGCAGCGAGCGCTCGTCCCCGCTCTGTGCAGGAGGACCGGCCGCCCAACGAGGTCCGCGCTCGTCCTCGGTCCCGAGGTACCCGGATGCCCATCGGTGGTGTCAGCTGCTCGTGCACAACGGAAAGCACCTCGCGCCACGTGATTGCGTGGCGTGAGGTGCTTCCGGTTGTGCAGGTACCGGCGGCATCCGCACAGCGGCACGGGCGGCACCCGCACCGCAGGCGCGGCCGGCAACGGCGCGGCGGACCAGCGCCGCGCCGCTACGACACGCGGGGCCGCACGTCGGCGGCGAGGGCGTCGACGAGCGCCTGCGCCTCGGCCGGCGAAGCCGCCACCGTGTCGATGTAGACCTTCACCTTGGGCTCGGTGCCGCTCGGGCGGACGATGACCCGCGCGCCGCCCTCGAGGTCGTAGCGCAGGATGTCGGACGGCGGGAAGCCCTCCACGCCGTCCGAGTAGTCCGTCACCCCGGTGACCGTACGGCCGCCGAGCGACGAGGGCGCCGACGACCGCAGCGACGTCATGATCTCCCCGATCCGCGACAGGTCGTCCACGCGGGTCGACACCTGTCCGGAGGCGAACGCCCCGAACTCGGCCGCGAAGGCGTCGAGCTGGTCGGCGACGGTCCGGCCCTCGGCTGCGAGCGAGACGGCGAGGTCGAGCAGCGCCAGGGCCGCCGAGATGCCGTCCTTGTCGCGGACGACGCCGGGGTCGACGAGGTAGCCGAGCGCCTCCTCGTACCCGAACACCAGGTCGGGCACGCGGGAGACCCACTTGAACCCGGTCAGGGTGTCCCGGTACCCGAGCCCGTACCGCTCCGCGACGCGGGCGAGCGCGGGCGAGGAGACGATCGACGCCGCGAGCACACCCGACCCGTCCGACGAGCCCGCGGCCTGCGCACGAGCGGCGGCCCGCCAGCCGAGCAACCAACCGACCTCGTTGCCGGACAGGCGACGGAACGAGCCGGCACCGTCGGGGATCGCCAGGGCGAGGCGATCGGCGTCGGGGTCGTTCGCGATGACCAGGTCAGCCCCGACCGCGACACCGCGCGCGACCGACAGGTCCATCGCACCCGGCTCCTCCGGGTTCGGGAAGGACACCGTCGGGAACGCGCCGTCCGGCTCGATCTGCTCCGGCACGACGGCGGGCTCGGCGAACCCCGCCGCGGCGAACACGGCTCGCGCGGTCTCCCACCCGACGCCGTGCATCGCCGTGTAGACGGCCTTCGGCTGCGCGTCGACCGGGAGGGCCGGGGCCGGCACCGTCGCGGCGGTCGCGTCGACGTAGGCCCGGGCGAGTTCCGGACCGGCGACCGTGTAGTCGGTGGCGCGCACGAGGTCGCGGACGTCCCCCGCGGCGACCGCGTCGATCGCCGCAGCGATCTCGCCGTCGACCGGCGGGACGATCTGCGAGCCGTCGTCCTCGCCCCCGAGGTACACCTTGTAGCCGTTGTCCCGCGGCGGGTTGTGGCTCGCGGTCACCATGACGCCCGCGCCGACACCGAGGTGGCGCACCGCGAACGCGAGCACCGGCGTCGGGAGCGCGGACGGCAGGAGGGTGACCTCGAGCCCGAGGCCGCGCATGACCTCGGCGGAGTCGCGAGCGAAGACGTCGGAGTTGACCCGGCCGTCGTAGCCGATCACGACGCTGCGGTCACGACCGGTGTCGATCAGGAAGCGCGCGAGCCCCGCCGCGGCCTGCGTGACGACGACGCGGTTCATGCGCTGCGGCCCGGCGCCGAGCTCGGCGCGGAGGCCGGCGGTGCCGAACTGCAGGCGACCGGAGAACCGCGCGGCGAGCTCCTCGGCGTCGCCGCGGTCGATCAGCTGCTGGAGTTCCGCACGGGTCTCGTCGTCCGGGTCCTGCTCCACCCACGCGCGGGCGCGGGACAGGACGTCCTCGTCCACGGCGGCGAGGGCACCGCCGTCACCGAGGTCGCCGTCCGCGATGGCGCCGTCCGAGGCACCCTCGTGCCGGGTCACAGCGCCGCCACCACGCGGGCGAGGAGGTCCGCGATGACCGGCTCGGCCTCGCGCCCGGCCTCGAGCACCTCGGCGTGCGAGAGCGGGGTCTTCTGGATGCCCGCGGCGAGGTTCGTGATGAGCGAGAAGCCGAGGACCTCCATGCCCGCCTGACGGGCGGCGATCGCCTCGAGCGCGGTCGACATGCCGACGATGTGCCCGCCGATGGTCTTCGCCATCTGCACCTCGGCCGGGGTCTCGTAGTGCGGGCCGCGGAACTGCGTGTAGACGCCCTCGTCGAGGGTGGGGTCGATCGACTTCGCGACCTCGCGCAGCCGTGCCGAGTACAGGTCGGTCAGGTCGACGAACGTGGCGCCCTCGAGCGGGCTGTCCGCCGTCAGGTTGATGTGGTCGCTGATGAGGACCGGAGTGCCGGGCGTCCAGTGCTCCTTGATGCCACCGGCGCCGTTGGTCAGCACCATGACCGACGCCCCGGTCGCCGCGGCGGTGCGGACGCTGTGCACCACGCGACGGACGCCGTGGTTCTCGTAGTAGTGGGTCCGTGCACCGATGACGAGTGCGTGCCGGCCGTCCTGCAGGCGGATCGACCGGACCGTGCCGGAGTGTCCGGGCACCGCAGAGGCGCTGAAGCCGGGGACCTCGGCCGCGGGGATCTCGGACACCGTCTCGCCGATGATGTCGGCGGCCTTGCCCCAGCCGGAGCCCAGGGTCAGGGCGATGTCGTGCCGCTCGATGCCGGACCGGTCGGCGATGACGGCGGCGGCGTCGCGGGCGACCTCGAACGGGTCGGCGGCGGGGTCGTTCAGCGGGTTCTCCGTGCTCATGCCCCAACTCTAGAGGCAGCGTCGGGAGCTGCTCAGTGCTCCCCGAGCGCCCGGTCGACCGCGGCCGTGATCTCGCCCTGGTCGAAGTGGTTCCGGATCACGATGACCTCGGCGTAGGTCTCCCCGATCGCCTCGACGAACTCCTGGCTGGTCAGGATCACGTTGGCGTCCTCGGCCACGGCGCGCACCGAGGCGACGTCCGCCGCGACGACCGACGCCGACAGCCCGAGCGTGCCGAGGGCCTTCTCCGCGTTCACCTTGAGGATCCCGCTGGACCCGATCCCCGCACCGCAGATCGTCACGATCTTCACGCCGACACCCCCATGATCGTCCGGACCTCGTCCGCCGAGCCCGCCGCCGCGAGCCGCGCGGTCACCGTGGCGTCGTTGAACGTGTTCGCGATGTCGCCGATCGACTCGAGGTGCGTCCCGACCTCGGCGACCGCGAGCCCGAGGACGACCGACACCGGGTCGTTGTGCGGGTGCCCGAACGACACCGGTTCGCGCAGGGTCACGACGGCCAACCCGTCCCGCAGCACCGCCGGCCCCGGCCGGGCGTGCGCGAACGCGAGTCCGGGCGAGATGACGATGTACGGGCCGTGCTCCTCGACCAGGTCGATCATCGCGTCGGTGTACGGCGGCGTCGCCGACCCCGAGGTGACGAGCGCGGCACCGGCGAGCCGGAGCGCGTCGCGCCACGAGGACGCGCTCGCTCCGAGCACGACGGCGTCGTCCGGCAGCGGCGGCAGGGACATCGCTAGGCCTCCTGGTGTCCGGCCGTGATGGTCGCGATGATCTCCTCGCGGTCCTCGAGCGGCAGGAACGAACCGAGCGCGGCGTTGATCTGGAACGCGGCGAGGTCGTCGAGGTCGTAGCCGAAGGTGCCGGCGAGCAGGGCGAGCTCGCGTGACAGCGACGTGCCGCTCATCAGGCGGTTGTCGGTGTTCACCGTCACGCGGAAGCCGAGCTGGTACAGCACGTCGAACGGGTGGTCGGCGAGGTCGTCGCCCCACGCGGCGATCGCACCGGTCTGCAGGTTCGACTGCGGGGCGACCTCGAGGGGGATCTCGCGGTCGCGGACCCACGACGCGATCTCGCCCAGCGACGCCAGCGTGGAGCCGTCACCGGCGTCCGACAGGGTGATGTCCTCGAAGATCCGGACGCCGTGGCCGAGGCGGAGCGCCCGACCGTCCACCAGCGCGGAGCGGATCGACGCCAGCCCGTCGGCCTCGCCGGCGTGGACCGTGACCGGGAACAGCTCGGATGCCAGGTACTCGAACGCCGCACGGTGGTTCGCGGGCGGGAAGCCTGCCTCGGCTCCCGCGATGTCGAAGCCGACCACGCCGCGGTCCCGGTGCCGGACGGCGAGCTCGGCGATCTCGAGCGACCGGTCCGCATGACGCATCGCGGTGACCAGCTGGCCGATCCGGATCGCGCCACCCGCGGCGTCGACCGCCTCCTCGATGCCGGCCTGCACCGCCTCGACCGTCTCGTCGAGCGTCAGCCCACCCCGCAGGTGCTGCTCCGGTGCCCACCTGATCTCGCCGTAGACCACCCCGTCGGCCACGAGGTCCTCGACGAACTCCTTCGCCACACGGTGCAGCTGCGGCGCGGTCTGCATCACCGACGTCGTGACGTCGAAGGTCTTCAGGTACTCGACGAGCGAGCCGCTGTTCGACTGCTCGGCGAACCACGCGCCGAGTGCCTCGGGGTCGGTCGTCGGCAGCTCGATGCCCGCCTCGTCCGCCAGGTCGACGATGGTCGCCGGGCGCAGACCCCCGTCGAGGTGGTCGTGCAGCGAGACCTTGGGCAGGTCGTCGATGACCGCTCCGGCGTCGGGCAGGCGGTAGGTCGGGGCGTCGGCGCTCATGCTCCCAGGCTAGCGGTGGTCGCCGACGCCGCGTCGGCACCTGTGCACAACAGACGGACGGACCGACTGGAGGCTCCCCACAGACGAGTGGGGAGCCTCCGGTCGGTGGGGCCGGGTGGCGGCCGTGGCGCTCAGCCGGTGATGCGCTCCCGCACGATGGGGCCGCGCTCGGGCGCGGACGACCCGATCGCCCACGCACCCTCGAGCGACTCCAGCGCGCGGTCGAAGCGCGCCGGCTCGTCGGTGTGGAGCGTCCAGAGCGGCTGGCCCGCGGTGACGGTGTCGCCGGGCTTGACGTGCAGCTCGATGCCGGCTCCCGCCTGCACCGGGTCCTGCGCGCGGGCCCGGCCGGCGCCGAGACGCCACGCGGCGATGCCGAACGGCAGGGCGTCCTGCTGGACGAGCACACCCGACTCCGTCGCCGTGACCACGTGCTGCTCGCGGGCGACCGGCAGGTCCGCAGCGGGGTCGCCGCCCTGTGCCTCGATCATCCGGCGCCACGTGTCCATCGCGCGACCGTCCGCCAGCGCTGCCGCGGGATCGGCGTCCGGCAGCCCGGCGAGCCGCAGCATCTCCGACGCGAGCTCGACCGTCAGCGAGACCACGTCGGACGGGCCGCCGCCGGCCAGGACCTCGACCGACTCCCGGACCTCGAGCGCGTTCCCGATCGTCAGTCCGAGCGGGACCTCCATGTCGGTGAGCAGCGCCGAGGTCGCCACGCCCGCGTCGTTGCCGAGGTCGACCATCGTCTGCGCGAGCTCCTTCGACGCCTCGTACGTCGGCATGAACGCACCGGAGCCGAACTTGACGTCGAGCACGAGCGCACCCGTGCCCTCGGCGATCTTCTTCGACATGATGCTCGACGCGATGAGCGGGATGCACTCGACGGTGCCGGTGATGTCACGGAGCGCGTAGAGCTTCTTGTCCGCCGGTGCCAGTCCCGAACCGGCCGCGCAGATGACCGCGCCGACGTCGCGGAGCACCTCCATCATGCGGTCGTTCGAGATCGACGCCTGCCATCCGGCGATCGACTCGAGCTTGTCGAGCGTGCCGCCGGTGTGGCCGAGCCCGCGGCCGGAGAGCTGGGGCACCGCCACCCCGAACGACGCGACGAGCGGCGCGAGCGGCAGCGTGATCTTGTCCCCGACGCCTCCGGTGGAGTGCTTGTCCACCGTGGTCTTGCCGAGGGCGTCGAACGACATCCGCTCCCCCGACGCGATCATCGCGAGCGTCAGGTCCTTGATCTCCCGCCGTTCCATGCCGTTGAGGAAGATCGCCATCGCCAGGGCCGCCATCTGCGGGTCCTCGACGTACCCGCGCGTGTACGCGTCGACGAGCCAGTCGATCTCGGCGGTGGCCAGGGCCTCGCCGGAGCGCTTGGTGCGGATGAGGTCGACGGTGTCGAAGGGCTCGACTGCCATGTCAGTGCTCCTGCTGGTAGGTCGCGAGGGTGCGGGGCCCGAACGCGTCGGGGAGCACCTGGTCGATCGTGCGGATGCCCGAGACCGTCTCGAGGAGCATGCCCTCGGTCGAGTGCTCGAACAGCAGCTGCCGGCACCGGCCGCACGGCATGAGCGTCGCACCGTCGCCGTCCACGCAGGTGAACGCGACGAGCTTGCCGCCGCCGGTCATGTGCAGCTGCGAGACGAGCGAGCACTCGGCGCACAGGGTGACCCCGTACGACGCGTTCTCGATGTTGCAGCCGGACACGATCCGTCCGTCGTCGGTGAGCGCAGCAGCGCCGACCGGGAACGACGAGTACGGCGCGTAGGCCCGCCGCATCGCGGCGGTCGCAGCGTCCCGCAGGGCGCTCCAGTCGACATCGACGCTCGCGTCGATCACGGTGTCCGGGTCGGACGGGAGGCTCGTGGCCGGGTCCGTCCAGGACGGCTCGCCGGTCGCGGGGCCGGTGGTGACCTCCTGGTCACCGGAAGGGTTCGTGTCGGTCATGTGCCGCGCCTCCAGGCCGTCAGCTCTTGGTGTACGGCTTGCCGGCGGCCGCCGGTCCGCGCGACTGCCCGACCAGGCCGGCGACCGCGAAGATCGTGACCACGTAGGGCAGCATGAGCAGGAACTCGCTCGGCACCGGGGAGTCGATCGCGCCGAGGATGTTCTGCAGGTTCGACGCGAAGCCGAACAGCAGCGCCGCGAGCGTCGCCCGGATCGGGTCCCAGCGACCGAAGATGACGGCGGCCAGGGCGATGTAGCCCGCGCCCGCGGTCATGTCCTTCGTGAACGGGCCGACCGCGTCGAGCGTGAAGTACGCGCCGCCGAGACCGGCGATCGCGCCGGCGAGCGAGACGTTCCAGAAGCGCGTCCGCGCGACGTTGATGCCCACCGTGTCCGCGGCCTGCGGGTGCTCGCCGACCGCGCGGAGGCGCAGGCCCCAGCGGGTCTTGAACAGCGCGAAGGTGACGACCGCGACCGCGACGTAGGCGAGGTAGACGACGACCGTCTGCTCGAAGAACACCGGGCCGATGACCGGGATCTGGTGCAGGACCGGGATCTCGAGCTTCGGGAAGCGCACGCCGATGTTGAGCGTCTGCTCGTTCGGCGAGAGCACCTGCGAGTAGAGGAAGCCCGTCAGGCCCGAGATGAACGCGTTGATGACGACACCGACGATGACCTGGTCGACCAGGTACTTGATGCTGAACGCCGCCAGGAGGAACGAGACGAGCACGCCGGCGGCGAGCGCACCGACGAGGCCGACCCACGCGGACCCGGTCAACGAGGCGATCATCGCCGAGGTGAACGCGCCGGCGAGGAACTGGCCCTCGATGGCGATGTTCACGACGCCGACACGCTCCGAGATGACGCCGCCGAGGGCACCGAACACGAGCGGGACGCTGAGTCCCAGGGCGCCCAGGAGCAGGCCCGGCACGGGGATGGTGTCCCCGGCGGCCGACCAGGCGAGGAAGCCGACGACGAAGACGACCGCGAAGACCGCGGTCAGCCAGAGCGGGATCCGGCGGTTCGCGCGGACCTCGACGACGGCGTACACGGTGGCGAGCGCCAGCAGGACGATGACGACGATGCCGGTACCGGTCGCGGGGAGCGGCACGTTCGGCAGCGCGAAGAAGTCGCCGCCGTTGGCGAGCCGGAACGTGGTGTCGCCGGCACGGTGGAGCACGCCGAAGAACAGCAGCGCGAGCAGGGTGAAGACGCCGAAGCCGATCGGGGCCTTCCAGCTCCGGGTCGTCTCGATCGGGCGGTCGGACAGCGCCGGTGCGGGCGCCGCGGTGGTGGTGGTGCTCATGCGGCGACCGCCTTCCGGGAGTTCTTCGCGGCACGACCGCGACGACGCGCACCCGGCTGCGGGATGCGGAAGATCGCGCGGACGAGCGGCGGTGCGGCGATGAACAGGACGATGAGCGCCTGGATCACGCCGACGATGTCGATCGGGATGTCGTTCGCGGCCTGCATGGCGTAGCCGCCGTTCTTCAGGACGCCGAACAGGATCGCGGCCCAGAACACGCCCCACGGCTTCGAACGGCCGAGGAGGGCGACCGTGATCGCGTCGAAGCCGATGCCGGCGTCGATGCCCGAGGTGAAGCCCGAGGTCACGGCGCCCTGCACCTGGTAGGCGCCGGCGATGCCGACGAGCGCACCGGAGATGACCATCACCCAGATGGTGAGCGCGGGGACGCTCATGCCGGCGACGCGGGCGGCGCGCGGGTTCTCACCGATCGTCCGGAAGCGGAAGCCGAGCGACGACTTGTTGACGAGCCACCACACCACGACCACGGCGATCAGCGCGACGACGAAGCCGAGGTCGATGCCGTACCGGGGACCGAACAGCGCCGGGAAGACCGCGCTCTCCTTCGTGGCGGGCGAGATCGGGTTCGAGCTGCCCGGCGCCTGCAGCAGCCCCGGCGTGCGGAGCAGGTAGCTGACGAGGTAGAGCGCGACGTAGTTGAGCATGATCGTCAGGACGACCTCGTTGGCACCGGTGCGGGCCTTGAGGACCCCGACCAGGCCGCCCCAGACCGCACCGCCGACGATGCCGGCGACGACGGTGAGCGGGATGTGGATCGCGGCGGGGCCGTCGAACGAGAAGCCGACCCAGCCGGCGGCTGCGGCACCGATGAGGATCTGACCCTGGCCGCCGATGTTGAAGAGGCCGGCCCGGAAGGACAGCGCGATGCCGAGGCCCGCGGCGATCAGCGGCACGGCGTAGTCGACCGAGCGCGTGATCGGCGCGATGGCCTGCGCGAAGGAGCTCGCGCCGAAGTTCACGACCGAGCCCTGGAAGAGCGACCGGTACGCGCCACCGACCGCGGTGCCGACGGCCTGGAAGGTGTCGGCGGGGCGGGCGAAGAAGTACCCGGCCGCCGCGCGGACGTTCTCGTCGGTGACGGCGATCAGGATGCCGCAGGCGACGAGGGCGAGGACGACGGCGAGGACGGTCACGAGCACGGAGCCGTTGACGATGCTCTGCAGCGCCGTGCTCCAGCGGTCACCGCCGGCAGCCCGACGCTCGGTGTCGTCCGCCGAGTCCGTCATGAGGTGCGGGGTGCCCTCGACGTCCTGCATGCGGTCGTCGGTGGGTGCCTCGGCCGGGGTCGCCGGCTGCGTGTTGTCTGGCGTGGGGGTGCTCACGCTGCCAGCTCCGTTCCTTCTGGGATCTCCCCGGCCATCATGAGGCCGAGGACGTCGCGCGGGGTGTCCGCGGGGACGATGCCGACGATGCCGCCGCGGTACATGACCGCGATCCGGTCGGCGAGCGCCACGACCTCGTCGAGCTCCGTGGAGACGACGATGACCGGGACGCCGGTGTCGCGGGTGGCGACGATGCGCTTGTGCACGAACTCGATCGAGCCGACGTCGATGCCGCGCGTGGGCTGCGCGGCGACGAACAGCCGCAGCTCGCGGCTCAGCTCGCGGGCGAGGACGATCTTCTGCTGGTTGCCGCCCGACAGCCGACCGGCCGCCGTGGTGCGGGACGGCGTGCGGATGTCGAACTCGGCGATCTTCTCGTCGGCGAACGCGTCGCGCTCGGCGGCGCGGATCGTGCCGGCGCGCACGAACTCGTCGTGGTCGGCGCGGTCGAGCATGAGGTTCTCGGCGATCGTGAACTCCCCGACCAGGCCGTCCTCCTTGCGGTCCTCGGGCACGAAGCCCACCCCCGCGTCGAGGACCTGCTTCACCGTGCGACCGGTGAGCTCCTTGCCGTCGAGCGTGATGCGACCCGCGTGCACGGGCTCGAGGCCGATGATCGCCTCGGTCAGCTCGGTCTGCCCGTTGCCCTGCACACCGGCGATGGCGAGGACCTCGCCGCGGCGGACGGTGAACGAGACGTCGTCGACGAGCACGACGCCCGACGGGTCGGTGACGGTCACGCCCTCGACCACGAGGGCGTCCTCGCCGCCGGACGCGGGCGTCTTGTCGACGACGAGCGAGACGGCCCGGCCGACCATGAGCGCAGCGAGCTCGTTGTTCGTCGCGGTCGGCGAGGCCTCGCCGACGACCTTGCCGAGGCGGATCACCGTGATCCGGTCGGCGACCTCGCGCACCTCGCGCAGCTTGTGCGTGATGAAGACGATCGCGGTGCCGGCCTCGCGGAGCTGGCGCATGATGCCCATCAGCTCGTCGGTCTCCTGCGGCGTCAGGACCGCCGTCGGCTCGTCGAAGACGAGGACCTTCGCGTCGCGGGACAGCGCCTTGATGATCTCGACGCGCTGCTGCACGCCGACGGGCAGGTCCTCGATGCGGGCGTCGGGGTCGACGTCGAACCCGAAACGGTCGCTGATCTCGCGCACGCGCTTGCGGGCGCCGGCGAGGTCGAGACGACCGCCGAAGGTCGTCTGCTCCTGACCGAGCATGACGTTCTCGGCGACGGTGAACACCGGCACGAGCATGAAGTGCTGGTGCACCATGCCGATGCCGGAGCGCATGGCGTCACCGGGGCCGTCGAAGTCCTGGACGACGTCGTCCAGCAGGATCTCGCCCTCGTCCGCCTGGTACAGGCCGTAGAGCACGTTCATCAGGGTGGACTTGCCCGCACCGTTCTCGCCCAGGAGGCAGTGCACCTCACCGGGTTCGACCGTGAGGGAGATGTGGTCGTTCGCGACCAGGGGGCCGAACCGCTTGGTGATTCCGCGGAGCTCGAGCTTCATGTTGTCTACTGCGTTCCTGTTGGTCAGCGCGTCACCCGTCGGTGGACGCGCGGAAACGCGGGCGGAGGATCGATCCCCCGCCCGCGTTCACCCGACTACTTGTCCGACTGCGTCTCGACCGTGATCGAGCCGTCGATGATGCCCGACTTGATCTTGTCGAGCTCGTCCTGCAGACCCGAGTCCACCTTGGACTCGTAGTCGTGGAACGGCGCGATGCCGACGCCGTCGTTCTTAAGGGTGCCGACGTACGGCTCCTTCGAGAACTTGTCGTCCGCCGCCTGCTCGACGACGTCCTTGACCGCCGGGCGCATGCCCTTCATCACCGAGGTGAAGGCGATGTCCTTGTAGCGGGGGTCGGCCTCGTAGAGGTCGCTGTCCGCGCCGATCAGGACCGAACCGTTGTTCGCGTCCTTGATCGCCTCGGCTGCCGACTGGTAGATCGGGCCACCGACGGGCAGGATCACGTCGGCGTCCTGGTCGAGCAGGGTCTGCGCGACCGACTTGGCCTGCGTGCCCGCCTCGAAGCCACCGGTGAAGGAGCCCTTGCCGGTCTCGACGTTCCAGCCGACGACCTTGACGTCCTTCTTCTTCTGCTCGTTGTAGTACTTCACGCCGTCCGCGAAGCCGTCCATGAAGATGGTGACGGTCGGGATCTGCATGCCGCCGAAGGTGCCGACGACGCCGGTCTTCGAGTAGGACGCCGCCGCGTAGCCGGCCAGGAAGGCGGCCTGCGAGGTGTCGAACGTGATCGGCTTGACGTTCTTCGCGTCGATCGAGTTGTCGTCGATGATCGCGAACTCGGTGTCGGGGTTCGCAGCTGCCTGCTTCTTCGTGGCGTCTGCGAGGTTGAAGCCGACCGTGATGATCATGTTGCAGTTCTGGTTGACGAGCTGCTCGATGTTCGAGTCGTAGACCGTGGCGTCCTTGGACTCGGCCTTGTTGTAGTCGGCGCCGAGCTCCTTCGCCGCGTCGACCATGCCGTCGAAGCCGAGCTGGTTGAAGGACTTGTCGTCGAAGCCACCGGCGTCGGAGACCATGCAGGGGCGGAAGTCGGTCTTCTTCGCCGAGGTGGTGTCGGACGGGGCAGCCGAGCAGCCGGCCAGGACGGCCATGGTGCCGGCGAGCGCGAGGCCGCTGAGCAGGACCTTGCGGGTACGAGATGTCACGGGTTGGTTCCTCCGGGGGGCGGTGCCCGGACCACGTGCGTTCCGGGCGATCGTGGCGACAGTACACGACCGTCGGGCCGGTACAGAACGCCCCTGAGGGACTGCTGGGATCAGTTACCCGATCGCGACCCCGACGAAACGCGCTCGTAACGCCGACGTCCCCCGGGGACCCGGTCCGGGGGACGATCCGAGGATTTCGTGGTGGAGCGCTACAGCGAGCGACACCTGCCGTCGTTCGTGCACGGAAGCACCAGACGACGGTCCTGCATCACTCGTCGGCCTGCTGCTCCGCAATGCGGTCGGCGTCGCCGGGGAAGCACAGGGACACTGCCTGGACCGTGGAGTTGCCGGGGGAGGCGTACGCACTGATCGAAGCGATCTGTTCACCGCCGCGCCCGAGCACCGCCGGTCCGTCGTCTGAATCACGGACGATGACCCGCAGCCCCTGCCCACGCCAGTGCTCCGCAATCCGGGCGCCGTCCTCGGACGGGTCACCCGCCAGCGTGCTCCCCGAGAGGTACCGCCACTGCGCACCCTGCTCGCCGTCGGACAGGACGCAGTCCTCGGGGTGGTCAGGTCCGGCTCGCGCCTTCCAGTGCCCGCCGAGGAGTCGGGTTGCATCGTCCACGGCGTCGATCATCTGCTGTTTCGCGGTCGCTGCATCCGGGTAGGACTCCGTTCGTCGGTCCGTCGCTGTGTCGGTCGCGCTGGGGACACAGCCGCGCAGCAGACCCGCGAGCGCGAAGACGACGGCGGAGCTCGCGACGATCCGCTCGCTGCTCCGGCGAACGGAGACCGCCGTGAACGATGCTCCGTGCGTCACCCGTCGGCCTGCTGCTCCTCGACCCGTGGTCGTGGTCAGACGACGCGCGGGCCGTCCTGCGTGCATGCGCATCCTCCTTCGACGGAGCGGATCAGGACCCGCTGCTCTGCTCCTCTTCGATCTCGTCGGCACTCCCCGGGAAGCAGAGCGATTCGGCCTCCAGCGTGTACTTGCCCGGGAACGCGTACAGATCGATCAGCGCGGTCGAGGCTCCACCCCGTCCGACGACGACCGGGCCGTCAGGATCCGCGACTCGTCCGACGGTCATGCCCGCGGACTGCCAGGTCTTCGTGACCGCCGCAGCATCGTCGTCCGGATTGCCCCCTCCGTCCGTCCTGGTGGTCAGGTAGACCCAGTTGGCTCCTTGTCCACCGTCGGGGAGCGTGCAGCTGTCGACGTAGTCCGGACCCTGCGTGGTGACCCATTCGCCCCCGAGCGCCGCAGCGGTCCTGTCGACGAGCTCGGTCATCTTCCGCTGAGCAGTCTCGGGGTCCACCTGGGCCGTCCTTCCATCGTCGGACAGCGTCTCGCCGACCGGAGGGTGTTGCGTGCAACCGCTGATGACGATCAGCAATGCGAGGGGTGTGAGGGCAACGCTCGTCAGGCGCCGCATGGTCAGCTCGGCAGACATTCGTCTCCTCTCGAGACGCTCCGGCGTCTCGTCCTCGGAGGCTCACTCGACCTCGTCGGCGTCGTCCTCGGCCATGCGGTCGGCGTCGCCGGGGAAGCACAGCGAGACGGCCTGGACGGTGTAGTTGCCGGAGACCGCGTAGAAGCTGATGGACGCGATGTCCCCGCCTCCCCCACCGAAGACCACCGGCCCGGTGCTCGTGTCCCGCGCGGTCACGCGCTTGCCCTGCGCACGCCAGTGGTCGGCCATCGCCGAGCTGTCTTCCTCCGGCCGCCCCTCGATCGCGCTCCCCGTCAGGTACCGCCAGTGTGCTCCGCGCTCCCCGTCCGGCAACGAGCACCGCTCCGCTGCGTCCGGTCCGGTCCGCGCCGTCCACACTCCGCCGAGGAGCTCGGTGGCGTCGTCCACAGCGGCGACCATCTGTTGCTTCGCGGTCACTGCGTCCACGATCGGGGCCGTTGCGCTGGCCGTCCTCGTCTCGACCGCTCGGGACGCACACCCGGTGCTCAGTCCCGCGAGCGCGAGGACGACGATGAGGCTTGCGAGGTCGCGCGCGCTGATCCGGCACGGCCAGGACACCACGAACCCGGGATCGCGGGTCATTCGTCGGCCTGCTGCTCCTCGATCTCGTCTGCGTCGCCAGCGAAGCACATCGAGAGCGCTTGGATGCTGTAGTTGCCGGGGAAAGCGAAGAAACGGATCATCTCGACGCGATCGCCGCCGCGAGCGACCACCGCCGGCCCCTTGGAGTCAGCGAGTCGGTCCACGGTCAGACCGGCGGACCTCCAGACATCGGAGGCAGCAGCAGCGTCCGCCTCGACGTCGGCGGACTCTGCTCGAGCAACTCGGTACACCCACCGAGCTCCTTCTTCGTCGCTCGACAGTTGGCAGCTCTCGACGTAATCGGGAGACGTCCGCGTCTCCCATTCGCCGCCGAGCGCGGCCGTTGTCTGATCGACGATGTCGATCATGTTTCGCTTCGCAGTGTCTGCGTCCACGGAGGACGTCCTCTCAGTCGGTCGGGTTGCATCATGCTGCTGCCCGGCACATCCGGCGGTCACGACGACGACTGCCAGTAGCGCCGCCGTCGCCGCGAGTGCGCGACGAGCACGGTGTCGTGCGTTCATGTGCCTCCTCCTTCGTCGGACCGGGTCATCGATCTCGCGCCCCGGTCAGCAACTCGTCCTGACCTGTGGTGGCGAGTGCCACGTTGTGCAGTGACTCGGTACCACGGTCCAGGTAACCTCGGTGGTCCTTGAACACCGGGGCGTGATGCAGGACCGACGCAAGGGTCTGCCCCTCGCTCCCAGTCCCGCCGTCGGCGCCGAACACGGTCGCTCCGAAACCCTGCGCGGTCGGGTCGACGCGATGGGCGAGGCTCTTCTCCCGGCCGAACGTCGCCCATTCGTCACCCTGTCCGGACTCGCCGGTGGGGCCGTCCTTCGCCTGAGCCGCGAAGACCTGGTCTGCGTGCAGCTGCTGCGCATCGTCGAGCCCATCGGGCAGCCCGGCAGAACCCAGTGCGACGAACCGATCAACGTGGACACCCCGCTCGGCCAGAGCCACAGCGCCCGCGGTCGTGCCGTAGGAGTGCGCCACGACGTTCGTCTGCACGTCATCAGTTCCGCGGACGGCTGAGAACCCGCGGATCGAATCTGCGAGACGCTTGCCGCCCTCCTTCGCCTTGGCCATGAGGAGCACATCCTGTGGTCCCGGGGTGGTGTAGCCGACCCAAGCGACGACTGCTCGATCCGAAGGGTCTGCGACGTCTGTGGTGTCCGCAACGTCCGTTTGCTCATCGGCGATGTTCTGAGCGGCCCTCGCCCACGTCGTCATGTCCGCTGTCGTGGTGTCCATACCAGGGACAGCCCAGGTCGCTGACTTCGCACGGTCCAGATCGCCGATCGAGACGGCAGCGAGCGGCGGTCGATCATCCGTGAGAGCGATGAGGAAGCGCTTCCCGTCGGAGCCCTTCTTCGTCAACGCAGCATTGACGTTCCGGAGGGCCTTGCGGTCCGCGTACAGCGCCGTCAGTTCCCGCGCCAACACCCGTGAGCCGTCACCCGCCGATGCGACCGTCCGCTCCAGCTGCTCGATCTGGCGCTCCACGTCGACCAGTCGCTGGTTCAGCACGAGGGCGTTCGCCGTACTCCGCGCCCAGTACGGGACACCCTCGAGGTTCCCGAGTCGCGCGAGCACGTCCGTCGGGAAACCGTCGAACACGCTGGCGTCGGCCGTCGTCAGCCCGAGCGCAGCCCAGCGCTCCGCGACCTCCGTCGGCGTCAGGTGCTCCGCGAACAGCCGTTGGAGGGCAGGCGCCGCCTGTCCGGTCGCCGCGATGTCGAGAGCCGCGTTCGACAGCGACCCACTGCCGCCGGCGGCCTCGAAGGCGTCGGCGATCCTGCCGATCCAGCTCCGATCCTCGTCGTTCTCGCGCACGTAGCGCGCGAAACCCGCCGGCATGCTCGCGCGGTCGACCGTGACCCAGGCGCAGGAGGACCGGAAGGAGGACCACGCCGATCGCACGCGCTCGGACTCGGCCGACGCGGTCGTGTCCAGTCCCGAGGTCGTCGTCACGAAGGCCCGGAGCGCGCTCGGATCGGCAGAACTCCTGCCACGGCTCGCTCCGTCGCCGTAGCGCGCACGCTCCCGACCGCGGAACTCGGCGTCGACCTCCGGCCTCGGCTCGGGTTCGGTCGCCGGCTCAGGATCGGTGAAGCGCTCCAGTGCGTCGACGACCGATCGTCCTGCGGAACCGGCGAAGGCCTCGGCCACGGACGCCGCCCGCTTCCGGTCGGCGTCACGCGCCTTCCAGTCGGCGTGGTCACGCTGGCGCTCCCGTTCGCGCTCCGCAGCAGCGACCGCGGCGTCGATCTGGTCGGCGAGGTCGACCAGCACGCCCGCCAGTCGTGCCCGGTCCTCGGCCTCGACCACGGCCGCCTCACGGAACCGGTCGGCGTACGAGCCAGCAGCGTCGTCGAGCGCGGATGCGACGGCGCCCGACCGCGGACCGGCCTGCCCTCGCAACGTGTCAGCGGCTCGTCGCGCGACACGTGCGAGCGCACTCGCGTCCGAAGTCTCGAACTGGATGTCCCCCATCAGCACTCCCCCGAGTCAGCCCGGCCCCCGCGACCGGAACATCACCGTACACCAGGTCGGCGGACCGTCAGAGCACGTCCCCCCGACCGCTCAGCTTCAGTGCGTCCACCACGCCCTTGACCCGCTGCGCGTTCGCGCTCGTGGTGACGAGCAGCGCGTCCGGAGTGTCGACGACGACGATGTCCTCGACCCCGATGAGCGAGATGAGCCGCTGGCTGTGCGCCACGACGATGCCGCTCGACGAGTCGGCGAGGATCCGCGCGCCGTCCCCGAGCACAGCGAGGTTGTTCGCCCGCCCGCCGGACTGCAGCTTCGCGAGCGAGGCGAAGTCGCCGACGTCGTCCCAGTCGAAGTCGCCGGGCACGACGGCCATGCGCCCCGCGGCGGCGGCGGGCTCGGCCACGGTGTAGTCGATGGCGATCTTCTCGAGCCCCGGCCAGATCGCGTCGACGACCGCGCCGCGCGAGGAGGTGTCCCACGCCGCGGCGAGCTCCTCGATGCCGGCGAGCAGCTCGGGCTTCGTGCGACCGATCTCGGCGAGCAGCACGTCGGCCCGCGCGATGAACATGCCGGCGTTCCAGAGGTACGAGCCGTCCTCCAGGTAGCCGCGGGCGGTGTCGAGGTCGGGCTTCTCGACGAACGACTTCACCGCGTGCACCGTCGACGCACCCTCGACCGGGAGCGCAGCGCCGTCGGCGTGGATGTAGCCGAAGCCGATCGCCGGCTCGGTCGGGGTGATGCCGATGGTCGTCACGTACCCGGCGCGTGCGGCGGCGACGGCCTCGCGCACCGAGCGGCGGAAGCCCCGGGCGTCACCGATGACGTGGTCCGCCGCGAACGAGCCGATGACCACGTCCGGCTCACGGCGGCGCAGGATGGCGGCGGCGAGCCCGATGGCCGCGGTCGAGTCCTTCGGCTCGCTCTCGAGCACGACGTTGTGGTCGGCCACGCCGGGCAGCTGCGCCTCGACGGCTGCTCGGTGCGCCCGCCCGGTCACGACCATGATCCGCTGCTCGCCGGCGAGCGGCGCGAGCCGGTCCCAGGTCTGCCGCAGGAGCGACGCGCCGGAGCCGGTCAGGTCGTGCAGGAACTTGGGCGCGTCGGCGCGCGAGAGCGGCCAGAGGCGGGAACCGATGCCGCCGGCCGGGATGATCGCGTAGAAGTCCTCGAGTGCGTCTGCCACCCGCTCACCGTACCGGTGTCGCCGGACGTGACCTGGACGCCACCCGGACGACCGCCGCACCGCTCCTGCGGGTGCCCGCAGCGGCCGCTCGCACCGGGACGGGCCGCAGCCGACGGGACCACCGTGCCCCGCGCCTCCCGACCGGCTCGCAGCGCAGCGCGAGTTCACCGGCTGCGCGCCGCCCGTTCACCCGCACCGCCCCGGCCGGTCACGGCGCGCGCGGACCATGGACAGCACCATGAGCGCACGCAGCGTGGAGCGCGGCACGTCCCAGCGGACCGTCGCCGTCGTGACCGAGAGCTTCCTGCCCACCCTGAACGGCGTCACCACCAGCGTCCTGGCGGTCCTCGACCACCTGGAGCGCCGCGGCCACCGCGCGGTGGTGATCGCCCCGGACACCCCCGGTCTCGCCCGGTTCCGCTCGGGGACCCGGGTCGAGCGCTACCGGTCATTCGACGTGCACCGGGTGCCCGCCGTGGCATACCGGCAGTTCCCGGTCGCGCTCCCCCACCCCGTGCTCGACACGATCCTCGCCGCCTCCGGCGCCGACGTGCTGCACGCGGCGAGCCCGTTCCTGCTGGGCGGTCGCGCGATCACGGCCGCCGGGAGGTTCGGCATCCCCTCCGTCGCCGTCTTCCAGACCGACGTGGCCGGGTTCGCCCGCCGCAACGGGCTGACCGCGACCGTCCCGTTGGTCAGGAGGATCCTGGGCCGCATCCACGCGGGGGCGTCGCTGACGCTCGCCCCGTCCAGCGCGACCGCGGCGATGCTCGCCGAGGACGGCGTGCCCCGCGTCGCCCGCTGGGGCCGCGGTGTCGACACCGACCTGTTCCACCCGGACCGGCGACGCTCGGCGCACGTCCGTGCGGCGCGGCGGCGGATCGCACCGGGTGGCGAGACCATCGTCGGCTACGTCGGTCGACTCGCGCCCGAGAAGGAGGTCGAGCGGCTCGCCGAGCTCGGCGGCGTCCCGGGCATCCGGCTGGTCGTCGCCGGCGGCGGGCCGTCGCGTGCGTCCCTCGAGCGTCGGCTGCGACACCTCGACGTCACGTTCACGGGACCCCTGCGCGGCGACGCCCTGGCCGACGCCTACGCGATGCTCGACGTCTTCGTGCACACGGGTCCGGCCGAGACCTTCGGGCAGACCCTGCAGGAGGCCCACGCGAGTGGCCTGCCGGTCGTCGCGCCGGCATCGGGCGGCCCGATCGACCTCGTCGCGCCCGGCCTCGACGGCGAGCTGTACGACCCCGACGTGCCCCAGGCACTCCGTCACGCCGTGCTCGGGCTCGTGACGGACCCGGCGGCGGCCGCACGGATGGGCTCGGCCGGGCGTCTCCGGGTCGAGGGCACCACGTGGGAGGCCGTCGGCGACCAGCTCCTCGCACACCACGACACCGCCCGCACGATCGGGGCTCCGCCGACCCTGTCCCGGACCCTCCGTGTCGGGTGGGACGAGAGTGTCAGCGCACGCGCATAGGATGGGTCGTGTTCCACACGAACACGAACGGCAAGGGCTCGCCGATCGGACGAGCCCGTCCTATGGGAGGACTCGCTCATGGCCGAGCAGACCGCAGGCGGGACGACGATCGTCGAACCGAGAGTGACGATCGAGGCGCCCCGTGCGTCCCGGAAGCTCGAAGGAACGCTGTACCGCGGGTCCACGGGGATGTGGTCCTGGGTGCTGCACCGCATCACCGGTGTCGCGATCTACTTCTTCCTGCTCGTGCACATCCTCGACACCGCGCTGGTGCGCCTGTCCCCCGAGGCGTACAACGCCGTGATCGGCACCTACAAGACGCCGATCATGAACATCGGTGAGATCGCGCTCGTGATGGCGATCGTCTTCCACGCGCTGAACGGGCTGCGGATCATCCTGGTCGACTTCTGGTCGAAGGGGCCGAAGTACCAGCGCGCCATGTTCTGGATCGTCCTGGTCGTGTGGGCCGTCCTGATCGCGGGCTTCCTGCCCCGTCAGCTCATGAACCTCGTCGCGGACTTCCAGTAGGCGAAGGGACCCACGGACATGACCACGCAGATCGTCGAGCCGCCTCGTTCGGCCGCAGCAGCCCGCCGCACCACCAACTGGGAGAAGTGGGGGTGGATCTACATGCGCGCCTCGGGCGTCCTGCTCGTCGTGCTGATCTTCGGCCACCTCTTCGTCAACATGGTCGCCGGCGAAGGCGTCAAGCAGATCGACTTCGCCTTCGTCGCCGGCAAGTGGGCGAACCCCTTCTGGCAGGTCTGGGACTCCCTGATGCTCGTCCTCGCCCTCGTGCACGGCTCGAACGGCATGCGGACGATCATCAACGACTACGTCGCGAAGCCCGGCATCCGGAAGACCCTGCTGCTCGCGGTGCTCATCGCGTGCGTCGCGCTGGTCGTGCTCGGCCTGCTCGTCTGCTGGACGTTCGACCCGTGCCCGGCCGGCGCCGCCGCTGCCGACCTGCCGTCGTTCTGCCCCGCGCAGTAGCAGCACGGCTCGGCCACGAGCACCGCGCCGTAGACCCACGCGCACGCCGCGACCACCCCGCCGGCGCGCTGACCCACCCCGAAAGGCCCCAGTGAGCGAGACCACCGTCCACCACCACCAGCACGACATCGTCATCATCGGCGCGGGCGGTGCCGGCATGCGTGCCGCCATCGAAGCCGGCCCGAAGGCGAAGACGGCCGTCATCTCGAAGCTCTACCCGACGCGCTCGCACACCGGTGCGGCCCAGGGCGGCATGGCTGCGGCCCTGGCCAACGTCGAGGAGGACTCGTGGGAGTGGCACACCTTCGACACGATCAAGGGCGGTGACTACCTGGTCGACCAGGACGCCGCCGAGATCCTGGCGAAGGAGGCGATCGACGCCGTCATCGACCTCGAGAACATGGGCCTGCCGTTCAACCGCACGCCCGAGGGCAAGATCGACCAGCGGCGCTTCGGCGGGCACACGCGTGACCACGGCAAGGCCCCCGTCCGCCGGGCCTGCTACGCGGCCGACCGCACGGGCCACATGATCCTGCAGACGCTGTTCCAGAACTGCGTGAAGCTCGGCGTCGAGTTCCACAACGAGTTCTACGCGCTGGACCTCGTCATGGTCGACGTCGTCGGCGACGACGGGGTCACCCGTCAGCAGCCTGCCGGCGTCGTCGCGTTCGAGCTCGCGACCGGTGAACTGCACGTCTTCCACGCCAAGGCCGTGATCTTCGCGACCGGCGGCTTCGGCAAGATGTACAAGACGACCTCGAACGCCCACACCCTGACCGGTGACGGCGTCGGCATCGTCTGGCGCCAGGGCCTGCCGCTCGAGGACATGGAGTTCTTCCAGTTCCACCCGACCGGCCTGGCCGGCCTCGGCATCCTGCTCACCGAGGGTGCCCGCGGCGAGGGCGCGATCCTCCGCAACGCCTCGGGCGAGCGCTTCATGGAGCGGTACGCCCCGACCATCAAGGACCTCGCGCCCCGCGACATCGTCGCACGGTGCATGGTGCAGGAGGTCGCCGAGGGGCGGGGTGCCGGTCCGAACAAGGACTACGTCCTCCTCGACTGCACCCACCTCGGTGCCGAGGTGCTCGAGACGAAGCTGCCGGACATCACCGAGTTCGCCCGCACCTACCTCGGTGTCGACCCGGTCGTCGAGCCGGTGCCGGTCATGCCGACCGCGCACTACGCGATGGGCGGCATCCCGACGAACACCAACGCCGAGGTGCTCTACGACAACACCACGGTCGTGCCCGGCCTGTACGCCGCCGGCGAGTGCGCCTGCGTGTCCGTGCACGGCTCGAACCGCCTCGGCACCAACTCGCTGCTCGACATCAACGTCTTCGGCAAGCGCTCGGGCAACAACGCGGCCGAGTGGGTGCAGACCGCCGAGTTCCTCCCCCTGCCCGAGGACCCGGCCGCCAGCGTCCGCGGGATGCTCGACCAGCTCCGCGCCTCGACCGGGACCGAGCGCATCGCCGTCCTCCGCAAGGAGCTGCAGGACGAGATGGACAAGAACGCGCAGGTGTTCCGCACGGACGAGTCGCTCGGCAAGATGACCGAGACGATCCACCAGCTCCGCGAGCGGTACCTGAACATCGCCGTGCAGGACAAGGGCAAGCGCTTCAACACCGACCTGCTCGAGGCCGTCGAACTCGGGTTCCTGCTCGACCTGGCCGAGGTGGTCGTGTTCTCCGCGCGGAACCGCAAGGAGAGCCGCGGCGGCCACATGCGCGACGACTACCCGAAGCGCGACGACGAGAACTACATGCAGCACACCATGGCGTACCTGACGGGCGACCCGCACTCGTCACTCGCCGACGACCACATCACACTCGACTGGAAGCCCGTCGTCGTGACGCGGTACGAGCCGATGGAGAGGAAGTACTGATGACCGACACCCTGGTCTCCGACAGCCCGCGCACCGACACCGTGCAGAGCGCTCCTCCCGGATCGTTCCCCGTCACGATCATCGTCCGCCGGTTCGACCCGGACGTCGACGACGAGCCGCGCTGGCAGGACTTCGACGTGATGATGCTGCCGACGGACCGCATCCTCGACGCCCTGCACCAGATCAAGTGGGAGCAGGACGGCTCGCTCACGTTCCGGCGGTCCTGCGCGCACGGCGTGTGCGGCTCGGACGCGATGCGCATCAACGGGCGCAACCGGCTCGCGTGCAAGACCCTGATCAAGGACCTCGACGTGTCGAAGCCGATCTACGTCGAGGCGATCAAGGGCCTGCCGCTGGAGAAGGACCTGGTCGTGGACATGGAGCCGTTCTTCCAGTCCTACCGCGAGGTCCAGCCGTTCCTGCAGGCCTCGAGCAAGCCGGAGAAGGGCAAGGAGCGCGTGCAGTCCGTCGCCGACCGCGCCCGGTTCGACGACACCACGAAGTGCATCCTCTGCGCCGCGTGCACCTCGTCGTGCCCCGTGTTCTGGACCGACGGGCAGTACTTCGGCCCGGCGGCGATCGTCAACGCACACCGCTTCATCTTCGACTCGCGCGACGACTCGGCGAACGTGCGCCTCGACATCCTCAACGACAAGGAGGGCGTGTGGCGGTGCCGCACCACCTTCAACTGCACCGACGCCTGCCCGCGCGGCATCCAGGTGACGAAGGCGATCTCCGAGGTCAAGCAGGCGATCATGCGCGGCGGCGTGTGAGACGTCGACCCACCGGGGCCACGGCGGTGTCTCGGCGAACGGCATGGAAGCGGCCGGTAGGCTCGCGCCCATGACGTTCGCGGAGACCCGCCCCATCCTGGACCAGCTCGGCTACACGATCCGCTACGTGCAGCTCCCCGGTGAGACGCTCGGCGAGCCCCCGGTCGAGGGTGCACTCCGGGTCGTCCCGGCCGAGGCGCACGGCGACTTCGCGCTCGAGGTCGTCGACTACGGCACCGCTCGCCGACTCGCCACCGCGCGTGGTGAGGACGACGCCGTCGAGATGCTCCGCCGCTTCCTGAACCGCGCCTTCCCGGCACCGCGGGACATCCCCCGGCACGAGCTCGACGGGCTGCGTGACCGTGCTGCGTCGACGTACCCGCAGCTCGCACAGCAGGTCGGCCAGGCCGGTCCGCAGGGGCTCACCATCCAGATCCCGGCCGGCGTCCCCGTCGACCGGGTCGGCGGCCCCGACGGCTACCTGCTGCACCCGCTCGACACCCCGCTCCCCCAGCGGTCGCTGCCCCCGCACGTCGCGGCGGCACCCGAGGTGCACCGCTACGTCGTCGACCGGCCCTTCATGGTCACGGTCACGTTCGTGCAGCCCTGGTTCGACCAGCCGGGAGGCGCGCTCCGGTTCGCGACGGCCGACCCGTCCGTCACGGTGCGCGACCTCGTCGTGGACGGTTCGCTGGTCCGTCTCCGGGTGGTCTGAGCCTCTGCCCCCCCCCTGACGTGACGAAGCGGCCCACCCCTGCCGGGGTGGGCCGCTTCGTCGTGTCCGGGCGCTCAGACCTGCGGGCCGGGCGCCTCCGGTCGGTCGTACTGCGCACCGGCGGGGCTCGACTCCAGGCACCCGAACACGATGCCGGCGACCCCAGCCGCGAAGGAGACCAGCCAGAAGGGGCCGGCGAGACCAGCGTCGTGCACGCGGCGCCAGCCGAGCGCGAGGGACGGGACGAACGTCGCGAGTCCCCACAGCCCGAGCAGCCCGGCGAAGAGGAGCGCGACCGCCGGGAAGCCGCCGGTCGAGGTCGTGGTGCCGTACTCGTCCGTGGTGGTGGCACCGGCCGCCCAGACGAGGATCGAGGCGATGTACGCGCTGAACAGGACCGTCACCACGATCGCGTTCGCCAGGTACCACCACCAGAACTCACTGCGGCTCGCGCGTCCGTCGAACCGGGCGTACTTCTTCCAGAACCGGACGAAGGCGTCGAGGAACCCGGCGCCGTACCAGGGCGCCCAGAGCGGCGGGGCGCCGCTGGCGTCCGTCGGGATCGGCGCCTGCTGCTGGTACTGCGGGTACGGCTGGCCGTACGGCTGCTGCTGCTGGGGGTAGGGCTGGCCGTACGGCTGCTGCTGGCCGTACGGCTGCTGCGGCTGCTGCTGGCCGTACGGCTGCTGCGGCTGCTGCTGGCCGTACGGCTGCTGCGGCTGCTGCGGCTGCTGCGGCTGCTGCTGGCCGTACGGCTGCTGCGGCTGCTGCGGCTGCTCAGGGTTTCGGTCGTACTGCTCGCCGTTCGTCATCGCGATCCCTCCGGTCGGTCGAAGCGGGCGCCTGCGGGCTTGGAGTCGAGCAGGGTGAAGACGAGGAGCGCGATCCCGCCGAAGAACGGGACCAGGCCGAGGAAGAAGAACGGGCCCGCCAGGTTCGCGTCGTGCAGGCGTCGCCACGCCAGGGCGATCGAGGGCAGCACGATCACGAGCATCCACAGGGTCCCCACGTACCCCATGATGAAGAACAGCGCGGACGGCTCGCTGACGACCGTCTCGACCCCGGACGGCGTCACGTACGTCTCGCGGCCGGACTGCGCGAACCCGATGCCCCAGATCGCGCCCAGCACGACGGAGATCGCGACGTTCCAGAGGTACACCCACCAGAACTCGCTGCGGCTCGCACGCCCGTCGAAGCGGACGTACTTCCTCCAGTAGCGCGCGTGCGCCTGGACGAAGCCGATGCCGTACCAGGGTGCCCAGAGCGGAGGGCGCCCGTCCGGTCCCACCGGCGCCGAACGCTCGTACAGCGCCTGGCCCTGCGGTCGGAACTGCGGCGGCTGGTCGTACTGCGTCTGCTGGTACTGCGGTGCCGACGGTGGGCCCGTCGGTCCCGGTCGATCGGACGGTCGTTGGTCGCTCACGTGATCCCCCTCGTGGTGTTCGGTCGTGCGACGTACCCGTCGAGTCAACCAGAACCGAGTGCGCTCACGGGATCAGTGCGAGCTTGCCGCCCGGGTGCTGCGACTCGAGCAGCTCCGCCGCGGCCTTCGCGTCGGCGAGCGGGAACGTCCGGGCCACCGGCACCTCGAGTTCCCCCGCCGCGGCGAGGTCGACCAACCGCTGCCGCACGGAGTCCCGGAAGGCCTGGCTCTCCGGCTGCGCGCCACCCACCGCGGGGAAGCCGTCCTGCTGCGCGCGGCCGAAGGCCGCGATGGTCACGATGCGGGAGCGGTCGGCGACGAGCGCCAGCGACACGTCGACCGCCTCGTCCGTCCCGACGCAGTCCAGCGCCACGTCGACACCGGAGGGTGCGAGGTCCCGGACGCGCGCCTCCAGGCCGTCACCGTACGCGACCCACTCGCCCCCGAAGCGGCGGACGGTCTCGGCGTTGCGTTCCGAGGCGGTGCCGATGACGCGTGTGCCGAGCTGGCGGAGGAGCTGCAGGACGGCGACCCCGACCGCACCGGAGGCGCCGTGCACCAGGACCATGTCGCGCCCCTCGGCACGGGTGACCCGGATCATGTCGGCGGCGGTGGTCCCGGCGAGCAGCAGGTTCGCGGCCTGCGGGTGGTCGAGCGACGCGGGCTTGGCGAAGACGTCCGCGGCCGGGACGGTGATGCGCTCGGCCCAGCCGCCCTCGACCCGGAAGGCGAGGACCTCGTCGCCGACCGCTCCCCCGCCCGACGCGATCTCGGTGCGGGGACCGACCGCGCTGATCACGCCGGACACCTCGTACCCGACCGCAATCGGCAGGTCGGACCGGTCGCCCTGCCGGGTGTGCTTCGTGTCGGCGGGGTTCATGCCGGCGGCACGGACGTCGATCGTGACCTCGCCGGTGCCGGGGGCGGGCACCTCGACGTCGACGTACTCGAGGACCTCGCTGCCGCCGAACTCGGGGGCGACCCAGTGCTTCGTCATGGGGTGGACGCTACGCTCCGGGACCGGCCTGCCCTCAGGTCCGGGCGGCGCCGCAGCGTGACGGCGGCGTCTCGTCGAGACGCCGCCGGGTCGGCGAGACACGGTCGGATCCGGCGGCGTCTGGCGGGCAGCGCGGCGTCTCGCGGGCGCGGCCGTCGGACTCGCGGGCGGCGCGGTACCCGGACGCACGGGAGGCGCGGTGCCGGCCGGCACCGCGCCTCCAGAGCGTCGTGTCGTCGCGTCAGCCGCGCGCCGACCGCACCCGGTCGGTGAACGCCGCGTGCAGCGGGTGCTGCGCGTCGAGCCCGGTGATCTCCGTCGCCACGTCGGCGTCCGAGCGGTCCGAACGCAGCAGCTGCTGCAGCTCGACGCTCTGCTCGTCGTCGGCGACGTCGAAGCGCAGCGCGGCGCCCATCGCGTCGAGCAGCGCGGTCGGCTCGGTACCGTCCTCGGCGAGGGCGGCCGCGGGCGAGACGAAGCGCTCGTCACGCGACAGCTTGCGGAGCGGCTGCCGACCGACGCGGGTGACCGTGTCGGGCAGGTGCGGGTTCTCGAAGCGGCCGATGATCGCCTGCACGTACGAGCGGTGCACCTCGGGGTCCAGCTCGTGACGACGCACCAGCAGGTCGCTCGTCTCGGCGAGCACCGACTCGAGCTCCGACCGCACGGCCGGGATCGCGATCGCGTCCGAGATCTTGTCGGCGCCGGCGAGGAAGCCGTGGTACGCGACCGTGGCGTGTCCGGTGTTCACCGTGAAGAGCTTGCGCTCGATCGACGCGGCGAGCCCGTCGACGTAGTGCGCACCGGGGATCTCCGGCTCGTTCCCGCCGAAGGGCGTGCGGTCGATGGCCCACTCGAAGTACGTCTCGACCGTGACGTCGAGGCCGGCGCCCTCGGGCTGGGCCGGGACGATCCGGTCGACGGCGGTGTTCGCGAACACGGCCTTGGCCAGGGCCTCGTCGCGCGACTCGGCCGGGAGCGCCTCGACGATGAACTCGCGCAGGCGGTCGGTCGCGTTGATCGCGTTCTCGCACGCCATGACGGCGAGGGGCGCGGCACCGGCGTCGCGCTGCAGGAGCGCCTTCGCGATGACCGGGGCGATGAACTTCAGGACGGTCGGTCCGACGGCGCAGGTCACGATGTCGGCGGCGGCGACCTCGGCGACCACGCCGGCCTCGTCCTGCGCGCTGTTCACGGCACGGAAGCCGGTGACCTCGTGGTCCTGTGCGCCCTGGCCGACCTCGTGCACGGTGTACGAGTCGGCGGCGGCGAGGGCGTCGATGAGCGGCGCGGCGACGTCCGCGAAGACGACCTCGTAGCCGGCCTCGTGGAGCAGGAGCCCGACGAAGCCGCGCCCGATGTTGCCGGCGCCGAAGTGGACGGCGGTCCCGGTCACTCGTTGACCTCGCCGAGGATCGACAGGATCGCGGCGGTGTCCGGCGCGTCGGTGAGCTTCTGGACCTCGTCCTCGTCCGAGAACACGATCGCGATCTTCGACAGGATGTCGAGGTGCTCGTTGTTCACGCCGGCGATGCCGACGACGAAGCGCACGGGGTTGCCGTCCCAGTCGATCGGGGTGGCGTAGCGGATGAACGACAGGGCCGAGGACTTGATGGCGTCCTTGGCGTCGTTCGTGCCGTGTGGGATGGCGAGGAAGTTCCCCATGTACGTCGAGACGCTCTTCTCACGCTCGAGCATCGCCGGGTAGTAGTCCGCCGTGACCGCGCCCGCAGCCTCGAGGATCTCGGCCGCCTCCTTCATCGCCTCCGACTTGGTCGGGGCGGTGTCCTCGGTGTGGATGCGGATCTGGCTCTCCTGCAGGACGGGCATCGGGGTTCTCCTTGTTCTCGACGGACGTGGTGGAGGGGACGGGTTCGCACCCGTCCCCTCCGATACTGCACTTCGTTACTGGTTCTTGAGCTGGTCGACGACCTGGTCGTACTGCGGCGCGTTCATGAAGTTGCCGACCGACACGTGCTGTGCGTTCGGGTTCTTCTGCTTCGCACGGTCGGTCAGTTCCTCCTGCGTGATGATCAGGTCCTCGGTGCCGTCGAGGTTCGCGATCGCCTTGTTGACGACCGTGACGCCCTCGATGCCCGCCTTCTTGACCTTGTTGCGCAGGACGCTGGCGCCCATGGCGCTCGAGCCCATGCCCGCATCGCAGGCGAACACGACGCTCTCGACCCGGGTCGCCGTCGCGGTGGACGCCGAACCGACTCCACCGAGCGCGGCCTCGGCCTCCTCGTCGTTGGCCGGCGCGTTGTTGCCGAGCAGGCCCGAGGTCGCGGCGTTGACGTCGCGGCCCTTGTTGGCCTGGAGCTTCGCCATCGCGGCGCTCATGTCGCCACCGTTGTTCGCCAGGTCACGCTTGCGGCTGGCGAGCAGGAAGAACGAGGCCACCGCGAACGAGACCGCCGCGGACAGGATCACCGAGAGGATGACGCCGACGTAGCTGTCCTTCGCCGTGGCGGTGAGGACGGCGATGATCGAACCGGGCGAAGCCGGGGCGACCAGGCCGGACTGGAACGCGACGTTGGTCGCGACACCGGTCGCACCGCCGAGGATGACGGCGAGGAACAGGACCGGCTTCTGCAGCACGTACGGGAAGTAGATCTCGTGGATGCCGCCGAAGAACTGGATGAGGATCGCACCGGGAGCGGTCGAGCGGGCGATGCCGACACCGAAGAAGGTGAAGGCGAGCAGGATGCCGAGACCCGGGCCGGGGTTCGCCTCGAGCAGGAACAGGATGCTCTTGCCCGACTCCTGGACCTGCTGCGCACCGAGCTGGTCGAGCACGCCGTGGTTGATCGCGTTGTTCAGGAAGAAGACCTTGGCGGGCTCGATGATGACGCTGGCGAGCGGCAGGAGCGAGCTGTCGACCAGGAACTTCACCGCGGCACCGAGGCCCTCGGCGATGAGCTTGAACAGCGGCGCGAGCCAGAAGAAGCCGACGAGCGCGAGCACGAAGCCGAGGATGCCGGCCGCGTAGTTGTTCACGAGCATCTCGAAGCCGGGCTTGATCTTGCCGTCCCAGATCTTGTCGATCTGCTTGATGAGCCACGCGCCGAGCGGGCCGCAGATCATCGCGCCGAGGATCATGATCGTGCCGTTGGCGCCGATGATGACACCCATCGCCATGATCGAGCCGACGACGGCGCCGCGGGTCTCGTAGATCATCCGGCCGCCCTGGAAGGCGATCGCGAGCGGGATGAGGTAGGTCAGGATCGGGCCGACGAGACCGATGTTGGCCACGCCGTCGGTCTCACCGAAACCGCCGAGGACGCCCACGGGGGTCCACCCGGTCTCGATGAAGAACGCGGTGATGAGGCCCCACGCGATGAAGATCGCGATGTTCGGCATCACCATGCCGGAGAGGAACGTGCCGAACTTCTGGACGGCGACGCGTGCGCCGCCCCGCGACTTCGCGGGTGCGTCGGGCGCTGCAACGGACGACGTTGTCATGTGCCTGGCTTTCTGTGATGGGTGCTGCTGCGGTGTGAAGGGGTGCTGGTGCTGCGGTGGTGCTGGTGCTGCGGTGGTGCTGGTGCTGCGTGGGGTGGAGCTGGTCGGGTCAGACGGCGTGCGCGGCAGCCGCGGCGGACTTGGCCGCCGCCGCGGTGCTCGCGGCGAGTGCCGCCTTCGCCATCTCGCGGGCCTGCTCGAGCGAGTGCTTGCCGAGTTCGGCGCGCACGTCGGCCAGGGCCGCGGGGGTCATGGACAGGCTGGTGGCGCCGAGGCCGACGAGCACGACGGCGAGCAGCGGGTCGGCCGCGGCCTCGCCGCAGATGCCCACGGCCTTGCCCGCGTCGGCGCCGGCCGCACCGAGCTGTGCGACGAGGCGCAGCACGGCGGGGTGCCAGGGGTCCTGGTAGGACGCGACGGTGCCGAGCATGCGGTCGGCGGCCATCGTGTACTGGGTCAGGTCGTTCGTGCCGATCGACACGAAGTCGGCGTTCGTGAAGACCTGCTCGGCCATGAGTGCGAGCGAGGGCACCTCGGCCATGACACCGGCGGTGCGGATGCCGAGCTCGCGGGCCAGGTCGACGAAGTACTCGGTCTCCTCGGCGTCGGCGACCATCGGTGCCATCACCCAGAGGTCGGCCTCGGTCGCCGCGTCGGCCTGGGCGAGCGCGGTGAGCTGGTCGCGGAGGACCTCCTCGTGGTTCCGCAGCGCGCGCAGTCCGCGACGGCCGAGTGCCGGGTTCTCCTCGTCCTTGTCGGTGAGGAAGGGCAGCGGCTTGTCCGCGCCGGCGTCGAGCGCGCGGACGACGACCTTCTTGCCGGGGAACGCCTCGAGCAGCTGGCGGTAGGACTCGGTCTGCTGCTCGACGGTCGGCGCCTTCGGCGAGTCGAGGAAGAGGAACTCGGTGCGGAAGAGCCCCACGCCCTCCGCACCGAGAGCAACGGCGCCGGCGGCGTCGGCGGGGCTGCCGAGGTTCGCGAGCAGCGGGACGGTGTGGCCGTCGGCGAGTGCACCGGCGGTCAGCGGTGCGGCGGCAGCGGCGAGGCGGTCCGCGATGCGCTGGTCGACGTCGGCCACGAGCTCGGTGGACGGGTCGGTGACGACGGTGCCGGCCGCGGCGTCCACGACGACGTGGGTGCCGTCGGACAGGTCGTCGGCGCCGGTGACGCCGACGATCGCGGTGATGCCCTTGGCACGGGCGAGGATCGCGGTGTGGGAGGTCGGGCCGCCGTCACGGGTGACGAGGGCGAGCACCTTGTCGAGGTCGAGCAGCGCGGTGTCGGCCGGCGCCAGGTCACGGGCGACGAGGACGAAGGGGGTGTCCGACTCGGGGACGCCCGGGGCGGGGACACCGCGGAGCTTCGCGATGATGCGCTGCGCCACGTCGTCGAGGTCGGCCGCGCGCTCCCCCATGTAGCCGCCCATGCCGACGAGCAGGTCGCGGAACTGGCCGAACGCCTCGAACACCGCACGCTCGGCGTTGGTGCCGCCGTCGATGCGGGCGTGCACGTCGTCGAGGAGCGTCGGGTCCTGCGCCATGAGCGCCTGCGCCTCGAGCACGGCCTGGGCGTCGCCGCCGGCGAGCTGTCCGCGCTTGTTGAGGTCCTCGGCCACGGCCGCGAGCGCCTCGGCGACGGCGTGCTTCGCGTCGTCCGCCGTGCCGGCCAGCGCGTCCTTCGAGGGTTCGCCGAGCGGGTCCGCCATGCGGAGCACGGGGCCGTGGGCCACGCCACGGCCGACGCCGGTGCCGAGCAGTTCGGACATTCGAGACTCCTTCATCTCCACGCGCTCACGGTGGGGGTGGTTCGTTCGGTGCGCAGCGACACGAACGGACCACGCCCGTGCGGCTTGGCAGCACACTACCCCGATCCGCGTTGACAAACAAACACATCCGGGGATAAAAATGCAGAAACAGATGCCCGTTTGCGTCTGGCGGACGAAGCGATCCGGACGGATCCGGCGCCGATCTGCCCGAGCATGCCCGTTCTGTTCCGAGCAGGCCGATCGACCGAGACGACGAGGTCCATGTACGCACCAGAGCGCCACCAGCGCATCGTCGAACGCGCCAGGTCGCAGGGACGGGTCGACGTGAAGGACCTCGCCGAGCTGCTCGAGGTCACGCCCGAGACCATCCGTCGTGACCTCACCAGCCTGGAGCGGCGTGGGCTCGTCCGTCGTGCGCACGGTGGCGCGATCCCCGTCGAGCGGATCACCCTGCACCCGGGCGTCGGCGACCGCGGCGGCATCAACCAGGCCGAGAAGATGGTCATCGCCGAGGCGGCCCTCGCCGAGCTGCCGGAGAACGGCTCGGTGATGATCGACGCCGGGACCTCGACGATCTGCCTGGCCGAGATGCTCCCCACCGACCGCGGGCTCACCGTCGTGACCCACTCGCTGCCGGTCGCCATGGCCGTCGCGAACCGGTCCGGCATCGACCTGCACCTGCTCGGCGGCAACATCCGCAGCGACTCGCTCGCCGGCGTCGGCACGTGGACGCATCAGCTCATCGGCATGGTCAGCGTCGACGTCGCCTTCATCAGCATCAACGGGATCACGCCCGAGCGCGGGCTGACGACCCACAACATGGCCGAGGCCGCCGTGAAGAGCGCGATGATCAAGTCCGCCCGCCGGAGCATCCTGCTCGCGGACCACACCAAGTTCGGCCGCGAGGAGTTCGGCCGCGTCGCGCCGCTCGCCGCGATCGACACGATCATCACCGACCCCGGCGTGAACGCCGACCTCGTGCGCGAGGTCGAGGCCGCCGGCACCGAGGTCCTCTGGCCCGGTCGCGACTGACCGGCGCCGGTCCCCGGGACCGCCCACCACGCGCTCGCTAGCATGAGCGCACCACCCGTCGACAGGAGTCCATCGATGTCCGAAGCCACCCGCACCGTCACCGTCGCCAGCGCGTCCGGCCTGCACGCCCGCCCCGCGTCCCTCTTCGTCCAGACCGTCACCGCGTCCGGTCACCAGGTGACGATCGCCAAGGGCGACAAGTCCGGCAACGCGGGCAGCATCCTCGCGCTCCTCGGCCTGGGCATCGAGAACGGCGACGAGGTCACCCTCACGGTGACCGGCGACGACGCCGAGACGACGGCCGACAGCCTGGTCGAGTTCCTGCAGACGGACCACGACGCGGCCTGAGCAGGTCGGTCGCGCGACGCGACCACGTGACGGACGGGAGGCACGGTGCCAGCTGGCACCGTGCCTCCCGTCCGTCTGTCGCGACCCACGGCGACGGGCTGCGCCGGAGCCGTCGGCGCGCGTCGGTAGGGTGGTCGGCATGACACGCCTGCGCCTCGCATCCGTCAACGTGAACGGCGTCCGCGCCGCGTTCCGGAAGGGCATGGGCGACTGGCTCGCCACCCGCGACGTCGACGTGCTCGCCCTGCAGGAGGTCCGTGCCTCGACCGACGACCTGGCGGGGCTGCTCGGCGACGAGTGGGACATCGTGCACGACCCCGCGACGGCGAAGGGCCGCGCGGGGGTGGCGATCGCCTCGCGGCACCGCGCGCACGTCCACCGTGTGGAGCTCGGCCCGTCCGACTTCGACTCCGCCGGGCGCTGGATCGAGGCCGACTACGAGCTCGACGGCACCACGGTCACGGTGGTGTCCTGCTACGTCCACTCGGGCGAGGTCGACACCCCCAAGCAGGACGAGAAGTGGAAGTTCCTCGACGGGATGACCGAGCGGCTCCCCGCGCTGCGCGAGCACAACCCGCTCGCGGTCGTCGTCGGCGACCTCAACGTCGGGCACGACCAGCGCGACATCAAGAACTGGAAGGGCAACGTCAAGCGCGCCGGCTTCCTGCCGCGGGAGCGCGCCTACTTCTCGCGGTTCTTCGGCGCCGAGGGCGAGCAGGTCGAGGGCGCCGACGGGTCCACCGCGCCGGGTCTCGGCTGGGTCGACGTCGGCCGTGAGCAGGCCGGCGACGTCGACGGTCCCTACACGTGGTGGTCGTGGCGCGGGCAGGCGTTCGACAACGACTCCGGATGGCGCATCGACTACCAGGTGGCCACCCCCGACCTCGCCGCGAAGGTCACGAGCTCCACGGTCGACCGCGCTGCGGCGTACGACCAGCGATGGTCCGACCACGCCCCCGTGGTCGTCGACTACGAGCTCTGACCCCCTCCCCTCCACGCAGTACAGGAACACCCTCATGACCAAGACGCGCATCTTCTCGGGCATCCAGCCGTCGGCCGGATCCCTCCACCTCGGCAACTACGTCGGGGCGCTCATGCAGTGGCGCGACCTGCAGGACGACCACGACGCCATCTACTGCGTGGTCGACATGCACGCGATCACGTCCCCGCAGGACCCCGCGGAGCTCCGGGCGAGCACCCGGGCGACCGCGGCGCAGTACATCGCCTCCGGCATCGACCCGACGAAGTCGACCCTGTTCGTGCAGTCGCACGTGCCGGCGCACGCCGAACTCGCCTGGGTGCTGAACACCCTGACGGGGTTCGGCGAGGCGAGCCGCATGACCCAGTTCAAGGACAAGTCGGCACGGCAGGGCGCCGAGGCGGCCTCGGTCGGGCTCTTCACGTACCCGATCCTCATGGCGGCGGACATCCTGCTCTACGACACCGCCGTGGTGCCGGTCGGCGACGACCAGCGGCAGCACGTCGAGCTGACGCGGGACCTGGCGACCCGGTTCAACTCCCGCTTCGGCGACACCTTCGTCGTCCCGAAGGCGCAGATCGGCACCGAGACCGCACGCATCTACGACCTGCAGGACCCGACGAGCAAGATGAGCAAGTCCGCCGCGTCGGACAACGGCCTCATCCGCCTGCTCGACGACCCGAAGCGCACCGCGAAGAAGATCCGCTCCGCCGTCACCGACACCGAGCGCGAGATCCGGGCGGACCGCCAGGAGAAGCCCGGCGTGACCAACCTGCTCGCGATCCTGTCGGCGTTCACGCGGACCCCGGTCGCGTCGCTCGAGGAGCAGTTCGTCGGCAAGGGCTACGGCGACCTCAAGGGTGCCGTGGCCGACGCCGTCGTCGCCGAGCTCGAACCCGTGCGCGCGCGGACGCTCGAACTGCTCGACGACCCTGCGGAGCTCGACCGGCTGCTCGCCGTCGGCGCCGAGCGTGCCGAGTCCATCGCGCAGGCCACGCTCGCCCGCGTGTACGACCGCATCGGCTTCGTGCCCCGCTCGCGCGGCTGACGATGCTCCCCGTGACGCTGTCGTCGGACCGGGTGCACCTCACGGTGCCGACCCGGTCCGACACCGCGGCCATCACGCGGGGCTGCCAGGACCCGTCGGTCGTGCGGTGGACGACCATCCCGACGCCGTACACGGACCGCGACGCGCAGACCTTCGTCGACGCGCTGGTCGGCCCGGGGTGGGCGTCCGACCGCGAGTACACGTGGGGCATCCGGCGCCCGGGGTCGACGTGGCTCGAGGGTGTGGTGTCGTTCCGCACCGAGCACCGCGACCTCGGCTTCTGGCTCGCACCGACGGCCCGAGGCCAGGGCCTGATGCACGCGGCGGTGGAGCTCGTCGTCGCGTGGGCGTTCTCCCAGGGGGCGCCCGACGTGTACTGGGAGTGCTACGAGGGCAACGTCGGCTCCGCCTCGGTGGCCCGCGCCGGCGGCTTCGCGTTCACGGGCACCGGGACCGCCCGGATCCCCGACCGGGACGGCGGGCCGACGACCGCGTGGACCGGCCTCCGTCGCGCCGACGGCGTCCCTGCGTCCGACCTGCCCTGGCCCGCGGCGTCGTTCGCTGACAGGGGACAGCAAGGTGACGCGTCATCGACGCCTCGTCGGTAGTGTCGGAGCGTGATGTCGCCGTCCGACCCGCGCGCCCGCCCCGAGGAACTCCGGGCGATGCGCCGCGCCCTCGAGCTCGCCGCGCTCGGACCGGTCGTCGGTGACCACGCCCGCGTCGGTGCAGTGCTCCTCTCCCCCGCCGGGGACGTCCTCGCCGAGGGCTGGCACAAGGGCGCGGGGACCCCGCACGCCGAGGTCGACGCGATGGCGAAGGTGCCCGCCGAACAGCTGCGGGGCGCCACCGCCGTCGTGACGCTCGAGCCGTGCAACCACGTCGGTCGCACCGGCCCCTGCGCGCTCGCCCTGATCGAGGCCGGCGTCGGCCGCGTCGTCTACGCCGTCGACGACCCGGGTGAGCAGGCGAGCGGCGGGGCCGAGCGACTGCGGACGTCCGGCGTCGAGGTCGTCAGCGGCGTCCTCGCCGACGAGGCCGAGGCGTTCCTCGAGCGCTGGCTGCTGTCCGTCCGCACCGGGCGCCCGTGGGTGACCGTGAAGTGGGCGTCGAGCCTCGACGGTCGCGCTGCCGCCGCCGACGGCACGAGCAAGTGGATCACCGGCGCGGCAGCCCGACAGCACGTGCACGAGCAGCGTGCCGCCCACGACGCGATCCTGGTCGGCACCGGCACCGTGCTCGCCGACGACCCGAGCCTCACCGCACGCGGCGACGCCGGCGAACTGCTCGCCGACCAGCCGCTCCCCGTCGTCGTCGGCGACCGCCCGGTACCCGACGACGCGGCCGTCCGACGCCACCCACGCGGCCTGCTCGCCCTGCCGGGGCACGACCTCGCCGCCGCGCTGCGCACCCTGCGTGACCACGGCGTGCACAGCGTCCTCGTCGAGGGCGGTCCCACCGTGGCCTCGGCGCTCGTCGCCGCGGGCCTCGTCGACGAGCTGCTCGTGTACCTCGCGCCCGTGCTGCTCGGTGGCCCGCGCGTCGCGATCGGTGACGTCGGCGTGGGAAGCATCAGCGACCGCCACCCGTTGGACATCACATCGACCACCAGCCTGGGACCCGACCTCCTGGTCCGCGCTCGACCCCACCGCGCCCGGACCGCCCGTGCCGACGACGCGACGTCGACGGCCGCGACGACCAGGACCGCCGACCAGGCACAGAACGACCGGAGCACCCCATGACCGACGCCCTCACCTCCCCCACCCCGGGCAGCCCGGTGCAGTTCGAGGTCGCGACCACCGTCCCGACCACCCACGGCACGTTCGAGATGCGGGCCTACCGCGACCTCGTCACGAGCGCCGAGCACGTCGCGATCATCGCCGCGCTGCCCGACGGATCGGCCCCCGGGGACGACGCCCTGGTCCGCGTGCACTCGGAGTGCCTGACCGGCGAGGCGTTCGGGTCGCTGAAGTGCGAGTGCGGGCCGCAGCTCGACGCCGCGCTCGACACCATCGCCACCGAGGGCGGGGTCGTGATCTACCTGCGCGGGCAGGAGGGACGCGGTATCGGGCTGATCAACAAGCTCAAGGCCTACCGCCTGCAGGAGGACGGTCTCGACACGCTCGACGCGAACCTCGCGCTCGGACTGCCGGCCGACTCCCGCGAGTACGGCGGTGCGGCGGGCATCCTCACCGACCTCGGCATCGCCCGCGTCCGACTGCTCTCGAACAACCCCGAGAAGCGTCGGCAGCTCGAGGAGCACGGCATCGCGGTGTCGTCGCTGGTCCCGCTCGTGGTCGGCGTCGTCGCGCAGAACGCCGGGTACCTCGACACCAAGCGCGACCGCATGGGCCACCAGCTTCCCGCGCACCTGGAGACCGGCGCGACCAGCTGACGGGGATGGCCGGCTGACGGCGGTGGCCGGCTGACGGACGCTCCGCGGCGCGCGGACGCTGCCACGGGCCTCCCGGCCGATTTCCAGCTGCGCGACGGGTGTCGTAAGGTGAGGGTTCCGTCACGAGCGGTCCACCACCCACCGAACGCACCCGGTCCGAGCCCGCGCCACCCCGCGCGACCGACCGGTGTCCGCAGCCTCGGTACACCGCCGCGCTCCTCGTGAGTGCTCCCCTCGGAGTCCCCGTACATGACCGCCGCCCCGGCACCCGCCGCCACGACCGACACGAAGGCCACCGGCAACCCGCGCTCCCGCGTGATCATCGCCAGCCTCGTCGGAACCTCCATCGAGTTCTACGACTTCTACGTCTACGCGACCGCCGCCGTCCTCGTCTTCCCCACGCTGTTCTTCCCCAACGAGGACCCGACGGCCTCGCAGCTGTCGTCCTTCGTCACGTTCGCCCTGGCGTTCTTCGCCCGCCCGGTGGGGTCGATCGTCTTCGGCCACTTCGGCGACCGTGTCGGTCGCAAGGCCACCCTCGTCGCGTCGCTGCTCGTGATGGGGACCGCCACGTTCCTGATCGGCTGCCTGCCGACCTTCGCGTCGATCGGCATCTGGGCACCGGTCCTGCTCGCCGTGATGCGCTTCGCCCAGGGCGTCGGGCTCGGCGGCGAGTGGTCCGGCGCGGCGCTGCTCGCGACCGAGAACGCGCCGAAGGGCAAGCGCGGCGTGTTCGGGTCGATGCCGCAGCTCGGCGCCCCGATCGGATTCCTGCTCGCGAACGGCCTGTTCATCGCCATCAACGCCGCGATGCCCGCCGGTGCGGACGGCACCCCGAACGCCGACTTCCAGGCGTGGGGCTGGCGCATCCCGTTCCTGCTCTCGGCCGTCCTCGTGATCGTCGGCCTCTACGTCCGGTTCAAGCTCGTCGAGTCCACGGTGTTCCGCGGCGTACAGGAGTCCGGCTCGGTCGCCAAGGTGCCGCTCGGACGGGTGTTCCGCACCTCGTGGAAGGCCCTGATCGTCGGCACCTTCGGCATGGTCGCGACCTACGTGCTCTTCTACTTCATGACGACGTTCACGCTGTCCTACGGCACCACCGCCGCCGAGGCCGGCCCGCTGGTGCCGAAGGTCGGCCTCGGGTACAGCCGGGGCGAGTTCCTCACGCTGCTCATGATCGGCGTCGTGTTCTTCGGCGTCTTCACCCCGATCGCCGGGTGGCTCGCCGACAGGTACGGCCGCCGACGCACGCTGATCCCCACCACGATCGGCATCGCCCTGTTCGGCCTGACGTTCCAGTTCTGGTTCGCCGCGTCGACGGGGCCGATCACCGTCGTCACGTTCCTGGTCGTGGGGCTCTCGCTCATGGGCCTGACGTTCGGTCCGATGGGGGCCCTGCTGCCGGAGCTCTTCCCGACGAACGTCCGCTACACCGGGTCGGCGATCGCCTACAACGTGGCGTCGATCCTCGGGGCGTCGCTCGCACCGACGATCGCCCTGGCGCTGTGGCAGCCGGACGGCACGATCGTCTGGGTCGGGCTCTACCTGACGCTCGCCGCCGTGGTGACCGTGGTCGCGCTGTTCTTCGTCCGTGAGACGAAGGGTGCGGGGCTCGACGAAGCCGACGCAGCCGGTTCGCCGGACGCTGCTCCGGCAGACGTGCGGGCATGACCGGCGCGTCCTGACGCGACCACCCGACGGACGGGAGGCGCGGTGCCGGTCCGGCACCGCGCCTCCTGTCCGTCGCGTCCGGCGTCGCGCGCGCATCCCGTGCGGGCGCATGCTCCGACATCGCACCTGTCGATCGACGCGCGCCACGTCGGACCGTGCGTGCGCATCGTTCCGCACGCACCGCACACCGCCTCCCGCGCACCACGCTCCCACGGGACGGTGCGAAGATGGACGACGGCCGCCAGCACACCCCGCACGGGCGGCAGGAACCAGGAACGATGAGCCTCTTCTCCGCACGCCGCAAGCCGTCCGAGGGCCCACGGGCGAGCTTCGGCCGCCTGCTGACCTACCTGTTCGAGAACAAGCCCGCGATGGCCCTGATCATCGTGCTGAGCGTCCTCGGAGCCGGCGCCTCGCTCGCGCAGCCGTTGCTCGTCAACCAGGTCGTCACCGCCGTGCAGCACGGCGAGACGCTCTCGATCCTGGTCTGGGCGCTCGTCGCCCTCGTGCTCGTCTCGGGCGTGCTGAACGGCGTGCAGCACTTCCTGCTCCAGCGCGCCGGCGAGGGCGTGGTGCTCTCCACCCGCCGCAAGCTCATCGCGCGGATCCTCAACCTGCCGATCTCGGAGTTCGACACCCGCCGCACCGGCGACCTCGTGTCCCGCGTCGGCAGCGACACGACGCTCCTGCGCGCCGTGCTCACGCAGGGACTCATCGAGTCGATCGGTGGCGCCCTGACGTTCGTCGGCGCGATCATCGCGATGGCGGTCATCGACCCCCTGCTCCTCGGCATCACCGTCGTCATCGTCCTCGTCGCGATCGTCGTCGTCGGCGGGCTCAGCCGACGCATCCGCGTCGCGTCGAAGCGTGCCCAGGAGAAGGTCGGCGACCTGACCGCGGCGGTCGAGCGGGGCATCGGTGCCGTCCGCACGATCCGAGCCGCCGGGGCCACCGGCCGCGAGGTCGCCGAGGTCGACGGCCACGCCACCGAGGCCTACCGCCGCGGCCTGGACATCGCGAAGATGTCGGCGTTCGTGGTGCCGGTCGCGAGCATCGTGATGCAGGTCGCGTTCATCGCCGTGCTCGGGGTCGGGGGTGCACAGGTCGCCGCGGGGCAGATCACCATCGCCACGCTGATCACCTTCATCCTGCTGCTCTTCATGATGGTCATGCCGCTCGGGCAGGCCCTCGGTGCGGCCGTCGCGGTCGCCCAGGCACTCGGCGCCCTCGGCCGCATCGAGGAGATCCTGCACCTGCCGACGGAGGACCAGGACGACGGTGCCGTCCGGGTCGCCGCGGCGACGGAGACCGACGACGCGATCGCGTTCGAGCACGTGACGTTCCGCTACGCGCGGGCTGCGGATGCGTCGGGCGCGGACGGAGCGTCGGGCGCGGGTAGCGCGTCGGGCGCGGGCAGCGCGACGGACCGGTCGGGAGGCTCGGGTGCCGTCGACGCCGCACCCTCCGCCGAGGACGTGGTGCTGGACGACGTGTCGTTCCGCGTGCCCCGCGGCGCGCGAGTGGCGCTGGTCGGCCCCTCCGGGGCCGGCAAGTCCACGACGCTCGCGCTCATCGAGCGCTTCTACGACCCGACCTCGGGCGTGATCCGGCTCGGCGGCGTCGACGTCCGCGGGCTCGACCGCGCCGAGCTCCGCGCGCAGATCGGGTACGTCGAGCAGGACGCCCCCGTGCTCGCCGGCACCATCCGGGCGAACCTGCTGCTCGGCTCCCCCGACGCGTCCGAGGCCGAGTGCGTCCGGGTGCTCGAGGCCGTCAACCTCGGCGACGTGCTGCACCGCGACCCCCGCGGGCTCGACGCCCAGGTCGGTGAGGACGGCGTCATGCTGTCCGGCGGTGAGCGGCAACGGCTCGCGATCGCCCGGGCGCTGCTCGCCGCTCCCCCGATCCTGCTGCTCGACGAGTCGACGTCGTCCCTCGACGGGGTGAACGAGCAGAAGATGCGGCTCGCGATCGACGCCGTCGCGGCCGACCGGACGCTGCTCGTCATCGCCCACCGGCTGTCGACCGTCGTCGACTCCGACGTCATCGTCGTGCTCGAGCACGGCCGTGTCGTCGGCACGGGCACGCACTCGGAGCTCGTGCAGTCCACTCCGCTCTACCGGGACCTCGCCAAGCACCAGCTGCTCGTCTGACGTCGATCCCGCGGAACGCAACGTCGGCGGTTCCTCGCAGGGCTGTACCGCTGCGGGGAACCGCCGACGTTGCGTCGTGCGGAGGGGGGTCAGGCGGCGAAGGGGTCCGGCGTGAGGACGTAGACCGACTCCAGGTACTCCTCGAGGCCCTCGTGCGAACCCTCGCGGCCGAGCCCCGAGGACTTGACCCCGCCGAACGGGAACGCCGCGTTCGACACGACGCCCGTGTTCAGCCCGAGCATGCCCGTCTCGAGACGCTCGGCGAGCCGCTGACCGCGCCGGAGGTCGGTCGTGAACGCGTACGCGACGAGCCCGTACTCGGTGTCGTTCGCGAGGCGGATGCCCTCCTCCTCGGTGGCGAACCGCGTGATCGACACGACCGGCCCGAAGATCTCGGTGGTGAGGATGTCCGACCCCGGCGGGACCTCGTCGAGCACCGTCGGTGCGTAGAACGTGCCCGGACGGTCGACCCGCTCCCCGCCGGTCACGAGTCGGGCACCCCGCTGCACGGCGTCGTCGACGAGCCCGGCGGCCTTGTCCACGGCGCGGTCGTCGATGAGCGGACCGATGGTGGTCCCGTCCTCGGTGCCCCGGCCGATCCGCAGTCCGTCGACCTTCGCGGTGAGCGCCGCGGTGAAGGACTCGGCGATGCCCTCCTGCACGAAGAAGCGGTTCGCCGCCGTGCAGGCCTCGCCGACGTTGCGGAACTTGGCCTGCATCGCCGCCGTGACCGCCTCGTCGAGGTCGGCGTCGTCGAAGACGAGGAGCGGAGCGTTGCCGCCGAGCTCCATGCTCGTCTTGAGGACGTTGTCGGCGGCCTGCTTGAGGAGTGCCGACCCGACCGGCGTCGAACCGGTGAAGGTGAGCTTGCGCAGCCGGCGGTCGGCGATGATCGGCTCCGACAGCGCCTTCGCATCGCGCGAGGGCACCACGTTGAGCACCCCGTCGGGCAGCCCGGCGCGGCGGAACAACTCGACCAGGAAGAGCGTCGTGAGCGGCGTGAGGTCCGCCGGCTTCAGCACGACCGTGCAGCCGGCCGCGAGTGCCGGGCCGATCTTGCGCGTCGCCATCGCGAGGGGGAAGTTCCACGGCGTGATCGCGTAGACGGGACCGACGGGGCGTCGGAGCACGATGCCGCGTCCGGTGCCCTCCGGGTTGGTGCGGTAGTCACCCGAGATGCGGACGGCCTCCTCCGAGAACCACCGGAGGAACTCGCTGCCGTAGGCGACCTCGCCCCGGGACTCGGCGAGGGGCTTGCCCATCTCGAGCGTCATCAGGGCGGCGAGGTCGTCCTCGTGCTCGTGAGCCAGGTCGAACGCCCGGCGGAGGATGTCCGACCGTCGCCGCGGCGCGGTCGAGGCCCAGGCCTCCTGCGCGGCCACGGCGGCGTCGAGGGCGGCGATGCCGTCGTCGGGCGTCGCGTCGGCGACCTCGGCGAGGACCTCGCCCGTGCTGGGGTCGCGGACGGGGAAGGTCGCGCCACCGCTCGCGGAACGCCATTCGCCACCGATGAACAGCCCGGTGGGGACGTCGGCGACGGTGACGTGGTCGTCCGAGACGATGGTGGTCGGGCCGGCCGGGGTGGGTCCGCTGGTCGTGGTGGTGGGTGCGGTCACAGTACTGCTCCTCCGGGGTTCGCGAGCCCCTCGTCCATGTCGCTGTGGTCGACGTGCCCGCCGACCGCGCTGATCTCGTCCAGGGCCCGTGCGCTGCGGTCCGGGTCCACCCCGGCCACGAGGTCGTCGTAGACGGCGACGTCGTACCCGGCGGCCCGCGCGTCGAGCGCCGTGGCGCGCACGCAGTGGTCGGTGGCGATGCCGACGATGTCCACCGTCGTCACCCGACGGTCGGCGAGGAGGTCCGGCAGCGCGGTGCCGTCGTCCGTGCTCGCCTGGAACGCCGAGTAGTCCGGCCGGCCCCGCCCCTTGAACACGTCGACGTCGATGACGCTCGTGTCGAGGTCCGGGTGGTACGCCGCACCGGGCGTGCCGCCGACGCAGTGCACCGGCCACGTGTCCACGAAGTCCGGCCCCTCGGGTCCGGCGAAGTGTCCGCCGTTGTCGTCGTCGCCGTGGTGCCAGTCACGGGAGCCGACGATGAGGTCGTACTCGTCCGCGTGCCGACGGAGGAACGCGCTGATGCGCTCCGCGACGGCCGCGCCCCCGGTCACACCGAGCGCACCGCCCTCCGTGAAGTCGTTCTGGACGTCGACGACGAGCAGTGCCCTGGCCATGCACCCATCCTGCACCCGGCACCCTGCGGCTGCGTGGACGTCAGGACGAGGTCAGGCTCCCACCGCACCGGTACGTCGCCGCGGTGACCGCGTCGAGCGCCGGCAGCGCCGCGGCACGCGGGGACCCGATCGCGTAGAACGCGAAGGTGAGGCGTCGGCCGTCCGCCGCGTCGATGTACCCGCCGAGCGTGTTCGCGCTGTCGATCCACCCGGTCTTCGCGTGCACCTTGCCGCGCGCGACCGCGTTCTCCCCCGTGAACCGGCTCGACAGGGTGCCGGACACGCCGGCGACGGGGAGCGCCCCGGACAGCACGCCGAGGCCCTTCTCGCCCGCGGCGACCGCGACCATCAGGTGGGCGACGAAGGACGGCGACACCGCGTTCGCCGCGCTCTCCCCCGAGCCGTCCTTGATCGTGATGCCCGCGGGATCGACGCCGTAGCCGGCGAGTGCCTCCTGGTAGACGCCGGTCAGCGACGCCGCCGACCCGCCTGCACCGGACTCCTTCGACGAGACGCGCGCCAGCATCTCGGCCAGGGTGTTGTCGGAGTTCGGGATCATCTGCCCGATCAGCGTCGACACCGGCTGCGAGGAGACCGAGGCGATCTGGTCCGTGCTCGTGGTCGCGCGCTGCACCACCTGCGCGTTCCCGGCTCCTGCGACGCCCGCGTTCGCCAGTGCCGTGCGGAAGGCTGCTCCGGCGCGACCGACCGGGTCGGTGGAGCGGGGCGAGGTCGCAGCGGCCGGGTTCGCCCGGTCGCCGTCGACCATGAGCGCGGTGACCCGGGGCTGGTACCCGATGGTGCGCTCGCTCTCCGGCCAGGTCGGGTCCCACGCGTCGGCGTCGTCCCAGTAGCTGTCGTCGGCGACGATCGTCGTCACCGGGGCGTCACCGAGGGCCGCCTTCACCTGCTGTGCGAGCTGCGCGAGGGTCGGCGCGCCCGGGTACACCGTGCCGTTGCCGGCCGAGAGCGTCGCATCGCCGTGGCCGACGAGCGCGACGGTGCCGTCGGCCTCCTTCGTCACCGTGGTCGGGATGCGGTGGTCGCCGCCGAGGACCGCGAGGGCCGTGGCGCTCGTCAGCGTCTTCATCACGCTGCCGGTCTGTGCCGCCTCCTCCCCGTTCCGCGAGAACAGCGTCTCCCCGGACTCCGCGTCCATGACGAAGCCCTCGAAGGACCCGAGGCCGGCTGCCGAGGCCGCGGCGTCGATCGTGCAGGTCCGCAGGGCCGACGGGCCGGCGGCGTCGTCCGGCACCGAGCGGGACTCGTCCGTCGGCGTCGCACTCGGTGTCGCGGAGCTCCGGGGCGTGTCCGACGGCGCGGGCGTCGCGGCGGCCGACCGCGTCGCCGCGGACGGGCGGGACGGCATCGTCGCGGCAGCCACGGCGACCGAGGCGCCCGAGCCCAGCAGGAGGACACCGACGAGACCACCGGCGATCCACGGGACCGGTCGGCGAGCCGCGGAGCGGCGTAGGGACCCGACGGCGCCGCGGAGGCGTGCCGGGACGGACTTCGACGTGGGCTGCTGGTCGGACATCGCGACCGATACTACGGAACCGCGGGAGGAGCCTCCAGACCGGATCGGTCACCGGCGCACCCGCCGGCGGACGTCAGTCGGCCGACGGCGCGTCCGATCCGTCGTCGTCGGCCGCGTAGCGGACGCCCACCTGCCGGCGGGCCTCGTCCATGACGGCCGTGATCGCGATCGTCTCCTCGGGGTCCATCGGGCCGCCCTCGTGCGTCCCGGAGGTGACCATCGCCTCGAACGCACGCGCCTCGTGGGCGTAGCCGGCGAGCTCCTCGCGCGAGTCGAACTCCTCGAGGACCGTGCCGTCGCGGTCACGGAGCCGCCACGTGGTGGGCGTGTACCAGGTGTCGTCGAGGTCGATGCGCCCGTCCTCGCCGATGATCGACGCGGTGTTCGGGCTCCGCAGGTCCAGGCTGAAGTGGATCATCGACTGGGCACCGCCCTCGTGGGTGAGCACCAGGCCCATCTGGGTGTCGACGCCCTGGTCGCTCAGCGTGCCCGCGGCCGTGACCGCGGTCGGCACACCGAGCACGTCCACCGCGAACGAGATCGGGTACACGCCGAGGTCGAGGATCGCGCCGCCGCCGAGCGCCGGGTCGTTCAGCCGGTGGCGGGGATCGCTGGGCAGGGCCTGGTGGTGGGTGGCCTCGACCAGGCGCGGGCGTCCGATGCGCCCCTCGGCCACGAGCTCGCGGATCATCCGCATCTGCGGCAGGAAGCGGGTCCACATCGCCTCGGTCACGGCGACGTCGGCGCGGCGGGCGGCGTCGACCACCCGACGCGCCTCGGCCGCGGTGATGGTGAACGCCTTCTCGACCAGGACGTGCTTGCCGGCGTCGATCGCGAGCAGGGCGTCCTCGGCGTGACGCGAGTGCGGTGTGGCGACGTAGACGGCGTCGACGTCCGGGTCGGCGACCAGGTCTGCGTAGGAGCCGTGCGCGCGGGCGATGCCGTGCTCGGCGGCGAAGGCTTCGGCGGACTCGCGCGTGCGGCTCCCCACCGCGACGAAGTCGATCCCCGCGGCGGTGCAGTCCGCCACGAACGAGTGGGCGATGCCGCCCGTACCGATGACTCCCCAGCGAACCGTCATGGCACCTGTCTACCAGCCGGTCGCCGGGCGACGACGCGGCGGGCACCTGTACGGACCCACATGGACCACTCGGCTGACCGACAACTAGCGTGCTGCTGTCCCCCGATCGGGGGCGGTCCCCGACTCGAAGGTCACCAGGTCTCCATGCGCCGATCCCTCCGCACCGCCGTCGCCACGAGCGCGGCACTCCTCGTCGTGTCCACCGTCCTCACCGCGGCGCCGGCCGACGCGCACGGCTGGACGCCGCCCGCTCACGGCCCCGACTCCTCGCTCGCCCCGAGGACGCACTTCACGATGGCCGCGGACGGCTCCTCCGGCGCCACCGAGGGCGGCGAGGGCATCCCGAACATCGACTCCGTCAAGAAGACCATCGCCACCTACTACGGCGACCCCGGCACCGGACTCGCGAACCGAACCGACTCCCCCTACGTCCGCGAGGTGCGGTCGATCGTCGACCGCGAGACGCGCCAGCTCCGCCGCATCCACGACCGCGCCGTCCGGCACGGGCAGCGCCCGGCGATCGTCCTCGACGCCGACGACACCACGCTGTGGACCTACGACATGGAGGTCGCGGACATGCACTTCGTCTTCGACCCCGCGCGCCAGGACGAGTGGGTGCAGGACCAGCGCTTCCCCGCGACCCCGTCCATGGTCGGCTTCGTGAACCGCGCGCAGGCGATGGGCTTCACCGTGTTCGGCCTGACCGGCCGCACCGACGACCAGAAGACGGCGACCGTGCAGAACCTGGCGAAGGTCGGCTACACGGCCTTCTCCGAGGACCACTTCTTCACGAAGTGGACGGGGACCGGCGCGTCCCAGCAGCCGTCCTGGATCACCTGCGCAGCCGCGAAGTGCACCACCGTCGAGTACAAGGCACTCACCCGGAAGCACATCGAGCAGGACCTCGGCTACGACATCGCACTGAACGTCGGTGACCAGTGGAGCGACCTGCAGGGCGGGTACGCCGACCGGACGCTGAAGCTGCCGAACCCCACGTACTCCCTGCCCTCGGCGGACCTGCCCGGCGTCCGCGAACCCCGCCTCGCCCCGAGGACCCACTTCACGATGGCCGCCGACGGCTCCTCCGGCGCCACGCAGGGCGGCGAGGGCATCCCGAACATCGACTCCGTCAAGAAGACCATCGCCACCTACTACGGCGACCCCGGCACCGGACTCGCGAACCGCACCGACTCCCCCTACGTCCGCGAGACGGCCCGGCTCGTGGCACGGCAGGCCCCCGCGATCGCCCGGCAGTGCGCCGTCGCCCGGCAGCAGCACCGCAACCCGGCGATCGTCCTGGACGCCGACGACACGACGCTGTGGACCTACGACATGGAGGTCGCCGCGATGCACTTCGTGTTCGACCCCGCACTGCAGGACGAGTGGGTGCAGGACCAGCGCTTCCCCGCGACGCCGGGCATGCCGACGCTCGTCGCCGCCGCGCAGCAGGCGGGCTGCACCGTCATCGGCGTGACCGGTCGGAACGAGGCGCAGCAGGACGCCACCATCGCGAACCTGCACGCCGTCGGCTACCCGCAGTTCGCCGCGACCACCGACGGGAACCGGACCTACTACACGAAGTGGACCGGCACCGGCAGCTCCCAGCAGCCGTCGTACGTGACCTGCGCCGCCGCGAAGTGCACGACCGTCGAGTACAAGGCGCAGACCCGGGCGCACATCGAGTCCCCCGCCGGCGGCGGGTACGACGTGGTCGCGAACCTCGGCGACCAGTACAGCGACCTGCTCGGCGGATCGTCGGACCGGAGCATCAAGCTGCCGAACCCGACCTACTACCTGCCCTAGCCGGACCGCTCGGCAACGACGGAACCCCCGGTCGGACACTGTCCGACCGGGGGTTCCGGTGTCGAGCCGCCTGTCGGAATCGAACCGACGACCTATTCATTACGAGTGAATCGCTCTGCCGACTGAGCTAAGGCGGCGGACGCTCCGTTCCCGGAGCGGCACGAGCAATGACTATACAGGTTCAGACGAGCGAACGCGAAACGAGCGCGCCGAGCTCGTCGAACGACCGCTGGAGCTCCTCGGTCAGCTGCGTCTCGGTGGCCCCGTCGGACCACTCCCACCAGGCGTGTCGGAGCGCTGCCAGCGCCACCACCGACGCCAGCCGGGCGCGGCGCCGCAGCGCGTCCGGGTCCGACGCCAGGTCCGGCTCCGTGTCCGCGAGCCGCCCCGCCACGGCCTCCTCGATCTCGGCCTGGAACTCCTTCATCGAGGCCATCCGCCGCGTGAACAGCTCCGGAGCGGCGCGGAGCACCTGCTGCCGTTCCGCGAGCAGCCCGCGTTCCTCCACCAGCTCGCCCGTCGCGTGCACGAGCAGGGTGCCGAGGTCGGACAGGAGCTCGCCGCTCGGTCCCCCGGCGCGGAAGGTGTCGAGCGCCGGTCCCGTCGGCAGCGTCGGGTCGTCCCCGAGGAGCGCCTGTTCCTTGCTCGGGAAGTAGTTGAAGAACGTCCGCGGGGACACGTCCGCTCGTCGGGCGATCTCGTCGACGGTGACGGCGGGCCAGCCGGAGTCGAGTGCGATCCGCAGGGCGGCCTGCTGGATCGCGAGACGGGTGGCGCGGCGCTTGCGCTCACGCAGTCCGGGTGCGGCTTCGGGCATGTCGCGATCTTCTCACGGTGGTCGGGGCGATCGGCTGCGGGGTCGCGCAGGGTCCGGTGGGTGGAGGCTGACCGGCCGGGAGGCTCGGCGCACGCCCGCCCCGCGACCCTGGTCGCCAGGGGTCCGGTGTCACGGCGGTCCGGGCCGCGCGGGTCAGGGTGGCGCGGGCCGCACGGGTCAGGGTGGCGCGGGCCAGCGGGTCGCGCGGGTCAGCGGGCCACGCGGGTCAGCGGGTCGCGCGGGCCACGGTCACGAGCAGCGCCTCGAGCGCGAGCAGTGCCGCGACGTTCGCCGCGATCCGCGAGCGGGCGAGCGACACCGCGTCGAGCACCTCGAGCGCCGCGGACGGCGGCACCACCTCGAGCGCCCGGTCCAGCTGGTCGCGCATCGACAGGTTCACCGGCTCTGCCGGCGCACCGAGGCCGAGCAGGAGCAGGTCGCGGTACAGCGACGAGACGTCGACGAGGATCCGGTCGAGTCCGTCGCGCAGGCTGCGGGTCGCCCGGCGCTTCTGGTCCTCCTCCAGCGCCCGCAGCTGCGACCGCAGCGCCGGTGGCACCGTGCCGCCCGGCTCCACGCCGAGTGACCGCAGGGCTGCGTCCCGCTCCTCGCCGTCCCGCTGCTGCGTGATCGCCTTGGCGTCCTCGTCGGCGACCGCCAGGAGCTCGGCGGCGGCCATCACGGCGTCGCCGACCGAGCGCACCCCGAGCACGGTCTCGAGTGTCCGGCGTCGGCGTGCGCGGGCGTCCTCGCTCGTCGCCAGTCGCTGCGCCATCCCGATGTGGCTCTGCGCCTGCCGCGCGGCATCGGTCGCGAGGGCCCGGTCGACCCCGGTCCGGGCCACGATGAGCTCCGCGACGGACGCGACGTCGGGCACCCGGAGCCGCACCGAGCGCACGCGGGACCGGATCGTCGGTAGCAGGTCCGCCTCGCTCGGCGCGCACAGGATCCACACCGTCCGCTCCGGCGGCTCCTCGAGTGCCTTGAGCAGCAGGTTGGAGGTGCGCTCCGTCATGCGGTCGGCGTCCTCGATGATCACCACGCGGTACCGACCGACCGAGGGCGAGTAGTACGACGACGTCACCAGCTGACGGATCTCGTCGATCGTGATGATGACGCGTTGTGTGGTGAGCACCGACACGTCGGGGTGCGTGCGCGCGGTGATCTGCCGCAGGGCGTGGTCGTCGTCCGCTCCGGCACCGACCAGGGCGGCAGCGAAGGCGGTGGCGACGTTCGACCGGCCGGACCCGGGCGGCCCGGTGATCAACCACGAGTGGGTCATGCCACCGGTCCCGTCGGGAGCCTCGGCCGCACTGCGCAGGGCCGCGACGGCGTCGTCCTGTCCGGTCAGGCCGTCCCACACGCTCACGAGGACATCCTGTCAGCAGCCACCGTCACGCCGGACCGTCCTCGTCCGCGATCCCGACGACGGCACCGACCGCGGCGCGGACCGCGCGGTGGACCGTGTCGGCAGGCTGCCCGGCGTCCACGACGAGGAAGCGTTCCGGCTCCGCATCGGCAGCGTCCAGGAAGGCCCGTCGGACGGTCTCGTGGAACGACGCCGCCTCGGACTCCAGGCGGTCGAAGACGTCGCCCCGAGCTGCCGCGACCCGGCTCCGCCCGACCGTGACGTCGAGGTCGAGCAGCACCGTCAGGTCCGGGAGCAGGCCGTCGGCCGCCCAGTCGGACACCGAGCGGATGCGCTCGGCACCCAGACCCCGTGCAACGCCCTGGTACGCCACCGACGAGTCGATGTACCGGTCCTGCAGGACGACCTCCCCCCGGGCGAGCGCGGGGCGGACGACCGTCTCGACGTGGTGCGCCCGGTCCGCGGCGTAGAGGAGGGCCTCGGCGCGCGCCGAGACGTGCCCGCGCTCGTGCAGCACCATCTCGCGGATGCGCTGCCCGAGCTCCGTGCCGCCGGGTTCACGCGTGCGGACGACCGTCCGACCGTGCTCCTCGAGCCATCTGCTGAGGAGCTCGGCCTGGGTGGTCTTGCCCGCGCCGTCGCCGCCCTCGAGCGTGATGAAGCGCCCGGTCACTTCTTCTTGGCCGCGGTCTTCCGCGCCGGCGCCTTCTTCTTCACCGGCCCCTTGGCACGCTTGTCCGCGAGCAGCTGCACGGCACGGGCGTGGTCGACGGTCTCGACGTCCTCGCCGCGCGGGATCGTCGCGTTCGTCTCACCGTCGGTGACGTACGGACCGAAGCGGCCGTCCTTCACCTTGATGGGCTTCCCGGACACGGGGTCCGCCTCGAACTCCTTGAGCGCGGCCGTGGCAGCGCGTCGGCCGCCGTACTTGGGCTGCGCGAAGAGCTCCACCGCACCGGGCAGGTCGATCTCGAAGATCGCGTCCTCGCTCGGCAGCGTGCGGGTGTCCGTGCCCTTCTTGATGTACGGGCCGTAACGACCGTTCTGCGCCGTGATGTCGTCGCCGGACTCCGGGTCCTTGCCGACGACGCGGGGCAGGTCGAGGAGCTTGAGCGCGGTCTCGAGGTCCACGGTCTGCGGGTCCATCGACTTGAAGAGCGACGCGGTGCGTTCCTTCGGCGCCGCGGCCTTCTTCGTCGTCTTCTTCGCGGGGGCCTTCGCGCCCTTCGCGGTGGTGGTCGCCTGGTCCGCGGCTGCGGGTGCTGCATCGGCGGCCGGCTCGGTGACCTCGCCCGTCGACGGGTCGACGGTCGGTTCGGGCTCGGGGGTGCGCTCGGTGACGTACGGCCCGAAGCGACCGTCCTTCGCCAGGACCTCCTTGCCCGTCTCGGGGTTGATGCCCACCACGCGGTCGCCCACGACGGGTGCCTCGACGAGCTCGCGGGCCTTGTCGGTCGTCAGCTCGTCGGGCGCCAGGTCCTCGGGCACGTTGACGCGACGGGGCTTCTCGGGGTCGTCGCTCGGCACCTCGATGTAGGGGCCGTACCGCCCGATCCGCAGGGTCAGACCCGGCGCGAGCTCGACGGAGTTGATGTCGCGCGCGTCGATCTCGCCCAGGTTGTCGATGACGGTCCGGAGCCCGCGGTGGTCGTCGCCGCCGAAGTAGAAGCCCTTGAGCCAGTCGGTGCGGTCGGCGTCGCCGCTCGCGATGCGGTCGAGGTCCTCTTCCATGCCGGCGGTGAAGTCGTACTGCACGAGGTCGCCGAAGTGGTCCTCGAGGAGCCGGACCACGCTGAACGCGATCCAGTTCGGGACGAGGGCACTCCCGCGCTGCGTGACGTACCCGCGGTCCATGATCGTCGAGATGATGGCGGCGTAGGTCGACGGACGACCGATGCCGAGTTCCTCGAGCGTCTTCACCAGGCTCGCCTCGGTGTAACGCGGCGGAGCCGACGTGTCGTGGCCCTTGGCCTCGACCTCGGTGACGCCGAGGTGGTCGCCCTCGGCCATCTGCGGGAGCTTGGCATCGCCGTTCTCGCCCCCGCCGTGGCGCTCCTCGTCGCGGCCTTCCTCGTAGGCGTTGAGGAAGCCGCGGAAGGTGATCACGGTGCCCGACGCGGTGAACTCGGCGTCCGTCCCGTTCGCCGTCGAGGCGACCCCTGCGACGCTGTCGGTCGACGTGATGCCGAGGACGACCGACGCGGTCGAACCCTTGGCGTCGGCCATCTGCGAGGCGACCGTCCGCTTCCAGATGAGGTCGTAGAGCTTCCAGTCGTTGCCCCGCAGCACGCCGTTCATCTCGGACGGGGTGCGGAACGTGTCGCCGGCGGGGCGGATGGCCTCGTGGGCCTCCTGCGCGTTCTTGCTCTTGCCGGCGTAGCTGCGTGGCTTGTCGGGGATCGTCTCCGGCCCGTACAGCGCCGAGGCCTGCTTGCGCGCGGCGGTGATCGCCTGCTGCGACAGCGACGAGGAGTCCGTACGCATGTAGGTGATGTGGCCGTTCTCGTACAGCGACTGCGCGACGCTCATCGTCTGCCGAGCGGAGAAGCGGAGCTTGCGAGCCGCCTCCTGCTGCAGGGTCGACGTCGTGAACGGTCCGGCGGGCCGACGGGTGTACGGCTTCGACTCGACGCTGCGGACGACGGCGTCGCCGGCCCGCTCGAGCACGGTGGTGAGCGCCGCGGCCGAGGCCTCGTCCAGGCGGACGGCCTCGCCCTTGAGCGAGCCGCGGTCGTCGAAGTCGCGACCCGAGGCGACACGGGTGCCCTGCAGTCGGGCGAGGCGCGCCGTGAAGGCGGTGTCGCCGACCTTCTCGAACCGAGCCGTCAGGTCCCAGTAGTTCGCCGACACGAACGCCAGGCGCTCGCGCTCCCGGTCGACGACGAGTCGCGTCGCCGCCGACTGCACACGACCGGCGGACAGCCCGGGGCCGACCTTGCGCCACAGCACCGGCGAGACCTCGTACCCGTAGAGACGGTCGAGGATGCGGCGGGTCTCCTGCGCGTCGACCAGGGCGGTGTCGAGCTCACGGGTGGCCTCCTTCGCACGCTGGATGGCCTCCTTGGTGATCTCGTGGAACACCATGCGCTTGACCGGCACCTTCGGCTTGAGCACCTGCAGGAGGTGCCACGCGATCGCCTCGCCCTCGCGGTCCTCATCTGTTGCGAGGAAGAGCTCGTCGGCGTCCTTCAGGGCGCGCTTCAACTCGGTGACGGTCTTCTTCTTCGCGTCGGAGACGACGTAGTAGGGCTCGAAGCCGTTGTCGACGTCGACCGAGAACTTCCCGAGGGAGCCCTTCTTGAGCTCAGCCGGCAGGTTCTTGGGCTCGACGAGGTCGCGGATGTGTCCGACGGACGCCTGGACCTCGTATCCGTCGCCGAGGTATTGCGCGATCGTCTTCGCCTTCGCAGGGCTCTCGACGATCACGAGCTTCTTCGTGCCTGGCACGTGACTCCTTGATCGATGGTGCGCGCCGGCCCAGGACCGCAACGGTGTCCGGGTCGACCGGGACAACGGTGACCGGGGGCCGACGTGCACACCATACACACACTGGTCGGGCAGCCCGCGTGGCGGCCCGGCGACGGCCACTGCGCTCACGGCGAACGGTCCGGAGCCCGCCACCGTCCGGACCCGGGCGGCGGAGCCCGCGGTGGCGCAGGCGTCGAGTGCGGCACCGTTGGCGCGTGCCACGCGTCCGGCGACGGCGCAGGGGGCGCCGGGAAGACGGTGCACGAGCACCGCAGCGGCGGCGAGCACTGCGGCGTCGGCGGCGGTGCGCGTCCGTTCGAGCAGCACGCGCGTCCGAGCACCGGCGAGCGCCGCGGAGCCGACGAGCAGCGCGAGCGCCAGCACGGCGACGAGGGCGACGGTCACCGAACCGCGGTCCGGTGCCCTGCGGACCGCGACGGTCCCGGTCGGCCGCACGCGCCGGTCGGGTCCCGACGGCCGCGTCATCCGCCCCCTCCTGCCGCGCAGCCGGTCGCGCGGAGCGGCAGGACCGCGAAGGGACCGGCCGGGGTCCCCTGCACGTCCACGCACACCAGACCGTCCTCGTGGCGGACCCGTGAGGTGGAACCGGGCACGGTGGCGAGTGCCGCGGCGGCCGTCCGCTCGTCGTCGCGCCCGAGCGCCCGTGCCGCCGTGCCGGCGACCGACCCGAGCCGCCCGGCACGGTCGACCAGGACCACGCCGGCGACCAGGGAGACCAGGACGAGGGCGACGACCGGGAGCCCGACGGCGAACTCCACGGTCACACTGCCGCGGTCGGACGCGGACGGACGGAGCCCGGTCACGGGACCAGTGCCCCGCGGACGAGGTCGGTCAGGATCTGCTGTACCTCGCCCGAGCGCATCACGGCGACGAGCACACCGGCGAACGCCACCGCGGCAAGGATGACGACGGCGTACTCGGCGGTGGCCGACCCGCGGTCGTCCCCGGGGCGGCACCGACGACGTCCGGCACCGGGACGAGCGGGGACGTGCACGCTCGCGGCCCACCCTCGGGCGACGCCCGCCGTGTCTCCCGGTGACGGCACCGGCGCCGGGACCCGTGTCGGCTGCGGAGGTGTCGAGTCGGTCATGGTGTTCCCCTCTCTCTGTGGTGGTCCCACGTTCGCCCACCGGGGGCACCGTCCGACGCTCGGCGGGTCGGTCTGTGGACGGTTCAGCGGAGACCACCGACGGTGGAGGAGAGGACCCCGACCACGACCGGCACGACGCCCACCAGGACGAACGCCGGCAGGACGCACACGCCGAGCGGCAGCACGAGCCGGACGGCCAGTCGCTCCGCCGCAGCGAGGCCCGCCGCAGCGGCGTCGTCCCGGGCGTCCTCGGCAGCGGCGCGCAGCAGCTCCGCGGCGGGCACCCCGGCGCGACGACTCAGGACAAGCACCTCGTGCAGCCGCGCCGCCGCGACCCCGTCACCGGTGGTTGCTCCGAGGGCTCCGCGCACGGCTGCTTCCGCCGACTGCCACGACCCGCCGCCGGTCAGCGCCACCGCCCACGCGTCGAGCAGGATGCCCGGCACGTGCCCGTCCGGCGTCACGGCGTCGACCAGCCGTCGGGTCCAGCGCTGCCCGACGAGCACGAGTCCGGCCGCCGCTGCGCAGCAGATCCAGCCGACCGGCCGGGTGAGGAGCACGACGAACGCGTCCGCACCCCACACCGAACCGAGTCCGAGCCCGAGGAGCGGCAGCGCCAGCACGACCCGAGCACTCGTGCGCGGTCCGGAGAGGGCGACCCGGACGGCACGGTCGGACGCGGCCGTCCGGCGCATCGCCGCGGCCAGGGCGCGCAGGGCACCGGCAGAGGGCGCCCCGGTCCGCTCCGCCACCTGCAGGACGAGGCGGACGTCCTGCCAGGCGGGAGCGTCGGCCTCGGGCACGCCACCCACGAGGGCCCAGGCCCGAGGTGGTGGCACCCCCGCACCGACGAGCACCGCGACCCGGTCCAGCACGCGCGCGGCTCCGGCAGCGTCCGGACCGACCCGACCGCGGCGGCGACTCACGGGCCGGCGCGTCCGACCGGGCGGACCTCGAGCCGCCCGTCGCGGTCGATCCCGCACGTCCCGACCGCCGTGATCCCCCGCCACGACGACCGCCGCTCGACGTGCACGACGAGGTCGACCGCGCTGACGACCTGTCGCGCGAGCGCCTGCGGGACGAGACCGGCCAGTGCCCCGAGGGCCTCGAGCCGCGCTCCGACGTCGGCGAGACCGTTCGCGTGCAGGGTGCCGGCCCCGCCGTCGTGCCCGGTGTTCAGGGCCCCGAGGAGCTCACGGACCTCGGCACCCCGGCACTCCCCCACCACCAACCGGTCCGGGCGCATCCGGAGTGCCTCGCGCACGAGCCGGTCGAGCCCGAGCGCACCGGTGCCCTCGGCGGTCGCCTGTCTCGCCTCGAGCGTGACGACGTGCGGGTGCTCGACCCGGAGCTCCGCGGTGTCCTCGACCGTGACGATCCGCTCGTCGTGCGGCACCGCGCCGAGCATCGCCGCGAGCACGGTCGTCTTCCCGCTGCCGGTGGCGCCCGTGACCAGGACGTTGCGCCTCCGGGCGACCGCGTCCTCGAGCACGGCCCGGGGCACGACCCGGAAGGCACCGAGGCGTTCCAGGCCGGCGAGCGTCGGGCGCTCCGGTCGCGGCAGCCGGACGGACAGCGCGGTGCCGCCGACGGACACCGGCGCGAGGACGACGTGCACGCGCACCCCGTCGCCGTGCCGCACGTCGGCGCACGGCGTGGTCTCGTCGACGTGGCGGCCGCCGAGGGCGACGAGCTCGGCGGCGAGCGCTCGCGCACGCCGCTCCGGGAGCTCGGGGCGGACGCGTTCGAGGCCGCGACCCCGGTCGATCCAGGTGCCCTGCCCGCCGACGACGAGCACGTCGGTCGTCTCCGCGTCCGCGACCAGGGCCGCGAGCTCCTCGAACACCGACGGATCGAGGGCCCTGCGCCGCCGAGCACGCGCGGCGCCCGGCAGGAACGGCACGCCGCCCGGCTCAGCAGGGGCGCCGGGACCGGCGGCGTCGTGATCGGCCCCGGGGGCGTCGGCTCGGTGGCGGTGCATGCGGTCGACGCTAGGTCGGTCTGTGGCGGCCGCGGCAGGAATCGGTATGTCGTGTGGACGCCACCCGCTCGACACCCTCGGAGTGCCGTGTTGTACCCCGTCACGCAAAGCCGTACCCCGTTCGGTGTCCGCACGCGACCACACGGAACCGACGGCACCGGGCCGGGCGGCCGGTCGCCCGGGCACCCTCCGAGCGGACGCCGTCGCGAGCGGCCCTGCAACGAGGACGTGGACAAGTCTGTCCACTCTTCGGCACCAGGACGCCGATCGAGCCGTGCCACCCGGAGACGCTGCGCAACAGGCGTCGGGGAAAAAGAAGAGGCGGCACCTGTTGGGGGGAACCGGTGCCGCCTTGACATCGGTGGATTGGGGGGAATCCGGCCCGGTGCCACCGGAAACGAGTCCGGCAGGAACCACTGTACCCCATGACGACCCGTGCTCGGCAACCCCTCGGCCGGAATGTCCGCGGGGCCCCGCAGCACGGTCCCGCACCGGGGGTAGTCTCCGACTGCACCCCAGCCGCAACGATGCGAGAGGACACCGATGTCCACACCGACCCAGGCCGACGAACGCCACGAGGACGGCCCGACCTTCGCTCCGCCGGCGGACTTCGTCGCGGACGCCGTCGCGCGGGAGGACCTGCACGAGGCGGCCGCCGCCGACCGCGAGGCGTTCTGGGCGGACCAGGCCCGGACCCTGCTCGACTGGCGCACACCGTTCACCCGGACACTCGACTGGTCGGGCGCGCCGTTCGCGAAGTGGTTCGACGACGGCACCCTCAACGTGGCCGAGAACTGTCTCGACCGGCACGTCCGCGCGGGCAACGGCGACCGGGTCGCGATCCACTTCGAGGGTGCACCCGGCGACACGCGTCGGATCACCTACGCGGAACTGACCGCCGAGGTGCAACGCGCCGCGAACATGCTCACCGACCTCGGCGTCGCGCAGGGCGACCGCGTGGTCGTCTACATGCCGCTGATCCCGGAGGCGGTCGTCACGATGCTCGCCGTCGCCCGGATCGGCGCCGTCCACTCGGTCGTCTTCGGCGGCTTCAGCGCCGAGAGCCTGCGCGCCCGCATCGAGGACGCCGGCGCGAAGCTCGTCGTCACCGCCGACGGGGGCTGGCGGCGCGGCGCGGTCTCCCCGCTGAAGCCCGCGGTGGACGAGGCACTGGCCGGCGAGGGCACCGACTCCGTCGAGCACGTGCTCGTGGTCAGGCGCGGCGGCAACGACATCGCCTGGAACGACCGCGACCTGTGGTGGCACGACGAGCTCGCGAAGGCAGCCCCCGAGCACGAGGCGCGGGCGTTCCCCGCCGAGACGCCCCTGTTCGTGCTCTACACCTCGGGCACCACCGGGAAGCCGAAGGGGATCGTGCACACCTCCGGCGGCTACCTGACACAGGCCGCCTACACGCACCGGAACGTCTTCGACATGCACCCGGAGAAGGACGTCTACTGGTGCACCGCCGACATCGGCTGGATCACCGGGCACTCCTACGTCGTCTACGGCCCGCTCGCGAACGGCGTCACGCAGGTGCTCTACGAGGGCACCCCGGACGAGCCGCAGCCCGGCCGCTGGTGGGACATCGTCGACAGCTACGGCGTCACCGTCCTCTACACCGCGCCGACCGCCGTCCGCGCCGCGATGAAGGCCGGCCGGCAGATCCCCGAGGCGCGGAGCCTCGAGTCCCTCCGCCTGCTCGGCAGCGTCGGCGAGCCGATCAACCCCGAGGCGTGGCAGTGGTACCGGCAGGTCATCGGCCACGACCGGACGCCGATCGTCGACACCTGGTGGCAGACCGAGACCGGCGCGATCATGATCTCGGCGCTGCCCGGCGTGACGAAGCTGAAGCCCGGAGCCGCACAGACCCCGCTGCCGGGCATCGTCGCCGAGATCATCGACGAGGAGGGCCACCGCGCCGACCCCGGCGAGAGCGGCTACCTGACGATCACGGAGCCGTGGCCGTCGATGGCCCGTGGCATCTGGAACGATCCCGACCGCTTCGTCGAGACCTACTGGAGCCGCTTCCCCGGCCGCTACTTCGCCGGCGACGGCGCGCGGCTGGACGGGCAGGGCGACATCTGGGTGCAGGGTCGCGTCGACGACGTCATGAACGTCTCCGGCCACCGGCTCTCCACCGCCGAGATCGAGTCGGCCCTGGTCGGGCACGAGGGCGTCGCCGAGGCCGCCGTCGTCGGTGCCGCGGACGAGACGACCGGCCAGGCCGTCGTCGCGTTCGTCATCCTGACCGCCGAGGCGGCCGAGGGTGCCGACCGCGACGCGGTCGCGAAGGAACTCCGCGACTGGGTCGGCAAGCGCATCGGTGCGATCGCGAAGCCCCGGCAGGTCGTCGTGGTCCCGGAGCTGCCGAAGACCCGCTCGGGCAAGATCATGCGTCGCCTGCTGCGCGACGCGGCCGAGGGCCGTCGCATCGGCGACACGACGACGCTCGCCGACCCGACGATCATGGCGACCATCGCAGAGCTCATGTAGCCGGAACGACGCGAGCCGCGCCTCCCGACCGGTCTGGAGGCGCGGCTCGCGTCAGCTGCGTCGCTGACGGTCGGTCAGTCGGTGAGCTCCACCACCAGCTCGACCTCGACCGGTGCGTCCAGCGGGAGCACGGCCACGCCCACCGCGCTGCGCGCGTGGACGCCGGCGTCCCCGAACACCTCGCCGACGAGCGTCGACGCGCCGTTGGCGACCGCGGGCTGCCCGGTGAAGGACGGGTCCGACGCGACGAACACCGTCACCTTGACGACCCGGGCGACCCGGTCCAGCGAGCCCGCGACCGACTGCACCGCGGCGAGGGCGTTGAGCGCGGCCACGCGCGCCTGGGCGGTGGCGGTGTCCGCGTCGACCGCGGCACCGACCTTGCCCGTGACCGACAACGCCCCGTCGACGAAGGGCAGCTGCCCGGCCGTGTACACGTACTGCCCGGTGAGGACGGCCGGCACGTAGGCGGCGACGGGCGCAGCCACCTCCGGGATCGTCAGACCGAGCTCCGCGAGGCGGTCGGCGGTGCTCACGCGTCGGCCTTCGGGCGCTTCAGGTAGGCGACGAGCCCGCCCTCGGGGCCGCTGACGACCTGGACCAGCTCCCACCCCTCGGAACCGAAGTTGTTGAGGATCGCGGCCGTGTTGTGGATGAACAACGGAGCGGTGAAGTACTCCCACTGAGTCATGCGGTTCCTTGCCAGCCTTTCAGTCGTGGGCGTCGTTTAGGCTGCATCCTATGTCTGCCCAGAAGTCTGCCTCGCGGACCAAGCCCGTCTCCGCGATCGGCGCCTTCGTCGGTTTCGTCGGTTTCAGTGCGCTCGCTGGTCTGCTGGTCACGATCGGGGTCACCCCGGCGATCGCCGTCGCCGGCGTCACGACGACCTCGACCATCGGCGTGTTCGAGTCCCTGCCGGAGTACATCGAGATCGGTGACCTCCCGCAGCGCAACGAGATCTACGCCTACGCGAACGGGCAACCGGTCAAGCTCGCGACGGTCTACGACCAGAACCGCGAGGAGCTCAAGTACGACCAGATCAGCGACCAGCTGAAGAACGCCGCGATCGACGGCGAGGACAAGCGCTTCTGGGACCACGGTGGCGTCGACATGACCTCGCTCGTCCGCGCCGGCGTCGGCAGCATCGCCGGCGGCCTCGGCGAGTCCGGCGGTGGCTCGACCCTGACGATGCAGCTCGTCCGCAACATCAAGATGCAGCAGGCCCTCGAGCTCCCGTCCGAGGAAGAGCGCCAGAAGGCGTACAACGACGCCGTCGAGCAGACCATCCCCCGCAAGCTCGAGGAGATGAAGCTCGCCATCGGCCTGGCGAAGAAGTACTCGCACAAGGAGATCCTGACCGGGTACCTCAACATCGCCTACTTCGGCGACCAGACGTACGGCGTGCAGGCCGCCGCACAGCACTACTTCAACAAGTCGGCGACCAACCTCACGCCGGCCGAGGCGGCCTCGATCCTCGCGATCGTGCAGTCCCCGAACACGCGCAACCTGGCGAACGAGAAGAACTACGAGGCGAACAAGGCTCGCCGCGACGTCATCCTCAAGTCGATGTACGCGCAGAAGCACCTGACCAAGGACGAGTTCGACAAGGCGATCGCGTCGGAGCCCAAGGACTACGTGCACCTGACCGAGCCGAACCAGGGCTGCCAGTCGGCGGCCGGCAACGGCGCGCAGTTCTTCTGCGACTACGCGGTCAAGGTCGTCAAGCAGATGTCACAGCTGGGCGGGACCCAGAAGGAGCGCGACCAGGCGTGGCGCAACGGCGGCTACAAGATCCAGACGACGCTGGACATCAACCTGAACGGGCAGCAGAAGGACCTGCTGAACACCTACGACCCGAACACCGAGTCGCGGCTGCAGCTCGGCGGCGCGCTCAACTCGGTCGAGGCGTCGACGGGGCGCATCCTGACGATGGCCCAGAACAAGGACTACGACCAGTCCCTGCAGTCCCCGCCGACGGCGACGTCCATCAACTACAGCGTCGACAAGGAGTACGGCGGCTCGATCGGCTTCCAGGTCGGCTCGACCTACAAGGTCTTCACGCTGCTCGACTGGCTCAAGGCCGGGCACGGCCTGAACGAGAGCGTGAACGGCACCCCGCACAACACGTCCCAGTGGACCCAGTGCGGCTCCACGATCACCTCGCCGTGGGCTCCGAAGAACGACTCCGCGGGTGAGAACGGCCAGTTCACAGTCGCCCGTGCCACAGCCCTCTCCGTGAACGCCGCGTTCGCGTCGATGGCCGCGAAGCTCGACCTGTGCGACATCCGGCAGACCGCAGTCGACCTCGGCGTGCACTCCGCCGACGAGAAGACGGAGCTGAACGCCTACCCGTCGTCGATCCTCGGGACCAACAACATCGCGCCGCTGACCATGGCGTCGGCGTACGCGACCATCGCCAACGGCGGGACCTACTGCGCCCCGATCGCGATCGACCAGGTCACCGACGCCTCCGGCAAGGAGCTCGGCGGCCAGCCGAAGCAGTGCAAGCAGGTGCTCGACCCGAGCGTCGCAGCCACCGCTGCGTTCGCGATGCGCGGCACGATCCAGTACGGCACCGCGCAGGGCGCCCAGACCCCGGACGGCACGCAGCTGTTCGCCAAGACCGGCACGACGGACGACGCCGACCAGATCTGGCTCGTGGGTGCGAGCTCGAAGGTCGCGACCGCCTACTGGCAGGGCAACACCGACGGGGCGAAGAACAACCTGCGCCACTACTACAACACCGCGGGGTACGGCTCCTACGCGTCGCAGCGTGCGCACGTGTGGCAGCAGGCGATGATCCCGATCAACCAGCTGCACCCGGCCGACCCGTTCCCGACGCCGTCGCAGACCGCGCTGCGCGGCAACAGCGTCAACGTTCCGGACGTCCGCGGGAAGACCGCGGACGCGGCCCGTGCGACGCTCGCCGGTGCCGGCTTCACGTACGTCGACGGCGGAGCCCAGCCCGGCGGCGGCACCCCGGGGACGGTCTCGTCGACCTCCCCGGGCCCGGGATCGCTCCTGTCGACGGGGTCCAGCGTGACCGTGTACACGACCGACGGCAGTCAGACGACGGTCCCCCAGGTCACCGGGAAGAGCGTCAGCGATGCGCGCGGCGCCCTGCAGGATGCCGGCTTCACGAAGATCGCGCTCTCGGACGGCTACGCGAAGGGCGACGGCGACAACAAGTGCAGCGTCGCCGCGGTCGACCCCGGTGAGGGCACCGCGGTCGGCAAGGACGCGACCATCACGCTGCAGCTGTTCGGCAACAAGAACGGCAAGGCCCCGAAGGAATGCCGGTGAACCGTGGTCGCGCCGCGCTGGGAGTGATCGCAGCGGGCGCGACCGTCGGAGCGGCGACGGCGGCGTGGGGTTCCCTCGTCGAACGTCGCCGCTTCGGCATCCGCTGGGAGACCGTCCCGGTGCTGCCGCCGGGGTCCCGGGACGTCACCGTCCTGCACCTCTCCGACATCCACATGGCGCCCTGGCAGGCCGACAAGCAGCAGTGGCTCCGCGACCTGAGCCTGGTCGAGCCCGACTTCGTCGTGAACACGGGCGACAACCTCGGGCACCCCACGGCCAACACCGCGGTCGAGTACGCACTCGAGCCGTTCCGCGGCGTCCCGGGCGCCTTCGCGCACGGTTCGAACGACTTCTACGGCCCCTCCCCGCGGAACCCGTTCAAGTACTTCACCGGCCCGAGCAGCCACCCCACCGGCCGCCGTCCGGTCGAGCTCGACATCGACCGGCAGACCGCGTTCTTCGAGTCGCTCGGGTGGCTCGACGTCAACGACCAGGCCCACGCGATCGAGCTCCGCGGATCGCGCTTCGAACTGTTCGGCACCTCGGACGCCCACCGCGACTGGGACCGTCTCGACCTGCTGCCGACCAACGTCGACGAGATGCGCAGCGCCGTGCCGTGGACCGAGGACGAGGACGGCCCCTCCCCCGTCGCGATCGGCATCACCCACGCCCCGTACCGGCGCGTCCTCGACGCCTTCGTCGACCAGGGTGCGGACATCGTCTTCGCCGGGCACACGCACGGTGGTCAGGTGCAGGTGCCCGGGGTCGGCGCACTCGTCACGAACTCCGACCTGCCCCGGCAGTACGTCAGCGGTCTGCACCGTTGGCAGCACCGTGGACACTGGTCGTGGCTCGAGGTCTCGGCGGGCATCGGCACGTCGATCTACGCTCCGGTGCGGTTCTCCTGCCGCCCCGAGGCCGTGGTCGTGACACTCACCGCGAAGACCTCCTGACCCGAGCCGCCGCGACGCGCCCGGGTGTACCGCGAATGGTCGTGAGCACCCTCGAACGTCCGGTAGACTTTCCTGGTCGCTCCGATTCGGAGCAACCACACCGCGGGGTGTGGCGCAGCTTGGTAGCGCGCCTCGTTCGGGACGAGGAGGTCGCAGGTTCAAATCCTGTCACCCCGACACTGTGTTGAGACAGTAGAACAGCAGGGCCCTGATCCACTCGGATCGGGGCCCTGCTGCTTTCCCGGCACGCTCCTCTGCGTCTGTGTCCGGCGACACAACGCCCGGTCGTCGAGCACGTCGACGAGACGGAGGCCGCTACGCTCGCAACCGTCATGACGATCCCCGCCCCGCTCCCCACCGTCCTCGCGGAGATCGGCGCGCACTTCCCCGAGCTCGCCGACGACCCGGTCCTCGCGCAGAGCCTCCTGGACAACGTGACGTCCATGATCAGCGAAGCCCACGAGCGTTACGCGACCGGCGACGGGACCGCGAGCGTCGTGAGCGACCGGTACCTCGACCCCGAGCACCTCGCGACCGGCGTCCTGCACGCCGAACGTGCGCAGCACCCCGCCGGGGCCATGCTGGCGGCCGAGATGCTGTTCGACGCCTACCTGCCGGTCTTCGTCGACGAGGTCGGAGCGCGCACCACGGACGAGGTCCTCCGCGCCACCCGGGCACTGCACGCGGGCGTCTGGAGTCGGTTCCCCGCAGGGGCGATCGCGTACACGGAGGCACTCCGGCAACGGGTGACCTCGACGAACCTCGACTCGCGGGAGCAGATCGCCCGCGACCTGCACGACCGTGTCGCACACGGGGTGCTCGCGGGACTGCAGCGCCTCGACCTGGTGCTGCTCACCGACCCCGCGGAGGCAGAGCGGACCGCGCAGCTCGAGTCCGCGGCGCGGCTGCTCCGAGGAGCACTGACCGACGTGCAGGACCTCGCGCTCTCCCTGCACGCCAGGGTCGGCCAGGACCGGCTGGACGACGCCCTGCGGCGGCACGTGGACGACCTGTTCCCGGGGGACGACCGCCTGGTGATCACGACGACGGGCGTCGCCGGCACCCTGCCGAACTGGAAGGCCGAGGAGGCGCTGACGATCCTCCTCGAAGCGCTGACCAACCGACGGAAGCACGCGCCCGGTTCCGCGGCGTCCGTCGAGTTCGCGTGGTCGCCGGGGACGGTGGTCGTGACGGTGCGGGACGACGGCCCCGGGTTCGCTCCCGACGCCGTCGCCGAGGGCCGCCTCGGGCAGCGCACCATGCGTGAGCGGGCCGGTGTGCTCGGCGCCCGACTGGACGTCGAGAGCGCCCCGGGCTCGGGCACCGTCGTCCGGCTGACCGTCCCGAGGGGAGCCATGTGACCGCCGTCACCCACGTCGCGATCGTCGACGACCACCGACTCTTCCGCGAGGGGCTCGCCACGATCCTGGCAGCGGTCCCGACGATCCGGGTCGTCGCGCACGGGGAGCGCCCGTCCGACGTGCTGGACTCCCCCGAGGCGGCCGCGATCGACGTGCTCCTGCTCGACGTCGAGCTCGACGGGCCACCGGCGCGGACCACCATCGCCACCGTCCGCCGCCGACACCCGCACATCAGCGTCGTCGTCCTGACGATGCACCGTGACGCCGTCCTCCGCCGCGCGCTGCTCGACGCCGGAGCCGTGGACTTCGTGACGAAGGACACCCCGAGCCGGGAGCTCGTCGGCCGGATCGTCCGAGCGACCCGCAGGGGTGCGGGTCCCGTGACGTTCCCGGTCGACCTGGTCACCGACGCCCGCGCCGGGTCACCGCTCAGCGACCGCGAGCTCGAGGTGCTCCGTCTCGTCGCAGATGCGCGGTCCAACGCCGAGATCGCCACCGAACTCGGGCTCGCCGTCGGCACGGTGAAGCGGCACGTCTACAACGTCTACCGGAAGCTCGACGTCGGGACGCGCGTCGCCGCGATCACCGCCGCGACGCGCCTCGGGCTCCTGGCCTGACGGCTCCCACGGCCGGACGGCCGCAGCGGGCGTCCGTCCGCTAGACCGTCGCCCCCGCCGGCACCAGGCGGCCCTCGGCCTGCAGGGACGCCACCACGTCGAGCGCCTGGTGCCGGTAGCGCGCCTGGGCAGCACCGGGCGCGACGATCACCCCGTCGGCACCGGTGGACGCGACGAGTTCGTTGATCTTCGTGGCGACGTGCTCGCGGTCGCCGTAGGCCTGCCGCTCCGTCCTCGCGGCGATGAACCGGCGCTCGAGGTCCGAGAACTCGTACGCGCGGGCCTCGTCCATCGACACCGGCTCGGGCTTGGCACCCTGTCGCATCCGGATGAACGAGATCATCCCCGGAGCGCTCTGCTCCTCGACGACCGCGGGGTCCTCGTCGGTGACGACCTGCACGCCGATGAGGGCGTTCGGGGTCTGCCGGAAGCGCGACGGGCGGAACGAGTCTCGGTACAGCGCGAGCGCCGCCTCGGTGTTGTCCGACGCGAAGTGGTGCGCGAAGGCGAACGACACCCCGAGCGCGCCGGCGACCTGCGCGCTGTAGCCCGAGGAGCCGAGCAGCCAGAACTCCGGCACGTCGCCGTAGCCCGGGACCGCACGGATGCGCGACAGCGGGTTCGACGCGTCCATGCCGGTGAAGAAGCCGATCAGGTCGGCGAGCTGCTGGGGGAAGTCGTCGACGTCGAGCCGGTCGGTGCGGCGCAGCGCCATCGCCGTCGCGCCGTCGGTCCCCGGGGCGCGCCCGATGCCGAGGTCGACGCGGTCGCCGTACAGTGCGCGCAACGTGCCGAACTGCTCGGCGATCACGAGCGGCGCGTGGTTCGGGAGCATCACCCCGCCGGAACCGATCCGGATGCGTGACGTCGCGGCGCCGACGGCGCTGAGCAGCACGGCGGGCGCGGACGAGGTGATGCCCGGCATGCCGTGGTGCTCGGCGACCCAGACACGCTCGTAGCCGAGCTGCTCGGCGTGCACGGCCATGTCGATCGACCCCTGCAGGGCCTCGGTGTTCGACTGGCCGTACTCGCGGGTGGCCAGGTCGAGGACGGACAGGTGCACGGTGGCGTCGCTCATGGGGACGACAACCGTCGCCGGCGTGCGCGCATTCCGCGCCGCGGACCGGCCTGGAGGCGCGGGGCGGCGCCGCACCGCGCCTCCCGTCCGGCGGTGGCCCACCTGACGGACGTGGGTCGGATCAGTGGGCGAGCTCGCCGTCGAGCCGTCCACCCGACTCGCTGAGGTAGCAGTTCGCGCAGAGCGACTCGTAGGTGACGTCGACCCCGTCGATCGCGACCTGGGACCCGTCGAAGACGAAGCGGCCGTCGACCTTGCGCGCGTTGAACACGGCCTTGCGGCCGCACCGGCAGATGGTCTTGAGCTCCTCGAGCGAGTGCGCGACCTCGAGCAGTCGCGCGCTGCCGGGGAACGCCTCGGTGCGGAAGTCCGTGCGGATGCCGTAGGCGAGCACGGGGACCTCGTCGAGCACGGCGACGCGGAGCAGGTCGTCGACCTGGCGCGGGGTGAGGAACTGCGCCTCGTCGACGAGCACGCAGCTCACCGGACGCACCATGCCGTCGAGCCGATCCGACTCGGGGTCGGTGGCACCGGCGTCGGCGACCGCGTGCCGGACGTCGTCGTGGGGGGCGAAGACGACGTCCACGGAGCGTGTGACGCCGAGTCGGGACACGATCTCACGGTCGCCCTTGGTGTCCACCGACGGCTTCGCCAGCAGCACGCGTTGCCCGCGTTCCTCGTAGTTGTACGCGGCCTGCAGCAGCCCGGTGCTCTTGCCGCTGTTCATCGCGCCGTACCGGAAGTAGAGCTTCGCCACTACGCGAGGAACCCGTCCTCGGCGGCACGACGGATGAGGTCCGACTTCTTCGACGCGGGGCGGCCGACCTTGCTGTACTTCTCGCGGACGCGGCGGAGGTAGGTCTTGGCGGTCTCGTACTGCACGTTCATCTGCGCGGCGACCTCGTTCGTCGAGTAGCCGGACACGTACAGGCGCAGTGCCTCTTCCTCGCCCGCGCTGAGCTTCGGGCGCTGGTGCGCGCTCGCGCCGGTCGGCAGCGGGCGCCAGTCGCGCTGCGCCGGGGTCTCCCGCGAGACACCCATGACCTCGCGCGCGACGTCCATGACCTCGCGCATCGGCAGCGACTTCGACAGGAACGCGGCCGCACCGGCAGCCAGGGCACGGTCGCGGGACTCGCGGCTGTCGACGCTCGAGAGCACGATGACCTTCGCCCCGGCGGCACGGCAGGTGCGCACGCGGGCCTCGATCGACACCGGCTCCTTGAGCTGGAAGTCGAGGAAGACGAGGTCCGTCGGGAAGTTCTCGCTGTGCACCATCTCGAGCCACGTGTGGGCGGTGAGGGCGAGGTCGAAGTCGAAGGCGTTCACGGCGATCCAGCTCGACAGGCTGTCGAGCAGCACCTCGTGGTCGTCGAGGATCGCCAGCCGCACGCGTCGGGTTCCGGGCTGCGGGAGCGGTGGCACGCCCTCCGTGGTCCGGTTCGGGTCAGTGCTGGTCATAGGAGAACCTTAGTGCGAGGGACGATGGTCGGACGGCGACGTCGAGGTCGGGGAAGGTCACGCGGAGCACCGCGAAGTAGGGGTCGAACGTGCGGTGGATGCCGACGTCCGAGTCGTCGACCGCGAGCTCCGTGCGGACCTCGACGCGGTCGGGTGGCGCACCGGGCTCGCGCGAACGGCGGACCGTGGCACGGAACCGCGCGGGGTCCACCGTCGCTGCGCCGAGCGCCGCACGGAGGAACGTCCGGACCACGGTCCGCTGGTCGGTGTCGAGCGTCGCGATGAGGCCGTCCGGGTCGTCCACCGACTCGGCGGACCCGCCCTCGACGGCGACCGCGTACTCGAGCCACGTCCGGTCGGCGTCCGCGACCATGGCCTGCCGGATGCCGTCCGCGATGGAACGAGCGCGTGCGCGGTCGGCGTCGGTGATCACCTCACGCGTCCGGAGTTCGGCGAAGAACGGGGCGACGTCGCGCGCGAGGATGACGGAGCGGTCCTGCTGCACGCGCGCGGCGATGCCGTCCCGCTCGGCGCGCGCCACCGAGTACGAGCCCGCACGGATCTGCACGCGCTCCGCCAGGCCGCCGAAGGTCCACGCGAACACGACGGACGCCGCGGTGAGGACCAGCGTCGGCGCGGCGGCGAGGAAGGCGGCGACGGTCACCGGCACCTGGTGCGGGAACACGGCGGCGGCGGCACCCCAGGCAGCTGCGTCGACCGCCGCCAGGACGAGCCCGCCGACCGCCAGGTCCCGCCACGGTCGGTAGGGCGCGACCGTCACGATCCCGGTGGCGGTGAGCAGGCACATGAAGTCGTTGAGCGCGTTGCGGTCCGGCCCCCACTGCGCCGCGACGCTCGCGGCCGACGCTGCGCCGAGCAGCACGACGTGGAGCACGTACGCCCAGCGCGGGAACGGCGCCCGGAAGGGCGACGACGACGCGATCACGACCGCGCCCGATGCGCCCAGGAGCAGCACCGTGAGGGCGCTGAGCGTCGGGCTGCCGACCACGTCGCGGTCGAACACCGACACGAGCAGCGCCCACAGCACGCCGGCCGCACCGAGCAGGACGGCGAGGGGGCGGGAACCCATCGCGCCGAGCGGGTCCCACTGCTGTGCGGTCCGAGCGCCCCGGACGGCGGCCCGCACCGCGTCGACGCGACTCACCGGGCGGCTCCGCGGTCGGACTCACCCGTGACGGCGTACGACGCCGCGCCGCCGGTCCGTGCGCCGCCGGTCCGTACGCCGCCGGTGTGTGCTCCGTCGGCGCGGGCCGCGTCCTCGCTCGTGTAGGGCACGGTCATCATGACGCTCGTCCCGGATCCCGGCGACGACCACACCTGGACGTCACCGCCGACGCGGCCGATGCGTTCCCGGACCGAGCCGCGCAGCCCCATCCGGTCGCTGCCGGTCTCCTGCTCGTCGAACCCGCGGCCGTCGTCGACCACCATCACCGTGCACGACGAGCCGTCGTCGAAGACGCTGACCTCGGCCTCGTCGGTCCCCGCGTGCTTGCGGACGTTCGCCAGGCACTGCCCGACGGCCCGGAGCAGTGCCGTCGCCGCCGACGGGTCGAGCCGCGCCAGGGCAGCCGGATCACCGGTGACCGCGACCGCGAGCCCCGCCGCCCGGTGCTCGTCCACCATCGCGTCGAACGCGGCACCGGCAAGGGCCGGGTCCGGCTCGGACGTCGGGTCGGACGACGCGAGCCACTGCTTCCCGGTCAGCATCGCGACGTCGGCTTCGACCGTGCGCGCGAGCTGCGGGTCCATGGGGCCGTCGGGAGCGAGCGCGATGGCACCGAGGTGGTTGAGGACCGTGTCGTGCAGGATCGCCGCGGCCTCGGCCTCGACCCCGGCCCGGTAGGCGGACACGTGCTCCTCGCGCGCGGACCGGAGCAGCTCGGGCTGGACGCGCTCGGACCGAGCGGTGTTCCGGCTGGTGAAGAGCACGAGGGCGACGACGAAGCCCAGGGTGACCCAGGCGAGGATGAGTGGTCGGGGCGGCCCGTCCGCCTGCAGCACCGCGATCCCGGTCGCGAGCCGACCGACCAGGAACCCGCCGAACGACCAGACGACGACGCGACTCGCGACCGCACCGGCCCCGCCCACGAGCACGAGCGGGATCACCGCGAGCGACACCAGGTAGCTCGTCACCCAGCCGGCGGGCACCTCGCGCTGCACGATCGTGGTGAACCACCACGTGCAGACCCCGCCGGTGACGAGGAAGGCCACGGCCGAGCGCCAGGTGCCGAACTGCACGTGCACGCCGATCATCGCGAGCATGGGGAGGAGCGCGAGCACGGCCCCGGCGACCCGCACGTCGGGCTCGGCCAGTCGGTACAGCAGCAGGGTCACGGCGGCGGCGACGACCGATCCGATCGCCGCTGCGTGGAAGGCGCGCACGGTCGACCACGCGTTCACTCGCGGAGCGAGGTGCGTGGGGATGCCGAGCACGGGTCGATGGTCCTTCCGAGAGTCGTCCGGTCGCCGTGTGACGCGACCGTCCGGGGGCCGGTCGTGTACCCCGAAACGAGCACGATCCGGCGACCCGCTCGATGCTACCGCCGATCACCGACACAGGGTGTCCCCCGAACGCGGAAGGTGGACGCTCCTCAGAACAGGGTCGGTCCGGACGGGCCTCCGATCACGGTCGTCCCGGCACCGCGTCGGTCGAAGTCAGGGTCGGCACGCTTGAGCGGCGACGAGGTCGGGCGGGACTGCTCGTCGAGCGACACCGGGACGCGGTACCCCTTCGTGATGCCCCCGTTCGTGATGACCGACCCGACCAGGGCGCGCGGTCCGGTGTCGCCCGACCCCGGACGCGGTGCACGCGGAGCGGTCGCCGCCGCGGCCCGCTCGCCGGGTACGAGGTGCGCCTGCCGGTCGCTGAACCCCATCGAACCGGTCGCCGGGTCCACCCGGCCGAGTCCGAGACCGTGCGCGGCCAGGATCGGACGCACCCGGTCCGCGAGCCACCGGCGGTAGTCCGCGGGCGCGTAGGTGTTGTCGAGGTACATCGAGCGGTAGCGCGCGACGAGGTCGGGACGGGTCCGCTGCAGCCAGGCCGCCCACCACGGCTTCACGCCAGGACGCAGGTGCAGTGCGGAGTACATGACGCTCGAGGCGCCGGCCTCGGCCGCGCGACCGATCGCTTCGTCGAGGTGCGCGCGCGTGTCCGTGATGAACGGGAGCACCGGCATGAGGAACACCGAGCACTCGAGCCCCGCGTCGCGGATCGCCCGGACGGTCGCCAACCGGGCGGCGGTCGTCGGGGTCCCGGGCTCGACCTGCTGCTGCAGCTCGTCGTCGTACACGGCGATCGACATCGCCAGGTCGACCGGGACGCTCCGTGCCGCCTCGACCAACGTGGGCAGGTCACGCCGCAGCAGCGTCCCCTTCGTCAGGATGCTGAACGGGGTGCCCGAATCAGCCAGCGCGCGGATGACCCCGGGCATCAACCGGTAGCGCCCCTCGGCACGCTGGTACGGGTCGGTGTTGGTGCCGAGCGCGACGGGGTGCCGGTCCCACGACGGCTTCCGGAGCTCACGGCGCAGGACGTCCGCGACGTTGGTCTTCACGACGATCTGCTGGTCGAAGTCGGCGCCCCCGTCGAACTCCAGGTACGTGTGCGTGGGCCGCGCGAAGCAGTAGACGCACGCGTGACTGCAGCCGCGGTACGGGTTGATCGTCCACCCGTAGGTGCCGCTGCCGTCGGCAGCCGGCACACGGTTCAGGGCACTCTTCGCCAGGACCTCGTGGAAGGTGACCCCGGCGAACTCCGGCGTGGTGACGCTGCGCACCAACCCGCTGTTCGACTCGAGCCCCGGCAGGGCGTCACCGCGCTCCGCTCCGATCGACTGCCCGCTCCACCGCATGCCCTCATTCGAACACACGTTCGAACCAGGGGCAAGTCGCCCGAGCGGCGGGGCTCAGTGGTGCAGACCGAGGACCTTCGCAGTGTGCTCGAGGGTCTCGTCGGCGAGCTGCGGGTCGGCGCCGAGGTCCTTGCCGTAGGTGGGCACCATCGTCCGCACCATCGGGGCCCAGGCGTCCCACCGGTCCGGGAAGCACCGCTGCAGCATCGTCAGCATGATCGGCACCGCGGTGGACGCACCGGGGCTCGCGCCGAGCAGGCCGGCGATCGAGCCGTCGGCCGAGGTGATGACCTCGGTGCCGAACTGCAGCACCCCGCCCTTGTCCGGATCCGGCTTGATGACCTGCACGCGCTGCCCGGCGGTGATGCGGTGCCAGTTCTCCGGTTCGGCGGTCGGCATGAAGTCGCGGAGGGCGTCGAACTTCGTCTGCTTCGACGCCAGGAGCTGCCCGACCAGGTAGCGGACCAGGTCGAAGTTCGAGAACGCCACGCTCAGCATCGGTCGCAGGTTGTGCGGTCGGATCGACCGGAACAGGTCGAGCAGCGAGCCCTGCTTGAGGAACTTCGGGCTGAACCCGGCGTAGGGGCCGAACATCAGCGACGCCCTGCCCTCGACGATCCGGGTGTCGAGGTGCGGCACCGACATTGGCGGAGCGCCGACGCTCGCCTTGCCGTACACCTTCGCCGCGTGCTTCTGCACGACCTCGGGGTCGTCGGTGCGCAGGAACTCGCCGGACACGGGGAACCCGCCGTACCCGCGGATCTCCGGGATGCCCGACTTCTGCAGCAGGCGCAGGGCCCCGCCGCCGGCGCCGACGAAGACGAACTTCGCCGCGATGCGCTGCGTCGACCGACCGATCTCGTTGCGGACGTCGAGCGCCCAGCCCTCGGAGATCTTCGACCGCGTGATCTTCTGCACCTGGTGCGACGGCTCGAACTCGACACCGGCGATCTCGAGCTCGTCGAAGAGCTGCTGCGTCAACGAACCGAAGTCGACGTCCGAGCCGGCGGCCGAGTACGTCGCAGCGACCGGCTGGTCCTTCTTGCGCCCCGGGATGAGCGCGGGCGCCCACCTGCGGATCTGCGCCGGGTCGTCCGAGTACTCGATGCCCGCGAAGAGCGGGTGGCCCTTGAGCGCCTCGTACCGCTTGCGCATGTACTCGACGTTGTCCTCGCCCCACACGAAGGAGATGTGCGGGGTCGGGTTGATGAAGTTGGACGGCTGAGGGAGCGCGCCGGTCTCGACCAGGTGCGCCCAGAACTGCCGCGAGACCTGGAACTGCTCGTTGACGGTCACGGCCTTGGCGATGTCGACGTGTCCGTCGGGCATCTCCGGCGTGTAGTTCAGCTCGCACAGCGCGGAGTGACCGGTCCCGGCGTTGTTCCACGGGTTCGAGGACTCCTGCGCGACCGAGCCGAGCCGCTCGTACACGCGGATCTTCCACGTGGGTTCGAGGCGGTGGATGATGGCGCCGAGCGTGGCGCTCATGATCCCTCCCCCGATCAGGACGACGTCGATCGGGTCCACCTGCTTCACTGCCACATGACGATCCTACCCACTGCCGCTGGGTCGCCCGGGGGCATCGTCCGGGTGCGGGGTGCCGGCCGTACCCATCGCACATGCTAGTGAAGTACGACATTCCGTATGTGGCACCATTTCACGGTCCGATCGACCGTCCCCTCCCGGAGGCCCCACCGTGAACCACCCCCGGCGCGCCCGTCTCGCGCTCCCGCTCCTGCCCGCGGCCGCGTTAGCCCCGCTCCTGCTCGGCCCCGCCGCCCTGGCCGACACGCTCCGCTCGCCGCAGCCCGAGCCACGGACTGCACCCGCTGCGACGCTGGAGGGCACCTTCCACGTCGTCGGCACCACGGGCTTCGTCGCCGTCGCCGACCACGACGGCCAGCCCGTGCTCGACACCCGCCCGGTCGCCGCCGACACCGCGCACTACCCCGCGCCCGGCACCACCGGTCCGCTCGTCGTCGGGTCGATGTGCCTGTCCGCCCTGAACGGTCCCGGCCTGCCCTTCGCCGCGCTGGTCGACGCCGCCGCCCCCTCCGGCTGTCTCCAGGTCCGCACGACGAGCCCTGCGCCCCACGTCGTCCGGTTCACCGCCGACGACCCGTCCTCACCGGCGAACGGCCTCGAGCTCGGCCTACAGGCGGACGGGGCGCTCCTGGCGCTCGGCACCGCGGGGTCCGACATCGAGCTCGTCACCGAGGGGCCCGTCGTCGCACCGACGCTCGACCAGACCGACCTGGCACCCGGTTCCGCCCTCTCGGGCACCGCCACGCCCGGCGCGCACGTCGTCGTCGTCCGTGACGGGACGGTGGCCTGTGAGACCGATGCCGCCGATCGAGGTGCGGACGACGCCGGACACTGGTCCTGCTCGCCGATCGATGCGCTCACCGAGGGCACGTACACCCTCGAACTGTTCGCCTCGACCCCCGCCGGGCAGCTCGCGCCGCCCGTCCCCGTCGAGGTCGTCGTGTCCGCAGGGACCGGCGCCGGCGACGGTCCGGACCCCGACCCCGGTGACGGCGAGGGCACCGATCCGGGTGACGCACCGTCCCCGGGGGACGGTGCCGGAGGCACGGGCGGCACCGGGACCCCCGGTGAGGCCGACCAGACCGGCGAGCCCGGCGCGGACGGACCGTCGCCAGGACCGGCGACGACCGCCCGGACCGTCGACGCCGCGCCGCAGGGGCGCCTCGCCTGGACCGGCACCGAGGTGACCGGACCCCTCGCCGTCGCGCTCGCGCTCCTCACCGCCGGGACCGGCGTGCTGCTGCACCGACGACGTCGCGTTCGGTCCCGTTCCTGACGGTCGGGACGACGGACGGGAGGCCCGTGGCGGTGTCGCCACGGGCCTCCCGTCCGTCACGTGTCGCGTCGGCGACGGTGCTCGCTAGGCGGCGACCGCGCGCCGTTCGAGGATCGTCTCGGCGATCTGCACCGCGTTGAGCGCAGCGCCCTTCCGCAGGTTGTCGTTGCTGACGAAGAGGACCAGGCCGTGGCCGTCGGGCGCGGACTGGTCCGCGCGGATGCGGCCGACGAAGGACGGGTCCTGACCGGCTGCCTGCAGCGGAGTCGGGACGTCCGCGAGCTCGACGCCCGGGGCCGTGGCGAGGAGCTCCGTCGCCCGCTCGGGCGAGAGCGGCTGCGCGAACTCGGCGTGCACGGAGATCGAGTGCCCGGTGAACACGGGGACGCGCACGCAGGTCCCGGCGACGAGCAGGTCGGGCAGCTCGAGGATCTTGCGGCTCTCGTTGCGGAGCTTCTGCTCTTCGTCGGTCTCCCCCGTGCCGTCCTCGACGATGCTGCCCGCGAGCGGGACGACGTCGAAGGCGATCGGTCGGACGTACTTGACCGGCTCCGGGAAGGACACGGCCGAACCGTCGTGGGTGAGCGCCGCGGTGTCCTGCTCGAGCGCCGCACGCGCCTGGCCGAGGAGCTCCTCGACTCCGGCGAGGCCCGACCCGGACACGGCCTGGTAGGTGGTCGCGACGAGACGGCGCAGCCCGGCTTCGGTGTCCAGCACCTTGAGGACCGGCATGATCGCCATCGTCGTGCAGTTCGGGTTGGCGACGATGCCCTTCGGGGCGTCGTCGATCGCGTGCGGGTTGACCTCGCTCACGACCAGCGGCACCTCGGGGTCCATCCGCCAGGCGCTCGAGTTGTCGACGACCACCGCACCCGCCGCCGCGAACTTCGGCGCGAGGGCGCGTGACGCCGTGGCACCGGCCGAGAACAGCGCGATGTCGATGCCCGACGGATCGGCGGTCTCGGAGTCCTCGACGACGATCTCCTCGCCGCGGAACGACAGCGTCGAACCGGCGGACCGGGCACTCGCGAAGAACCGGACGTGGTCAGCCGGGAACGCGCGCTCCTCGAGGAGGCGACGCATCACGGCGCCGACCTGGCCGGTGGCGCCGACGACGGCGACGGTGGTGCTCATGTGGTGCTCCTGCTCGTGGGTCGTGTCGGCGCGGGGCTCAGCGCCCGGTGCCGGCGTAGACGACGGCTTCCTGGTCGGCGTCCAGCCCGAAGGCCTGGTGCACGACGCGCATGGCCTCGTTCAGGGTGTCGGCGCGCGTGACGACCGAGATGCGGATCTCCGAGGTGGAGATCATCTCGATGTTGATGGACGCCTCGTGCAGGGCGCGGAAGAGCGCCGCCGAGACACCGGCGTTGGTCCGCATGCCGGCACCGACCAGGGCGAGCTTGCCGATCTGGTCGTCGTACTGGATGCCCGAGTAGCCGATGTCGGCCTTGGCGACCTCGAGCGCGGTCAGGACGCCCTGGCCCTGGTCCTTCGGCAGCGTGAACGAGATGTCCGTGCGACCCGTGACCGCCTCGGACACGTTCTGCACGATCATGTCGATGTTGGCGCCGGCGCGGGCCACGATCGTGAAGATCTCGGCGGCCTTGCCGGGGGTGTCGGGCACGCCGACGACGGTGATCTTCCCCTCGGAGAGGTCTCCGGCGATGCCGGTGATGATCGGTTCTTCCACGGTTTCCCCCTCTGCAGGGTTGTAGACGATGGTGCCCTCGGCGTTGCTGAACGAGGAGCGGACGTGCAGGGTGACGCCGTGCCGACGGGCGTACTCGACGGCACGGATGTACAGGACCTTGGCGCCGGAGGCGGCGAGCTCGAGCATCTCCTCGCTCGTGATCCGGTCGACCTTCTTGGCCTTCGGCACCACGCGGGGGTCCGCGGTGAAGATGCCGTCGACGTCGGTGTAGATCTCGCAGACGTCGGCGTCGAGCGCGGCGGCGAGCGCGACGGCGGTGGTGTCCGACCCACCGCGACCGAGCGTGGTGATCTCACCCGTCGTGCGGTTGAACCCCTGGAACCCGGCCACGATCGCGACGTGCCCGGCGTCGAGCGCCTCGCGCACGCGCTTCGGGGTGACGTCGACGATGCGGGCCTTGCCGTGCTGGGCGTCCGTGAGCATGCCGGCCTGGCTGCCCGTGTACGACGATGCTTCGACCCCGAGGCTCTTGATCGCCATCGCGAGCAGCGCCATCGAGATGCGCTCCCCCGCGGTGAGCAGCATGTCGAGTTCACGACCGGCGGGGATCGGCGTCACGGAGTGCGCGAGGTCGACGAGCTCGTCGGTCGTGTCGCCCATCGCCGAGACGGCCACGACGACGTCGTTGCCCGCCTTCTTCGTCTGGACGATCCGCTTCGCCACGCGCTTGATGCTCTCGGCGTCCGCGACGGACGATCCACCGAACTTCTGCACGATCAGGGCCACTGGCTGGTACTCCCGGGGACGACGGTTCCGCGACGGTCGCGCGGTCTGTCAATCGTAGAGGGTGTTCCGCGGATGTTGCGTGCGAGGCGGGCTCGACGCAACGATCCTGCGCGCACGTCCGTCAGTGACCGACCACGCGTCGGCCCTCGAAGGCGCGGCCGAGGGTCACCTCGTCGGCGTACTCGAGGTCACCACCCACCGGCAGCCCGGAGGCGAGTCGCGTGGTGCGGATGCCCATCGGGACGAGCAGTCGGCTGAGGTAGGTCGCCGTCGCCTCGCCCTCGAGGTTCGGGTCGGTGGCGATGATGACCTCGTCCACGGTGCCGTCGGCCAGCCGCGTCATCAGCTGCTGGATCCGCAGGTCGTCCGGACCGACACCGTCGATCGGGCTGATCGCTCCGCCGAGCACGTGGTAGAGCCCACGGAACTCGCGGGTGCGCTCGATGGCGGCGACGTCCTTCGCCTCCTCCACGACGCAGATCACCGACGGCGACCGACGGGGGTCACGGCAGATGCTGCACCGCACGTTCTCGGTGACGTTGCCGCAGACCTCGCAGAAGCGCACCTTCTCCTTGACCTCGGCCAGGAGTTCGGACAGTCGCGCCGGGTCGAACGACTCGGTCTGCAGGATGTGGAACGCGATGCGCTGTGCCGACTTCGGGCCGATGCCCGGCAGCCGACCGAACTCGTCGATCAGGTCCTGGACGATCCCGTCGTACATCAGGCGCCTTCCTCGTGCAGGGCGGTCTCCTCGATGAACTGCGCGCCGAGGATCTCACGGACGACGGCCTCGCCGTACCGACCAGCGACCGGCGTCCGACGGACCTGGGGTGCAGCGGTCCGTGCCGGAGCTGGCTGCGCAGCCGCCTCCTGGGTCGGTGCTGTCTGCGCAGGTGCTGCCCGCTCGGGTGCTGCCTGCTCGGGCGCGGCCTGTGCTGAGCCGGTCGGCGCCGGTGCTGCCTGCGGTGCTGGTGCCCGCGTCGGTCGCTGGCTCGGTGCGCCCGAGGACGCGTGTGCTCCCGGATCGGGGAAGGGAGCGCCGTCGTCGTAGGGCTCGTCGTCGAGCGGGTAGTCGTCGACCGGGACGTCCGGCCCACCGGAGGGTGCGGCGGCGGCGGTACCCGGCGCGGCGGGCGCTGCCGATGCGGGCGCTACGGCTGCGGCCGGTGCGGGCGCTGCGGCTGCGGCCGGTGCCGGCGCTCCCGGTGCGTCGGGTGTCGGGTCGCTCGGCGCAGCAGCACGGGCCGGCGCTGTTCCGGCACCGCCGAGCGCGGAGGCCGGACGGAGCTGTGCAGCGAGGGCCGCGTCGGCGGCGGGGTCGGAGACCGGTGCGACGGGCACGACCGGCTCCCCGGTGTCGGTCGTCCCGAACGGTGCCGACCAGCCCGGCTCGAGGTGCTCGGGCACGGCGCCGGCGGTCGGGTCGGTCGCCGGGATCGTGGCGACGGCCCAGTCGGTCACCGGAGCGCTGGGTGTGGCTGGCTGCTGCCGTGTGGTCGGCTGCTGCGATGCGCCCTGCTGTTGGTTCGCCTGCTGCTGCTGGCTCGCCTGCTGCTTCTGCTGGCTCGCCTGCTGCTGCTGGCTCGCCTGCTGCTTCTGCTGGCTCGCCTGCTGCTGCTGGCTCGCCTGCTGCTGCTGGCTCGCCTGCTGCTGCTGGCTCGGCTGCTGCTGCTGGCTCGGCTGCTGCGGCGCAGTCGGCTGCTGCTGCTGCGTCGGCTCTTCGGCAGTCGTTGGCTGCGGCGGTGCGGACTGCTGGCGCGCGGCCTGCTGCTGGCTGGTGTCCTCCGACGTCACGTGCGGTCGCGTCGGCTGCTGCTGCGACGCCTGCCGACCCGGCTCCGACGCGGGAGCACCGGCCGAGCGCTGCTGTCCCGGCCCACGGGCGACGAACTTCACCCGCAGGCCGAGGACGTCGATGATCGCCGAGCGGAGCAGTTCGCTGACGCTCGTCGCGGGGTCGGACATCTCCTTGAACGACGCCACGTCCTGCTGGCTGGGGAAGGTGAGCGTCAGCACGTCCTCGCGCAGGGCCGTCACCTGGGCCGTGACCACCACGGACCAGGCCGAACGCCGGGCGCGCTGGACGTGCTCGACGACCTGGGGCCAGGCGTCGCGGAGCTGCTGGAAGCCGACGGCGGCGACCGGTCGGACGACCGCCTCGTCGCCGACGGCCGTCCCCTGCCCGGTGGACGACGCGTTCGCGGTGCCCGACGGATCGTGCTGGTGCTGCTCGGTCGGGTGTGCCGTCGTCGTCGCACTCGACGCGCTCTGCTCCGCCGGTCGGCCCGCAGACCGATCGGTCGGGCCGTCGGCCGGACCCTGGCTCGGGGGCGTCGCCACGGCCGCCCAGGAGGCAGCGGCATCGCGCACGGTCGCGCCGGGGTCCCGCGGCTCGGCGTCACGCGCGGTCGTCGGAGCCTGATCGGCGGGCTCCTGATCTGGTCGGGTCGGCGCCGCTGCTCGGGTCGGGGTCGCGGTCGCGGTCGACGCAGCGGGCTGCGCAGCCGGGGAGCCGGCCTGCACCGGGGCGCTGCCCGCTCCCGTGCGCGGAACCGGAGCGCCCGCGGAGGACTGCTGTGCAGCCTGCGGTCGTTCGACCGCGGCGGGAGCCTGGTGTCCGCCGGCGTCGCCGACACCGACGCGACGCTCCAGCCGCTCGACCCGGGCGAGTGCACCGCGCTGGGTGTCGTCGACCTCGGGCACGAGCATGCGCGCCGTCATCAGCTCGAGGTGCAGTCTGGGCGACGTCGCACCGGTCATCTCGGTGAGCGCGCGGTTGGCGATGTCGGCGGACCGCGACAGCGCCGTCGCGCCGAAGACGCCGGCCTGCCGGGTCATGGTGTCGAGTTCCTCGGGAGAGATCCCGCGCAGCACGGCTGCGGCGCTCTCGTTCGTCGCCGCGACGACGATCAGGTCACGGAGCCGCTCGAGCAGGTCCTCGACGAAGCGACGCGGGTCCTGCCCGGTCTGCACCACGCGGTCGACCGCGGCGAAGGCCGAGGCGGGGTCGGCCACCGCCAGTGCGTCCACGACGTCGTCGAGCAACGCAGCGTCGGTGTAGCCGAGCAGGGCGACCGCGCGTTCGTAGGCGATCGCGCCGTCCTCGCTGCCGGCCATGAGCTGGTCGAGCAGCGACAGCGTGTCTCGCACCGACCCCCCACCGGCACGGACGACGAGCGGGAGGACACCCGGCGCGACGGAGACCGACTCCTGCTCGCACAGCTGCTCGACGTACTCGAGCATCGTGGCCGGCGGGACGAGCCGGAACGGGTAGTGGTGGGTCCGGGAGCGGATGGTGCCGATGACCTTCTCCGGCTCGGTGGTCGCGAAGATGAACTTCACGTGCTCCGGCGGTTCCTCGACCAGCTTGAGCAGGGCGTTGAAGCCCTGCGGCGTCACCATGTGCGCTTCGTCGAGGATGAAGATCTTGTAGCGGTCGCGCGCCGGTGCGAACACGGCGCGGTCGCGCAGGTCGCGCGCGTCGTCGACGCCGTTGTGGCTCGCTGCGTCGATCTCGATGACGTCGAGCGATCCCCCGCCACCCCGGGCGAGCTCCACGCAGCTCGGGCAGACGCCGCACGGCGTGTCCGTCGGGCCCTGCTCGCAGTTCAGGCACCGGGCGAGGATGCGCGCCGAGGTCGTCTTGCCGCATCCGCGCGGCCCGCTGAACAGGTAGGCGTGGTTCACACGGTTCGTCCGCAGGGCGGTCCGCAGCGGGTCGGTGACCTGCGACTGACCGATCAGCTCGGCGAAGTTCTCGGGCCGGTAACGGCGATACAGGGCGGTGACCACGGACCAAGGGTAGCCGGGACGGCCGACAGCGCGACGCCCTCGGCGACCACCTGTGGAGGGGGCGAGGAGCGGCGGGACGACACCGCGCCTCCCGGCCGTCGTGACGACGGACGAGAGGCGCGGTGCGGTCGGTGTGGGCGGACGGTCAGGCGCGCCCGCGGCGGATACGGCGTGCCAGTCGGGAGAGACCGAGCAGCAGGAACCCGAGGACCACCAGGCCGCCGGCGGCACCCGAGAGCGGAGCGACGTCCGCACCGGTGAAGGCGAGGTCGCGACCGGAACCGTTGCCGGATCCGGATCCGGATCCCGTGCCGGTGCCGGTGCCGGTGCCGTTGCCGTTGCCGTTGCCGGATCCGTTGCCGAGGGAACCGTTGCCGGCAGTGAGACCCGATCCGTTGCCGGCAGCGAGACCCGATCCGTTGCCGGTACCGATCACTCCGGTACCGGTGCCGGCTCCGTTCCCGGAGCCACCCGGCAGGCCCGGCTGGCCCGGCTGGCCCGGTTCACCGGGCTGACCCGGCTCTCCAGGCTCCCCGGGCTGACCAGGCTGACCCGGCTCTCCAGGCTCCCCGGGCTGTCCAGGCTGACCAGGCTCCCCGGGCTCACCGGGCTCCCCGGGCTGACCAGGCTGACCAGGCTCACCGGGCTCACCGGGCTCACCGGGCTCACCGGGCTCACCAGGCTGACCAGGCTGACCAGGCTCTCCGGGCTCACCAGGTTCACCGGGCTGCCCAGGCTCACCCGGCTCACCGGGCTGACCCGGCTCCCCAGGCTCACCAGGCTCACCAGGCTCACCAGGCTCACCAGGCTGACCCGGCTCACCGGGCTGACCCGGCTCCCCAGGCTCTCCAGGCTCTCCAGGCTCTCCAGGCTCACCAGGCTGACCCGGCTCTCCAGGCTCACCGGGCTGCCCCGGCTCTCCAGGCTCACCGGGCTGCCCCGGCTCCCCAGGCTCCCCCGGCTGCCCGGGCTCACCGGGCTCACCGGGCTCACCGGGCTGCCCCGGCTCACCCGGCTGCCCCGGCTCACCCGGCTGGGCGGCGACCACCACCACCGGCACCGTCTGGGCGGCGGACGTGGCACCCTCGACGGTCTGGGTCACCGTGAAGGTGTGCGCACCGACCCCGAGCTCCACGGACACCGACCAGGAGCCGTCGGCAGCCGCGGTCGTCACGACGGGGTCTCCCGCGTCGCTGCGGACCGTGACGGTCGCACCCGGGTCCGCCGTCCCGGTGACCTGCCAGGTGGCGGTGCCGTCGGCACCGGCCGTCTGCCGGGCCCCGGGCAGGGGCGAGGTGACCGTCAGGGGGTCGGCGACCCGGACGACGATCGGCACGACCTGCGAGTCGGAGGTGCCCCCGTCCACGGTCTGCGTCGCCTGCAGCGTCCAGTCACCGGCCGGGACCTCCTCGAAGGTGACGCTCCAGCGACCGTCGCCGCCGGCCGTCGTCGTCCGGACCTGCCCGGTCGAGAGCCGGACCTCGACCGCGGCGTCGGCTGCGGCAGTCCCGGAGACGGGCACGGTGGTCGTGCTGTCGAGCCCGGGGGCCTCGAAGAGGCGACCCGGGGTCGGGTCCGTGATGACGACGTCGTCCTCCTGCGCGGCGACCACGCTGATGCCGCTCGTCACCGGGGCCGAGGTGGCCCCGCCGACCGTCTGCGTCGCCGACACGGTGTGGTCGCCGACCGGGACGTCCGGCACGGTCACCGTCCAGGAGCCGTCCGCACCGGCCGTCGTCGACACCGTGGTGCCGTCGAGGTCGACCGTCACGGTGGCGCCCGGCTCGGCGGTCCCGCTGACCGGCACGGAGACCGTGTCCTGGTCCGTCGGGAACACCTGGCCGTCCACGGGGGCGGTCACCTGCAGCGGGGCCACGGCGGCGACGGTGAAGGCGACGTCGGGTGCTGCAGTGGTCCGGCCGTCCACGGTCTGCGTGGCGGAGGCGGTGTGGCCGCCGAGCGCGACGTCCGGCACGGTGACCGTCCAGTCGCCCTCGTCGTCGGCCGTGGTCGCGACGGCGGTGCCGTCGTCGATCGTGACCGACACCGTTGCGCCGGGCGCTGCCGTGCCCACGACCCGGACCGGCGTGGTGTCACCGACGATCCGGACGGTGCTGCCGGCCGCCGGCGTCGTGATGACGACGGCGTCCTCGTCGGCGACGTCCACGGTCACGTCCACCACGACGGGGTCGGAGGTGGTGCCACCGACCTCCTGGCCGACGGTCACCGTGTGGTCGCCGGGACCGACGCCCGGTACGACCGTGTCCCAGGTGCCGTCGTCACGGACGGGCACCTCGATCGGGTCGCCGTCGTCGACCACCACGGTGACCGTGCCACCGGGCTCGCCGGTGCCCGCCACGGGCAGGTCGACCGTCGGGTCGGACGCCGGCACCGTGACGACCTGGTCGTCGGTCGGCGTGCTGACCGTCAGGGGCGCACCGGCCTCGACCGTGAACGTGTTGACGACCGGACCCGAGGTGGACCCGTCGACCGTCTGCGTCGCCCGGACGGTGTGCTCACCCGTCGCGACGCCGTCGAACCGGACGCTCCAGGTGCCGGCGTCGGTCGCCGTCACGGTCTGCTCGTCGCCGTCGTCCAGGGTCATGCGGACCTCGGCACCGGGCTCGGCCGCCCCGTTCGCGACGATCGTCGCGAGGGAGTCGTCCTGTGCGACCGTGACGGTGGACCCGTCGGCCGGGGTGGCGATCGTCAGAGGTGCCGCGACCACGACCTCGATGGCGACCGTGACCGGCTGCGACGTGGTGCCGCCGACCTGCTGGGTGACGCTGACGGTCGTGGTGCCCGCGGGGACACCGGGGACGTCGACCGCCCAGTCGCCGTCCTCGTCGGCCTCGGTCGTGGCATCACGCCCGCCGCCGAGGTCGACCACCACGGTGGCGCCGGGCTCCGCGGTGCCGCGCACCGTGACCGTCGTCGTGGCGTCCTCGTCGGCGACCCGCACCTCGTCCCCGTCCGCGGGGGCGGTGATGACGACCGGCGCTGCCGCGACGACCTCGAAGGGACGCTCGACCGGCGTGGTCGAGGTCGAGCCGGCGACGGTCTGCGTCGCCGACACGACGTGCTCACCGACCGCGACGTCGTCGACGTCGACGCTCCACGTGCCGTCGTCGCCCACCGTCACGTCGACCGGGTCTCGGTCGTCGACGGTCACCGTCACGGTGGCGCCGGGCTCGGCGTCACCGGCGACCGTGACGGTCGTCGTGGCGGCGACGTCCGCGACGGTGACGGTGCCCTCCGGCTGCCGGACGACGAGCTCCGCCGCGGCGACGACCGAGACCGGTCGCGTGACGGGGGCGCTCGTGGTGCCGTTCACCGACTGCGTGACCGCCGCCGTCCAGGACCCCACCGGGACGTCCTCGACGGTGGTCGCCCAGGTGCCGTCGTCGCCGACGACCGTCTCGGCGGTGCCGCCGTCACCGAGGTCGACGGTGACCGTCGCCCCCGGCGCGCCGGTGCCGGCGAAGTCCACGTCGGTGGTGGCGTCGTCGTCCGCGACCGTGACGGCCGTGGCGCCGGCCGGCGTGGTGACGGTCAGCGGCGCCCCGGCGCGCACCGACACTCCGGCGCTGACGGGTGCCGAGGTGATCCCGCCGACGACCTGCGTCGCCCGGACGGTGTGGTCACCGGTCGGCACGTCGGTGAACGTGTGGGTCCACCGTCCGTCGTCGTCCGCCTCGACGGTCGCCTGTTCCCCGGTGGAGAGCGTGACGGTCACCGGAGCGCCCGGCTCGGCCGTACCGGCCGCCACGACGTCGGCCGTACCGGTCGCGTCGGCGACCGTGATGACGTCACCGTCGTCGGGGCTGGTGAGCGCGAGCGGTCGGCCTGCGCGCACCGTGAGCGTCTGCTCCGCACTGGAGGCGGTGGTGCCGCCGACCGTCTGCGTCGCCGTGACCGTCTGCTCGCCCACGCCGACGCCGCCGACGGTGACCGTCCAGTCGCCGCCGTCGTCCGCGGTCGTGGAGGCCTCGGCGTCGCCGACGCGGACCGTCACCGGTGCGTTCGGCTCTGCCGTGCCGGACACCGTCACGTCACGCGTGGTGTCATCGTCCGGGACGAGCAGGACCGCGCCGTCCTCGGGCGACGTGATGAGCACGTCGTCCGCGGCGACGAGCGTGACGTCGCGGGTCACGGGGTCGGACGTCGCCGGGCTGGAGACCCGGCCGGGCAGCGTCTGCGTGACCGACACCGGGTGCGTCCCGACGCCGACGTCCTCGAAGGTGACGGACCAGCTCCCGTCGGCGGCGACCGTGGTCGTCGCTCCGGGCTCCTCGCCGTCGATCGTCGCGACGATCGCCGCGCCGGGCTGCCCGGTGCCGGTGACCGTCACGTCACGGGTCACGTCGTCACCGGCGACCGTGATCGCCGCCGTGCCGGGAGCCGTGACGGCGAGGGGCGCCGCAGCGTCGACCAGGAAGCCCACGGGCAGGGCGTCCGTGTTCGCGCCGTTCAGCGACTGTGCCGCGTCGATCGTGTAGTCACCGGGGGCGAGCCCCGCTGCGTCGACCGACCAGGTCCCGTCGCCGTCGCCTGCGGTGGTCGAGAGCTCGAGGTCACCGACCGTCACCGTCACGGCTGCGCCGGGTTCGGCGACACCGCTGATCGTCACCGTGGCGGTGGCGTCCCCGTCGACCACGACGAAGCGCGAGCCGGCGGCCGGGCTGTCGATGGTGATGGCGGTGCCCGGGACGACGGTGAAGTCCCGCGTCTCGGTGGTACCGGTCGTGCCGTTCACGGTCTGCACGGCCTCGACGGTGTGCTGGCCGGTCCCGAGCTGCACCGGGTCGAGGACCCAGTTGCCCGCGGGGCCGGTCACGACGGCGACGGGTGCTGCCCCGTCGATGCTGACGGAGACGGTCGCACCCGGCTCCGCGGTCCCGCGGACCACGACCGACGCGTCGCCGGTGCTCGTGGCGGGGATCTCCTGCCCCTCGGTGGGAGCGGTGATCTCGAGGTCGTCGCCGACCTCGATCGAGATGTCCCGCTCGATCGCCGGCGAGGTCTGTCCACCGACGGTCTGGGTGACCGTCACGGTGTGACCGCCGGTCCCGACGTCCGGCAGGGCCACCGACCAGGTGCCGTCGTCGTCCACCGTGGTCGTGACGGGTGCTCGCTCGTCGAGCACGACGTCGATCTCGGCACCGGGCTGCGCCGTCCCGGTCACGTCGACGTCGACCGTGTCGTCGTCGTTCGCGACCACGGTCGTCGCGCCCTGCACCGGTGCGGTCACCTGCAGCGCTGCCGCGGGGACGACCGAGACGATCCGCTGCTGGGCCGGCGACGTCGTGCCGTTCACGGTCTGCGTCGCGGTCAGGGTGTACCGACCGACGGGCACGTCCTCGACCGTCGTCCTCCAGTCACCGTCTCCGTCGGCCGTCGTCGTGGCCGTGAGGCCGCCGCCGAGCGACACCGACACCCGGGCCCGGGGCTCGGCGGTCCCGGTGACGTCGAGGTCGGCGGTCGAGTCGGCGTCGAGGACGGGCACGGTGGCGCCGTCCGCAGGGGTCGCGATCGTCAGCGGGGCACCGACGGCGATCTCGAAGGCCGAGGTGACGGGCGCCGAGGTGGTGCCGGCGACCGTCTGCGTCGCGGTGATCGTGCGCTCACCGACCGGGACCCCCGGGAAGGTGGCGGTCCAGTCGCCGTCGTCGTCCGCCTCGGTGATCGCCGTGAAGGAGCCGCCGAGGTCGACCGCGACGGACGCGTTCGGCGCAGCGGTACCGGTCACCGTGACCGGGGTGGTCGACGTGGCGTCGGCGACCGTCAGGACGGCTCCGTCGGTCGGCTCCTCGATGGTGATGCCGGGAACGGCGGTGACCGAGAAGTCACGGGTCACCGGAGCGCTCGTCGTGCCGTCGACGGTCTGGGTCGCCGTGGCCGTGTAGTCGCCCGCGGGGACGTCCTCGACCGTGGCGGTCCAGGTGCCGTTCGTGTTCGCCGTGGTGGTGGCGGTCAGACCGTCGCCGAGCGTCACGTCGACGCGGGCACCGCCCTCGGCAGCACCGGTGAGCACGACGGCGCGGGTGTCCCCGACGAGCGGCAGGACCGCATCGGGGGCCGGAGTGTCGATGGTCAGCGTCCGAGCGGCGACGACCTCGAAGTCCCGCGTCACCGCGGCCGAGGTGGTGTCGCCGACGGTCTGCGTCACGCTGGCCGTCTGCAGCCCGACCGGGACCGCGTCGACAGGGACGCTCCAGACGCCGTTGCCGTCCGCCGTGCCGCTCGCCGTGACGTCGTCGCCGATCGTCACGTCGATCCGCGCGTTCGCGGTGGACGTGCCGGTGAGGGTCACCGGGGTCGTGGTCCCGGTCGTGGTGAACTGCTGCCCGGCAGTGGGCGTGTCGATGACCAGCGGACGCTGCGCGACGACCGAGAAGGCCTGCGTCGCGGTGCCCGCGGCGGCGCCGCCGACCGTCTGCGTCGCGGTGACGGTCCGGTCCCCGACCGGGACGTCCGCGAGTGTGGCGGTCCAGGTGCCGTCGGGGGCGACCGTCGCGGGGGCGGTCAGGCCACCGCCCGCGGCGAGCGCGATGCCGGCACCGGGTTCACCGGTCCCGCGCACCGTCACCGAGCGGGTGGAGGTGTCGGTCGGGACGCTGAACTGCTGCCCTGCCGTGGGTGCGGTGATCGTCGGGGCCAGGAACGCCGTGGCGCGCACCGTGGAGGTGGCGAGGTCGACCGTCGCGGCGTTCAGTCCCGGCAGCACCGTGAGGCGCAGGGCGGTCACGCTCTGCGCCCCTGGGTCGTACCCGCGAGGGTCGCGGAAGCGGGGGTCGTCCTGCGCGTTCACCGTCAGGTCGACCACCTGACGGAGCAGGAGCACGACGGGCGAGAGCGCCGTCGCGACGGCGGTCGTGGTGGTGGTGAGCGTGGTGCTGAGCTGGGTGAGGGCGGCGGAGTTCGCCAGCGGCCGCACCGCGGTCTGGAGGGCCGGGACGACGGTGCCGCTGACGAGCGTCCCGAGCACGGGGGCGACGTTGATCCCGAGGATCGTTCCCGTCGACACGGAGACCTGCGGCGTGGCCGCGCCCGACACGGCGAGCGCACCGATGGTCGAGTCGACGGTCACGTTGATCGGCAGGTTGACCGCCCCGGCCGCGCTGAGCGTGGCACTGACCTGGACGCGCACCCGTGCGGCGTCGACCGCGTTCGTGACGGCGGTGCTCAGGGTGGCAGGGAGCCGTGTCCCGAGGATGTTCGTGATGCTGCTGTTGATCGCGGCGACCGCAGCATCGGTGAGCACGGGGGTGTTCGCCGGCTGGTCGTTGAGCCGCGTCAACGTGTCGAGGTCGACGGTGATCGAACCGGTCGACGGGGTGATGGTCACCGCACCGTCCGTGATCGGCTGCGCGAGGACCCCGTCGATGGTCGGCCCGAGATCGAGGTTCGCGGTCGTCTGGACGCTCGTGTTCCGAACGGACACCAGCGGCGAGAGCAGCGATCCCAACGCCCCCGTGACCGCGTCGGTCGTCACCGCTCCGCTCAGCGCGGTGTTCACCGAGGCGGACAGCGGCGCGACGTTCGCCCGCAGGGTCGTCGCGAGTCGGGACACCGCGGGGCTGGTGAGCTGCAGGTTCGCGCCGGCGATGCGGTAGTCGCTCGCGGTGCTCACCGTCGCACCACGTGTGGCGCTGATCGTCGAGGCGAGCGCGCCCACCTGCAGCTGCGCGTTCGACAGCACGGTCGAGTCCGCGCGGACCCGGGTCAGCAGCGGGTTCAGGTTCAGCGTCGACGCACCGGCCCCGGTGCCGCTCCCGACGCCGATCGCCCCGTCGTTGCCGACGAGGCCGGAGGAACCGCGGGCGCCCGTCTGCGAGGTCGTCGCGAACTGCCCGTCGACACCGAGCGTCAGGATGCCGTTCGCGCCGAGCAGGTCGACGTTGTTCGACAGTCGGACGCCCAAGCTGTTCAGCGCGGTGAGGTCGAGCGGCTGGTTCGTCGTCCCGCCGACCGTGCTCGCGCTGCTCGCGGAGTAGGCACCGCGGAGCTGGGCGAGCGCGTCGACGTCGACGATGCCGGAACCGCTGAGCAGGAAGCCCTCGGCCTCGGCGACGTCCGTCTGCGCCGCTGCAGCCGGTTGGATCGCCACGGTGGCGGCGAGCAACGCCGTCACCGTGGCGACGACACCGCCGCGCAGGAGGAGGCTCCGGTCACCGGGAGCTCGTCGTCGAGCCCGGTTCCCGTCGCCGGTGATCCATCGTGTCCAGTTGACCGCTCCTGCGGGCACAGGGGTACCCCGGAGCGACACGTGCCTGCGCATGCGTGTCCCGTTTCCTGGCAGGCTCGCCTGCCACCTGATCCTCGGACTCCCCCGCTGGTGAGACGGGAGAGGGTCGGAACCCTGGTTGGGAGTTCCTGGGGGTGATCTTTACACATGAACAGGAACCGCGCACGAGGTTGCACGAGATTTCGTCGGCGAGTCCGCTCGGCGTACCGGAACCATCGCGGATCTGCCGGAGAACGGCGAAGACTTCCCATGCACAGGACGACACAGCCCCGGAACGAAGAAGACTCCGCACGCACAGGACGACACAGCCCCGGTCGCTCCAGCTGCGTCCTCGCCCCGGAACGAAGAAGACTCCGCACGCACAGGACGACACAGCCCCGGTCGCT
>NZ_JAUZUZ010000008.1:0-166500 GCF_031844345.1 Curtobacterium sp. BRD11
ACGGGTCCGGTGTGATTCAGCGCTCTTCCAGGGGAAGCGCCAGAACGCCGGTTCTCCGTGTACCCCGACGGCGGAGGGTCAGCCGGTGCCGCCGATACCGGCCCCGGTGTTGCGCGACGCAGCGTCCCGCACGGAGCGCACGTACGCCATGGGCGACAGTCCGCACTCCTGTCGGAAGAGCTGCTGCAACCGGCGGGGACGCACCCCCGCAGCGTCCGCGATCTCGTCGACGGTCAGGTCGCCGTCGGCGTGCTCGACGATGTGCGCGACGGCACGTCGGACCCGCCAGGACGTCCGGCCGGAGTCGGGTCGCGCGGCCCGTGAGCCACGCAGGGTCGCCGCGGGGTCCTCGCCGAAGCGCTCCCGGTAGGCCGCGGCGAAACGGCCGGGGTTGGTGAAGCCCCACCGTCGGGCGACCGGTGTCACGCCCTCGTCGCCGGCGGCGCGCAGCAGTTCACGACGGACGCAGTCGAGCCGGTGGTCGCGCATGAACCGGTTCGGTGTGGTGCCGAGCGTCCGCGCGAAGACGTCCTGCAGGCCGCGCTGGCTCAGTCCGCACGCGGCCGCGATCTCGGGGACGGACGGTCGGTCCTGTGCGTGTGCCTCGATGTGGCGGATCGCGTCGCGCAGCCGGTTCGCGACCGGGACGTCCTGGCCCCGGTTGCGAATCGGGAAGGTGTCGAGGACGACCACCGCGAGCCGCCGGTTCAGGGCCGTGCGCATCGGACCGACCACGCGGTCGTCGAGCAGCGCCGGCGCGAGGTCCTGCACCAGGCGGCGGAGCGGCTCGCGCCGGGCGATCGCCTCGTCCTGCTGGTCGAACAGCAGGGGGCCGTCCGGCAGGCGGTAGCCGAGCTCCGCGCCGACCGACCGGAGGAACGGGTCCGACACGTGCAGGCCGTTGTAGACGGTGTCGGCGGACTCGAACCGGTACGCCTCGGACGCCGAGGCGATGTAGGGGCTCCCCGGTTCGATCACCCGCGTCCGGTCCGCGAAGTGCATCTCGAGGCGTCCGCGGGTGAGCCAGAACACGACGTGGTCGTTGCGCGGGCCGATCACGCCACCGCGCCGTCCACCCTCGGCGCGCATGGTGCGGAGCGTGACGTCGTCGTCGCCGACGATCGTGTACTCGTACCGGGTGCCCTCGGCGACGTAGGTCTCGGTACCGAGGTCGCGGCCGTTGTACTCGGCCGAGAAGATCCGGCCGTAGTCGGTGCCGTCGCTCTCGGTGAACCGCAGGCGGCGGTAACCGTTCGTCGACGAGGTGCTCACCCGCGCATCATGCCAGCACTGTCCGGGATGCGCGCTTCCGCGTCCCGGGTGGGCGCTGCCGGACGGGAGGCCCGTGGCGGCCGCGACACGAGCCTCCCGTCCGGTGGGTACCGGTTCGATCCGCGCCACGGCGGGGATCCGTCGGCGCACGCCGACCCTTGCCTGCAGTCACGAGCGATCCCGCCCCTCAATGACGAATTCTCAGACAACTCTGCGCCTCCCGAGGGATCGACGAGCACGAAATACCCCAGGGGGGTACCCTGTTGGGGGGGATGGAGGTCAGGATGCCAGCAGCACCGCACGCACACGTCGGGTACATCGAGGACAAGGACGACCTGCTCAAGCGGCTGCGCCGCGCGGAGGGGCAGGTCCGCGGGATCGCGCGCATGGTCGAGGACGAGACGTACTGCATCGACGTGCTGACCCAGATCTCCGCGGCGAACCGGGCGCTCGAACGGGTCGCCCTGTCGTTGCTCGAGGACCACCTGCGCCACTGCGTCGCCGAGGCCGTGGCCGAGGGCGGCGACGCTGCCGACGCGAAGGTCCGCGAGGCGAGCGACGCCATCGCCCGACTCGTCCGTTCCTGACCCCACCGCACCACACACCGAGGAGGACCCATGACCACCGAGACCGTCGCCGTGACCGGGATGACCTGCGAGCACTGCGTGGCGAGCGTGACCGAGGAGGTCTCCGAGCTCGCCGGCGTGACCGACGTCGCCGTGGACCTCGTGCCCGGCGGGTCGTCGTCCGTCACCGTCACGTCCGACCACCGGATCGACGACCAGGCCCTCCGCGGCGCGATCGCGGAGGCGGGGTACGAGGTCGTGTCCCGGTGAGCGAGGGCGTCGTCGAGCTCGACATCACGGGGATGACCTGCGCCTCGTGCGCGAACCGCGTCGAGCGGAAGCTCGGCAAGCTGCCGGGCGTCTCCGCGACCGTGAACTACGCGACCGAGCAGGCGCAGGTGTCGGTGACCGACCCGGACACGGTCGACACCGCAGCGCTCGTCGCGGCGGTCGAGGCCGCCGGGTACGGGGCGACCGTCCACGTGCGGCAGCCGACTCCGGGCTCTGCCGACGACGTCGACGACGCCACCGGCCCCGACGCCGCGACCGCGCCCCTGCGGCAGCGGCTCGTCGTCTCCGCCGTGCTGGCGCTGCCCGTGGTCCTGCTCTCGATGGTGCCGGTCCTGCAGTTCCCGAACTGGCAGTGGGCTGCCCTGGCACTGGCGGCACCGGTCGCCGTCTGGGGAGCGCTGCCGTTCCACCGTGCCGCGTGGGTGAACGCCCGACACGGCGCCGCGACCATGGACACCCTGGTCAGCCTCGGCGTCGTCGCCGCGTTCGGCTGGTCGCTGTACGCACTGTTCCTCGGCGACGCCGGTGCCCCCGGCATGCACATGACCTTCTCGTGGTTCGCCACGGACCCCGAGGCGAGCGACCTCTACCTCGAGGTGGCCGCGGCCGTGACGGTCTTCATCCTGGCCGGCCGGTACATGGAGGCCCGGGCGAAGCAGCGGTCCGGGGCGGCGCTGCGCGCGCTGCTCGAGCTCGGCGCGAAGGACGCGTCGGTGCTCCGCGACGGGCCGTCCGGTCCCGTCGAGACCCGTGTGCCCGCCGCGTCGCTCGTCGTCGGTGACGTCGTCGTCGTCCGACCGGGGGAGCGGATCCCGAGCGACGGCATCGTGCGCGAGGGCTCGTCGGCCGTCGACCTCAGCATGCTCACCGGCGAGTCGGTCCCGGTCGAGGTGCGACCCGGCGACCGCGTGACCGGCGCGACCATCGACGTCGGTGGTCGGCTCGTGGTCGAGGTCACCGCCGTCGGTGCCGACACCGAGCTCGCCCGGATGGGACGCCTCGTCGAGGACGCCCAGACCGGCAAGGCCGCGGTGCAGCGACTCGCCGACCGGGTCTCCGCCGTGTTCGTACCCGTCGTGATCGGCCTCGCCGTGGTCGCGTTCGTCGGGTGGCTCGTCGCCGGCGGGTCCCTGACCGCTGCCGTCACCGCCGCGGTCGCGACGCTCGTCATCGCCTGCCCGTGCGCCCTCGGGCTCGCGACGCCCACCGCGCTGCTCGTCGGCACGGGTCGTGGCTCGCAGCTCGGCATCCTGATCGGCGGCCCCCAGGCGCTCGAACGCACCCGCGCCGTGGACACGATCGTGCTCGACAAGACCGGCACCGTGACGACCGGGGAGATGCGCCTGACGGCGATCCTGCCGGTCGACGGCGCACCAGACGCCGACGGACCGCTGCTCGCGGTGGCGGCGGCGGTCGAGGACGGTTCCGAGCACCCGGTGGCGCGTGCGGTCGTCCGGGCCGCGCGGGACCGCGCACTCGACGTCCCGGTCGCGGAGCAGTTCGCCGCGACGCCGGGCGCGGGCGTGCAGGCCGTGGTCGACGGCGAGGTGGTCGTCGTCGGCACCGCCCGGTGGCTGGCGGAGGCGTGGGCCCTGCCGGTGGACGAGACGCTGGCCGCGCGGGTCGCCGCGGCAGAGTCGGACGGCGGGACCGCGGTCCTCGTTGCCCGGGGCGGCTCGGTGCTCGGCGCCGTCGTCGTCGGCGACACGGTGAAGCCCGAGGCGCCGGAGGCCGTCCGGCGGTTCGTCGCGCTCGGCCTGCGCCCGGTGCTGCTCACCGGGGACAACGAGGGCGCCGCGCGCGCCGTCGCGGCCCGCGTCGGCATCGACGAGGTGCACGCCCGTGCGACCCCGGCCTCGAAGCTCGAGACCGTCCGGCGACTGCAGGCCGAGGGGTGGACGGTCGCGATGGTCGGCGACGGGGTCAACGACGCGGCGGCGCTCGCGGCGGCGGACCTCGGCATCGCGATGGGGGCCGGCACCGACGCGGCGATCGCCGCGAGCGACATCACCGTCGTGAGCGGTCGGCTCACCGTCGTGGCGGACGCGGTCCGGCTGTCCCGGGCGACGCTCCGCACGATCCGCGGCAACCTGTTCTGGGCCTTCGCCTACAACGTCGCGGCGATCCCGCTCGCGATGGTGGGACTGCTGAACCCGGTGCTCGCGGGTGCCGCGATGGCGTTCTCGTCCGTCTTCGTGGTGACGAACAGCCTGCGCCTGCGTCGCTTCCGGGCCCTCGGCTGACGCCCGACGAGTGTCCCCGCGCCCTTCCGGGGGCGCGGGGACAGCCGATCACGGTGGTCCGTCGGTCATCTGCGTCGCTGGTGCCTCCGCACCGCGAACCCGGTGAGGACGATCCCGACGAAGAGAGCGGCCCCCAGGGCGAGCTTCCCGAGCCAGGAGTCGGAGCTGGCGAGTACGGACCCGACGCCCACGAGGACGAGACTGACGGCGACGGCGAACGGGACGCTCGAGGCAACCCCGCAGACTGCGCGCTTGCTCATCAGGCGCAGCGCGGCTTGACCTTGCCGCCAGCGAACGGGTAGACCCGGAGAGCCTTGCCGCCGCTGCACCGCACTCCTCCGTTCGAGGTGATCGCAACGGCCGCGGCGGTCAGGATCGCGCCGGCGACGACGCAGAACGTTCCCGCACTGATGGCGCAGAGTCCGGCACCGAGCCCGAATGCTGCTCCGCTGATGATCAGGTTCTGGTCGGTGCTGTTGAACGCCACGTACGTGCCCCTGCTGTCCCGACCGGCGCTCAGACGCGATGTCGGACCCTTCTGGACGAGATCGAAGGTCATTCCCTGCCCGAGGTCCAGGGTCGTGCGGATGCTCCCGTCGTCGTCGACCGTCTGCCGCTCGACGTAGCCGCCAGCTCGGGCTTCTTCGATCGCATCGTCGATCTGAGCGGGTGTGAAGTGCTGCAACGCGTCGGCGCTGGCAGCAGCGCCCTGCGCGCCCGCGGTGGTGTCTGCGGCGTTGGCTGCAGGGGCAGCGATCAGCCCTGCGGCGACGAGTGCGACGCTGGTCGCGCTGATGGCGAGCGACGTCCTGACCTTCGACATGCGATTCCTTCCTCTGGGGTCCGAGAGCTGAGTGCTCCCCGGACTCCTGACCGTAGGGGTCCGAACGTCGATTCTGAAGTGTGAAATCTCAGTACGACGAGTTGTTACGCCGCTTCGCCCCACCGAGCTGTGCGCAACCGCACTGCTGCGGCACTACGCTCGGACGTGGTCCGCGACGCAGCGCTGCGGTGACCCGCGGTCCAGTACGTCCAGAAGGTACCCAGGAGGACCGAAGTGACCGAATCCGCTCCCGTCGACCCCACATCGACCGACGGCTGGAAGAAGCTCGCCGGCATCGCCGACGGATTCACCCCCGACCTGCGCGGTTGGTTCGACAGCGACCCCGGTCGCGCCGAGCGCTACACGTTCCAGGCCGCCGACCTGACCGTCGACCTGTCGAAGGGCCTCGTCGACGACGAGATCCTCGCCGCCCTGCTCCAGGTCGCGAAGGACACCGGCGTCGCCGAGCGCTTCGAGGCGATGCTCGCCGGCGAGCACATCAACGTGACCGAGGACCGCGCCGTCCTGCACACGGCGCTCCGCCGTCCGCGGGGCATCGAGCCGGCGCTCGTGGTCGACGGCCAGGACGTCGACGCCGACGTGCACGCCACGCTCGACAAGGTCTACGCCTTCGCCGAGAAGGTCCGCTCCGGCGAGTGGACGGGTGTGTCGGGCAAGCGCATCGAGACCGTCGTCAACATCGGCATCGGCGGCTCCGACCTCGGCCCGGTCATGGTCTACGAGGCGCTCAAGCCGTACGTGCAGAAGGGCCTCGAGGCGCGCTTCGTCTCGAACATCGACCCCGCCGACATCTACGAGAAGACCGTCGACCTCGACCCGGAGACCACGCTCTTCATCGTCGCGTCGAAGACCTTCGGCACGCTCGAGACCCTGACCAACGCCCGTCTCGCCCGCCAGTGGCTGTGGGAGCGCCTCGGCCTGACCGACGCGTCGGACGACGAGAAGTCGAACGCCGTCGCCAAGCACTTCGTCGCCGTCTCGACCGCGCTCGACAAGGTCGCCGCGTTCGGCATCGATCCCGAGAACGCCTTCGGCTTCTGGGACTGGGTGGGCGGCCGCTACTCGGTCGACTCGGCCATCGGCACCTCGGTGGTCATCGCGATCGGCAAGGAGAACTGGGAGCAGTTCCTCGCCGGGTTCCACGCCGTCGACGAGCACGTCCGCACCACGCCGCTCGAGCAGAACGTCCCCGTCCTCATGGGCCTGCTCAACGTCTGGTACACGAACTTCCTCGGTGCGCAGAGCCACGCGGTCCTGCCGTACACGCAGTACCTGCACCGCTTCGCCGCGTACCTGCAGCAGCTCACGATGGAGTCGAACGGCAAGCGCGTCCGCTGGGACGGCTCGCCCGTCACGACGGACACCGGCGAGGTCTTCTGGGGCGAGCCGGGCACCAACGGCCAGCACGCGTTCTACCAGCTCATCCACCAGGGCACCCGCCTGATCCCGGCGGACTTCATCACCGTCGCGAAGCCGGCGCGTCCGCTCAAGGACGAGTCGGGCGACGGCAAGGCCGTGCAGCCGGGCCAGGACGTCCACGCGCTGTTCCTGGCGAACTTCTTCGCGCAGACCAAGGCGCTCGCGTTCGGCAAGACCGCCGACGAGGTCCGCGCCGAGGGCACCACCGACGAGGGCATCGTCGCGGCCCGCACCTTCACGGGCAACAAGCCGTCGACGTCGATCCTCGCGCCGGAGCTCACCCCGAGCGTGCTCGGTCAGCTCATCGCCCTCTACGAGCACATCGTGTTCACCGAGGGCACCATCTGGGGCATCGACTCGTTCGACCAGTGGGGTGTCGAGCTCGGCAAGCAGCTCGCGCTGCAGATCGCCCCGGCGGTCGACGGCGACCAGGACGCGCTCGCGTCGCAGGACTCCTCGACGAAGGCGCTCATCGCCAAGTACCTGGAGCTGCGCGGCGAGTAGCACACGCACCTGACGACGGACGGGAGGCGCGGTGCCAGCTGGCACCGCGCCTCCCGTCCGGTGCGTGGTCGCGCTTGCCGCGGGGCGGCCTCGGCCCCGAGACTCGGCCCCGCGGACACCTTCGCGGCTCGCGAGCCGCGAACACGTCCGCCTGCGCGAGACTCGGCGGGCGTGCGACCAGCCGGCGTCAGCGCGCGAGCGGGTCGAGGTTGAGGGTCGTCCCCTCGTACAGGTACTGGTCGTCGCCGAACACCTGCACGTCGGCGTTCAACCAGACGAGCGCCTTCACGCTGATGCCGAAGCGTGCCGCGACGTCGCCGATCAGGTCGTCCGGCGCGACCGTGTAGGAGCGCGGCGCACCGGACGCCGTCGTCGCCGTGACCGGACCGGAGGCGTTCGACCGTGCTCCGCCGTCGACCGGGTGCACGTTCGTCTGCCGCTCGGGCACCGACCAACGCACCGGCGCGACCGCGAGCACCTTGCCGGCCGCGATCTCGATCGGCAGGTCGGCCTGGCCGGGGTCGGCCGCCGAGGACACCACGAGCGTCACGAGCCCCGACGGGTCGACACCCGAGCCGTCGAGCGGCACGTCCTTCGCGACCGGCGCGGGGGTCGGACCGCCGAGCACGGTGTCGCCCACGCCGGGGTAGGTCAGGCCGTCGCCCACCGTCCGCTCGCGTTCGAAGAACCCGGCCCCGATCGGGACGGGCAGCGACGAGGTCACGCCGCTGAACTGCGCGGTGAAGGTGTCGTCGCCGTCCGCCACGACGCGGTAGTGGAAGTGGATGCTGCCCTTCGGTGAGGCGACGTCGCCCTCGGCCAGCACCGTCCCGGCCGGGATCGGGGTGAGCACGGGGTCGGGGACGGCGGCCTCGGACGCGACCGGGCTGGGCGCGCGCGGGGTCGCCGAGGCCTCGAGCCGGGCGGCGTCCGGGTCCTCGGTCGCCGTCGGCGACGGGGTGGACGTCCGGCTCGCCGTCGGCGGGGCCGAGGGCGCCGGGAGCGCTCCGTCGGACCCGCCGAGCAGCGAGCAACCGGACAGCGCGACGGCGACGACCAGAGCGGTAGCACCGGTCGCAACGGTTCGGTTCATGATTCCCCCTCGGTTCGAGATGCTACCGGCGGACCCGGCGCGGCAGGGAGCGGCGGCGAGCGGATGTGTCGAGGGACGTAGCTGTCGGCGCGAGCGGCTACCGTCGAGGCATGGACCGCCACGACATCCTCGCCGCCGCAGCCGCCGCCCACGCCGCTCGCATCGCCGAGGCGGGCGGTGACGACACGGCCGCCCGGCAGCGTGCCGCCGCCGTCGAGGGGCGCGAGCACGGGACGGACGATGCTTCGGCCGAGGCCGTCCGCGCGGTCCAGCGCCGGCGTGCAGGAGAGGTCGAGCGGGCCGCTGAGCGCACCGAGGGCGCCCTCTCCGACTGGCACCGGATGGGCACCCGTCGCGGGGTCACACCGGACGAGCAGCTCCGGAGCGCCTGGACGGTCACCGGGGTCCCGGAGTCCGGCGCCGCACGCGCACTGGCGAACGTCCTGCTGTCCACCGCCGGGCACGCGGGTCGGGTGGCGGACGCGGCTCGGCGCAACCCGGCGCTCGGCGGGGCCGCGAGTGCAGCGGCCCGACGGACCGTCCGCCGCTACACCGACCACGGGGCCGGCATGGCTTCGCTCGGCGACGTGCTCGGCGACGGTCCGGCCGACTCCGACTGAGCAGCACCGGCCTCCGCCGACCGGTCGGAGGATCGGCCGGCCGCACGGGTGAGCGGTCCGGTCGACGGGACACGGAACGGGACACGATCGCCGCGCGCACCGTCGCGAGGTCCCCCGACGAAGGAGCCACGCAATGGTCGACACCGCGCCGACAGCACCGAAGGTCGCTCTCCCCCCGGTGGGGGAGGGCCCCCACCGCCGCCGTCTCGGTGTCCTGGCCCTCGTCGCGACCCTCGGCGGCCTCCTCTTCGGCTACGACACCGGTGTGATCAACGGGGCGCTGCTCCCGATGCAGCAGGAGCTCGGCCTGACGGACCTGACCGTGGGCGTCGTCACGAGCTCGCTGCTCTTCGGCGCTGCGGTCGGTGCGGTGCTCGGCGGTCGGATCGCGGACGGCTGGGGACGTCGGAGGACGATCGTCCTGCTCGCCGTGGCCTTCTTCGTCGGCACGCTGACCTGCGTCCTCGCCCCGACGTTCGGGGTCATGGTCGTCGGCCGGGTCCTGCTCGGGCTCGCGGTCGGTGGGGCGTCGACCGTCGTGCCCGTCTTCCTCGCCGAGCTCGCACCGTACGAGATCCGTGGATCGCTGTCGGGCCGCAACGAGCTCATGATCGTGATCGGCCAGCTCGCCGCCTTCGTGGTGAACGCCGTCATCGGCACCCTCTGGGGCGAGGGCGACGGCGTCTGGCGCGTCATGCTCGCCGTCTGCGCCCTGCCTGCGGTGGCGCTCTTCGTCGGCATGCTGCGCGTGCCGGAGTCGCCGCGGTGGCTCGCGTCGAAGGGCCGGTACGGCGAGGCCCGTGCGGTGCTCGTGCAGGTCCGCTCCGAGGAGCGCGCCACGGCCGAACTCGAGGAGATCGAGCGCGCGAACGAGCGCGAGGCGGAGGCCCGGCACGGCGGCGGGTGGCGCACGCTGCTCGGCAGCGGGTGGCTGGTCCGGACCGTGCTCGTCGGGTCCGGCATCGGTGTCGCGCAGCAGCTCACCGGCATCAACTCGATCATGTACTACGGGCAGACCGTCCTGGTCGAGTCCGGCTTCCAGGAGTCGGCGGCCCTCATCGCGAACATCGCTCCCGGGGTCATCGCGGTGGTCGGCGGGGTGGTCGCCCTCACCAACATGGAGCGCATCGACCGCCGCACGACGCTCGTCATCGGGTACTCGCTGACGACGGTGTGCCACTTCCTGATCGGCATCGCGTCGATGACCCTGGTCGAGGGCACCCCCGCTCGACCCTGGGTGATCCTGGTCCTCGTCGTCGCGTTCGTCGGCTCGATGCAGACGTTCCTCAACATCGCGACGTGGGTGATCCTGTCGGAGATCTTCCCCACGCAGATCCGCGCGCTCGGCATGGGGATCGCCGTCTTCTGCCTCTGGACCGCGAACGCGTTCCTCGGGCTGACCTTCCCCACGATCGTCGCGGCGACCGGCATCACCGGCACCTTCTTCGGGTTCGCCGCGGTCGGCGTCCTGGCCCTGCTCTTCATCCGGAGGTTCGTGCCCGAGAGCCGGGGCCGCACCCTGGAGGAGGTCGAGCAGGGGCTCCCCACCGGTGCCGTCTCCGCCGTCGCCGCGGAGCAGGCGCAGCGGTAGCTCGCGCTGCCACGCGGACCGACGCCGGGGGACGCCTGCTCGACCGGGGCTCCGGCACGGGTGTGTACGGTGCACCGTTGTCGGGCGACAACGATCACGGGAGGCGCACGCGATGACCGAACTGCAGGTGGGCGACCTGCCGACGACGCTGACCGCGGTCTGCGCGGTGCTCCTCGTGGTGGCGGTCGGCTGCGCGCTCGTCGTCGCGGTCGACGTCGTCCGGCATCCACCGCACATGCGGGTGATGGCGCTCGTCTGGCCGCTGACGATGCTCTTCGGCAGCGTGGTGTGGCTGGTCTTCTACCTCCGCCGGGGCCGTGCGACGGTGGGCGGTCACGGCCGGTGGGCGGGCACCGCGATCGACACGAGCCACTGCGGCGCCGGGTGTGCGCTCGGTGACCTCGTCGGCGAGTTCGGGCTCGTCGCCTTCCCGGCCCTCGGCACCCTCGTCGGGCTCGGCACGCTCTACCAGGACCGCATGTTCGCCGGGTGGATCATCGACTTCGTCATCGCGTTCGTCGTCGGCATCGCGTTCCAGTACGCGGCGATCGCGCCGATGCGCGGGTTCGGCTGGCGGGACGGGCTCGTCGCCGCGCTCAAGGCCGACACCCTCAGCATCACCGCGTGGCAGGTCGGCATGTACGGCGCGATGGCGGTGCTGCAGTTCGCGCTGCTGCCGGCGGTGCTCGGTGGCCGCGTCGGCGTGCTGACACCCGAGTTCTGGGTCGCGATGCAGGTCGCGATGGTCGCCGGGTTCGTCTGCTCGTACCCGATGAACGCGCTCCTGGTGCGGAAGGGGCTGAAGGAGGCGATGTGACCTCCGGCGCACACCGCGACGGACGGGAGGCGCGGTGCCAGCTGGCACCGCGCCTCCCGTCCGTCCCGGGGTGCTGGACCGCTACGGGCGCAGCAGCACCTTGCCGACACGGCCGGCGGTGTCGCTGGCACGCGCCGCGTCGCGGGCGTCCTCGAACACGAAGGTCTCGGAGACGGGGAGCGTCAGCGATCCGTCGAGCACGCGGGTGATGAGCTCGCCGAAGAGCTGGCCCTTGAGCTCGGCCGGCATGGTCCTGCTGACGACGGCGCCCCAGAACCCCTTGACGGTGAGCTGGCCGAAGATGACCTTGCCGGACGGGATCTCGAGCGTCGGCGACGCCATGGCGCCGAAGACGACGAGCGTGCCGTTCTCGCCCATGACCGAGGCGATGTCGCCCGCGGCCTTCCCGCCGACGGACTCGACGCCCGCGATGATCGGGGCACCGCCGGTGAGCTCGCGGACCTGGTCCTGCCAGCCCTCGGAGTCCGTGGCGACGATGCGGTCGATGTCCTGCTCCCGCAGTTCCTCGACGCCCTCGGCGCGACGGACCAGACCGATCACGTTGATGCCGCGGGCCTTGCCGAGCTGCGCGACCATGCGGCCGACGGCGCCGTTCGCGGCGTTCTGGATGATCCAGTCGCCCTCGTGCAGGTCGAGCGAGTGCAGCAGGCTGATCGCGCTGAACGGCATCGAGACGAGCTGCGCGGCGGACTCGTCGGGCATGGCGTCCGGCACGGGGACGAGCCCGGCGGCGTCGGCGACGTAGTACTCGGCCCAGACGCCGAAGGTGCCGCCCGCGACGCGCTGGCCGACCTGCAGGCGGTCGACGCCCTCGCCCAGGGCCTCGACGACGCCGAGCGCCTCGGTGCCGCTGGCCGCGGGGAGCTCGGGCTTGAACCCGTAGGTGCCGCGGATCGTCCACAGGTCGTGGTTGTGGATGGGGGAGAGCACCGTGCGGACGAGCACCTGGCCGGGGCCGGGCTGCGGGACGGGGCGCTCGGCGACGGTCAGGACGTCGGCCGGCTCGCCGAAGGTCTCGTGGACGACGGCACGCATGGTGGTGGGGGTGGTGTCGGTCATGGGTCAGTCCTCCGAGACGACGATGGTGACGTCGATGTTGCCGCGGGTGGCGTTCGAGTACGGGCAGACCTGGTGCGCGGCGTCCGCGAGGGCCTGGGCCTGGTCGTGCTCCAGGCCGGGGATGACGACCTCGAGCATGACGGCGAGCTGGTAGCCGCCCTGGCCGTTCGGGCCGATGGAGACGCGGCCACCGACGGTCGAGTCGGTGATCTTCACCTTCTGCGCGCGGGCGACGCCCTGCAGCGCGGAGTGGAAGCACGCGGCGTAGCCGGCTGCGAAGAGCTGCTCGGGGTTGGCGCCGTTGCCGGAGCCACCCATCTCCTTCGGGATGGCGAGGTCGTGCTCGACGCGGCCGTCGCTGGTGGCGACGTGGCCGTTGCGGCCCTCGCCGGTGGCGAGCGCCTCGGCGGTGTAGAGGACGTCCATGGGGGTCCTTCCTTCCTTCGTGGGGTCAGTCGTCCGACGCTGTGGGGGCGTCGGTGGTCGTGGTGGCGGTGTCGTCGGCCGCGGCGTGCATGGTCGCCGTCAGGCGCTGGAGCGTCGCGATGAGCTCGAGGGCGGCCTGCTCGTCGGACAGGCCCATGCCCGCGGCGATGCGCGCGGGGACGTGGGCGAGCTCGGGGCGGATCGAGCGACCGCGGTCGCCGAGCGTGACGGTCACGACGCGCTCGTCGGTGCTGCGGCGCTCGCGGCGGACCAGGTCGGCCCGCTCCATGCGCCGGAGCAGCGGCGACAGGGTGCCGGAGTCGAGCTGCAGGTGCTCGCCGAGCGTGGAGACGGTCTGGTCGCCCTCGATCCACAGGGTCACGAGGACGAGGTACTGGGGGTACGTCAGTCCCCAGGGTTCCAGCAGTGCGCGGTACGCCTGGGTGGTCGCCCGGGACGCCGCGTAGAGCGAGAAGCACACCATCTCGTCGGTCACCGGCATGCCCACCAGTGTGGCACGCAACTCAGTTGTGCACAACCAGGTTGTTCACAGGTGGGCACGGGCGGTCGCGCGCACGGCCGGTTAGGCTGACCTGAGCCACGATGACCAGCAACGACACCGACAGCACCGCGACCCCGGGAGCAGGACCCAGCCTCCGCACCGGGTCAGCGTCGTCCCACGGCAAGACGATCCTGATCGGCGAGCACGCCGTGGTGTACGGCGTACCCGCGCTCGTGCTCCCCGTGCTCGACGTGCGGGTGACCGCGACGGTGACCCCGGTGGCGCCCGGCGACGGCAGCCGGCTCGAGTCGACCGTGCACAACGGCCCCCTCGACACCGCACCGGCGGCCGTGCTGCCGACGGTGACCGCCGTGACCGCGACGCTCCGGCACCTCGGCGCCGAGGAGCAGCACGTGCACGTCCGGGTCGACAGTGCCGTGCCGACCGCCCGGGGCATGGGTTCGAGCGCCGCCGTCGCCGCCGCTGTGACCGCCGCCGTGGCCGACGTCTTCGGTCGGACCCTCGACCCCGAGGAGCACCACGAACTCGTGCAGGAGTGCGAGCGCGTCGCCCACGGCCGCCCCTCCGGACTCGATGCCCGAGGGGTCGTCGCCGAGGTGCCCGTGTGGTTCGAGGGCGGCGTGGTCGAGCCCGTCCCGCTCGGCGCGGTGTTCACCTTCGTCGTCGCGGACACCGGTGTCCCGGGGCACACGCGCGAGGCAGTCGCGGCCGTCCGGGAACGGCACGACGCCGACCCCGCCACGGTCGACGGCGTCGTCGACGCCATCGGCGCCCTCGCGCGACGCGCACGGGGGACACTCGAGGATGGCGATGCCCAGGCCCTCGGTGCCACGATGGACGCCGCGCACGAACTGCTCACCGAACTCGACGTGTCGAGCGCGGACCTCGACCGGCTCGTCGACGCCGCACGCCGTGCGGACGCCCTCGGCGCGAAGCTCACCGGCGGTGGGCGCGGCGGATGCGTCCTCGCGCTCGTCGCGGACGGGGAGCACGCCGACCGCGTGTCCGCCGCACTCCGTGCCGCGGGCGCGACGGAGACCTGGACCACCACGATCGGAGCCCGCGCTTGATGACCGCCACCGCCGTCGCGCACCCCAACATCGCGCTCGTGAAGTACTGGGGCAAGGCCGACGCGCAACTCGCCCTGCCCGCCACCGGCAGCGTGTCGATGGGCCTCGACGTCTTCCCGACCACGACGACCGTGACGCTCGACGCCGCGGCGGACGCCGACTCGCTCGTGCTCAACGGCGGCGCGGCCCCCGAGGGTGCGGTGCTCCGCGTGCAGCAGTTCCTCGACCTCGTGCGCGAGCTCGCCGGGTCGTCCGACCGCGCGGCCGTCGTCTCCGAGAACACCGTGCCGACCGGCGCCGGGCTGGCCTCCAGCGCGTCCGGCTTCGCGGCCCTCGCGACCGCGGCGTCGGCGGCCTACGGGCTCGACCTGTCCGAGCGCGACCTCTCCCGGCTCGCCCGACGCGGTTCGGGGTCCGCCACGCGCTCGATCCCCGGCGGTGTCGCGGTCTGGCACGCCGGCGACGACCAGGGCTCCTACGCCGAGCGCGTCCCCGCCCCGCCGATGGCCATGGTCGTGGTGACGATCTCCGCCGGCGAGAAGGCGATCGGCTCGCGTGAGGCGATGCGCCGGACGATCGCGACCTCGCCGTTCTACCCGGCGTGGGTGACGTCGACGACCGAGACCGTGGGGGAGATGCTCGACGCCTGCGCCGCCGGTGACTTCACCCGGATCGGGGAGCTCACCGAGAGCAACGCGCTCCGCATGCACGCGACGATCGAGGGCGCCTTCCCGCCCATCCGGTACCTGAACGCCCGCAGCGTCGCCGTGTTCGATGCCGTCGCCGAGCTCCGTGCCGCCGGGACCGAGGCGTACGCGACCGCCGACGCCGGCCCGAACGTCGTGGTGCTCACGAAGCCCGAGGACCGCGGTGCCGTCGCCACGGCGCTCGCCGGTCTGGGAGACGTCATCGAGTCGGGCACCGGACCAGGCGCACGGGTCGTCCGCTCCGAAGGGACGGAGGCACCCGGAGTGGGTGCCGTCCGACCGGAGGAGACCGCCGAGTGATCGAGTTCCGCGCCCACGGCAAGCTGTTCGTCGCGGGCGAGTACGCCGTCGTCGAGCCCGGGCAGCCATCCGTGCTCATCGCCCTCGACCGGGCCATCACCGCCCGGGTGCGCGAGGGCCACGGTTCCGGGAGCGTGCACTCCGAGGAGTACGGGCACCTCCCGCTGACGTGGACCCGCGACGAGGACGGCCTGGCGCTGGACCGCGAGCACCACCCCTACGACTACGTCATGGCGACGATCGACCTGGTCGAGAAGCTCCGGGCCGAGCGTGGGATCGCACCGCGGTTCCACGACCTCCGCATCGAGAGCCAGCTCGACGACGCCAGCGGCCGGAAGTTCGGACTCGGATCCTCGGCCGCGGTCACCGTGGCCACGGTCGGTGCACTCGACCGGTTCTACGGCATCGGCCTCTCCCAGCGGGACCGCTTCCGGGTCGCGCTGCTCGCGACCGTCCGGGTCAACCCGCGCGCGTCCGGCGGCGACCTCGCCGCGAGCACGTTCGGCGGCTGGCTCCGCTACAGCGCACCGGACCGCGAGCGCCTGGTGGCCATGCTCGACCGCCGCTCCGTGACCGCGATCCTCGACGACACCGACGCCTGGACCGGCTTCGACGTGCAGCGCCTGCCCGCGCCGGCGGACCTCGAACTCCTCGTCGGCTGGACGGGCTCGCCGGCGTCGACGACGAAGCTCGTCAGCGTGGTCCGGAAGCACCGCAACGGCGGGTACCAGGCGTTCCTCGACGACAGCCGCGCCTGCGTCGACGACCTGACCGCGGGCCTCCGGACCGGCGACGCGGCGATGACGCTCGACGCCCTGCGGCGCGCCCGCGTGCTCATGCAGCGCCTCGGCGCGTCCGTCGGCTCGCAGATCGAGACCGAGCGGCTCGCGACCCTGTGCGACGTCGTCGAGTCGGCCGGCGGGGCGGCGAAGCCGTCCGGTGCCGGCGGCGGCGACTGCGGCATCGCGCTCGTCCCGGCGGACACCGACCTCGCCGGCATCCACCGCGCCTGGGAGGCGCACGACATCAGACACCTCAGCGTCGCGGTGCAAGCGCCCGAAGGGAGCGTCGAATGACCGACCTGCTGACCCCGATCCCCACGAAGTGGGTGGGGCCGATCCGCGTGAGCGGCAACGCCGTCGAGGGCGAGCACGAGGTGCCCCTCGCCACGTACGAGTCGCCGCTGTGGCCGTCCGTCGGTCGCGGTGCCCGCATCTCGCGCATGGTCGAGGGCGGCATCGTCGCGACCGTCGTCGACGAGCGCATGACCCGCTCGGTCGTCGTGAAGGCGGACAGCGCCGCCGCTGCGCACATCGCGGCGGGCCGCATCCTCGCGCGCCAGGACGAACTCGAGCAGATCGTCACCGGGCAGAGCCGCTTCGCGAAGCTCATCGAGGTGCACCCCGAGATCGTCGGCGACCTGCTGTTCCTGCGCTTCGCGTTCACCACGGGTGACGCCTCCGGCCACAACATGGTGACGCAGGCGGCGGACAAGCTGCTGCCCGCGATCCTCGCGTGGGAGCCGGGCCTGCGCTACGTCAGCGTCTCGGGCAACTTCTGCACGGACAAGAAGGCCACCGCGGTGAACGGCATCCGCGGTCGCGGCCGGAACACGATCGCCGAGATCGTGATCCCGGGGGAGATCGTCGAGAAGCGGCTGCGGTCGAGCGCTGCGCGGATCGCGGAGCTCAACGTGGCGAAGAACCTGGTCGGCTCGACCATCGCCGGGGCCCTGCGCTCCGCGAACGCGCACTACGCGAACATGCTCCTCGGCTTCTACCTGGCCACCGGGCAGGACGCCGCCAACATCGTCGAGGGCTCGCAGGGCATCACCTACGCCGAAGCCCGCGGTGACGACCTCTACTTCTCCACGGCGCTGCCGCACCTCATCGTCGGCACGGTCGGCAACGGCAAGGGCGGGGACCTGCCCGTCGTCGAGGACGCCCTGGTGCGCCTCGGCTGCCGCGAGGACCGGGAGCCCGGTGCCAACGCCCGCCGCCTGGCCGCCCTGTGCGCGGCGACGGTGCTCTGCGGTGAGCTGTCCCTGCTCGCCGCCCAGACCAACCCGGGCGAGCTGATGGCGGCGCACGTCGCCATGGAACGTCGCGGGTCGAAGCCCGCAGGAGGTGCAGCATGAGCGCCCAGCAGCGCGACGCACGGCAGCCGCTGTCCGTCGGCATCCACGACATCGCGATCGCGACCGGCCACCACGTGCTCGAGCTCGACGACCTGGCCGAACGGCTCGGCGTCGACCCGGCGAAGTACCACGTCGGCATCGGGCAGGACGCGTTCAGCGTGCCCGCGCCCGACGAGGACATCGTCACCATGGGTGCCGCCGCCGCGAAGGAGGTCATCGACCGACACGGCGTCGAGGGCATCCGCACGGTGCTGTTCGCGACCGAGTCGGGCGTCGACCAGTCCAAGGCCGCCGGTGTCTACGTGCACGGGCTCCTCGGCCTCCCGCAGAACGTCCGCGTGGTCGAGCTGAAGCAGGCCTGCTACGGCGGGACCGCCGCCGTGCAGCTCGCCCTCGGCATCATCGCGCGCGCACCCCACGAGCGGGTCCTCGTCATCGCCGCCGACGTCGCCCGGTACGACGTCGACACCGCCGCCGAGCCCACCCAGGGCGCCGGGGCCGCCGCGATCCTGGTGTCCGCGGACCCCGACCTCATCGAGATCGAGCCCGCCGCGGGGGTCTTCACCGCCGACGTCGACGACTTCTGGCGACCGAACGACCGCTCGACGGCGCTCGTCGACGGCCGACTGTCGGTCAGCGCGTACGTCGACGCGTTCGTCGGGGCGTGGGACGACCTGGCGTCGCAGGGCGGCCCGGCGTACGAGGACATCGTGCGCTTCGTCCACCACCAGCCGTTCACGAAGATGGCGCTCAAGGCGCACCGGAAGCTCACGCAGCACGTCGGGGTGCCCTTCGACGAGTCCGAGCTCGCGATCGGCTTCACCTACAACAAGCAGACCGGCAACACCTACACGGCGTCGCTCTGGATCGGGCTCGCGGCGCTGCTCGACCTCGACGACGACCTGGGCGGCGAGCGGATCGCCCTGTTCAGCTACGGCTCGGGCAGCGTCGGGGAGCTCATCACCGGGATCGTCCGGCCCGACTACCGCTCCCACCGCCGCGAGGGCCGGGTCCGCGCACTGCTCGCGGCGCGCACCCCGCTGACGGTCGACGCGTACCGGGAGCTGCACGCTGCCGGTGCCGCCACGAGCGAGGACGTCGAACGGGCCCGCGTCACGGCTGCGCCGTACCGCTTCGCGGGTGTGCGCGGCGGTGCGCGGCACTACGAGGCGACCGCGCAGGACTGACGCGACCCCACGACGGACGGGAGGCGCGGGGCCGGCCGGCACCGCGCCTCCCGTCCGTCCCCGCACCCGTCCCTCGCTCGCCCGCACGGTGTAGAAGGATCCTCATGGGTCAGATCGTCTACGACGGTGAGGTGCTCGACCTGCGGGTCGACGACCGCGCGCTCACGCACCTGCAGATCGTCATCGTGAACATGCTGCGGCGCGACCACCGCTTCGTGTTCTCGTGGAAGGACGACGTGCTCCACGGCGACGGGCGCAGCTCCGTCTGGCTGCACCCGAACGTCAGCCTGCGGTTCACCTTCGCGGGCAGCCGGGTGCCCGCGATCAACCGCAGCTGGCTCGAGGAGCTCTACGCGGCGGCGACCTCCGGCGCCGGGCTCGTGCTCGTGCCCGAGCCGCCGGACACGAGCACCGCGGCGGACTCTGCGTGGTCCCGAGCGGTCGTCCCGGGGGCGGCGGAGTCCTCGTCGGCCGGCGACACGGAGTAGCACAGCGGCCGAGCCGGGTCAACGGGTTCCGGCCGTCGCGGGCGCGTCCGTAGGGTACGGGTGCCGCTGGACGCACAGTCCCCACGGCCGGCGTCAGGGAGCCGGCCGGCTGCGACCGCGGACGGAGGGAACCGCATGTCCGCGACGGAGGACACGGTCGACGACCGCGCCGGGACGGTCGTCGAGGTGGAGCGTCGACACGAGATCTGGATCAGGGGTCTCCTGGTCGAGCCGGACGGGTGCGCGCTGTACTCGGACTTCTTCGTCGTGCGGGATGCGGAGTCGGTCGCCGTCACCGGGTGACCGTCCCTCGGGTGCCCCGGCCGTCGGTCCCTCGGCGGCCGGGGCACGCCTCGGCGGCGGCGCCGCTCAGTACACGTCGCGGACGTAGCGCTTCGCGCGCCGCAGGTCCGCCAGGTACGCCTGCGCGTCGTCGTCCCCGCGGCCCCGACCGGTCGCGATGACCTCCAGGAGCGCCTGCTCGACGTCCTTCGCCATGCGCGAGGCATCGCCGCACACGTACACGTGCGCCCCGTCCTCGAGCCACCGGAAGAGCTCCGCCGCCTGCTCGCGCATCCGCGTCTGCACGTAGACCTTCTCGGCCTGGTCGCGCGAGAACGCCAGGTCGAGCCGGGTGAGCACGCCCGACGCCTGCATCGCGGTGAGCTCGTCCTCGTACACGAAGTCGGTCTCGCGGTGCTGGTCGCCGAAGAACAGCCAGTTCCGCCCGGTCGCACCGGCCGCTGCCCGCTCGTGCAGGAACCCGCGGAACGGGGCGATGCCGGTGCCGGGGCCGATCATCACCATCGGGGCGTCGCCGTCGGCGGGGACCCCGAACGCGGCGTTCGGCTGGAGGTACACATCGACCTCACCGTCGGCCTGCACCCGGTCGGCCAGGTACGTCGACGCGACGCCGGCGTGGGACCGGTGCGCGTCGCCGTAGCGGACGGACGCGATCGTCAGGTGGACGCGGTCCGGGTGCGCCAGCGGGCTCGACGAGATCGAGTACTGCCGCGCCTGCAGCCCGCGGAGGTTCGGGAGCAGCTCCTCCATCGACGGCGCCGCGGTACCGGCGTCCCGGAGCAGGTCGAGGACGTCGCGGCCCCAGAGCCACCGGTCGAGCTCGTGCTTGTCCCCGTGCGACACGACCGCCGCGAGCTCCGACGCCGGTGCGCGCTGCACGAGGTCGGCCACGAGGTCCTTCGACGGCGTCCGGATCTCGCGCTCGGTGCGCAGGACCTCGGCGAGCGGCCGTCCGTCGAACACGGCGGCCCCGTCGGCCCCGAGGTGCTCGAGCAGCTGGTCGACGAGCGCGGGGTCGTTGTGCGGTACCACCGCGAGGGCGTCGCCGGCGCGGTACTCGATGCCCGAGGTGCCGAGGTCGAACTCGACGTGCCGGATCTCCTTCGCGCTGCGCGGCGAGGAGAGCAGCCGGTTCACGACGAGCGGGGCTCGGTACGGGTTGCGCTTGTTCCACTGCGATCCCGGCCGGGAGGCGCGGCCCGCCTCCGACGCGCCCGCTGCGGCGGACGACGTGGTCGCGGCTGCGGCGGGGCCGTCCGCCCAGGGCTGCGCTCCGGCCTCGGCCGCCAGCCGGTCGAGGACCGCCGCGCTCCAGAGCGCCGCGGGGTCCTCGAAGTCGACGTCGCAGTCGACGCGGTCGTGGATGCGGGTCGCGCCGAGCTGCTCGAACCGCAGGTCGAGGAGCTTCCCGGCCTGGCAGAACTCGTCGTAGCTCGTGTCGCCGAGCCCGAGCACCGCGTACTGCAGCCCCTCGAGCCGGGGGACCGTCGAGGCCTGGACCGCGTCCCAGAACAGGCCGGCGTTGTCGGGCATCTCGCCCTCGCCGTACGTCGAGGTGACGACGAGCACGTGCGACATGCCGGCGAGCTGCTCCGGCGTCACGGCGTCGAGCGGTGTCGCCCGTCCGCCGAGCCCGCGCGCCTTCGCGCCGGTGACGAGCTCGTCGGCGAGGAACTCGGCGTTGCCGGTCTGCGTCCCGAAGAGCACGTCCACCGTCGTGGTCGGGGCACCGCCGGTGGCACGCTTGCCCGCGGCCGCGATGCCGGCGATGAACCCGGCGAGCCACGACTCCTGCGCTGCCGAGAACGGGGCGTCGACCGGGATCAGCTGCCCGGTGGGGGGAAGCGTGCTCATGCCGACACCGCCTCGACGGGGGCCTGCGGGGCGCGGGCGGCGATGTCCTCGAGCGCCGCGGTCGCGAGCAGCTCATCGAAGCGGGCGGCGCGGACACGGCCGGCGTTCTTGGCGTTCTGGTGCATGATCCACCCCGTGGTACCGGGCATGTCCGCGCTGCGGTTGTTCCGCTGTGCGAGGGCACGCTTGGCGTCGTCGAGCCGCTTGACGGCGATGAGGGTCGCGAGCTCGTCGTCGGCGAACCGGTCGAACGTGCCGCGGAGGTACTTGACGACGCGCTGCTTCACCTGGAAGTCCTCGGTCAGGACGAGGTTGCGCACCGCCTCGGTCACCCGGGGGTCGCTCGGCGCGGCACCCGGCACACGTTCCTGCGCGACGTCCTGCGCCACCCCGAGCACCGTGTACGACGACAGCAGCGAGAACGTGTCCTCGCCCTGGTCACCGAGCGCCGGAGCGCGGCCGTCGAGCACCGTCCGCTGGTCGCGGTAGTCCACCTTGAACGCCCGGAGCTTGTCCGTCGCCACCGAGGTCGCGAGCTCGTCGAGGAGCTCGTTCCGCGTCGCGGCGGCGAGGATCTCGTCGGCGTCCTGGCTGAGCAGGAGCGCGCGCGGCATCCCGACGAACACGTGCTCGCGGGTGGTCGCCCATTCCGCGAGCAGCCGTTCGGCGAGGGCGGACCCGGTGGCCTCGAGGTGCCACTCGAGCAGCAGCTTCGCCGCGGCCTCGTGGAACGCACCGCGCTCGGTCTCCGTGACGGGGAAGACGAGGAGCGAGTCGGTGCTCGCGCGCTCGGTCACCGCTCCCGACGGGTCGTACTGGTACAGGAACCCGCCGGACATGCCGTTGCCGAGGCCCTTGCCGTGGCCGCCGAGGTTGAGCACGGCGCCGCCGGTCATGTACTCGCAGCCGAAGTCGCCGAGGCCCTCCACCACCGCCGTCGCGCCGGAGTTCCGGACGGCGAACCGGTCGCCGGCCTCGCCCTCGACGAACGTGCGTCCGCCGGTGGCGCCGAACAGCGCGAAGTTGCCGACGAGGACGTTGCCGCCGCGCTCGGCGCTCCCGCCGCCCGGGGCACGGACGACGATGCGTCCGCCGGACTGGCTCTTGCCGACACCGTCGTTCGCCGTGCCGGTGTGCTCGAGCGTCGTGCCGTCGTTCGTGAAGACGCCGTACGACTGCCCGGCAGCGCCGTGGGTGCGGACCGTCACCGCGCCGTCGACCAGGCGACGACGACCGCGGTCGTCGGTGGTGACCGCCGGGTGGCCCGACAGGTCGACGTCCCGCAGCTCGTGGTTGAGGAGGCGCTCGACGTCGATCCCGAGCTGCCCGCCGACCGACTTGTCGGCGTTGCCCAGGCCGATGCCGTCCACGGTCAGGGCGTGCTCGTGCCCGTCGACGAGCGCGGCCCGCACCTGGTCGATCAGGGCGTCGTCGGTGCGGTAGTCCTTCTCGAGGTACTCGGGGTCGGTGACGACCTTCTCGGGCACCTGCGCGAGCAGGTTCCGCACGTCCAGCCGGCCGACGGACGCCGGGTGGTCGAGGAGCTGCAGCAGGTCGGTGCGACCCCGGGCCTCGCGGAGGGACTGCAGGCCGAGGCGCGCGAGGATCTGCCGGACGTCGTGCGCGATGTTGAGCAGGTACTGCGCGAGCGCTCGGGGGTCGCCCTCGAAGGCCTCGGCGTTCGTGGTCAGGCCCGCCGGGCACTTCACGTTGCAGTTCTTCGCCATCACGCAGCCGAGCATCATGAGCGCGGTCGTGCCGAACTCGAACGAGTCCCCGCCGAGCAGCGCACTCGTGACGACGTCCGAGCCGGTCTGGTGCGCGCCCGAGCAGCGGAGCGTGACCTTCTGGCGCAGGCCGTTCGCGACGAGGGCCTGGTGCACCTCGGCCACGCCGATCTCCGCCGACCGCCCGGCGTACTTCAGGCTGGTGACGGCTGCGGCGCCCGTGCCGCCGGTGTTCCCGGCGACGTTGATGACGTCCGCGCCGGCCTTCGCGACGCCGACCGCGATCGTGCCGATGCCCTCGGAGGACACGAGCTTCACGACCACGCGGACCCGGGCGGCCTTGCAGTCGTGGATGAGCTGCGCGAGGTCCTCGATCGAGTACGTGTCGTGGTGCGGCGGCGGCGAGATGAGCTCGACGCCGGGCGTCCCACCCCGGGCCGCGGCGATGTCCACCGTGACCTTGGGCGCGGGGAGCTGTCCGCCCTCGCCGGGCTTGGCGCCCTGGCCGATCTTGATCTCGAGCTCCTCGAGCATCGGGTCGGCCAGGTAGCCCGCCCAGATGCCGAACCGACCCGAGGCGAACTGCTTGATGCGCGAGCCGCGGATCGTGCCGTAGCGGGAGTGGTGCTCGCCGCCCTCGCCCGAGTTCGACATGCCGCCGACCATGTTCGTGCCGTGGGCGACGGCCTCGTGCGCGGTCGCGACGAGGGCGCCGTGGCTCATCGCACCGGACGCCAGGGTCCGGGTGATCTCGTGCGCGGGTTGGACCTCGGCCACGTCGACGCTCGCCGGTGCCTGCTGCAGCAGGCCGAGCAGGTCGGCGGCCGCACCGGTGGCGCGCAGCGTCACCCGGTCGTCGGCGACGACGTCGACGTCGACCGTGCCGGGGTGCAGCAGGGCGAGCCCGTCCGCGAGGGCCCGGTGGCGCAGTGCGCCCGTGGGCCCCGTCGAGGTGAGCCGCAGGGTGAAGCGGGTCGTGCCTCCCGGCAGGGCGTCCTCCGAGGAAGACCGCGAGCCGGACAGCCCGCGCACCGTGATGCTCGCGTTCCCGGTGGTCGAGAAGCGGCCGAGCTCGCGCGCGAAGTCCGACGCCTCGTCGATGCCGGTGACGTCCGCGGGCAGGGCGAGCACGTCGCGCAGGGCCGCCGGGCGGCGGGAACGCTCGTCGTGCGTGGTCTGCAGGAACGTGACGTAGCCCGGCGTGATGCGGTGCGCGTCGATCTCGGCGTCGCTCAGCCGGTCGTAGCCGGTGTTCCGGTACGCCGTGTCCGAGATGCCGAACGAGTCGTCGAGCTGCCGGAGCGTGAGCAGCCGCAGCGCGTCGGAGTCACCGGAGCGCTCGAAGGCCGGGCGCTCCTCGGTCATGCCGCCGAAGCCGCGGACGCTCGCGACGCCGAACGAGTGTCCGGCGCCGTCCGACCGCTCCTTGAACAGGCCGAGCAGGGGGACCTGGCCCTCGGTGGCGACCGAGCGCGCGCGCTCGTGCCACTCGGTGGACGCCTGGGCGATGCGGGCGAAGCCGACACCGCCGACCGGAGCGGCCATGTGCGGGAAGACCCGGGCGAACAGGTCGTCGCCGGTGTCGAGGTAGTTCGGCTCGAAGAACTCGCCGCCGATGTAGCTCTCGGCGGTGCACAGGCCGACGCGGCCCATCGTCTTCGCCAGCGCCTTCTCGGCCGCCTTGCGGAAGCGCTCGAGGGCGGCATCCGTCTCGGTGAGCTCGCCGGCGGGTGCGGGGGCGGCGGGGTACTTCTCCTCCGCGCGGAGCCGGGCGGACAGGCTGTACACGGCCGAGGCCCCGAAGCCCAGGGCGGTGGCCACGTGGTGCGAGGACGGCAGCTGGCCGGACTCGGCGACCACGGACACGCGCAGGCGCAGACCGGTCTCGATGAGCCGCTGGTTGACGGCGGCGACGGCGAGGATCACGGGGAGGGGTGCGTGCGTCGACGACACCGAGCGGTCGGTCAGGACCGCGATCCCGCCCTGGCGCTCGGCGAAGGCCACGACGGCACCGGCGAGCCGTTCGGTCGCGGTACGGACGGCGTCCGCGTTCGCCTGCTCGTCGTCGACGACCGGCACGTAGAGCATGTCGAACCGTTCGAGCGGCACGATCGTCTGGTCGCGCAGGCGGACCATGTCGAGGTGCCCGAGGACGGGGGAGTCCACGACGATCTGCCGGCTCGACGTGCCGGACGCGCTGCCCGTACCGTCCGGCTTGCTGCCGAGGGCGACCCGCATCGACATGCCGTCGGCCTCGCGGATCGAGTCGAGCGGCGGGTTCGTCACCTGGGCGAAGCGCTGCGAGAAGTACTTCGCCATGCCGCCCTCGGTGTCGCTCAGCGCGTTGATGGCGTTGCCGTAGCCCATCGCCGAGATGCGCTCCGAGCCGGTGGCGAGCATCGGGTCGAGCATGAACCGGAAGCTCTCCTGGTTCAGCGAGTACGCCACGTAGCGGCCCGCGAGCGACAGGTCGCCGTCGTAGCCGAGCGTGCTGGTGCCGCGGTCGTAGGCCGGCGCCGGCAGGTCGTCGAGGTGCACGCGGGCGGCGTCGAGCAGCGTCCCGTAGTCGCGACGGGCGGCGAGCATCCGCAGGACCTCGTCCGTGCGCATCACCGACCCGGTGCGGTGGTCGACGACGAGCATGCCGCCGGCCTCGATGCGACCGCGGTGCACGACCTCGTCGGCCGGGAACGTCACCTGGCCGGACTCGGACGCCACCATGAGGTACTCGTCCGTCTGCACGGTCCGCAGGGGACGGAGCCCCAGTCGGTCGAGCCGTGCGCCGACGACGTCGCCGTCGCTGAAGATCACCGCGGCCGGGCCGTCGTTCTTCTCCTCGTACAGCGAGAAGTACTCGAGCATGTCCCGGACGTCGGCCGTCAGGGTGCGGTCGTTCTCCCACGCCGGCGGCATGAGCGTGACGACGGCCTCGACGATCTCGAGCCCGTCGTCGAACACGCGGCTCTGCAGGGTCTGGTCGAGCCGGCTCGAGTCCGACTGTCCGGGAGGCCGGACGATGCTGCGGGTGCGGGCGGCGGCGAGTGCCTCGTCCGACAGCCGGTTCTTCCGGTCGGTGTTGAGCTCACCGTTGTGCGCCATCAACCGGAACGGCTGCGCCATGGTCGGGTGCGGCTCGGTGTTCGTCGAGAACCGCGTGTGGAAGTAGAGCGTGCGCACCGAGTGCCGCGGGTCCGTGAGGTCGCGGAAGTACGAGATCACCTCGCCCGAGTTCAGCCGGCCCTTGAGGATCTGCGTGCGGGCACTGAGCGACAGCGGGTAGAGCGCGGCGTGCGGGGCACGGGCCTCGGCCGCCTGCGTGTAGGACACGCGCTCGACGGCGAGCAGGGCGCGGTTCGCCGCGGCGTCGACGTCGGTGCGGGACCACCCCTCGGGCGCGCGGAACACCCACTGCACGATCGGCAGCTGGTACTGCTCGGCCTCGGGACGGGCGACCGAGTGGTCGACGGGGACGTCGCGGACGAGCAGCAGCGCGAAGCCCTCGTGCTCGATCGCGTCGGTCACGGTCTGCACGGCGGCGGCACGCTCGTCGGGGTCGGCCGGCACGAAGCAGTTCGCGACGCCGAAGTGCCCGGCGACGAGCTCCTCGCCGGTGATCGCGCTGAAGAACTCCACCGACAGGTCGATGCTCACGCCGGCGCCGTCACCGACGCCCTCGGCGGACTTGCCGCCCCGGTGCGGGATCGAGCAGAGCGCTTCGTCACCGCGGACGATGACGTCGTGGGTCGGCACCCCGTCGAGGCGGGTGATGAAGCCGACGCCGCAGTCGCTCGACTCGCGGGCAGGGTCGTACAGACCGAAGGGGGAGGGGTTCACGTGCGGGTCCAGTGGGGCTCAGCCGGCAGCGGACGGCCAGGGCTGCATCGGTGGAGCGCTCGCCGCGGGCGGACCGGTGGTGGCGGTCGTGGCCCTGTGTGGGGGTGGTGCGGTGAGCCGATGCTACGGCTTGGTATACCGCGGGTGCAACAGACCGGCCGGACGGGAGGCGCGGGGCGGTCCGGCCACGCGCCTCCCGTCCGGTGCGCGGCCGGTTCCGGTGCGGGTGCCGGTGCGGGTGCCGGTGCCGGTGCTGTTCTCGGTGCCGGTGCCGTTCTGCTCCCGCGGTTCTGTCTGCTTGCGCACAACCGGAAGCACCTCGCGCCACGGGATCCCGTGGCGCGACGTGCTTCCGGTTGTGCCGCGAGCGCCGTGCCGCGCCGTGCCGCGCCGTGCCGCGCCGCGCCGCGCCGCGGCGCGCCTGCTGCGGCGGGTCAGGCCGCCGGCTCGTCGACCCGCCGGGCCGCCGACGCGGCGGTCGCCGTCGTCGCGATCGGGCCGGCAACGTCGGCCGTGGGAGCGGTGGGGCCGCCGGGGCGCACGAGCACGGGACGCCGACGCGTGCGGAACACCCACGCCTTGAAGAGGACGAAGCGCACCAGGGTCGCGACGAGGTTCGCGCCGGTGAGCACCAGGACCTCGGCGCCGTGCGACGCCCCGGGCACGGTCGTGTGCAGCAGGACGAGCGACCCGGCGGTGATCGCCCAGGCGACGCCGAACACGACGAGTCCCTGCACGTGGTGGACGCCGGCCCCCGCCCGCCCTCGGACTCCGAAGGTGAAGCGGCGGTTCAGTGCGGTGTTGCCGATCGCCGTGATGAGCAGCGCGAGGAAGTCCGCCGTCTGCGCTCCGATCGCGGGACGGAACAGTGCGTAGAGCAGCGCGAAGGCGACCGTGGACAGCACGCCGATGGTCCCGAAGCGCATGAGCTGACCGATGATCCCCACGTGCGGTGTCGTGAAGGGCTGCCGGCCGATGGCGTCGTACACCGGGTCGATCGGGATGCGCCCGGTCGCGAGCCCCCGGGAGACCCGCCACATGCCCTTGAGGTCCTCGGCTGCGGTCGACGCGATGTGCACCGAGGAGTCCACGTCGTCGACCCAGTCGACCGGGACCTCGTGGACGCGCAGCCCCGCGTGCTCGGCGAGCACCAGGAGCTCGGTGTCGAAGAACCACGCGTCGTCCTCGCAGAGGGGCAGCAGGTGGTCGGCGGCCTGGCGGGTGATCGCCTTGAACCCGCACTGGGCGTCGGAGAACGACACGCCCATCGTGCTGCGGAGGAGCAGGTTGTACGAGCGGGAGATGAACTCGCGCTTGCCGCCGCGCACGACCCGGGAGGACCCCGCGAGCCGCGTGCCGATCGCCACGTCGGAGTGGCCGGAGAGCAGCGGTGCGACGAGCGGTTCGAGCGCCGCGAGGTCGGTCGACAGGTCCTCGTCCACGTAGACGAGCACGGCGGCCGGGGACGCTGCCCAGACCGCCTTGAGGGCGCGGCCGCGACCCTTGAGCGGCAGGTGGACGGCGTGCACCTCGGGCAGCATCGCGGCGAGGTCGTCGGCGATGCGCCCGGTGTCGTCGGTCGAGGCGTTGTCGGCGATCGTGATGCGCCAGGTGTGCGGCAACGACGTCCGGCAGAAGTGGTGCAGACGTCGGACGTGGGCGGCGAGCGTGCCCTGCTCGTCGTGGCAGGGCACGACGATGTCGATGTCGAGCGCGGTGCTGCTGTCGAGCGGGGTGCTGCGGTCGTGGGGGGTGGCTGCTTCCGTCATGCCGCCCAGGCTCGGCAGCGCGTCGATGCGGACCGCAGCAGCACCCTGTGGTGCCCCTAAGAAGCGGTCGGAGGGCTCAGCCGGTGACGCCGAGCACGATCTGCACGATCGCGACGACGGCGAGCGCCGCGATCGGCACGCCCGCGATCCAGAGCCCCGCGCGCGTCTGCGTCCGCCGGATCGTCGGCATCGCGTGCGAGGTCTGCGCGAAGCGGGTCGCGGCGACGAGCTCGGGGGCGGCGGCCGGCGGCTCGGGTTCGGGCTGGGGTCGGTCGTCCTCGAACGCCGGGACCTCGACGACCAGGTCCTCGGGTCGGGCACGCTCCGGCAGGCGGGTGAACCGCTGGTCCGTCCCGCGCGGGTCACCGTCCCGCAGGTCGCCGCTGCGCAGGTCGCCGTCCCGCAGGTCGCCGCTGCGCAGGTCGCCGTCCCGCAGGTCGCCGTGTCGCTGGTCCATCGCGTTCCCCTTCCGCCGGTGCCCGCAGCGTACCCGTGGCAGACGAGGAAGCGGGAGCGGGTAGGCGTGACGATCCTGGTTCGCGGTCCGCGGGGATCGTGCACCGGGATCGTCATGCGTCGGATCGGTCGCCGACCTCCGGCAGGTCGACCGTGAACGCGGTCCGTCCCGGCTCCGACACGACCCGGACGCTCCCACCGTGTGCGGTCACGACCGCGCGGACGATCGCCAGTCCGAGGCCGCTCGTCCCGTGCTCCCGCGAGCGGGACGACGAGCCCCGGGTGAAGCGGTCGAACAGCACCGGCAGGACCTCGGCGTCGATCGGGGGTCCGTCGTTCGCCACGACCAGCCGTGCGAGCCCACCCGTCGCGGCCTCGTCGCCCCCGGTGCGCGGGACCCGTTGCAGCGACACCACGACGGTCGTCCCCGCCGGGGTGTGCGTCCGCGCGTTCGCGAGCAGGTTCGTGACGGCGCGCCGCAGCTGCCCCGGGTCGCCGGACACCGTCAGCGGGCGGTCGTCGGCGAGCTGCAGCATCCACCGGTGGTCGGGTGCGGTGGCTCGTGCGTCCATCACGGCCTCGACCACCGTGGCGGTGAGGTCGACCTCCTCGTGCACCGTCCCGGGCCGGGCGGTGAGGGCCGCGGCGTCGGGCGCCGCGCCGTCGTGTGTCGCGGCGTCGAGCCGGGCGAGCAGCAGGAGCTCCTCGACCAGGTCGCCCATCCGCACCGCCTCGCGGCCGATCCGTTCGGCGTTCCGCTGCAGCGCTGCGACGTCCTGCGAACCGGCCGACAGCTCGGCGTAGGCGCGGACGGTCGCGATCGGCGTGCGCAGCTCGTGCGAGGCGTCGGCGACGAAGGTGCGCATGCCCCGCTCGGCGTCCCGTCGGACGGTCAGTGCGCGGCCGACGTGGCCGAGCAGCCGGTTGAGCGCGGTGCCGACCTGTCCGACCTCGCGGCTGACCACGAGGTCCGCGGAGGGCACCCGGGCGGCGATGTCGGCGTCTCCGCGTTCGAGGTCCAGCGCGGTGACGCTCGACGCGACGGAGGCGACCCGCTCGAGCGGACGCAGCGATCGTCGGACGGCCAGGGTCAGCGCCCACGCCGCGACGAGGAGTGCGAGCAGCGTGGTGCTCCCGATGACGACGACGAGTCGGACGACCGACGCGCGCAGGTCCCCGAGGGGCAGCGCCGTCACGAAGACCTCGCCGCCGCGGGTGACCGCCTGCGCCCGGTACGCCCCGAGCGACCCCAGCGAGACCGTCGTGGGGGTCGCATCCGGTGCGACGTCCGCGAGCACGGCCTCCTGCGCTCGGCTGAGACCGTGCTGCGCACCGGCACCGTCCGTGTACCCGGCGAGCACGGCTGCACCGTCGCGCAGGACCGCCACGACGGTGTCGGCCGCCTGCCCCGGCGCCCCGATGAACCGGTTGTCCGGGTCCTGCTGACCGTCCGAGGACTCCGGGGGCGGTCCGGACGGCGGCTGCCCGCCCGGGGTCCGTCCCGCCGCCGTCGCCAGCTCCGCGTCGAGCCGCCCGACCAGGTACTCGCGGTACGCGATCACGGTCACCGCGCCGACGACGACGTTCGTCGCGACGAGCAGCAGCGCCACGGCTCCGACGATCCGCCAGCGCAGCGACGGGGTGCGCACCGGCCGGGAGGCACGCCCCGCCCCGTCCGGACGGCTCACGGCGTCGGCCGCAGCACGTAGCCGGCACCCCGGACCGTCTGCAGCATCGGCTCGCGTCCGGCGTCGAGCTTCCGCCGCAGGTACGAGACGTACATGTCGACGAGGTTCGACGACGTGCCGAAGTCCATGCCCCACACGCTCGCCAGGATCTGCTCGCGGGACAGCACCCGGTTCGCGTTCCGGGCGAGGTGGCGGAGGAGCTCGTACTCGGTCGGCGTGAGCTCGATCGGCTCGCCGTCGCGCAGCACCGAGCGGTCCTCCTCGTCGAGCCGGAGGTCGCCGACCACGACCGCGGACGACCCCGGTGCCGCGACCACCTGCGGTGCGGTCCGGGCCAGGATGCGGGCACGGACGAGCAGCTCGTCGATGCCGAAGGGCTTCGTCAGGTAGTCGTCGCCGCCGCCGGTGAGTCCGGCGAGCCGGTCCTCGGGGGCGTCCCGGGCGGTGAGGAACAGCACCCGCACGGGGTCCCGGGCGTCCCGGAGCCGCTCGAGCACCTCGAAGCCGTCGATGTCCGGCAGCATCACGTCGAGCACGACCACGTCGGGCAGGAACTCCCGCGCCGCGAAGAGCACGTCCCGTCCGCGGTGCACCGCCCGTACGGCCCAGCCGTCGCCCTCGAACGCGAGGGTGACGGCATCGGCGAGCGCGTGCTCGTCGTCGACGACGAGGACCCGGACGGGGCTGCCGTCGGTGCGTCGGAGTGGTCGGTCCGCCATGCACCGGAGCCTAGCCACCGCCGTGTCCTCGTCGTCGGTCACGTCGATGCCGTCACTTCGATGCGCTCAGGTCGTAGACGGTCTGGCCGCCGACCGTGGTCGCCTCGTAGTGCGCGGCGACCCACTCCTGGATCGCGCTCGCGGTCGACGAGCCGCCACCCATCCCGCCGCCGGAGCCCGAGGACACGTAGTAGCCGACGTCACCGGCCGCGACCCAGGCCTGGAACTCGGCCAGGGTCGGCGCGGGGTCGCTCGACCAGCCGCCGATGGCCATCACGGCGGTGTCGGTGTCGAGCTCGAGCTGCGCGGCCGACTGCGAGCCGTTCACCGCGGCCGACCACTTCGCGTCCGAGGCGGCGAGCAGCTTCGTCAGTGCCGACGACGTCGTCACACCGCCACCACCCATCCCGCCGCCGCCGGTCGGGGCACCGTCCTCCGAGGTCGCGGAGCCGGAGCCGGAGCCGGAACTGCCCGGCATCGTCGGGACGCCGTCGCCCGTCCCCGCAGGAGCCGAGCCGGTCGGCGCTTGCCCGCCGCTGTCCGGGCCCTGCCGGGAGCCGTCCGTCCCGTCCTGCTGCGTGCCCTGCCCGCCCGGGCCGCCACCGTCCTGGGAGCCGTCCGTCTGCGTGCCGTCAGTCGACCCGCCGGGGCCTCCCGCGCCTCCCGGCTGTCCACCGCCACCGCCGCCGGGGAATCCTGCTGCGCCGCCCGTCCCACCGGAGCCGCTGCCCGCCGGGCCGACGCTCGGGATGGACCCGGAGTGCGCGACGGTCGTCGTGGCGAGCGCGTACGCGGTCGTGCCGGTCAGCCCGAACAGGGTGCCGGCGAGGACGCCGACGGTGACGGCCTTCCGGAGGGTGGGCACGCTGCCGACGACGATCGCCGCGGCGGACAGGAGCCCACCGGCGAGCACCACCCATCGGAGCCAGGGCAGCCAGGTCGGGTCCTCGTTCAGCAGGCACCAGCTCCAGAACGCCGTCCCGCCGACCATCGCGGCGAGGCCGAGGCGACCGGTGACACGCTCGCGGGCGTGCCAGAGGAGCGCACCACCGGTGCCGACCAGGCCGGCGATCGCCGGGGCGAGCGCGACCGTGTAGTACGGGTGGATCGTGCCGGACATGAACGAGAAGACCAGACCGGTGACGATCAGCCAGCCGCCCCACAGCACCAGACCGGCGCGTGCCGGATCGGCGAGGTGCCGACGACCGACGACCACCAGGCCGAGGACGAGCGCGACGAGCGCGGCGGGCAGGAGCCAGGAGATCTCGAGGCCCATCTCGGACGAGAACAGGCGGTCCAACCCGGTCGCACCGCCGAACGACGAGCCCGCGGTGCCGCCTCCGCCCATGCCGCCCCCGCCGCCGCCGTTGCCCGAGCCGCCGAAGATGCGACCGAGGCCGTTGTAGCCGAACACCAGGTCGAGGACCGTGTTGTCCGTCGACCCACCGATGTACGGGCGCGACTCCGCGGGCCACAGCGCCACGGCGACCACCCACCACCCCGCGGACACGACGAGCGAGACCGCGGCGATGCCGAGGCCGATCGCGCGCCGGCCCCAGCTCGTGCGTGCGGCGAACAGGTACACGAGGCCGAACGCCGGCAGGACGAGCAGGCCCTGCAGCATCTTCGTCAGGAACGCGAAGCCGAGGGCGACACCGGCGAGGGCGATCCACCGCCAGCTGCCCCTCGGGAGCGCCCGGACGGTGCAGTACGCGCCCGCGGTCATGAGCAGGACGAGGAGCGCGTCCGGGTTGTCGAAGCGGAACATCAGCGCGGCGGCCGGGGTCGCGGCGACGACGAAGCCGGCGAGCAGCGCACCGACGTTCGCGGTCGTCGCACCGAGGCGGGCGAGGGTCCGCCGGACCGTGCCCCACACCAGGGCGACGGAGCCGACGGCCATGAGCGCCTGGGGGAGCAGCAGGCTGGTCGACGAGAAGCCGAACACCCGGGCGGACAGCACCATCACCCACAGCGAGGCCGGGGGCTTGTCGACGGTGATGAAGTTCGACGAGTCGAGGGAGCCGAAGAAGAACGCCTCCCAGGACTTCGTGCCGGCCTGCACGGCGGCAGCGTAGAAGCTGTTCGCGTACCCGGAGATGCTGAGGTCCCACAGGTACACGACGGCGGTCAGGACGAGGAGCGCCCAGAACGCCGGGCGGAGCCAGCGGGCGTCCTCGCGCTCGCCGGCGAACAGGCGGACGAGGGGCTGGCGTCGACGGACCCGGGCGGCGGTGCTCCCACCGGGGTGGGCGCGGCCCGGACGGTCGGTCGCGGGGGTCGGGTAGGTGGTCATGTCGACGACGATCGCCGGTCCGGGTCGGCCGATCCGATGTGTTCCCTCGGTGCTCCCTAAGAGCGCTGCACGGTGCCGGTGCCGGTGCCGGTGCCGGTGCCGGTAGCGGTACCGGTGCCGGAGGCGGCCTCGCGGCGGACCCGTCGGCGGGCCTGGCGGATGCTTGCGCGCTGCAGCCGCATCGACGGCCACCCAGCGGTGCGCGCGTGTGTCGCGAGCTGTTGGTCCGGGTTCACCACGACGGGGTTCCCGACGAGCGAGAGGAGCGGGATGTCGTGCCGCGAGTCCGAGTAGGCCCAGCAGATCGCGGGGTCGGCACCGGTCCTCGCCAGGAGCGCCCGGGCGGCGACGGCCTTCTGTTCGCCGTGCAGGAACGCGCCGTCGAGGCGGCCCGTGTACACGCCGTCCTGCACCTCGAACACGCTGCCCAGGGCACCGGTCAGGCCGAGGCTCCGCGCGATCACGTCGGCGAGGAACGTCGGCGTCGCGGTGACGAGCCAGACCTGGTGGCCCTTCGCGAGGTGCTCCCGCGCGAGCGCGGCGGTCTCCGGCCAGACGCTCGGTTCCGTGTGGCGCTCCCACACGTCGTCGGCCAACCGGGCCATGTCGGTGACGGTGATGCCGGTGATGACCTCGAGCCCGCGGGTCTGCGCCGCGGCGAGGTGCCGGTCGTCCTCCCCGCGCACCTTGAACCGCGCGTGCTTCCACCCGGCGCTGACGATGTCGCGCAGGGTGATCAGTCCGGCGGCCCGGAGGCCACGGACCAGGTGGAAGGCGCTCGCGCCGTGCACGAGCGTGTTGTCCACGTCGAACAACGCGAGGACCGGGCCACCCGTCTGCTCCACCGCCATCGCGCCAGCGTAGGTGACACACCTGCGTCCCCGCCGCTGCGGACGCCCCGCGGCGTCAGGCGTAGCGGCGGGCGGCGCGCAACGCGTGGTCGGTGTACGAGCCGCCGAACAGGTACACGTGCAGCAGCAGCGGCGCGAGCTGGTGGAGCTCGACGCGCTCCTGCCAACCGTCCGCCAAGCGGGACTCGGCGTCGTACCCGGCGAGCACCGACTCGAGCCGGGGGAGTCCGAACAGCGCCAGCAGTGCCAGGTCGGTCTCCGCGTGCCCGCCGTGCGGCGTTGCGTCGATGAGCACCGCACCGGTCGGTTCCGAGGAGTCCGTGGGCCACAGGACGTTCCCCGCCCAGAGGTCGCCGTGGATGCGCGCCGGAGCGTCGCCGACGAGCCGTGGCTGCGGGGAGCCGAGCGTGCCGTCCTCGAGCCGGTCGGCCACGCGGTCGAACACCGCGGCCTCGGCAGCGTCGAAGCCACCGCGGTCGACGATGCGCTGCACGAAGTCCCGGATGCGGTACTCGGCGAAGAACGCGCCCCAGGTGGCCGGCGCGTCGGCGGCGCTCGTGAACGGCGTCCGCGACCGACCCATCCGCAGGCCGCCGCGGGTCGGGAACCCGGGCGAGGGTGCACCCCAGTGGTCGGCACCGGCGGCGTGGGTGCGTGCGAGCGAGCGACCGAAGCGCTCGGCCTGTGCACGCGTCGGGCTGCCGTCGCGGATCTGTTCGAGGTGGAGCACGGTCGGCTCCGGGTGGTCGAGGACGCGGGCGATCCGGGTGCCGCCCGTCTCCTCGGCCTCGGCGAGCCAGGCCAGTCCGGCGGCCTCGGCGGTCGCCTCGTCGGGGTCGCGGAACGTCTTCACGTGGATCTCGGGCACCGGTCCATCCTGCCGACGGTGCCCGGCGGGTGTTCAGGCTCCGCGGCGGGCGGCGTGCACGACCAGGGCGAGCTGCACCCGGTTGTCGACGCCGAACTTCTCGTACACGTGCCCCACGTGGGTCTTCACGGTGGCCAGGCTCACGAAAAGGTCGGCGGCGACCTGTGCGTTCGAGGCTCCGGCGGCCACGGCGAGGGCGACCTCGGTCTCGCGGTCGGTCAGGCTCGCCAGGAGCGCGCGCTCGGCGGCTCCGTCGGCCGCGGCGGTCGCGACGGCGGCCGTCCCACGTCCCGTTCCGGTCGGGGCGCTCGCCGCGACGGCGATGACGCGGTCGAGCACCGACGGCGACAGGATCGACCGCCCGGCGGCGACCGTCCGGACCGCGTGGACGAGGTCGTGCGGCGGGGTGTCCTTGAGCAGGAAGCCCCGGGCGCCCCGCTGCAGCGCTCCGAGCACGAGGTCGTCGTCCTGGAAGGTGGTCAGGACGAGCACGGCCAGCTCCGGCTGCTTCCGGAGCTCCCGTTCGGTGGCGACGAGGCCGTCGCAGCGGGGCATCCGGATGTCCATGAGCACGACGTCGGGTGCTGCGGAGGCGATCACGCCCTCGGCCTCGAGTCCGTCGCCGGCCTCGCCGACGACCTCGATGCCGTCGTCGCCGCTCAGGAGCAGTCGGAGCCCGGCCCGGACGAGGTGGTCGTCGTCGACGAGGACGACCCGGATCGGTGCGCTCACGCCGTCCACGGGAGCACCGCCTCGACCACGTGGGTGCCGTCGTCGTCGCGACCGGCCGTGAAGGTCCCACCGACGAGCCGGGCCCGTTCCGCCAGACCCCGCAGGCCGTGACCGCCGCGAGCGCCGTCGCCGGTGCTCGCGGGTCCCACCGTCGGGTTGCCCACCAGCACGCGCAGCGCCGGGCCGTGGAGCACGTCGACCGTGACGGTGACGGGCTGCCCCGGAGCGTGTCGGCGGGCGTTCGTCAGCGCCTCCTGCACCACCCGGTAGGCGTGCCGCCCGACGGTGTCCGGCGCGGCGGTGACGGCCTCGTCGACGGTCGCCGACACCACGGCGCCCGAGGACCGCGCCTCGTCGAGCAGCGCGGGGAGGTCGCGCAGGGTCGGCTGCGGGGGAGCGGCTCCGGCGAGCGCGGCGGTGTCCCCGGGTTCCCGCAGCACGCCGAGCACGTCGCGGAGCTCGGTGAGTGCGGCGTGCGCCTCGGCCCGGACGACCCCGGCGGCCTCGACCGTCTCGTCGGGTGACAGCGACCGGCCGCGGTACTCGAGCGCCCCGGCGTGCAGGGCGACGAGCGACAGCCGGTGTCCCAGCACGTCGTGCATCTCGCGGGCCAGGTGCGCCCGCTCCTGCTCCCGGGCGCGGTCCTCGCGGAGCTGCTGGTCGCGTTCGAGCAGGGCGGCCCGTTCGCGCAACCCGTCGAGCAGGGCCCGCCGCTGCCCGATCGCGATGCCGATCGCGACGAGCAGGGCGGTGAGCACGACGGCCGCGACGAGCACCTGCCACAGGGGCGTGGCGTCCTCGACCGGGTACAGCCCCTCACCGAACATCGAGGCGGCCACGAACGCCGCACTCCCGATCGCGATCTCGGCCGGGCGCCGCCGGGTGACGAGCGAGACCAGCGCGAGGACGGCCGCGCCGACCGCGAAGGTGGACACGGTGCTGCCGGCGATGACGAGCACGCCGACGAGCAGTGGCGCCCGGTGCCGGAAGGGGACCAGGACGAGCGCGGTGAGCCCGACCGCGAGGTCGACGAGCAACGCCGCACCGAGCCGGGCCTCGCTCCACCGTGTGGTGTCGAGGGTCGACCAGATCGCGCTGAACGCGGTGAGCCCGACGAGTGCCGCGAGCACGAGTCGCCACGACTGCGCCCACACGCGTCGGCCGAGGGGCACGGGACGGAGCACGGTCGAGGTCACGGCTCCGAGCCTAGGAACCCCGGCACCCGCGCCGGATCGGCCGAAGGTCGGAGAAACGGCGGCGGCCGGGGTCACACTGCGTCGACGAGGGCCCGGGCCAGCGGGTGCCACGGCCGCGAGTCCGGTCCGCTGAGCACGAGTGTCCGCACGTACCGCGGTTCCACGGGCAGCATCACCAGGTCGTCCGGCAGCATCACCCGCCCGAGCGTCGGGACGATCGACACCCCCTCGCCCCGCTGGATCATCCCGAACATCGTGCTCATCTCCCGCACGCGGTGTGCCCAGCGGAACGGTTGCCCGGTGAGCTCGTGCATCCGCTGGATCTGGTGCTCGCAGCCTCCGCCGCCGGCGACCAGCCCGTCCTCGTGCAGGTCGTCGAGCGTCAGCGCAGTACTCGACGCGAGCGGGTGGTCGCGCCGGACGACCGCGCCCATCTCGTCCCGTGCGACGACCACGCCCCCGTGGGGTGCCGGCACCGGGTCGACGAGCACGGCGGCGTCCACGGTGCCGCCCTCGAGCCACTCGGCCATCTCGTCGTCGTCACCCTCGTAGACCTGCACGTCGACGTCCGGCAGCGTCACCGCCCACAGCTCGCGGAGCCGTGGCAGCAGGCCCTGGCAGACCGTCGGGACGGCGGCGAGGCGCACGGTGCCGCGGATCGTGGCGGGCCGCACCACGGCCTCCAGGGCGTCGACCGAGGCGAGCACGCTGCGGGCGTGGGCCAGCATGCGGTCGCCGAGCGGGGTGGCGACCGCGGCGCCGCCGCGCCGGACCACGGGCCCGCCGACCTCGCGCTCGAGCCCTGCGACGGCGTGCGAGACGGCGGACTGACCGACGCCGAGGGTGGTGGCCGCGCCCGTGAAGGAGCCGGCGTCCACGGTGGCGACGAAGGCGCGGAGCTGCGGGATCGAGAGGGTCATGCGTGTCCTTCATGCCGTCATGCAGGTCAGTCGTTCGACACATGTGCCGGACGTGGCCGATGCTAGCGCTCGTGAACGCCCTCCTCTACGTCCTGGTCGCCCTCACCTGGGGTTCGAGCTTCTTCTTCGCGAAGATCGGGCTCGAGGGGCTCGCCCCGCAGCAGGTCGCCACCGTCCGCACGGTCCTCGGAGCCCTCACGCTCGTCGTGGTGCTGCTCGTCACCCGACGGCGGTGGCCGCGCGAGCGGCGCCTCTGGGGACACCTGTTCGTCGTCGCGGTGTTCCTCAACGCCGTGCCGTCCTCGCTGATGGCGTGGGCCGAGCAGACCGTGCCGTCGGGTCTGGCGAGCATCTACAACGCCACGACGCCGATCATGACGCTCCTCGCGCTCGCGGTGCTGGTGCCGTCCGAACGGCTCAGCCGCCGCCAGCTCGGCGGCGTCGTGCTGGGGATCGTGGGTGTCCTCGTGCTCGTCGGTCCGTGGGACCTGATCGGCGACCCCGCCGTGCTCGCCACCGTCCCCGGCCAGGTCGCACTGCTCGGCATGACCGCGTCCTACGGCATCGGACTGGCGTGGCTCCGGCGCTTCGGCGTCGGCAGCGGGCAGGACCCGACGACGGTCGCGACGGTGCAGCTCACCCTGGCGGCGCTGCTCATGCTGCTGGTCGCGCCGGTCATCGCGACCGGGCCGGTGGACCTGGACTGGAGGATCGTGGCCGCGATGGTGGCGCTCGGTGCGGTGGGCACGGGGCTGGCCTACGCGTGGAACACGCGCCTGGTCGGCGCGTGGGGCGCGGGGCGTGCCTCGACCGTGACCTACCTGACGCCGGTGGTCGGGGTGGCGCTCGGGGTCCTCGTGCTCGGGGAGCCGCTGCGGTGGAACGAGCCCGTGGGTGGGCTGGTGGTGCTGCTCGGGATCGCGTTGGCGTCCGGGGTGCTGCGCGGGCGGCGGCGGAGCGCCCCGCGGGCTGCAGCCGCCGCCTGACGTCGCTCGGGCGGGGCGGGGCGGGGCGGGCTGCGGGGCTCCGGCTCTGGCGCTGCCCGTTCTTTCCCACAGCGGCTGCGATGGAAGGTGGAACCGGGCGTACCTGGTGGGAACGGACGACCAGGTACGCCCGGATCGACCAGGTACGCCCGGATCGACCAGGTACGCCCGGAACGGCCGGGTACGCCCGGGAGGACTCGGCGCGCTCACCCGCGGCAGTACGCTCGCCCGGTGCTGACGATCGAGACCGTGCTCCCCGGTGCGCCCGCCGCCGCGCGCATCCTCCGCCGGTACACGTCCGAGGTCGCCTCGCGGTGGTACGGCCGCCCTGCGACGGAGGACGAGGTCGACCAGGCACTCCGCGACGAGCCCTCCGACGACCTCACGGGCACGACCGGTGTGCTCCTCGTCGCCCTCGACGACGGGGTACCGGTCGCGTGTGCCGGCGCGCGCTTCCGCGGGGACGTCGCCGAACTGACCAAGGTGTTCACCCTGGGCGAGGCCCGCGGACGGGGCATCGGGAGACGCATGGTCCGCGCCGTCGAGCGGGTGTGCGCGGAGCGGGGCGTCGACACGGTCCAGCTCGACACCCGCGGGGAGCTCGCCGAGGCCTGCGCGTTGTACGAGCGGCTCGGCTACCGGCGGGTCGAGCCGTTCAACGACGAGCCGTACTCCGACCGCTGGTACCGGAGGTCCCTCGCCGGAACGTCCGCCTGAACCTCCGGCGGGTCAGAAGGCGGCGAGGGCGTTCTCGAGCATCCGGTGCCCCTGTCGTTCGAAGCGCTCGTCGTGCACCGCGAAGGCCCACACGGCCGTCCCGACCGCCTCACGCAGCTGGAGCGAGCGCCAGTCGTCGGTGTCACGAGGATCGGACCCGTAGCCCGCGAAGAACGCGTGCTCGAGCTCGGGGGAGTCCTCCCAGTGCAGGACCGCCAGGCGGGTGAGGTCCGCTGCGGCCGGGCGGAACCCGAAGCGACCGAAGTCGATCGCACGCAGTCGGCCGTCCTGCACGATCCAGTTCCGGGGGTGCCAGTCGCCGTGCGTCGGCACCAGGGTCGCGGCGTGCGGGGTCGACGACCGGAGCAGCGTCCGCGCGCGGTCCTCGAGCTGCGGATCGATGCGGTGCGGGGCGTCGAGGGAGCGGAGTGCCTTCGCGGTCTCGGCCGTCAGGTACTCCGCATCGGTGCGGGCCGCCTGGTCGTGGAGCCGTCGGAGGATCGTGCCCGCCTGCCGGTGCACGGTCGCAGCGGTCTCGTCGGGGGTCCCGAGCGCGAGGTGCCCGGGGACCCGCTCCAGCACGAGCACACGGCTCTCGGTGTCCGCGGCGACCAGATGGCCCGTGTCGTCACCACGGAGGAGCGCCCCGGTCCACTGCCGGTGCGCCGTCAGCTCCCGTGGGAAGTGCGTGTTCTCCGGTCCGGACGCCTTCACGGTGTGCTCCCCGGCACCGTTCCGGACGTGGAGCACCCGGGTGTCGAGGAGGCCCCACGACTCGTCCGCCACCATCGACGCCCCGGGGAGCACCTGCGCGACGAACGCCGCCTGCGCCGGGCTCAGCCCGCTGTCGTCCCACCCCACGGCGCCATCCTGGCACGTGCGCGACGAGTGGTCATCCGGTAGTCGCGCACCGTCCTTGTCGCCCTCGGACACGGGCGGTACAGTCCGGATCACCCGTCGACGGAGACGGCCCCTCGACGGGACGAGGAGCGCACCGCAGTGCTGCGCGCTCCCCGCACGTGCCGCCGCCGACCGATCGAGGAGGATCACATGGCGAGCAACCACGCAGTCGCGTACAAGGGACCCGGGAAGGTCGAGGTCATCGACACCGACTACCCGACGTTCGAGCTCAAGGACGGACCCGGGGTGAACCCGGCGAACGTCGGACGCAAGGTGAACCACGGCGCGATCCTGCGCACCGTGGCGACGAACATCTGCGGCAGCGACCAGCACATGGTCCGCGGCCGCACGACCGCTCCGACGGACCTCGTGCTCGGGCACGAGATCACCGGCGAGGTCGTCGAGGTCGGTCCGGACGTCGAGTTCATCAAGGTGGGGGACATCGTCTCCGTGCCGTTCAACATCGCCTGCGGGCGGTGCCGGAACTGCAAGGAGCGGAAGACCGGCATCTGCCTCAACGTGAACCCGGACCGCCCGGGCAGCGCCTACGGCTACGTCGACATGGGCGGCTGGGTCGGCGGCCAGGCCGAGTACGTGCTCGTGCCCTACGCCGACTGGAACCTGCTGAAGTTCCCGGACCGCGACCAGGCCCTCGAGAAGGTCCTCGACCTCGCGATGCTCTCCGACATCTTCCCGACCGGCTTCCACGGTGCGGTGACCGCCGGGGTCGAGGTCGGCTCGACGGTCTACGTCGCCGGCGCCGGGCCCGTGGGTCTCGCCGCCGCGACGGGCGCGTTCCTGCTCGGAGCGAGCGTGGTGATCGTCGGGGACATGAACGCCGACCGGCTGGCGCAGGCGCGCAGCTTCGGGTGCGAGACGGTCGACCTGACGAAGGGCGACCCGGCCGACCAGATCGACCAGATCCTCGGTGAACCCCTCGTGGACTGCGGCATCGACGCCGTGGGCTTCGAGGCGAAGGGGCACGGCTCCGGTGCCGGACACGAGGCCCCGGCCACCGTGCTCAACTCCCTGATGGACGTCACGGCCGCCGGCGGCGCACTCGGCATCCCCGGGCTCTACGTCACGGGTGACCCGGGCGGCGTCGACGAGGCCGCGAAGAAGGGCGCCCTGTCGCTCAGCCTCGGCACCGGGTGGGCCAAGTCGCTGTCCTTCACCACGGGGCAGTGCCCGGTGATGAAGTACAACCGGCAGCTGATGATGGCGATCCTGCACGACCGCACGAGCATCGCGAAGAACGTCAACGCGAAGCCGATCGGACTCGACGAGGCCCCTCGCGGGTACGAGGAGTTCGACAAGGGTGCCGCGACGAAGTACGTGCTGAACCCGAACGGCCTGATCCCGGCGGCCTGACCGCCGCACGGTCCGCGTCGCATCGACACCCGGTGCGGCGCGGGCCGTGGCCGTCGTCGCACTCGCGCAGCCACCGGTCCGTACGCTCGCCGGTGTGAGCGACACCCGCCGGCCCTCGACCGTCCGCCTGCTGTTCGCGTCGTCACACCCCGGACCGACGGTCACGGTGACGGTCCTCGCCGCGGTGATCGCCGCGGCCGTCGGGCACCCGTGGTGGCTCGTCGTGCTCGTGGCGCTCGCCGTCGTGGCCGGGCAGCTGTCGATCGGCCTCGCCAACGACTGGATCGACGCCGACCGCGACCGGGCCGTCGGCCGCAGTGACAAGCCCGTCGCCCGCGGACTGATCCCCGTCGGGACCGTCCGGACCGCGGCCGTGACGACCGCGGGTGTCGCCGTGCTCCTGTCGCTCGCCCTGGGCCCGGTCGCCGCGGTGGCCCACGTCGTCCTCGTCGCGGCCGGCTGGGCCTACGACGCCGGACTGAAGCGGACGGTCTGGTCCGTCGTGCCGTTCGTGGTGGCGTTCGGGCTGCTGCCGGTCGTGTCCGTCGCTGCCGGGGGTGACGGTTCGTGGCCGGCGTGGTGGGCGATCGCCACCGGAGCGGTCTTCGGTGTCGCGATCCACTGCACCAACGTGCTGCCGGACCTGCTCGACGACGAGGCGACCGGCGTCCGTGGGTTCCCCCACCGGCTGGGGCTCCGGGGCGCGGGGACGCTGGCGTTCGGGTCGCTCGTCGTCGCGGCGGCGCTGGTGCTCGGCGGCCAGGCCGCCGGCGGAGGCGTCGGCACGGCCGGGACGGTCCTGGCGGTCGTCGGAGCCCTCGTGGTCGTCGTGCTCGCGGTGGTCGGGATCCGCCTCGTGTTCGCCGGTCGTCCGACGCGGGCACTGTTCCGCCTCGTCATCACGTCCTCGCTCGTCCTCGTCGTCGAGCTCGGCGTCGCCGGCGCCCGACTGATCGCCTGACGGCACCGGAAGCGGCACCGGGACCGGCACAGGCGCAAGCACAGGCACAGGCACAGGCACAGGCACAGGCACTCGCACTGGCACTGGCACTGGCACCGGCACCGGCACCGGCACCGGCACTGGCACCGGAAACGGCATCGGCACCGGCTGACTCAGGCCCACCGCATCGCGTAGACCCCGGCGAGCCCGTCGGCGCTCGGCAGCGCGAGCACGGTGCGGAGCAGCGCCTCCCGCCCCACCGACCCGAGCACGCCCGTGGGACGCCCGAGCGCCATGTTCAGTTCCGCCTGCCGAGCAGCCCGCCGCGCCGCGGCCTGCCGCCCGACGGCGTACCCGTTCGCGGACTCCTGCCACGGTCCGTCCGTGCCTGAACGGACGGCCTCGGCGAGCAGTGGCGCGAGCGCGGCGGCGTCGAGCCAGCCGAGGTTCATGCCCTGGCCGCCGATCGGACTGATCTCGTGCGCGGCGTCCCCGACGAGCACCACCCGTCCGACACCGACGTGCGACGCCTCCCGCCGCCGCACCCGGAAGCCGCTCGTCATCGTGCACGTCGCCGGGTCGGGCCGGGCGCCGGTGCGTCCCGCGACGATCGCGGCGAGGCGGGCGGCGGCGTCCGGGTCCGGTTCGCCACCGGCCGGTGCGGTGCGGTCGTCCGGCACGAGGGCGACGTACCGCCGCCTGCCACCCGGCAGCGGGAACGACTCGACGACCCCCTCCGGTCCGACGTCGACCAGTGCCGACGACCGGGCCTGCTCGGGTTCGGGGTCGGCGAAGTCGCCCATCACGTACCGGTCGCGGTAGTCGCGGCCCGAGGTCGCGATGCCGACCAGGTCCCGCACCGCGCTGCGGGCGCCGTCCGCGCCGACGACGAAGGCCGCCTCGACGACGACCGGGGCACCGTCGGGTCCGACACCGTGCGCCTCGACGTCCCCGACGCGGCGGGACAGGGCGGTCACCGTCGTGCCCGTCCGCAGCGTCCCGGACGCGAGCCGGTCGCGCAGCAGCGCCTCGGTGCGGTGCTGGTCGAGCGTCGCGACGTACGGGTGCGTCGCGGAGGCACGGTCGAACGACAGCGTCCCGAGTTCCCGTCCGCGACTCCGGGCCACGCCCGTGCGGACGAGCACCGCCTCGGCGAGCACCGCGGTGTCCAGGCCGATCGCGGCGAAGGCGTCGAGCGACGGCGGGTGGATCCCGATCGCGCGCGAGCCCGTCGGCTCGGTGTCGCGCCGCTCCCAGACGGCGACCGTGACGCCCGCCCGCTCGAGGAGCGCAGCGGCGAACAGGCCGACGGGCCCGCCCCCGACGACGAGCACGTCGACGCGTTCCGTGGTCACGGAGGCGAGCCTACGGACCCGTCGCGGCGACCCACCCAGGCGTCGTCGGACGGGAGGCGCGTGGCGGGCGCGCCACGGGCCTCCCGTCCGAGGGTGCGTCACGTCGGCGGACGCTCGCCGACGTCGTCAGGTGGTGACGCGTGCGCGTTCGGCGCGGTCCTCGGCGGCGAGTCGACGGGCCTCGCGGAAGCGCTTCTGTGCCTTCTCGACGGGGACCTCGACGGCGTACGCGGCGCCGACCGCCACGACGACGGCGACCGCGATCATGAGCACCTTGCCCCACGGCCCGACGGCGAAGGGGGCGAGGAGCGCGATGACGAGCGGGTGCCAGAGGTACGCGGCGTACGACACGCGCCGACCGAACCACGAGACCGGCGACCAGGCGAGTGCGGCCGACAGCGGCGACCGCACCGACACGAGCCCGCCGATGAGCACCGCGGAGACGACGCCCGTGAGCGGCAGCACGACGCTGAAGGTCCAGGCGTGCTGCGCCCAGTCGTCGCCGATCCACAGCATGGTCCCGGCGAGCAGGACGATCCCGGCCCAGGTCGCGACGTGCCCGGCGATCCCGGCGGCCCACGTGCGGACGCGCTCGTCGTCGAGCAGCAGCGCGAGCAGGCAGCCGGTCGCCAGCGGGACGACCCCGAGCACGGGGGAGAAGTAGACGTCGGGCGTCGCGCCGCTGTTCGGCTTCGCGTACACCAGGCCGGCGACGACCGAGCACGTCACGATCACCGCGCCGAGCCCGAGGACGAGCCAGCGTCGACGGGAGCGGACCAGGAAGAGGAGCACCAGGACGGGCGGCCACACCAGGTAGAACTGCTCCTCCATCGACAGCGACCACGTGTGCGCGAAGACGCCCTGCGTGGTGTCCCAGAAGGAGCGGAAGAGGTTGCCGGTGTAGGTCAGTGCGATGAACGCGGCCTCGCCGGGGCTGAACGAGGCGCCCTTGTAGTCACCGACCCAGTTCCACAGGAGCAGCCCGACCACGACGAGAGCGACGAGGGCCGGGTAGAGCCGGAGCAGACGCTTCAGCCAGAAGGTCCCGAGACGGATGCGTCCGGTCTTCCGGTGCTCGCCGAGCAGCAGCGTCGTGATGAGGAACCCGGACAGGGCGAAGAACACGGTGACGCCGATGAAGCCGCCCTCGAACTGCGGCACGTGCAGGTGGTACAGGATCACCATGGCGATGGCGATCGTCCGGAGCCCGTCGAGGGCCGGAGCGCGGCGGGTCAGCGGCGGTGGCGGCGTCGGCCGGGCAGCACGGATCCCACGGCCGACCGGTGTGCTGCGGTCGACCGCGTTGGCGTGCTCGGGGGCGAGGGTGTTCGTCGCCACGGTTCCTCCCTGTGAGGATCGTTCGAACGGATGACGACGAGCTTGCCCTGTCCGGGTAAGAGGACGCTCAAGATCCGGGGTGCAGGATCCGGGTCAGTGCGTCCAGCCGCTCGTGCACGATCGCGGCGAAGTCGCGGTCCTCGCCGTCCGCGATCCACTGCGTGAAGGACAGGTGGAACACCGTGACCGCCGTCTCTGCGGCGATCGTGGCCGCCGGCTCGTCGATCCCGTGTGCGCGCAGTGCGCCGCCCAGGTGGACCTTCAGGGTCGCGAGCTTGCCGAGCTCCCTCTCGCCCAGTGCGGGGACGGCGTCGATGACCTGCTGTCGGGCCCTGGACCACGCGCGACGGTCGTCGGGGAAGAACGCGGCCGCGGAGTCGAGCGTGCGACCGACCAGGGCCAGGGCGGGCGTCCCGACGGGCGCCTGGGCGATCGGGTCGGTGAACATGCCGGTGAAGTCGTCCTGCCCGGCGAACAGCACCTCGCGCTTGTCGGCGAAGTGCCGGTAGAAGGTGCGCTCGGTGACCTCGGCTGCCGCGGCGATCTCGGCGACGGTCGTCTCGTCGTAGCCGTGCTCGGCGAAGCGCTGCAGTGCGGTCGCCTGCAGTCGTTCCCGGGTGCCCGATCGCCATCGTGCCATGGGACGATCCTACTGATGACAGTCGCTGACATCGAGTGCTACGGTGATGTCAGTCCATGACATCAGGTCGTGGGCACCCCACGAAGGGACCACTCATGCACGTGTTCGTCACCGGGGCCTCCGGATGGATCGGCTCCCACACCGTCGACGACCTGCTCGCCGCCGGGCACGACGTCACCGGCCTCGCGCGCTCCGACGCGGCGGCGGCGGCGCTCGAGACGAAGGGCGTCACGGTCCTGCGCGGCGACCTCGACGACCTCGGGGCGCTCGCCCGGGGTGCGGCCGGTGCCGAGGGGGTCCTGCACCTCGCGAACAAGCACGACTGGTCCGACCAGGCTGCGACGAACGCCACCGAGCGCGCCGCCGTCGAGACCCTCGCGAACGCCCTCGTCGGCACGGACCGCCCGTTCGTGGTGGCATCCGGGGTCGCCGCCCTGGCTCCGGGTCGTCCCGCCGAGGAGCGGGACCCGTCTCCCTTCACCGGTGTGGACAGCCCCCGCGGTGGCAGCGAGAACCGGGCACTCGACTTCGTGGACCAGGGGGTCCGCACGATCGCTGCGCGGTTCAGCCCGACCACGCACGGCGTCGGCGATCACGGCTTCGTCGCGTACCTGACCTCCGTGGCGCTGGAGCGGGGCGTGTCCGGCCACGTTGGCGACGGCAGCAACTGCTGGGCGGCCGTGCACGTGAGCGACGCCGCCCGGATGGTGCGGCTCGGTCTCGAGCAGGCCCCCGCGGGCGCACGGTTGCACGCCGTCGCCGAGGAGGGGATCCCCACGCGGGACATCGCCGCGGCGATCGGCGATGCGCTCGGGCTGCCGGTCACGAGCATCGACCCGTCGGACGCGTCGGCGCACTTCGGGTTCATCGGCGGGTTCTTCGGCGCGGAGATGTCGGCGTCGTCGACCGCGACGCAGGAGTTGCTCGGGTGGGAGCCCGTCGGGCCGTCCCTGCTCGAGGACATCGCCGCGGGGGCGTACGCACACGCCGCCGCGCGCTGACGGCCGCGCCCGCCGCGCTCGTCACGCTCGTCACCACGGTTGCGAGACTCGGCACAGCGGACAGTTTCGCGACGCAACCGCCGCGAATCTGTCCGCATGGTCGAGTCTCGGCTCGGGCCGGCGCCGGGCCGGCGGCCGGCCCGGCCCGGCCGGGCCGGCCCGGCCGGCCTACTCGGCCTTCTGCATCTGCCAGGGCTCGGGCTCGCGGTCGCCGTTCGGGCGCACCGGCCGGACGTCCCCGACGATCGGGATCGAGCGCTTCCGCATGAACCACAGGTAGCGGACGAAGAAGTGCGAGAGCGTCGACAGCCGGTTGCCGTTGCCGAGCAGCGAGGCGATGTGCACCGCGACCCACGCCAGCCACGCCACGGGGCCGACCATCGTGATGCCGCCGCGCAGCTGCGCCACCGCGGCGTTCGTCCCGATGGTCGCCATCGTGCCCTTGTCGAAGTACTTGAAGTGCTCGGTCGGCTTCCCGTCGAGCAGCCGCACCACCTGGCGCGCGACGTGCTTGCCGCCCTGCAGTGCGGGCTGGGCGAGCTGCGCGAGCGCGTCGTCCTGCGCCGCGATGTCGCCGGCCGAGAAGATCCGCTCCACGCCCTTCACGCTCAGGTCGTCGTTCACCTGGATGCGACCGCCGTGGGTCTGGGGCAGGCCCCAGCCGGAGACCTCCTTGTGCGCCGCGACCCCGGTGGCCCAGATGACCTGCGACGCGGGGATGAACTCGCCCGAGGCGGTGACGACCCCGTCCTCCTTGACCTCGGCGACGCCCGTGTCCAGGCGGAGCACGACCCCTCGCTTCCGGAGGACCTTGGCCGCGTACCGACGGAGGCGCGGGGCGAACGGCTTGAGCAGCTCGCCGCTGCGGTGCACCAGCGTGATGGAGATGTTGCCGCGCTCGATCTCCGGGTAGGCACCGACGAGCGCCTGGTCGCGGAGTTCCGCCAGGGCGCCGGCCATCTCCACGCCGGTCGCGCCGCCGCCGACGATCACCACGCGGATCTCGTCGGGACCCTGCTGGGCCGCGGCTTGCTCGAGGCGGGTGAACAGCTCGTCGCGGATGCGGAGTGCCTGCGAGCGGGAGTACATCGAGTAGGCGTACTCGTACGCACCGGGGGTGCCGAAGTAGCTCGTGTTGACGCCGTTCGCCAGGATCAGCCAGTCGTAGTGCAGGTGCTCGCCGTCCGACATCTCCGCGATGCGGTGCTCGGTGTCGATGCCGGTGAGCAGTCCGTGCCGGAAGTCGGCGTTCGACTGCTTCGCCCGCAGGCTCCGCAGGAAGTACGTCACGTCGCCCGCGTTCAGGCCGCCGGTGGCGACCTGGTACATGAGCGGCTGGAACATGTTGTAGACGTGGCGGTCGACGAGCGTCACCCGGACGTCCGCGTCGGCGAGTTCACGCATGGCCGCGATCCCCGCGAAGCCACCCCCGACGATGACGACGTGCGGGCGGGTGTCCTCGGACATGGTGTTCTCCAGGGTGGTGCGGTCGACGGCCACCCAGAAGGGTACGCCGGTCTCGGCACCCGTCCGTCCACCTGCCCGTCCGGCTGCCGATGGAGCGGTCCCGCGGTCCGGCCTGGAGGCACGCCCCGCCGCCGTCAGGCGTCGAACGGCGCGTAGGTGCTCAGCACGTTCCCCTTGCTGGTCACCACGCTCTGCACCAGGCGCAGGCGGGTGGGCGGGTCCGTCGGTTCGAAGAGCCGCCGCCCGGCTCCGGCGATCGCCGGGTGCACCATGAGCTGCAGCTCGTCGAGGAGTCCGGCGAACAGCAGGTGGCGCACCAGCGTGACGCTGCCGGTGACCGCGACGTCGCCGCCCTCGCCGGCCTTGAGGTCGCGGACGAAGTCGTCGACGTCGCCCTGGATCCGGTGCGCGTTCTGCCACGTCAGGTCGTCACCGAGGGTGGTCGACGCGACGTGCTTCTCGATCGGGTTGATCCACCGGCCGAACGGGTCGTCCTCGTGCCGGGGCCACCACTCGGACCACTCCAGGTAGCTCTGCTTGCCGAGCAGCACAGTCTCGGTCCGCTCCATCCACGCCGTCATGGCGGTCCCGAGCTCGGCGTCGAACGAGTCGTACTGGAACTCGTACGGGTCCTGCACCACACCGTCGATCGATGCGAACAGCCCCGAGGTCACCTTGCGCATGCTGCGGAGCATAGGGCCGCCGCGACCCCGCGTCGAGAGGTGCGTGCTGATCAGGCTGATCCCGCGCCGGGGAGCGCCGGGTAGGTTCGCACCGTGCGCGCACGGGTGGAGTCCTTCGAGGTCGGTGGGCTGTCCGTGCGGCTCCGGACCCTCGCGCCGGCCGGGCGGCTGCACGACACGCTCGCGCCGACGGTCGTCCTCGTGCACGGCATCGGCATGTCGCACCGCTCCTTCGACCGGACGCAGCGCCACCTCGCCCGCACCCACCGCACGGTCGCGGTCGACCTGCCGGGTTTCGGCGGGCTCCCCCCGGCAGGCCGCCCGCTCGACCTGCAGGAGCTCGGCGACCTGGTGGTCGGAGCCGTCCGGTCGCGCGGCGTCGGGGACCTCGTGCTCGTCGGCCAGTCGATGGGCACCCAGGTCGTCGTCGAGGCAGCCCGTCGGCACGCCGAGACGGTGACCGCGGTCGTCCTGGTCGGGCCCGTCGTGGACCCGGCGCGGCGGACGCTGCTGCAGCAGGCGACGGACCTCGGACGCGACTGCCTCGTCGAGGACCCGCGGATGAACCTCGTCGTGCTCACCGACTACCTGCGGAGCCTGCGACAGTACGTCCGGCAGCTCCGACCGATGCTCCGTTACCGGCTCGAGGACACCGTCCCGGAGCTCCCGCAGCCGGTGCTCGTCGTGCGCGGTGACCGCGACCCGATCGGGCGACGGGACTGGGCTGCTGCGCTCGCGGTCGCAGCGCGTCGGGGTGTCCTGGTCGAGCTCCCCGGCGGTCACCACGTGCAGGACCGGCAGCCCGTCGCGTTCGCGCGGCTGGTCGACGAGCTCCGGCGGGTGCAGACCGTCGAGGACCTCGCGGCCGGTGGCCCGTCGACCGGTGACACCACGACGGGGCCGGCACGGTGACGGACCGGACCACCCCGGGGACGGGAGCGGCGTCGGGGACGGCGGCCGTGCCTCCCGGCCGTGTGCCGCTGCTGCGTCGCGCCTGGTGGGCCGCCCTCGACTGGTGGTACGCCGCGCGGTGGCAGCTGCGGAGCACCGGACCGACGACCGCCGATGACTACCGGACCGGTGACGGCCAGCCGGTCGTCGTCGTGCCCGGCGTCTACGAGACCTGGCACTTCATGCGCCCGCTGATGGACGCCCTGCACGACGCCGGGCACCCGGTGCACGTGCTGCCCGTCCTGCGGCACAATCTGCGTCCCGTGCCGGAGTCGGCGCGCGAGGTCCTGGCGTACCTCGACGAGCACGACCTCCGTGGGGTGCTGGTCGTCGCGCACAGCAAGGGCGGTCTGATCGGCAAGTACGCGATGACCCTGCCCGAGGGGGAGCGCATCGACCGGATGGTGGCGGTGTCGACGCCGTTCGGCGGGTCCGTGTACGCCCGGCTGGCGCCCGTGCCGCACCTGCGGGCCTTCCGTGCGGCGGACCCGGTGCTCGCAGCGCTCGGACGCGACCTCGCCGTGAACGCCCGGATCACGTCCGTCTACGGGGTCTTCGACACGCTCATCCCGGGAGGCAGCGAGCTCGCCGGGGCCACGAACGTGCGCGTGCCCGTCGGCGGGCACTTCCGGATCCTCGGCGCGCAGCAGACCCGCGAGGTCGTGCTCGACGCGGCCGCGGGCCCGGGCTCAGCGGGCTGAGCCGAGCGCGGCCGTGCGGCGGCCGTGCGCGAGACTCGCGCTGACGGACACGTTCGTCCCCGGGGCCCGCGAGTCTCGTCCGCCTGGCCGAGTCTCGGGGCCGTGCTGTGCCGCGCCGCTGCCGCCGCGGTCAGGCGCCGGGCAGGAACAGGCAGAAGGGGTGCCCGTCGGGGTCGAGGAGCACCCGCACGTCGTCCTGGGGCTGGAAGTCCGCCTCGGTCGCACCGAGCTCGAGCGCGCGGGCGGTCGCGGCGTGGAGGTCCTCCACCTGCAGGTCGAGGTGCAGCTGCATGCCCTGCGTCCCCGTGACCGGGGGCCAGGTCGGTGCCTCGTAGGCGTCGTCGTACTGCACCGAGAGCCCGACCCCGCCGTCGGCCGGGCGCACCCGCAGCCAGGTCGGACCGTCCTCGTGCACGGTCCACCCGGTCAGCGCACCCCAGAACCGCGCGAGGCGCACCGGGTCGGGGGACTGCAGGACGGTCGCGGTCAGCACGGGCATCGCGGGGTCGTCGGCACTCATGCGGCGCACGGTACCCGGGCCTGTCGACAGGACGGTCCAGCACCGCGACGGCCGCGCGACGGCCGCGCGACGGCTGCCGGCTGGTCAGCGGGCGGCGACGCTCGCGCGCTCGACGATCCGGTGCGGCACGACGACGGTCTCCGGAGCGGCCGTCGGGTCGGCGATGCGTCGGGTGAGCAGGTCGAGTGCCGCCGTGGCGAAGGCCCGCCGGTCGAACGACACCGTCGTCAGCGCCGGGATCGCGAAGGCTGCGGCGTCGACGTCGTCGAACCCCACGACGCTGACCTGCTCCGGCACGTGGACACCCCGTGCCGCCAGGACGTGCAGCACGCCGAAGGCGATCGAGTCCGTGTACGCGAACACCGCGTCCGGCAGCGGGTGCGCGTCCAGCCAGGTCGCGAACCCCGTCGCCGCCGCACTCGTCGACCACGTCGGCAGCGGCACGCGCAGGGCGGGGTCGACGTCGAGGCCGACCGCGCCGAGCGCATCCGCGTGGCCCTGGTCGCGCAGCTCGCTCGTGGCGGTGGCGTCCGTCGAGCGGGCGGCCCCGACGACCGCGATCCGACGGTGCCCGCGGTCGAGCAGGTGGGTCGTGACCTCGCGTGCGGCGCGGCGGCTGTCCACGTGCACCTGGTCGACGTGCTCCGGTTCGACCTCGCCGATGACGACGGTCGGCGGGAGCCCCTCGGTCTCGGCCAGGACGCTCGCGCTGAGCGACACCGGGTTGAGCACGAGGCCGTCCACCAGGTGGGCCCGGGCCCGGGAGACGAGGTCCCGTTCACGTCCGGGGTCGTGTCCGGTCTGGTCGAGCTGCACCGTCCAGCCGCGCTCGCGGGCGAGTTCGACGAACCACTGGGCGAGTTCGGCCGAGTAGGCGCTGCCGAGCTCGGGCAGCGTCAGGGCGATCGCGCCGGAGCGTCCGTTGCGCAGGCCGCGCGCGGACAGGTTCGGCACGTAGCCGAGCTCGGCGACCGCGCGCTCGACCCGCTCCCGTGTCGCCGGCCGCACGGGCACGCCGCCGTTCACCACGTTGGAGACGGTCTTCGGGGAGACCCCGGCGAGGGCCGCCACGTCCCGCACGGTCGCGCGCATCGGGACGAGCGTAGCGCGCCGCCCGGCGGACGGGAGGCGCGGTGCGGTGCCGCCACGTGCCTCCCGTCCGTCGCGGTGACGGACGGGAGGTGCGGTGCAGGACCGCCCCGTGCCTCCCGTCCGACACGGGGCGGGTCCGACCCGGACCGCGCGCCGCGGGCCGGCGCCGCTCGGTCGTGGCTACGCGTCGACCAGCTCGCGCCGCGCCGCTCGGCGTGCGCGGACGCGGCCGGTCACCGTGACCGCGACCACGACCGCCAGCACCGCGTAGAGCACGATCGGGATGGGGCCGGCCACCAGCACCGAGAAGTCCCCGTCGGCGCTCAGCGCCGCGTCCCGCAGGCTCGTCTCGGCGAGCGGACCGAGCACCATCCCGATGATGAGCGGTGCGAGCGGGATGTCGAGGGCCCGCATGAGGAACCCGACGAGGCCGATGCCGAGCAGCATGAGCAGGTCGAAGACCGAACCGCTCGTCGCGTAGATGCCGAGCCCGCAGAAGACGGCGATGCCCGCGTAGAGGTACGCGCGCGGGATCCGGAGCAGCTTCGCCCACAGCATCGCGAACGGGAGGTTGATGACGAGCAGCACCACCATCGCGATGAAGAACGACGCCAGCAGCGCCCAGACCAGGTCGGGGGACCGGTCGAAGAGCAGCGGACCCGGCTGCAGGCCGTACTGGCGGAACGCGGCGAGCATGATCGCGGCGGTCGCCGACACCGGCAGGCCGAGGGACAGCAGCGCACCCATCGCCATGCCGGTCGTGGAGTTGCCGGCTGCCTCGGGTGCCGCCAGGCCGCGGATCGCACCCGTGCCGAACTGCGGGTCCTTCCGGCGGGCGTCGAGACGCTTCTCGAGCCCGAACGCCAGGAAGGTCGGGATCTCCGACCCGCCGGCGGGCACGACGCCGAAGGGCAGCCCGATCGCGGTGCCCCGCAGCCAGGCGGGCGCCGCCTCGCGCAGTTCCCGCTTCGAGAGCCACGGGCGTCCGGTCGCCTGCACCATCCGGCCGTCCTTCAGGTGTCGGGCCAGGCACGCGACGTAGATGACCTCGCCGAGCGCGAGGACCGCGACCGTCACCGTGACGAGCGAGATGCCGTCGAAGAGCTCGGGCACGCCCATCGTGAAGCGCGGTGCACCCGAGATGCCGTCGACGCCGATCACCGCGATGCCGAGACCGAGGCACAGCGAGCCGAGGCCCTTCAGCGCGTCGTCGGTGACGACCGACGACGTCGTGACGAACGCGAAGAGTGCCAGGGCGAAGAACTCCGCCGGTCCGAAGCTCGACGAGAACGACGCGAGTGCCGGTGCGAGGAACACGACCAGGACCGAGGCGATCATGCCGCCGACGAACGCGCCGATCGCGGCCGTCGCGAGCGCCTGGGCCGCTCGTCCGTTCAGCGCCATCTTGTGGCCCTCGAACGTCGAGGCGATGGCCGAGGCCTGGCCCGGCGTGTTCATCAGGATGCCCATGGTGGAGTCACCGAAGAGCCCGCCGAAGTAGACGCCGGCGAACATGATGAACGCCGCGGTCGGGTCGAGCGAGAACGTCACGGGCAGCAGCAGCGCCACCGCCATCGACGAGCCGAGGCCGGGGAGGACGCCGACCGCGGTGCCGAGGAGGCACCCGACGACGACCCAGAGCAGGTTGGCGGGGGTCAGGGCGCCGGCGAAGCCGTCACCGAGGAGACCGAGCACGTCCACGTCAGAACTCCCATCCGACGATGCCCGAGGGCAGCGACAGGTCGAGCAGCATGTCGAAGGCGATGTAGCTGATCGCGCTCACCGTCAGCCCGACGACGAGCGGACGCAGCCACCCCGGGGCGCCGAGCCCCTTCGCGACACCGAGGAAGAGCAGTCCGGCACCGACGATCCACCCGAGCACGCCGAGCAGCAGGGCGAAGGCGGCGAAGGACAGGACCACCCAGGCCAGGGAGCGCCAGTCGACGCGGACCGAGCGCTGCTCGACCGAGGTGCCGGTCGTTCCAGTGTCGGCGGTGTGCGTGTCGGCGCGGACGGCGGCGTCGGTGCGGGCCTCCGACGGTGTGCCGTCGGTCCCGACCCGTCGGCCGCGCGCAGCCCGGACGGACCGGACGACCAGCAGGGCGGCCAGCAGCAGGAGTGCGGCGGCGACGATGCCGGGGAACACCGCGGGCCCGGGGAACGCGGTTCCGTCGGGGACCTCCATCGTGACGATGCCGACGACGAGGTAGACCGCGAAGGCGGTGAAGAGCGCCGGGGTGGTCAGCTCCTTCGCCACCGCGGCGACGCGGCCGGGGTCGGCCCGCAGCGTGAGCCGCTGTCCGACGACCGCGGAGGACGACGTGGGGTTGCTCGGACGGGTCATCGGCCCAGCTCCTCGTACAGCCCGGTGATGCGCTCGCGCTCCTCGTCGATGAACGCGTCGAGCTCGTCACCCGTGATGATCCGCTCGGTCCAGTGGTACCGCTCCATGGCGTCCGCCCACTCGGGGGTGTCGAGCGTGTCCAGCACGATGTCGGTCAGCTGCGCCCGCTGCTCGTCGTCGAGTCCGCCCGGTGCAGCGATCTCGCGCCAGTTCGTCAGCGTGACGTCGTGCCCCTGCTCGACCGCGGTGGGGATGTCGATGCCCTCGACCGGCTCCGCCGCGACGAGCGCGAGTGCGCGCAGACGACCGGACTCGATCTGGTCGATGTTGTCCGGGTACCCGCCCGAGGCCGCCGCCGCCGTGCCGTTGAGGAGCGCCTGGATGGCCTCGCCACCGCCGTCCGACGGGATGTAGTTCGTGTCCTTCGGGTCGATCCCGGCCGAGACGGCGAGGTCGGTGACGACGAGCTGGTCGAACGAGCCGCCGCCCGTCCACGGCACCGAGCCGGGGCGCTCGCGCCAGGCGCTGACGAGGTCGTCGAGCGTCTCGTACGGCGAGTCGGCGGGGACGACGATGACGTCGTACTCCTCGACGGTGACCGCGAGCGGCGTGATGTCGTCGTGGGTGACCGCGGAACCGAACTGGATCTCGGCCGCGAGGAGTCCCGTCCCACCGACGAGCAGCGTGTCCGTCTGTCCGGCGAGCCGAGCGACGTTCCCGAGCGCGATGGTGCCACCGGCGCCCGGCATGTTGACCACCTGGACCGAGTTGACGATGCCGTTCGCGCGCTGCGCCTGCTGCATGGACCGTGCGACGCCGTCCCAACCGCCGCCGGCCGCCGCCGGCGCCACGAGGGTCACCGACCGGGTCGGGTCACCTCCGGCCGCTGCCGACGTCACCGAGCCGAAGGCCGCGACCGCGATGGACACCGCGGCGACGGCTGTCCCGACCACGCGTGCGACGGGGCGACGGGCACGCGGCGGACCCGGCGTCCCCGTCGTCGGCTGCTCCGGCACTGGTTGCTCCGCGGGCACGGGTTGCTCCGGCTGCACTGGTTGCTCTGGCATTGCTGACTCCCTCCTGCGCACGTCGTCGTGCCGCAGGTCGAGAAGTACGATGGCAGCCGCCGACCGGGCGAGCACCCGGCGGCGGAGATGTGCTCATTGACGCTCACGGCGTCGCGGCCGAAGGGGGACGCCACGGTGACCAGGGCTCGTCTCGGGCGGTTGCGGCGGACCGCGGTGCTCGCGCTGCCGAGCGTCATCGTGCTCGCGGCGACGGGTGTCACGACCGGGGTCGCGGCCGTGGTGCAGGAGCGCGCCATCCGCACGTCCGTGGTCGACCAGGTGTCCGGCGTCGCGTCGAGCCTGGCCGACCTGCCCGAGGTGCGGGACGCGGTGGCGTCGGTCGCCGACCGGGGCGCACCCGGGGCGCTCGCCGACGCCGATGACCTCGCCTCCGCCACCGCGGCACTGCAACCGATCGCGACGCTCGTCGAGGGTGCCGCCGGCGTCTCGTACGTCGTGGTCACCGACGACGACGGCGTGCGGATCACCCACCCGGACCCGGCGGAACGCGGTGAGCCCGTCGAGACGACGATCGCGCCCGTGCTCCGCGGTGCGGAGTTCGTCGGCACCGAGACCGGCCCGACCGGGACGACCCTGCGTGCGAAGGTGCCCGTCGTCGGCGCGGAGGGCGAGGTCGTCGGCGTCGTGGCGGTCGGCGTGCTCGAGTCCACCATCGCGGCGGACCGGGAACGGGCCCTCGGCACCCTGCTCCCGTGGAGCACCGGCGCGCTCGTCGCGGCGACGCTCGCGAGCGTGCTCCTGTCACTCGTGATCGCCCGACGGCTCCGCCGAGCCGACGCGGTCGACGCGGAGAGCCGGCAGGTCCGGTGGACGACCGAGGCGCTGCGCGAGCAGGCACACGAGTTCGGCACCCGTCTGCACGTGGTGCGCGGACTGGTCGAACAGGGGGACGACGAGGACGCGATGGCCTACATCGACGCCGTGGCACCCGGGTTGACCAGCGGCGGCGGTGCCGGGTCGCCGCGCCGCGGTGCGGTGGCGACGGCGTCGGTCGCGGCGGTGCGCTCGGAACTCGCCGTGGCCGGGACCACGCTCGACCTCCGGATCGCCGACGACGTCGTGCTCGACGACGCGGTGCTGCTGGTCGTCGCCAACCTGTGCCGGAACGCCGCCGAGGCCGGGGCGGCCACCGTCAGCTGCACCATCGGCTCGCATGACGGGCGTGTGACGGTGACGGTCGAGGACGACGGACCGGGCATCGACCCGGCCGACGCGCACCGCGTGCTGACCCGCGGGTGGTCGTCGAAGACCGACGAGAGCGGCCTCGGGCGCGGCATCGGCCTGGCACTCGTCCGACGCACCGCCACCGACCGCGGCGGATCCGTGGTCGTCGGACGGTCGGCAGCGCTCGGCGGTGCCCGGCTCGACGTCGAGATGGCGGCGGGATCGTGACGGCGGCGCTCCGCGTGCTCGTGGTCGACGACGACGCCGGCGCTCGCGCACTCCACACCCGGTGGGTGGCCGCGACCGAGGGGTTCGCCGTCGTCGGGGCGGTCGCGTCCGGCGGCGCCGCGCTGGCATCCGTGGAGCGCGGGGTCGACCTCGTGCTGCTCGACATGCGCCTGCCCGACATCAGCGGCATCGAGGTCCTGCACCGCATGCACGTCGCCGGCGTCGACGACACCGACGTGCTGGTCGTCAGCTCGTCCCGCGACCAGGTCACCGTCCGGCAGGCGCTCGCCGCGCACCCGGTCGGGTACCTGCTGAAGCCGTTCGACCGCGAGGCCCTGCAGGACCGGCTCCGCGCCTACGCGGCCGAACGTCGGTCCCGCGAGGACGCGCAGCGCGACGTCCCGATGGGGCAGGGCGACGTCGACCGGCTGCTCGTCACCGGATCGGTGCGCGTGGTCGGACCCGACCGCACGGCGACGCGAGCGCCCGAGGACGCCCTCCCGAAGGGCGTCAGCGCCACCACGCTCGGTCGGGTCGTGACGGCGCTCGACCCCGTGGTCGCCCGCTCGGTCGACGAGGTCGCGGCAGCGACGGGCACCTCGCGGGCCACCGCCCGCCGGTACCTCGACCACCTCGTCGCGACGGGCGCCATCGACCTGGCGCACCGGTACGGCCGTCGAGGCCGCCCGCAGGTGCTCTACCGGCTGACGCCGGCCCCCTGAAGGCCCGGCCACGGCAGCCGGGTCGCGATCCGTACCGGACGGGAGGCCCGTGGCGGCGTCGCCACGGGCCTCCCGTCCGTCACCGGGTCACGCGCGTCGCGTGGCGACGACCCGTCGTACGGTCGCGTCGCGCGCGTGGACGGGCGGGCGTCCGGTCAGGACGGGTGGCGGGCGGTCCACTCGCGGAACGGGGCCGTCGGGTCGTCGACCCGGCCCTGCTCGCTCGGCAGGGCGCGCTCCGCGACGGGCTTCGCGTACTCGTCGTAGAAGGTGGCGAGCGTCATCAGGCGGTTGCCGTCCTCGTAGTGCTCGCCCTCCTGCTCCCGCGTCGCGGCGAAGACCACGCGGTCCGGCTGGGCGTAGTACAGCGCGCCGAGGCACATCGGGCACGGGTACGCGGTGACGAACACCTCGTGGCCGGTGAGGTCGGTGATGCCCTGCTCGGCGGCGGCGCGGATCGCGCGGATCTCGGCGTGCGCGGTCGTGTCGCCGGTCTGGGCGACGTGGTTGACGGCCTCGACCACGACCTCGCCGTCGCGGACGATCAGGCAGGCGAAGGGCTTGCCACCGTCGTGGACGTTGTCGAGGGCGCGGGCGACCGCGAGGGCGGTGAGTTCGTCGTCGTGCATGCCGGCCACGGTGCTCCCGGTCGGTGCTCGTCGGGTGTGCGTCCGGGGGACGGGGACGATCGGATCGCGGTGCTGGTCAGCCGAGCCAGGACGGGTCGGCGAAGAGCTCCTCGACCTCGGTGACGAAGCGCGAGGCGTGGAAGCCGTCCACCGCCGCGTGGTTGATCCGGAGCGCCATCGGCATGCGGGTGCGTCCGTCCACCTGCCGGTAGCGTCCGAGCGTGATCACGGGCGCCAGGTGGTCCTCGGCGCCCGTCAGGTGCAGCGCGAAGCCGGTGAACGACGTGCGGGGGAGCGTCGAGACGTCGAAGAGGTCGGTGCGACCGGTGCCCTGCGGGAACATGCGGTGGTCGTCGCGGTACCGCTCGGTCGTGGCGACCACGGCGTCGTGGAACGCCCGTGCGTCGGGGTCGTACTCGGTGACGAGCACCGAGAAGGTCTCCGTGTCGGGGTGGAAGACGGTGAAGGTCGGGTGCACCACGTCCCACACCGCGGGCCGGCCCTCCTCGGTGAGCTGCATCCGGAACTCGTCGTGCCGGTTCACGACCGTCGCGAGCACCCAGATCTGCGACGGGTACGTCTTCGCGCCGGCGGCCCGGGCGGCGTCGACGAAGGCGGTGACGTCGACCTCCACGGTCATCTCCCACGCACAGGGCTCCCGCCGGTAGTGCGCGAAGTGCTCGGCGCGGGGCCACTGGTCGAGGTCGATCGGTCGGAGTCGGTCCACCCGGCCAGTCTCGTCCCCCGGACTCCCGACGCGCGTGCACCGGACGGCGGTTCAGTGGTGCATGCCCTCGACGCCGTTCTCACCAGCGCTCGCGACGTTCTTCCGCGGGCTCGCCGCGCACAACGAGAAGTCGTGGTTCGAGGAGCACCGCGACGACTGGGAACGGCACGTGCAGGAGCCGATGGAGGCGCTCCTGCACGAGGCCGAGCGCCGCTACGGTGCCGGACGGGTGCTCCGGCAGCACCGCGACCTGCGCTTCACGCCGGACGAGCGGCCCTACCGCGAGGACACCGGTCTCACCGCGGGCGGCACGTACCTCAGTGCCGGAGCGGACGGGTTGCAGGTCGGCGGTGGACTCTACGAACCGTCCCGCGCACAGCTGCGGGCAGCGCGCACCACCATCGACGAGCACCCGCAGGCCGCGGCCGCGCTGCAGCGTGAGCTCGACGAACTGACCGATGCCGGGTACGAGCTGGCCGGACCGCCGCTGAAGACCGCCCCGCGCGGGTACGACGTGGACCACCCGCGGATCGACCTGCTCCGGATGCAGCACTACGCGGCGCTCGTGCACCTGCCGCTGGAGAGCTCCCTCGACGACATCACCGCGGCGTGGGACCGCGTGCAGCCGCTGGTCCGGTGGACGGTGAAGTGGGCACGGGCGGACGACCCGGAGGCTTCGGACGACCCGGCGCCGCCCGTGCCGGGAGCCCGGTCGATCGACGAGCGCGCCTGACCGCCTGATCGCCCGTCCGTCGGCTGCTCCCTAGGCTCGGGGCATGCCGACGCTCGATCGTTCCCCTGCCCTCGTCGCCACCGGGTTCCTCGCGATCCCCGTCGCCCAGGCGCTCGTCGCACTGCCGAGCGACCTGCTGTCGACGATCCAGGCGGCGCCGATCGACCCGGCCCTCGCCGACACCGCAGCGTTCTCCGAGGCGTACGGCTACCCGCTGGAGGGCGGCGCGAACTGCATCGTCGTCGTGGGGAAGCGCGGCGACGAGGTCCGCCACGCGGCGTGCGTGGTGCTCGCGTCGACGAAGCTCGACGTGAACCGGGTCGTGAAGAAGCTGCTGGACGTCCGCAAGGCGAGCTTCGCGCCGATGGACCAGGCGGTCGAGCTGACCGGCATGGAGTACGGCGGGATCACCCCGATCGGGCTGCCAGCGGACTGGCCGGTGTACGTCGACGCCCGCGTGCTCGGTGCTCCGGAGGTCGTCGTGGGCGCCGGGCTCCGCGGGGCGAAGGTGTTCCTGCCCGGGCGGACCCTGGCGACGCTGCCGAACGTCACCGTGGTCGAGGGGCTGGCCGTCGAGGACCAGGCCACCGATGCCCCCGACACCCCGGACGCCTCCGACGCCACCGACGTCGGCTGAGCCCCGTCAGCGGGCGGCGGCCAGGGTCTTCGTGATCCGCTGCAGCGAGACCGTCTCGGCGGTGCCGAGCTCCTGGGCGAACAGGCTCAGGCGGAACTCCTCGAGCATCCACCGTGCGTGCACGAGCTCGGCGTGGGCCCCGACCGACGGCGGGAACACGCCACCGGCGTCGGTGTAGCGGTCGGTGGCGACCGTGACCTCACGCATCCACGTGGCGTCACGTCCGGGGTTCTGCAGGAGCTTCTGCACGCGGGCCTCGACACCCCGCAGGTACACCCGGATCCGCCGGAGCCGGTCGAGCCCGGCGACGGCGACGAAGCCCGGGAAGACCAGGCGCTCCACCTGCTGGCGCATGTCGGTCAGCGCCGGCAGGAGCGCCATCGAGTTCGCCTGCTTCATCGCCTTGTCGGCCGCCCGCTGCGCGGTGAGCACGGCGGCGACCTCGGACACGGCGGTGAACATCGTGTCGACGACGGTGGAGGACACGGCATCGCGGACCGCCTCGAAGTCGGCCTTCGTGAAGACCAGACCGTCGGGGTGGGTGCGTCGGATGCCCGCGTCCACGACGGCGGCCAGCACGTCGTCGAACAGCGCTGCGGTCGACGCGTACGGGCTCGCGGCCAGCGCGAGCTTCTCCTGCGCCGTGAGGTGCGACTGCACGTACGACACCGGCGAGGGCACGGCGTGCATGACGAGCCGACGGACGCCGGCGGGCATGTTCACAGCGCGGTCACCGGGGGTCGCCAGGAGGCGGACACCGACCGTCGCCTTCGGACCGTCGCCCTCCTCGACCAGCGACGGGTAGGCACGGATCACGCCACCGGCCTGCTTCGTGTCGAGGACCTGCGGCAGGTCGTCGGACGGCCAGGCGGTGAGGCCGGAGCGTTCCACCTGCGTGCCGGAGGAGGCCCCGGCGACGCGCGCCGCGCCTCCCGGCCGGGCCGCTGCCCTCGCCGTCGCGGAGGCGACGCTCTGCTGCGTCCGATCCTTCAGCTTCGTCTGGAGGGCCGCGAGGTCCTTCCCGGACTCGACCCGACGGCCGCGCTCGTCGACGACCGCCCAGGTGGGCAGCAGGTGCGCCGGCACCCGGGACAGGTCGAAGTCGGCCTCGGTCACCGGCACGTACGTCATCCGCTGGATCGCCGCAGCGAGGGTCGCGCGGAAGGACTCCGTCGGCTCGGTCGGAGCGTCGTCGGGCAGTTCGGCGACGATCTTCTCGGCCCAGTCGGCAGCGGGGACGACGTTCTTCCGGATCTGCTTCGGCAGCGACTTGATGAGTGCGGTGACGAGTTCCTTCCGCAGGCCACGGACCTGCCAGTCGAAGCCCTCCTCGCGCATGCGGGGGAGCAGCGCGAGCGGCACCTGCACGCTGACGCCGTCGTCCTGCGCGCCCGGCTCGAAGCGGTACTTGATCGCCAGGCGCTGGTCACCGGAACGCCACTGCGTCGGGTACTCCTGCTCGTCCTGGGCGGCCTCGGCGGCGTCCTCGTCGAGCAGGTCCTGCCGCCGCATCGTGAGCAGGTCCGGCTGCTCGCGACGGGTCGTCCGCCACCACCCCTCGAAGTCGCGCGTGGTGGCGACGTCCGCAGGGATCCGTGCGTCGTAGAAGTCGTACACACGCTCGTCGTCGAACAGGATGTCGCGACGGCGGGTGCGCTCCTCGAGCTGCTCGAGCTCGCGGCGGAGCTTCCGGTTCGCCCGGTCGAAGGCCTGCTGCGCGTCCCACTCGCCCTCGACGAGAGCGTGGCGGATGAACAGCTCGCGCGAGTGCTCGGGGTCGACGCGCCCGTACTGCACGCGGCGACGCTGCACGATCGGGACACCGAACAGCGTCACGCGCTCGTACGCCACGACCGCGCCCTGCTTCTTCTCCCAGTGCGGCTCGCCGTAGGTGCGCTTGAGCAGGTCACCGGCGAGCGGCTCGACCCACGCGGGGTCGATCCGGCCGACGGTCCGGGCGAACAGCCGACTCGTCTCGACGAGCTCGGCGGCCATCACGGCGTCGGGCTGCTTCTTCGCCAGGACGCTGCCCGGGAACACCACGAACCGGACGTTGCGCGCGCCGAGGTAGTCGCGCTTCTCCTTGTCCCGCAGCCCGATCTGGCTGAGGAGCCCGGCGAGCAGCGAACGGTGCACCGCGTCGCCGTCCTCGGAGCGCGACTGTCCCACCCGCACGTCGACCTGCTTCGCGGCGCGGGACAGCTGCCGGTACAGGTCCTGCCACTCGCGGATGCGCAAGTAGTTCAGGAACTCGGCCTTGCACAGGCGGCGGAACGCGCTCGACGACAGCTCCTCCTGCTTGTCCTCGATGTGGTTCCAGAGGTTGAGCAGGGTGAGGAAGTCGCTCGTCGGATCGGCGAACCGGGCGTGCAGCTGGTCGGCGTGGGCACGCTTCTCGAGCGGTCGTTCACGTGGGTCCTGGATGCTCAGGGCGCTGACGATCGCGATGACCTCGCGCCCGACGCCCTGGCGACCGGCCTCGAGCACCATCCGGCCGAGCCGCGGGTCGATCGGCAACCGGGTGAGCTGTCGGCCCGACCTGGTGATCCGGCCGTCGCGGTCGACCGCGCGGAGCTCCCGCAGCAGGTCGAGGCCGTCCTTGACGCCCCGGGAGTCCGGCGGCTGCAGGAACGGGAAGCGTTCGATGTCGCCGAAGCCGAGGGAGATCATCTGCAGGATGACCGCCGCGAGGTTCGTGCGGAGGATCTCGGGGTCGGTGAACTCCGGACGGCGCGTGAAGTCGTCCTCGGAGTAGAGCCGGACCGCGATGCCCGCGCTGGTGCGACCCGCGCGTCCGGAACGCTGGTTCGCGCTCGCCTGGCTGATCGCCTCGATCGGCAGCCGCTGCACCTTCGCCCGCGGGGAGTACCGGGAGATGCGGGCGGTGCCGGTGTCGATCACGTACTTGATGCCCGGCACCGTCAGGGAGGTCTCCGCCACGTTCGTGGCGAGGACGATGCGGCGACGGACACCCGGGGTGGTCCGGCGCTCGAACACGCGGTGCTGGTCGGCGGCGGAGAGTCGGCCGTAGAGCGGCAGGACCTCGGTGCCCGGGTACCGCTTGCCCTCGATCGCCTCCTGCGCGTCGCGGATCTCGTTCTCGCCCGACAGGAACACGAGGACGTCGCCCGGGTCCTCGCGCGCGAGTTCGTCGAGCGCGTCGGTGATGCCCTGGAGCACGTCGCGGTCGTCCGCGCTCCCACCGCGGCCACCGCTGTCGTCGGTCCGCGGGTCGGTGTCGTCGCCCTCGTCCGCACCGGTGTCACCGTCCGCCGCGTCGTCGGCGACGAGCGGCCGGTAGCGGACCTCGACCGGGTACGTCCGGCCGGACACCTCGATGATCGGAGCGCCGCCGAAGTGCTGCGAGAACGATTCTGGGTCGATCGTCGCACTCGTGATGATGACCTTGAGGTCGGGGCGCCGGGGGAGCAGCCGCTTCAGGTACCCGAGCAGGAAGTCGATCGTCAGCGAGCGCTCGTGGGCCTCGTCGATGATGATCGTGTCGTAGCGCTCCAGGTCACGGTCGAAGTGGATCTCGTTGAGGAGGATCCCGTCGGTCATGAGCTTGATCCGGGTGTTCCCGCTCACCTTGTCGGTGAACCGCACCTGGTAGCCGACCAGGTCGCCCAGCTCGCTGCCGAGCTCCTCGGACACGCGCTCGGCGATGGTGCGGGCGGCGATCCGGCGGGGCTGGGTGTGCCCGATCGACTCGCGGCCGAGCTCCAGGCAGATCTTCGGCAGCTGCGTCGTCTTGCCCGAGCCCGTGGCGCCGGCGACGATGACGACCTGGTGGTCACGGATCGCGGCGGCGATGTCGTCCCGCCGCTGCGACACCGGCAGTTCGGGCGGGTACGTGATGACGGGCGTGGCAGACATGAGCATTCCAGGATAGCGGTCCGTGCGGCGGCTGTCGTCAGCGGAGCTGCTCGGCGAGCGCGGCGTCGCTCCGGGCCGGCAACGCACAGACGTGGTCGTGGCAGACGTAGGCGGCTGGTGCTGCGCTGTCCCGCCCGGCGAACAGCGAGAACCCGGCGGCGGCCCACGCCCGTGCCTGGTCCGGGGTCACGGTCGCGACCACGGTGCCCGGCCGGCGGGCGGCGAGGCCGGTCCACCGCATCGGGTCGTCGCGGCCGGACACGACGACGACCTCACGCGAGGGACGCTGCAGGGCGAGCGCGACCCCGAGGGCGTCGGCGTGGCCGAGCGGCCGCTCGGTACCGGTGCGTGCACGGTCGGCGACGAGCCGCGTCGCGGCGTCCCGGAGTGCCCGGTCACCGGTGAGTGCGGCCAGTGTCGCCGCGGTCGCAGCCAGTGCGACGGTGCCGGACCGCAGTGCCGTCTGCGGCTGCTCACCCGTCGTCGTTCCGGCTGCCCGCAGGACCGGATCAACCTCGAAGCGACCGGCGAGGCCGTCGTCGACGAGCGCGCGTGCCGTCTCGGCGTACCGGACCTCGCCGCTGAGCAGCGCGAGTTCGAGCAGCCCCTCGGCGAGCAGTCCGACGTCCTCGATCGTGGGAGGCGCCGCGGACGTGCCGTGGTCGGTGCTCGACCGGACCACCACGTGTCCGTCGCGCACGTGGGCGGCCAGGACCGCGTCGGCGGCACCCTGCGCGAGGGCGGTGCACTCGTCGTCACCGCTCCGGGCCGCAGCACGCGCGAGCCCGCGGATCGCGAGGCCGTTCCACCCCGTCAGCACCTGGTCGTCGAGGGGCGGTGCGTCGAACCGCCCGCGCTCGTCGAGTGGCAGCCGGTACCAGTCGCCCTCGACGCGTCGCCCGTCGATGGTCGACTCGCTGTCCTGCGCCGCGACGAAGGCGCCGTCGGGCCGTCGCAGCGTGTCGCGCAGGAAGTCGGCGATGCCCCGTGCCTGCTCCGCCCCGGCGATCGCGAGCAGCCCCGCGTTGTCGTAGAGCATCCGTTCGTAGTGCGGCACGCTCCAGTCGCGCTTGGTCGCGTACCGGAACACGCCGCCGTCGGCGTCCGTCAGCTCGGTCGTCCGGATCGCCCGGAGGCTCCGCTCGAGCAACCCGCGTGCGGCGGCGTCACCGTCGGCCGCGACGTCGGAGAGGAACTCGAGGAGCGGCGCGCTCGGGAACTTCGGCGCACCGCCGAAGCCGCCGTACGTGGTGTCCTCCGCCGAGACGAGCTGCGCGGTCACGGAGCGGATCGCGTCGACGGACGGGAGGCGCGGCGTGTCTGCGTCGGACCGCTCGCCACCCTGGGCGGTGGCGTCGGCCTGCGCCCCCTGCGCGATCGCCGCGGCGATCGCGCTCGCGTTCGCGTCCACCTCGTGCCGCCGCTGGGTCCATGCATCGAGCACCGCCGTGAGGACCTGGCGGAACGACCCGACCTGGCCGACCGGGGTCGGCGGGTAGTAGGTCCCCGCGAAGAACACCCGCCCCTCGGGCGTCGCGAACGCGGTCAGTGGCCACCCGAGCTGCTGCGTGAAGGCGCTCGCGGAAGCCATGAGGCTGGCGTCCACGTCGGGCCGCTCTTCTCGGTCGACCTTGACGGCGACGAAGTCGCGACGGAGCAGCTCGCCGATCTCGGGGTCGGAGAAGCTCTCGCGCGCCATCACGTGACACCAGTGGCACGTGGCGTACCCGACCGAGACGAGCACCGGGACGTCGCGCTCCCGTGCCTCGGCGAACGCGTCGGGTCCCCACTCGCGCCAGTCCACCGGGTTGTCGGCGTGCAGACGGAGGTACGGGCTGACCGCGGTCGCGAGCCGGTTGTCGTTCATGCGTCCAGCCTGCCCCGCGGGCGCTGGACGGTGCTGACGATCCGGTTACCGGTGGACAGGTCGTGCTCGTCCACAGGCGCAGGCGGGGAGTCCGGGACACCGTGCCCGGGCCGGCGGTCAGCCGGGCAGCCAGCCCGTGAGCGACGCGAGCCGTCGCGCGATCTCGAGCGGGGACCTGCCGTCGGTGTCCACCCGGGCGACCGTGTCCGCGACGGCCGAGTCGAGCCTCCCGGCCGTCGCCGTGCTGTGGGCGAGCTGCGCATGCGGGACCGTGCCGCCCACCCGCCGGGCCAGACGCGCGGCGGTGGTGGCGTCGGAGGCGCGGAGCAGGACCGCGGTGACGACCGGGTCGTCGCCCATCGCGGCGGCGAGCCGCTCGTGCTCGAGCACGGACACGGTGTTCGTGAAGACGAGCCGGTGGTGCCCGAGCTCGCGGTACGCCGCCCACATCGCGCGCAGGTTCCGCTCGGCGAGCCGGACGGCGGGGTGCGCCACGTGCGGAGCCGGGTGCGCGAGGTCCAGGAGGTCGCCCTCGATGACCGCGTGCGGGACGTCGGCAGCCACCAGCAGGTCGTGGAGCGCCTCGGCCGCGGTCGACTTGCCGACGCCCGAACGTCCGCCGACGAACAGGACCTCCGAGCGGGGCACCGGCTCAGCCCCTGCCGAGCGAGAGCAGCACGAGGGCGGCGTCCTCCGGGCCGTAGTCGAACATCCGCTCCCAGAACGGGTCCTCCGCCCAGGGGACGTCGCCGCCGGCCGGCACGGCGTGCGCGGTCTCGAGCAGCCAGTCCACCTCGGGCCGCACCGCCTCGGCGTACCGCGGGGGCTGCCAGCCGAGCGCCCGTGCCGCCGTCGTGTCGAGGACGAACGGCGACGGCGAGCTCCACGGGGTCGTCCCGACGAAGGCGGGGGCGTCCTCGTCGAGCAGGACCTCGTCGAAGCGGTGGTCGACGAGCCCGGCCACGGTCCGCACGATCTCCAGCACGTCGGGCGCGGTCTCGTCGGCCACGTTGAGGATCCGGCGGTCCGGAGCGTCGGCGACGAGGCGCACGAGTGACGCGATCCCACTCGCCGCCGTCGTGTGGTCGACGCCCCGTCCGTGGTCCGCGAGCAGGATCCGCTCCCGGCCGTCGAGCGCGCGACGCACCACGAACCACTCCCGGGGGCGGCCGATCCCGACGCCGTACACCTTCGAGGGGCGCAGCACGGTGACGGGAGCGCCGTGGTCGAGCAGGACCTGTTCGGCGGCGACCTTCGCGGCGCCGTAGCCCTCGCGCGAGGTCGGGTCGCCGTCGCCCGCGACGACGGTCGGCTGGAGCTCCGTGACCGCGCCGCCGAACACCGGCCGTCCGACCGAGTTCGCGTGCCGCCCTCGGTCGTCGACGTAGACCGCCTTCGAGGAAACGAACACCGTCGAGCCGACGTCGTCGAGGAACGGTCGCAGCTGCAGGGCGTCGTCACGGGTCGCGCCCACGGTGTCGACGAGCAGGTCGGCGCCGGGACGCAGGAGTTCGCGGAGCACGCTCGTGTCGCGGCGGTCACCGGCCACGAAGGAGGCGCCGGCCGCCGTCAGCGCATCGGCTGCGGGACCGCCGTGTCGTGCCACGACGTCGACCTGCCAGTCGTCGCCACCGCGACCGGAGACGTCGAGGAGGTCTCGGACCACCGCCGACCCGATCCCGCCGGTACCGCCGAGGACGACCGCGCGTCTGGTGCTCATGCGCCAACGCTAGTGCCGCGGGGACGGCCCGGCCGCCCGGCCAGCCCGGCCAGCCCGGTCAGCCCGGTCGGCCCGGCCAGCGCGGTCGGCGTGGCCGACGTTGTGGCGTCAGGACGCGAGCAGCTCCGGCTCGAGGCGCCACCACTCGGCGAGCGAGCCGTCGTAGACCTTCACCTGGTCGTGCCCGAGCACCGTCAGGGCGAGCGCGTCGACGCAGGCCGCGCTGCCGACGCCGCAGTACGTCACGATCTCGTCGGCGTCGAGAACCGGCGCGAACACCTCGGCGAGTGCCGGCCCGCGGCGGAGGGTGTTGGTGTCGGGGTCGACCACGTCGTCCGTGGTGATCGCCGTGCTGCCGGGGACCACGCCGGGGTGGTCGGATCCCAGCGCCGACGGGGGAGCCGCCAGGACGACCGCCGCGGGCTCCTCGCCGCGGACGGCGCGCAGGACACGGTCGTGGTCGGCCCACACGGGGCGTTCCTCGCCGGCCAGGAACGGCTCGGCGGACGGCGACCGGGTGCTGCCACGGAGCGGTCCGACGCGGACGGGCCGTCCCTCGTCCCGCCACTTGGTGAACCCACCGTCGAGCACCGCGACGTCGTCGAAGCCGAACGCGCGGAAGATCCACCAGAGCCGTGCCGCCCACTCACCGACGCTGTCGTCGTAGACCACCACGGTCGAGCCGTTGGTCACGCCCAGTCCACTCGCGGCGGACTCGAAACGCTCCGCCGTCGGGCGGGTGAAGGGCACGTCCGCGTCGGGCGTCGAGAAGTCGTCGACCAGGTCGGCGTACCGGGCGCCCGGTACGTGCCCGTGCTGCTCGTACGCGTCGCGGGCGGCCTGCCAGTGCATCGCCGTGCCGACCCCGGTGGCGTGCACCGAGGCATCGAGGACGACGAGATCGTCGGCACCGATGTGGTCGGCGAGCCACTGCGTCGACACGAGCGGCGAGGTCAGGACGGGGGCCATGGCGCTCAGGGTAACCGGGGCCACTGATGTGCCGCAGGAGGACCGACACAGTGCGCAACGCCGCCGTCCCGACCACGGGGTGTGCCGAATCCGTGCGCACCGGAACGGCCGGGGTCGGTCGTTCCTTCGGCCAGCCCCGAGGACGCGACATCCCACGCGTCGATCGACGCGTGGGATGTCGCAGAGCGGGGGCAGAGCAGGGCAGGGCGGACCGGGGGCGGACCGGGCGCGGAGCGGCTCGGGTCGCGGGAGCGGGGCGGCTAGTGCGCCGCTGCCGGGATGCTGCCCGTGGTCGCGGACGCCGCGCGCTCGAGCTTCGCGAGTCGCACCGACTGCCGGTTGATGAGCAGGCCGCCGGCGAGGGCGACGAGCACGAGCACCCCGGCCGAGATGCCGAAGGCGACGTGGTACCCGTCGATCACCGCCTGGGCCTGCTGCAGCTTCGTCGGTGCTGCCGAGAGGCCCGACAGGCTGTCCTTCACGACGTCGGCGAAGATCGTCGAGAGCAGGGCGGTGCCGATCGAGCCGCCGATCTGCTGCATCGTGTTGACCGTCGCCGAGGCCACGCCGGCGTCCGCCCGTGCGACACCGGTCGTCGCGGTGTTCATCGCGGACGAGAAGATCGTGCCCATGCCGAGACCGATGACGATCAGCGCCGGCAGGACGGTGCCCGCGTAGGTGCTGTCGACGTCGGTGCGGAGCAGCAGCAGGAGCCCGGTCGCCGCGACGAGTCCGCCCGCGAAGATCAGGACCTTCGGGCCGACGCGGGGCAGCAGCCGCCCGCCGATCTGCGTCGCCGACACCATGATCGACAGCGGCATCGGCAGGAACGCCAGACCGGTCTGCAGCGAACTGAAGCCGAGGGTCTGCTCGAGGTAGTACGTCAGGAACAGGAAGATGCCGAACATGCCGATCGCCACGAGGCCGATCGCGATGAAGGCACCGCCGCGGTCGCGGTCGAGGACGACGCGCAGCGGCAGGAGCGGGTGCGCGACGCGGGTCTCGATGATCACGAACGCGGCGACGAGCAGGACGCCCGCGGCGAGCATGACGATGGTGAGCGGGGAGTCCCAGCCGTTCGACTCGGCGTTCGAGAAGCCGTAGACGATGCCGACCAGACCCGCGGTGATGGTCAGGACACCGGCCACGTCGATGCGGGGACGCTCGACCTTCGGCGGCTTCGCCATGAACACGAGCGCACCGATGACCCCGAGGACCGCGAACACGACGTTCACGTAGAGGCACCAGCGCCAGGACGCGTACTCGGTGAGCACGCCGCCGAGCAGCAGGCCGATCGCCGCACCCGAGCCGGCGATGGACCCGAAGATGCCGAACGCCCGGCCGCGTTCCTTCGGATCGCGGAAGGTCGTGGTGAGCATGCCGAGCGCCGAGGGGGCGAGCAGGGCACCGAAGACGCCCTGCAGTGCGCGGGCGGCGACGAGCAGGCCGAACGAGTCGGCGAGACCGCCGAGCACCGAGGCCAGGGCGAACCCGACCAGGCCGACGATGAAGGTGGTCTTCCGGCCGAACAGGTCACCGAGGCGACCGCCGAGCAGGAGCAGGGAGCCGAACGCGAGCGAGTACGCGGTGACGATCCACTGCCGCTGGTCGGTGCCGAAGCCGAGGTCGGCCTGCGCCGAGGGGAGGGCGATGTTCACGATGGTCGCGTCCAGCACGACCATGAGCTGGGCGAGGGCGATGACCGCCAGCGCGATCCAGCGGTGGTTCGGCCTGTCGGAGCCGGAGCCGGAGCCGGAGCCGGTCGTGGTGCCGGCAGCACGGCCGGTCGTCGTCGGTGCCGACCCGGTCGGGGTCGGCACGGTCTGTTCTGCCGTCACGGCAGCCTCCTTCGGAGAAGGGTGGAGGTGGCGGAGCACGCGCCGTCGAGCGCTTCGCGAGGAGGTGGAACCGGATGTGGTGCATCCGTTTGTGTCGAGTGTAGACCGAAACGGAGCCACCGCATCCGTTTGTTCCCAGAATCGTCAACTACCGTCGGCGTCGTGAGCACCACCGACACCGCGCACGACCTCGAGCGCCCCCTGCGCGCCGACGCCGCGCGCAACCGCGAGCTGATCCTGCAGACCGCGCGCCGGTGCTTCGCCGAGCGGGGTCTGTCGGTCACGTTGAACGACATCGCGCACGAGGCCGGGGTCGGCGTCGGCACCGTCTACCGCCGGTTCGCCGACAAGGACGCCCTGATCGAGGCGTTGCTCGCCACCAAGTTCGAGGCGATGAACGCCGCCGCCGCCCGAGCCGCGCAGGAGACCGATCCGCGCGAGGCCCTCCGTGTCTACCTGACGGGCGTGTTCGAGTTCCGCGCGCGCGACCGTGCCCTGGCGGACGCCATCGTCCGCGCGGGGAAGGCGCGGCCGTCGATCGTGCACGAGCGGGACCGGCTCGAGCGCCAGGTCGCGACCATCATCGAGCGAGCGGCGGCGTCCGGGGTGGTGCGGGCCGGGTTCAGCTACGCCGACCTCCCGATGCTCACCACGATGGTCGGCGCCGTCGCGGACGCCACGCGCGCCCACGACCCCGACGCCTGGCGCCGCTACGCCGAGGTCGTGCTCGAGGGCGTGCTGCCCGGCGGCACCACCGACCCCATGGTCGGCGCCCCGCTCGACCGCACCGCCATCGAGCGCGCCCTGCACGGCCAGCCCTGACGTTCGCCTGACGCGGTATGCGCCGGGCGGGAGGCTCGTGGCGGCCGGGCACCGCGCCTCCGTGCCGACAGCGGGTCGGCAGTCACCGGCGTCCCGCGCGGTCACGTCCCCAGGGCCGGACCGCTCCAGCCAGCTCGGCAGCACCGCTCCAGCCAGCTCGGCAGCACCGCTCCAGCCAGCTCGGCAGCACCGCTACAGCCAGCTCGGCAGCCAGTAGTGCGACCGGACGAAGTCCCACGGCATCTGCAAGCCGGTCCACATCGGGTACCAGTACGCCGACGCGAGCACGACGACACCGAGGTACACGCCGACCCAGACCAACGCCCGGGTCCGCCGCGGCCGCGGGTCGGTCCGGGACCCGGCGACGAGTCCGATCGCGGCAGCCAGGGCCATGACGAGGAACGGCTCGAACGCCACCGTGTAGAACTGGAACACCGTGCGGTCGGTGTACAGGAGCCAGGGCAGGTACCCGCCCGCGACACCGATGAGCACGAAGCCGTACTCCCACCGGCGCCGCAGCACGAAGAGCACGAGCAGCGCGACCGCCGCGATCACCGAGGCGTACCAGACGAACGGGTTCGCGATGCCGGTGATCGCCTCGCCGCAGCGGTCCGCCCAGCAGCCGTCCTGCCCGTGGTTCGTCCCGACGTAGTACATCGACGTGGGGCGCTGCATGACGAGCCACAGCAGCGGGTTCGCCTGGTACGAGTGCGGGGTGTGCAGGCCGATGTTGAAGCCGTAGATCTCCGACTGGTAGTGCCACCAGTTCTGGAACGGGTCCGGCACCCAGGCGAGCAGTCCCGTCCACCGCTCGCCGCCGGAGGCGATCCAGTTCCGGTCCCACCCACCGGAGGTCCGGAACCACCCCGTCCACGACGCCAGGTAGGTCACCGCAGCGACCGGCACGGTGAGCAGGAACGTCACCGGCGCCTGCTGCAGGAAGGCGCTCGAGGACCAGAACGTCACGCCGGCCCGGCGGCGCATCACCATGTCGCTCAGCACGGAGTACAGGGCGAAGAACGCCAGGAAGTACAGGCCGGACCACTTCGTCGCGGACGCCAGACCGAGGGCGACGCCCATCGCGACGAGCCACGGCCGCCAGACCAGCACCGGCCCCCAGAGCGTGTCACCGCCGCCGTCCGCCCGGCGTCGGACCCAGTCGTCGAGCCGCCGCTGCGTCCACCGCCGGTCGAGCAGCAGCGCACCCGCGCCGAGCACGACGAAGAAGGTCAGGATGCCGTCGAGCAGCGTCACGCGCGACAGCACGATCGCCTGGCCGTCGATCGCGAGCAGGAAGCCGGCGAGCGTCCCGATCGCGGTCGAGCGGAACAGCGAGCGGGCGATGACCGCGGTCAGGAACACGGTCGCGGTGCCGAGCACGGCGACCGTGAACCGCCACCCGAACGAGCTGTCGGCGCCGAACAGCAGCATCCCGAGGCCGATCAGGTACTTCCCGAGCGGCGGGTGCGCGATGAACTCCGCCGCCCTCGAGTACAGGTCGGTCTCGCCGTCCGCGAAGCGCTGGTCGGTCGTCGGGGCGCCGTCGTCGGAGGAGTTCGCCGGCCAGGTGCCCTCGTAGCCGAGGTGCACGATGGACCAGCCGTCCTTGACGTAGTACGTCTCGTCGAACACGAGCGAGTGCGGGTGTCCGAGTCCCACCAGACGGAGCACGGCCGCCAGCAGCGTCACCGCGATCGGACCCGTCCAGCGCCACACGGCGACCCGCCGCGACGTCGAGAGGACCCGACCCCACCAGTCGTCGAGGCGGGAGCCGGCCGGTCCGTCGACGAGGGCGGTGCGGTCGTCGGTCAGCTCGCTGGTCATCGCCTGCATCCTACGGATCGCCGCCACGGCGGACCTGGCACCAGAATGGGGAGGTGATCGTCCTCGCAGCAACGCCCATCGGCAACCTCGGCGACGCGTCTCGTCGTCTCGTCGAGACCCTCTCGAACGCGAGCGTGGTGGCCGCCGAGGACACCCGGACCGCGATCCACCTGATGCGTGCGCTCGGCATCGAGAACCGCCCGCGCCTGATCGCCCTCCACGAGCACAACGAGCGCGCGAAGGCCGCCGAGGTGGTCGAGCTCGCCCGCGACGAGGACGTGGTGGTCCTCACCGACGCGGGCATGCCCGCGATCAGCGACCCCGGCTTCCCCCTCGTGGAGGCCGCGGCGGCCGCCGGGGTGACCGTCACCGCCCTGCCCGGCCCGTCCGCGGTGCTCATGGCGCTCGCCGTGTCGGGCCTGCCGACCGACCGGTTCAGCTTCGAGGGCTTCCCGACCCGCAAGGCGGGGGAGCGTCGTCGTCTCTTCGCGTCCCTGGCCGGTGAGCAGCGGACGATGGTGTTCTTCGAGTCACCGCACCGGCTCGCCGACACGCTCGCCGACATGGCCGCGGGGTTCGGGGACGACCGCCGCGCGGTCGTGTGCCGCGAGCTCACGAAGCTGCACGAGGAGGTCCGCCGCGACTCGCTCACCGCGCTCGCCGCCTGGGCCGCCGACGGGGTGCGCGGCGAGATCTGCGTGGTCGTCGAGGGCTCGACCGGCGCGCTCGACGTGACGAGCATCGAGGACGGTGTGCGGCTCGTGCTCGAGCGGGTCGCTGCCGGGTCGCGCATGAAGGAGGCCGCCACGGCGGTCGCGGACGCGACCGGCCTGTCGAAGCGCGACCTGTACGAGGGCGCGCTCGCCGCGCGGTAGGGCCGACCACCGTCGGTCTGGAGGCGCGGGGCGGGCCCGCCTCCCGCCTCCCGTCCGGTTCTCCACAGGCGGCGCGCGGGGCGCGTCACGCGGCTCCGGCCCGCCCGTAGGATGGTCCGCATGTCCGACGGGTCCTCGTTCAGCATCACCACGCCGATCTTCTACGTGAACGACGTGCCCCACATCGGGCACGCCTACACCGAGGTCGCCGCGGACTTCATGGCACGGTGGCACCGGCAGCGGGGCGACGACGCCTGGCTGCTCACGGGGACCGACGAGCACGGCCAGAAGATCCTCCGGACCGCCAGCGCGAACGACGTGTCCCCGAAGGAGTGGGCCGACCGGCTCGTCACCGACGCGTGGAAGCCGCTGCTCGACACGGTCGACGTGGCGAACGACGACTTCATCCGCACGACCGACGAACGGCACGAGCGCGGCGTGACCGCGTTCCTGCAGAAGCTGTACGACGACGGCTACATCTACGCCGGCGAGTTCGAGGGCTTCTACTGCGTCGGGTGCGAGGAGTACAAGCAGCCGAGCGACCTCGTGCCCGGCACCGGTCCGTACGAGGGCCAGCAGGTCTGCGCGATCCACTCGATCCCCGTCGAGGTCCTCGCCGAGCGCAACTACTTCTTCCGCATGAGCGACTTCGAGCAGCGCCTGCTCGACCTGTACGAGTCGAACCCGCAGTTCATCCAGCCCGAGAGCGTCCGCAACGAGATCGTCTCCTTCGTGAAGCAGGGCCTGCGCGACCTGTCGATCTCGCGCTCGAGCTTCGACTGGGGCATCACGATCCCCTGGGACCACGACCACGTGCTCTACGTGTGGTTCGACGCCCTGCTCAACTACGTCACCGCCCTCGGCTACGGGTCGGACGACGACGAGGCGTTCCAGCGCCTCTGGCCGAGCGTGCACGTCGTGGGCAAGGACATCGCCCGCTTCCACGCGGTGATCTGGCCCGCCATGCTCATGGCGGCGGGCCTCCCCGTGCCGGAGCGCGTGTTCGGTCACGGCTGGCTGCTCGTCGGCGGCGAGAAGATGTCGAAGTCGAAGCTCACCGGCATCGCGCCGTCGGAGATCACCGACACCTTCGGCTCGGATGCCTTCCGCTACTACTTCCTCCGCGCGATCACCTTCGGGCAGGACGGCAACTTCAGCTGGGAGGACATCTCCGCCCGGTACTCGGCCGACCTCGCGAACGGCTTCGGCAACCTGGCCTCGCGTCTCGTCGCGATGCTGCAGAAGTACTTCGACGGCGCCGTGCCGTCGCGCGGCGAGCTGACCCCGTCGGACGAGGCGATCGACGCGCTCGCGGTGTCCGTCACCGAGCGTGCCGACGCCGCGGTCGAGGCCTTCGCGCCGCACGAGGCGATCGCCGCCGTGTGGGAGCTCGTCGACGCCCTGAACGGGTACATCACCGAGCAGGAGCCCTGGGCGCTGGCGAAGGACGAGTCGGCGCGCGAGCGTCTCGGCACCGTCCTGGCGACGGCCCTCCGCGGCCTCGGCACCGTGAACGTCCTCGTGTCCCCGGTGATGCCGAAGGCGACGGAGAAGCTCTGGGCGTCGATCGGTGCCGGCGGATCGGTGACCGAGCAGCGTGTCGACCGCGCCTACGAGTGGCAGGGCGCTGCAACCGTCGTGCCGCTCGGGTCCGGCCTGTTCCCGCGCATCGAGCAGCAGCCCGAGCAGGGCGCAGCGTGACCGACGCGGCGGACGGCTCGCACGTCCGGGCGCGTGGCGAGGGGGCGTCCGGCGGCTCGAAGCGCGACCTGAGCTACCCACCGCTGCCGCAGGCGCTCGTGGTGCCGGTGTACGACAACCACACGCACATGGAGATCGCCGACGGCGTCGGCGAGGGTGGCGACGGTCCGCTCGACTACCGCGAGCACCTCGACCGTGCGTCGAGCGTCGGGGTCCGCGGCGTCGTGCAGGTCGGCACCGACCTCGCGACGTCGGAGTGGTCGGCGCAGATCGCCGCGCGGGAGCCCCGCGTGCTCGCCGCCGTCGCGCTGCACCCGAACGAGGCGCCCGTGCTCGACGAGCAGGGGCTGCTCGACGAGCACCTCGCCGGCATCGAGCGGCTCGCGGCGCTGCCCCGCGTCCGGGCGATCGGCGAGACCGGTCTCGACTTCTTCCGCACCGGCGACGACGGCCGCGCGGCACAGGTCCGCTCGTTCGAGGAGCACATCCGCATCGCGAAGGAGCACGACCTCGCGCTGACGATCCACGATCGTGACGCGCACGAGGCCGTGGTCGAGGTGCTCGACCGCGTCGGCGCTCCCGAGAAGACCGTCTTCCACTGCTTCTCCGGCGGTCCCGACCTCGCCCGGCTCTGCGCCGAGCGCGGCTGGTACATGTCCTTCGCCGGCACCGTCACGTTCAAGAACGCCCAGTCGCTCCGAGACGCCCTGCAGGTCGCGCCGCGGCACCTGGTCATGATCGAGACGGACGCCCCGTTCCTCACGCCGACGCCGTACCGCGGCCGGCCGAACGCGCCGTACCTGATCCCGCTCACGCTCCGGTCGATGGCCGAGACCCTCGGTACCGACCCGTCGATGCTCGCGGCGCAGATCGCCTCGACGACCGAGCTCGTCTACGGTGCGTGGGACGCCGAGCCCGTCACGGTGGACCAGTAGTCGTGGGCGCACTGCTCGGCCCGGCGGAGATCCGGGACCTCGCCGCCAAGCTCGACGTCACCCCGACGAAGAAGCTCGGCCAGAACTTCGTGCACGACGCCAACACCGTGCGCCGCATCGTCTCGGCCGGCCGGGTCACGTCGGACTCGCGCGTGCTCGAGATCGGACCGGGGCTGGGTTCCCTGACCCTCGGGTTGACCGAGACCGGCGCGTCCGTCACCGCGGTGGAGATCGACGGTCGGCTCGCAGCTCAGCTGCCCGCGACCGTCGCGGCGATGCAGCCGGACGCGCACCTGCGGGTCGTGCACCAGGACGCGCTCGCGGTGACCGCCGACGAACTGCCCGAGGCCCCGACGCACGTCGTGGCGAACCTGCCGTACAACGTCTCCGTCCCCGTGCTGCTGCACCTGCTCGCGACCTTCCCGACCATCGAGCGGGTGCTCGTCATGGTGCAGGCCGAGGTCGGCCACCGCATCGCCGCCGGGCCGGGCAGCAAGGTCTACGGGGCGCCGAGCGTCAAGGCCGCCTGGTACGGGTCGTGGTCGACCGCCGGGCAGATCAGCCGCCAGGTGTTCTGGCCGGTGCCGAACGTCGACAGCGTGCTCGTCGGCTTCGACCGTCGTGAGCGCCCGGGGGACGAGACGCTGCGGGCGCAGGTCTTCGAGCTCGTCGACGGGGCGTTCCAGCAGCGCCGGAAGATGCTCCGGCAGAGCCTGTCCGGGGTCCTGGGGTCCAGCGCCCGTGCGTCGGAGCTGCTGACCGCGGCCGGTCTCGACCCGACCGCTCGGGGTGAGGCGCTGTCGCCGGACGACTTCGTGCGCCTCGGACGGACGGTCCTCGCCGCCGCCGCCTGACGGCAGGCGGTCGGGTCACTGCTCCGGCCCGGTGGTCGTCGTGTCGGCGACGGAGCCCTAGGCTGACCGCGTGCACGCTCCGACCTCACGCCTCGCCCTGGCGATCACGCTCTTCTTCCTCGCGGGCGGTGCACTCGTCGTGGTCCTCGCCGTCGTCGCCCTCGTCCGTGACGCCGGCGACGATGCTGCGTGGGCAGCCGCCCTTTTCGGGGCAGGCCTGGCGGCGTGGGGACTCTGGTTCAACCAGCTCGCGGACGAGGACGAGGACGGGGCGTCCACCGAGGCCGAGCCGCGGGCTGCGAGGAGCTCCATCGGCACCCTGGCGATGGTCGCCGTCCTGGCCGGGGGCGCCTTCTGGGTGCTCCGTGGACCGCTCGACAGGACGCTGGCCGAGTCGCTCCTCGTCACCGCCATCGTGCTGGGGCTCTGGGCGTTGAACCGGGGTCTCGACGCGCGGATCCGGCGTCGGCGCGCCGCCGGCGAGGTCGACTGACGGAGCAGCGTGCTCCCGTCGGCGCCGGCGCCGGCACCGGTACCAGCACCGGCCCCGACCCCGACCCCGGCCTGACGGTCGACGTGCACACGTCTCCTCGCCCGGGGCTGATCCGCCCGTGGTGCGTGGCTCAGTGACCGCGGCCGGCCATCGCCTCGAGGATCTGCTGGTGCGTCCCGTCGCGCTCGGCCCAGCGCAGCGGCTGGACGTCCTGCACGAGGATCTCCGGCGCGGCACCGGAGTCGAGCAGACCCATCACCTCGTCCGTGAAGGCGTCGAGGGGCATCCCGCCGAAGTCGGCGCCACCCATCAGGTCCGTCTGCACGGCCGGCGGGGCGAGCTCCAGCACCGCCACCGAGCTGCCGACGAGCTGCTGCCGGAGCGCCTGCGTGTACGAGTGCACCGCGGCCTTCGTGGCGCTGTAGGTCGGGGTCGCGGTCAGCGGGACGAAGGCCAGACCGGACGACACCGTGATCAGCGTCGCCGCCGGCCGGGAGAGCAGGTGCGGCAGGAAGGCGTCGATGAGCCGGATCGTCCCGACCAGGTTGGTCTGGACGGTCGCGAGTGCGTCGTCGATGTGTCCGGGGTCGCGCAGGTCCTCGTTGCGCATGATGCCCGACATCGTGACGACGGTGTCGAGCTCCGGCCAGCGGGCCGTCACGTCCGCTGCCGCGCTCGCGATGGAGTCCGCGTCGGCGACGTCGATCGCGACGGTACCGAAGCCGTGCTCGGCGGCGAGGGCGTCCAGACGGTCCTGGCGGCGGCCGCCGATGACGACGGTGCTGCCGGCGGCCTGCAGGCGCTGCGCGAGGGCGAGCCCGAGGCCCGAGGTCGCGCCGGAGATGAAGACGGTGCTGTTCGTGGTGTCCATGCCGACCACGATGCTCCTGCGCACGGGGCTCCTCCAGGGCGCGGGCATCGGGGGACCGGCGGTCCCTGGCTCCGCTCCGGCCGAGACGGCACGATGGGGGCATGGACCGCCCCGCGCTCGCCGACTTCCTGCGCCGCCGCCGCGAGCTGCTGCGCCCCGAGGACGTCGGCCTCGGCAGCGGTCCCCGTCGGCGGACCCCCGGACTCCGTCGAGAGGAGGTCGCCGCACTCGCCGGGATGAGCGTCGACTACTACACGCGGCTCGAGCAGCAGCGGGGCCCGCAGCCGTCGGAGCAGATGGTCGCGGCGATCGCCCGGGCCCTCCGGTGCAGCCTCGACGAACGCGACCACCTGTTCCACCTCGCCGGGCACACGGCGCCGGTCCGGATGCACCGCGCGGACCACGTGGACCCCGCGATCCTGCGCGTGCTCGACCGGCTCGAGGACACCCCGGCGATCGTCGTGAGCCACCTCGGCGAGACGCTCGTCGAGAACCGGCTCGCTCGGGCACTGCTCGGCGGATCCGTCGACCTGCCGGGCAACGAGCGCTACCAGGCGTGGCGCTGGTTCGTCTCGGGGACGGAGCAGGCGAAGTACGCGCCCGAACAGCACGAACGGCTCGGTCGGGTCGTGGTCGCGTCGCTCCGCGCGGCCGTCGGGCTCGCGGGGCCGAGCGACCGTCGGGCGACGGAGCTCGTCGCCGAACTGCAGCGCCGCAGCCCGCAGTTCCGGGAGCTCTGGGAACGCCACGAGGTCGCGACCCGCTGGTCGGACGACAAGACCATCGTGCAGCCCGAGCTCGGCCGGATCACCGTCGACTGCCAGGTGCTCCACACGGACGACCAGGCGCAGGCGCTCCTGTTGTTCACCGCGCCCGCGGGGAGCGAGGACGCGCAGAAGCTCGAGCTCCTCGGCGTCGTCGGCACGCAGCAGTTCGGCGCCGACCGCGTCGCGCGCTGATCCTCAGTCCGCCGACGCACCCCGTGCCCGCAGGGCCGCGACGACGGCTTCGGGGTCGTTGCACCGGAACCGCAGCGACCGCGCCCCGCGGATCGCGACCTGCACGCCGGGTCCGCCGTCGAGCAGCACCGCCGTGCCGCCGGGGACGAGCCGGATGCCGAGCCCGCCGGAGTTGCCGCCCGTCATGTGCACGACCTCGGCCGACGTGATCTGCTCGGGGGCGACGCGCCGCCGGTACCACCAGGGGCGGACACGGACCTCGAGCACCTCGTCGACCCGCACCGTCATCCGCATGGTCATCATCCCGATGCCGAGCGCGACCGTGACGGCGAGGGTGACCACCAGCACGCCGACGTCCGACGCCGACGGCGGCTGGTCCTGCCACCCCGCCGGCACCGCGAGCACGAGCGTCGCGATCCCGACGGCGGTCGCGATCACGGCCCACCCCACGACGGTCATCACACGGCCTGGACGGGCGGTCTCCTCGTACGCGGGGTAGGACATGCGTTCCACCCTTGCACACCCGGCGCTCCGGCACGAGGTGACCCCGCCGCGATGGCACGAGGCGACCGCGCGCGGACGCACGCCGCAATCCCGCGTCACACACCTGGCACCCCCAGGGGGAGCGTGCCTAGGGTGGCCCGGTGACAACTCCGCGCGTGTACGTCATCCACGAGAACCCCGAGTGGTTCCCGCCGTTCGCCGCTGCCTTCGCGGCAGAAGGGGTGCCGGTCGAGGAACTCCTGCTCACCGACGGCGGTGCCCTGGGCAGCATCGACCTGACCGCCGAGCCGGCTCCGGGCGTCTACTGGTCGCGGATGTCCGCGTCGAGCCACACCCGCGGCAACGAGCACAGCAAGGAGTACGCCCGCGCGCTGCTCGGCTGGCTCGAGCGCTCCGGTGCGACGGTCGTGAACGGCAGCCACGTGCTCGAGCTCGAGGTGTCGAAGGTCGCCCAGCACGGGCTCCTCCGGGACGCCGGCTTCGACGTGCCCCGCACGACCGCGGTCTTCGGGTCGGCCGCCCTGCAGGACGCCGCGCGGACCTTCACGGGAGGGCAGGACGTCCCGTTCATCACGAAGCACAACCAGGGCGGCAAGGGCCTCGGCGTCCGCCGTTTCGACACCCTCGCCGAGTTCGACGCGTACGTCGACAGCCCCGAGTTCGAGGCCCCCGTCGACGGCATCACGCTGCTCCAGGAGCTCCTGACCGCCCGCGAGCCGTTCATCACCCGAGCCGAGTTCGTCGGCGGCGAGTTCGTCTACGCGGTCCGTGTCGACACGAGCGCCGGCAGCTTCGAGCTCTGCCCGGCCGACGCGTGCGAGGTGCCCCAGGTCATCGCCGGCGCCGTCTGCGACGTGCCCGGCGCCGAGACGACCGGCGCCGGGGCACCGGGCGCACCGGCCGCCTTCAGCATCCGTGACGAGGTCACGGCCGACCACCCGCTCGTGCAGCAGCTCCGGACGTTCCTCGCCGACCAGCGCATCCAGGTCGCGGGTGTCGAGTTCATGGAGACCACGGACGGCCGCACGGTCGTCTACGACGTGAACACGAACACGAACTACAACCCCGCCGTCGAGGCGGTCGCGCCGGTCTCCGGTCCGCGCGCGATCGCGCGCTTCACCGGCGCGCTCCTCGAGCGGGCGTACGCCACGTCGGCGACCACGGCCTGAGACGACACCACCCACCGGCCTGGAGGCTCGTGGCGGGCCCGCCCCGCGCCTCCCGGCCGTCACGACACACCTGAGGAACCACTCGTGCGATTCGGATACTGGACCCCGCTCTTCGGCGGCTGGCTGCGCAACGTCGAGGACGAGGACATGCCCGTCACCTTCGACTACGTGAAGCGGCTGGCGCAGCGTGCCGAGCGGATCGGCTTCGACCTGACGCTCGTGCCGGAGCTCAACCTCAACGACATCAAGGGGACGGCCGCGCCGAGCCTCGAGGCGTGGGCGCTCGCGGCCGCGCTGGCCGCGACGACCGAGCGGCTCGAGATCATGGCCGCGATGCGTCCGGGCTACCACCTGCCGGCGGTGACGGCGAAGCAGGCCGCGACCATCGACGAGATCTCCTGTGGTCGCTTCACGTTCAACGTCGTGAGCGCGTGGTGGGCCGAGGAAGCCCGCCAGTACGGTGGCATCTTCTCCGAGCACGACGACCGGTACGCGCGCACCGAGGAGTTCGTCGCGATCCTCAAGGGCCTCTGGGCCGAGACGCCGTTCTCGTTCACGGGCGAGTACTACGACGTGCAGAACACGCACCTCGAGCCGAAGCCGCGGGTCACGCCGCGCATCTACGCCGGCGGCGAGAGCGAGGCGGGCAAGAGCTCGATCACCCGCTTCGCCGACGCGTACCTGACACACGGCGGCACCGTCGACGAGCTCCGCACGAAGATCGACGAGATGAAGCGTCGCCGCGAGGACGCCGGCGCCGCGCCGTTCGAGGCGTTCGGCATGGCCGCGTACGTGATCGTCCGCGAGACCGAGGAGGAGGCGCAGGCCGAGCTCGCCCGCATCACCGACGTCCGCCACGGGAAGGCGTACGAGTCGTACCAGGACTTCATCTCGAAGTCGCAGCTCGAGCACGTCCCGTCGCTCGAGGACTACTCGGTGTCGAACCGCGGTCTGCGCCCCGGGTTCGTCGGTACGCCGCAGCAGGTCGCCGACGGGATCCGCGAGTTCGAGGACGCCGGGGTCGACACGCTCCTGCTGCAGTTCTCGCCGCAGGCCGAGGAGATGGAGCGCTTCGGCGAGCAGGTCATCCCACTCGTCCGCGCCGCCGTCCCCGCCGAGCCGGTCGCCTGATGGCGGCCGAGGACGACTGGGCGTTCGAGACGCGGCAGATCCGGGCCGGCTTCACGGCCGACCCGGGCTTCGGGGCGAACGTGCCCCCGATCGCGCAGAGCGCGGCCTTCGTGTACCCCTCGGGCGAGGACGCGGCGGCGCGCTTCATGCTCGACGCACCTGGACACACCTACACACGCGTCAACAACCCGTCGGCGGCGGCCCTGGAGCGACGCGTCGCGGACCTCGAGGGCGGGGTCGGAGCACTGGCGCTGGCGTCCGGTCAGGCGGCGACCTCGCTGGCGGTGCTCGGCGTCGCGCGGGCGGGCGCCCACGTCGTCTCGTCGGCGTCGCTCTACGGTGCGACCTACACGCTCTTCCACTCGACGCTGAGCGACCTCGGCATCACGTTCACCTTCGTGCAGGACCCGACGGACCTCGACGAGTGGCGCGCCGCGGTCCGTCCGGAGACGCGGGCGTTCTTCGGCGAGAGCATCCCGAACCCGCGTGGCGACGTGCTCGACTTCGCGGGGGTCGCCGGTGTCGCGCACGACGCCGGGGTGCCGCTCATCGTCGACAACACCATCGCGACGCCGTACCTCGTGCGACCGATCGAGCACGGCGCGGACATCGTCGTGCACTCGGCGACGAAGTACCTCGCCGGCCACGGCAGCGCCGTCGCCGGGATCATCGTCGACGGCGGGAACTTCGACTGGGCGGCGCAGGCGGAGAAGTACCCGCAGCTCACGACGGTCGAGCAGTCCGGGTTCGCCGGGACGGCCTTCGCCGAGAAGTTCGGCCGCCGCGCGTTCATCCAGCGCACCCGGTCGAAGCTGTCCGCCGACCTCGGCCCCGCGATCGCCCCGTTCAACGCCTTCCTCGTCCTGCAGGGCATCCAGACGCTGTCGCTGCGCATGGACCGGCACGTGGCCAACGCGGCCGCGGTCGCCTCGTGGTTGGACGGACACGCGCAGGTCGAGCACGTGCACTACGCCGGGCTGCCCTCGTCGCCGTGGCACCACCTGCAGCAGCGCTACGTGCCGAAGGGGCCGTCGGCCGTGCTGGCGTTCGACCTCGCCGGTGGGGTCGCTGCCGGTCGCCGGTTCGTCGCCGCGCTCGAGCTCTTCGACCACGTGTCGAACCTGGGCGACGTCCGGTCGCTCGTCGTGCACCCCGCGTCGACGACCCACGTGCAGATGACCCCGCAGCAACGCGCGGCCGCCGGCGTCGGGGAGGGCATGATCCGCCTGTCGATCGGTCTGGAGCACGTGGACGACATCCTGGCCGACCTGGCTCGCGGGTTCGCGGCGGCGGGGACCTCGGCGTAGTCCGCGGCCCGGCGCGGGGAGGATAGGTTGGACGCATGACCTCGCTGGCCGCACCGACCCGCGTGCGGGTGCGCGCTCCCGGCAAGATCAACGTGTTCCTGTCCGTCGGCGCGCTGCAGGACGACGGCTACCACGACGTGGCGACCGCGTACCAGGCGGTGTCGCTGTACGAGGACGTCACCGCGGAAGCGGCCGACGACTTCTCCGTGCGCTTCACGGGACCGATCGACACCAGTGCGGTCCCGACCGACGACTCGAACCTGGCGATCCGCGCCGCGCGTCTCGTGGCCGAGGCCGCCGGGCACCGGGGCGGCGTCCGGCTCACCATCGACAAGCAGGTCCCCGTCGCCGGCGGGATGGGCGGGGGATCGGCCGACGCCGCGGCGACCCTGCTCGCGTGCGACACCCTCTGGGGCACCGCCCTCGGGCGGGACGAGCTGCTGCGGCTCGCGGCCCGACTCGGCGCGGACGTCCCGTTCGCCTTCGCCGGCGGCACCGCCGTGGGGACGGGTCGCGGCGACGAGCTGAGCCCGGCGCTCGCCAAGGGGGAGTTCCACTGGGTCCTCGCGCTCAGCGAGGACGGTCTCTCCACCCCTGCTGTCTACCGGGCGCTCGACGAGCACCGGGAGCGCTACCGGGCCGACATCCGCCCGGCTCCCACGACCCCCGTCGTCGAGGCGAACGTGCTCCAGGCGCTCCGTGCCGGCGACGCGGACCTGCTCGCGGACTGCCTGCACAACGACCTGCAGGCACCCGCGATGCGGCTGCAGCCGGGGCTCGCGGCGACGATCGAGGTGGGTGAGAAGGCCGGCGCGCTCGCGGGCATCGTCTCGGGGAGCGGCCCGACGGTCGCGTTCCTGGTCGCCGACCGCGATGCTGCGCTCGAGGTGCAGGTCGAGCTCAGCGCCTCCGGGCTCGTCGCGCTCCGGGCGACCGGCCCGGTGCACGGTGCCCGCGTCGTGCACTGACCACCGGACCCGCGGTGCCGACTGACCACCGGACCTACGGTGCCGTCGGGGCTCAGTCGCGGACGAACTCCGTGATGACGACCCGACCGGTCCGCCACTTCTGCTCGACGTGGAAGCCGTGCTCGGCGAGCACCTCGGTCGTCTCCGGCTGGATGTTGCGGGCCTTCGGGGTGCCGCCGACGAACCACACGGTGTCGATGTCACCGAGGCGTGCCGGGATCGTCGACGCCAGGTCGCCGTTCTCGTTCCAGAGCACGCCCGTCTCGGCGCCGTTCTTCCGGATGCCCAGGTCGGTCATCCCGGTGAACGCCCAGGGGTACGAGACGCGGATGATCTCCGCGGTGGACGTCGGGTGCCCGTAGACGCTGCCGAAGACCACGCCCTCGTTGGCACCGGTGTTCGCCCCACGCTCGGCGGCGATGATCGACGCGGCGTTCGCCCAGGTCGACTCCTGCTTCGACCGGGGCGTCTTGACGTCGATCGCGCTCGGGACGCTGATGACGAGGAAGAGCGCGAGCAGCGCGGCGATCAGGGCCTTCCGCCGCAGGGCGGTGATCGCGAGCGCGATGAGGAGCGCGACGAACGGCATGCTCAGCGACGCGTACTTGGGGGAGTAGAGGTGCTTGCCGAGTGCCGTCGCGGCGAGGAGTGCCCCGGTCGGCAGCAGCGCCAGCGGCAGGGCGATCCGGACCGCCTGTGCCCGGAGGAGCGCGCGGACGGTGGGGACGCGGCGGTGTGCGGCGACCAGGGACACGACGACACCGATGACGAGGAGCGTCCACGCGACCGCGGCGTACGAGTCGATCCCGCCGAACCACGAGGTGGCGAACACCTGGCGCGGCGTGCGCTGCGTGATGCCGGAGATCCACGCGACCTGCTTGGACTGCTCCGTGACCTCGAGCACGAGCGGCGACGCGAGGAGCGCGGCGGCTGCGGCGGCGACGACCCAGCGGACGAGGACGACACGGCCCACGAGCGGGTCACCGGCGTCCGGCCGCCGGGTCCACGTGCGCGACCGGCGCTCGGCCAGCCACGTCCAGGCCAGGGCTGCCGCGTGAGCGACCACGGCGAGCGCGAGGTACACGTTGAAGCAGACGGCCAGGAGCGCGAGCAGCCCGTAGGCGACCCACCAGCGGATGCTCGACGCCCGCGTCGCCCCGGACCGGGTGCGTCGGACGGCCGTGATGCCGACGAGCGACAGTGCGACGGCCAGGGTCGTGACGGTCGCGTAGGGGCGGCCCTCGGACCCGGCCCACTGCACGCGGGGGATCGCGAGGAACACGAGCCCGGCGACGATGCCGAGCCGACGACCACCCAGGCGGCGTCCGAGTGCGACGACGAGCCCGGCGGTGACGCCGATGGCGAGTGCGCTCGGGAAGCGGAGGGTGAACGGCGTGTACCCCACGAGCCAGAACCAGGCGTGGATGAGTGCGTAGTACAGGCCGTGCACGGCGTCCACGTTGTGGAGTTCGGCCCAGAGCTGCGGCCAGCTGCGCGTGGCGCTGGAGACCGTCGCGGCCTCGTCGTACCAGAGCGAGGGGACCCAGGCGAAGAGCGCGCCCGTGACGACGCCGAGCGCACCCACGGTGAGTTCGGGGGTCCGGACTGCTGCGACACGCAGGGCCGTGGACGCGGACCGCAGGCGGGTACGGACCGGCGCGACCCCGGCGGAGGCGGGGACGTGGATGGTGCCGGTCTGTGGTGCAGTCACGCCCGCGACGGTAGCGCGCACGGCTGGGCGCGTGCCCCGTACCGCTGTCCCCTCCGTGAGAGTTCGCCATGCCGTAGGGTCACGGACACCATGACGACACTCCGCATCCGAGACGCCGCGCGGTACCTGGGCGTCAGCGACGACACCGTCCGGCGCCTGGTCGACGCCGGCACGCTGCCCCGTTCCGAGGACCCGTCCGGCCGCACGGTGGTCGAGGGGCGGGACCTCGCCGCGTACGTCCGCGGTCGTGACGCCGGGCTCGACGACCCGTCCGGTGTCCGCAGCTCGGCGCGGAACCGCTTCGTCGGCATCGTCACCGACCTGGTCGTCGAGGGGGTTGTCGCCCAGGTGGAGCTGCAGGCCGGCCCGAACCGCGTGGTGTCCCTGATGACCGCCGAGGCCGTCCGCGACCTCGGGCTCGAGGTCGGTTCCGTCGCGGTCGCGTCCGTCAAGGCCACGATGGTCACCGTCGAGGTGCCGGAGCAGCCGGAGCGCGCACGGTGACCACGCCCGACCCCGCCACGCCCGACCCCGCCGTGTCCGACCCAGCCACGCCCGACCCCGCAGCGCTCGCCGCCCGGCGGCGGAGCACCTCGCGCACGGCCGCGCTCGACGGTGCCGGGCAGGCGGCGCTCGACGCGCTCGCCGGCGCCCGGGTCCTCGTCGTCGGAGCGGGCGGGCTCGGCGCACCCGTCCTGACGTACCTGGCCGGCTCCGGGCTCGGCCGGATCACGATCGTCGACCACGACACGGTGGACACGTCGAACCTGGCGCGACAGACGCTGTTCGCTGCCGCCGACGTGGGGCGCTCGAAGGCGGCGTGCGCAGCCGACCGGGTGCGCGGCGTCGACGCCGTCGTCGAGGTCGTCGCCCTGACCGAGCGCTTCCGCCCCGAGCACGTCGTCGACCACGACGTGGTGGTCGACGCGGCGGACAGCGTCGAGGTCACCCGTGCCGTCTCCGACGCGTGCGCCGCGGCGGGCGTGCCCTTCGTCTGGGGCACCGCGCTCGGCTACGACGGACAGGTCTCCGTCTTCCACGACGCCGCCGCCGACCCGGTCGACTTCCACGACCTCCACCCCGAGGCGCTGCCGGACGAGGGCTCCTGCGCCGCGGACGGCGTGCTGCCCGCCCTGTGCGGCGCGGTGGGCGCGGTGATGGCGGCGCAGGTCACCGCCCTGGTCGCCGGGCTCGGCGAGCCGCTGCTCGGCCGGGTGCTCACGGTGGACGCCCGTCGGTGGCGCTGGACCGAGAGCGTCCTGCGTCGCGGCCCGGGATCGGTCCGTCCCGCGCCGTCGGCGGTCGCGGAGCCGCCGCGGATCGCCCCCGCCGAGCTGGCACGACGACTCGGTGACGACGGTGCGGACGACGTCGCCGGCGACCGGATCGTCCTCGTCGACGTCCGGACCGAGGCGGAGCGCGCGACCGGGGTGATCCCGGGCTCGCGGACCCCGGACGACCTCGGCGGCTCCGGGGCGGTCGACGAACTGGTCGTCGTGTGTGCGTCCGGGAAGCGTGCCACCGCCTGGGCACGACGGGCCATCGCGGACCGTTCGGCGGGGGCGTCGTCCGTCACGGTCCTCGACGGCGGGATCACCGCATGGGGTCAGGAGGGCCACCCGATCACCTCCTGACCGCAGGTGCGGCTAGGATCGCCCCGTGAAGACGCTCCTGCGAACCTCTGTTGCGATCGCGCTCGTGGTCGTCGTCGGGACGAGCCTTGCCGCGTGCACGGCCCGGCCCGCCTCCGGCGGCGCGACGGGGAGCAGGGCGACGGGCACCTCGGCGAGCGGCACCGCCACGGGCAGCACGGGCCCGACCGGGTCGATCACGGTCTTCGCGGCCGCCTCGCTCCAGCGCACCTTCACGGAGCTCGGGGAGCAGTACGAGCGGCGGCACCCGGGGACCACGGTCACGTTCTCGTTCGCCGGTTCGAGCGACCTCGTCTCGCAGATCCGCAACGGCGCCCCCGCCGACGTGTTCGCCTCCGCCGACGAGGCGACCATGGCGAAGCTCGCGACGACCGACCTGGCGACGGGGTGGCCCCGCGACTTCGCGACGAACACCCTCGAGATCGCCGTCGCGCCCGGGAACCCCGAGCGCGTCGCGGACCTCCGCGACCTCACCGCGTCCGACCTGCAGGTCGTCACCTGCGCCGCCCCCGTGCCGTGCGGTGCGGCGACGGCGGAGGTCGAGCGGGCCGCGGGCGTCGAGCTCCGACCGGTGAGCGAGGAGCAGTCGGTCACCGACGTCCTCGGCAAGGTCGAGTCCGGGCAGGCCGACGCCGGGCTCGTCTACGTCACCGACGTCGAGGGCTCCGGGGGGAAGGTCGAGGGCGTCAAGTTCGCGGAGTCGTCGGAGGCCGTGAACACGTACCCGATCGGTGTCCTCAAGGAGTCCGCGAACCCGGAGACCGCCGCGTCGTTCGCCGCGTTCGTCCGCTCCGACGCCGGACGCAAGGTGCTCACGGACGCCGGCTTCGGCGCACCCTGACGACGACCGCGATGCACCGGACGACCAGAACGATGACGAGCAGGCCGCCCCAGCGCCACCAGCGGACCCCCGTGCCGTGGTGGCTCCCGGTCCCCGCGGTCCTCGGCGGCCTGTTCGTCGTCGTGCCCGTGGCCGCGATGGTCGGTCGCGTCGACTGGTCGTCGTTCGTCGCCCTGGTCACGGCACCCGCGTCGACCACCGCGCTCGGGCTGAGCCTCGGCACCGCGGCCGCCGCCACCGGGGTCGCGTTCGTCCTCGGCTACCCGCTGGCGGTGCTGTTCGCCCGCTCGACCTCCCGCTGGGTCGGGGTCCTCCGTGCGCTCGTCCTCCTGCCGCTCGTGCTCCCGCCCGTGGTCGGCGGTCTCGCCCTGCTCGCGGCCTTCGGGCGGCTCGGCGTGCTCGGCGCGTTCCTCGACGAGCACGGGCTCCGGATCGCCTTCACCACGACGGCGGTCGTGACGGCGCAGGTCTTCGTGTCGATGCCGTTCCTGGTGTCGTCGATCGAGGGCTCGCTCCGCACCGGCGGCGGTCGCGCCGAACGGGTCGCCGCCACGCTCGGCGCCGGACCGACCCGGACGTTCCTCACCGTCACGACGCCGCGCGTGCTCCCGGGCATCACCTCCGGCCTGGTGCTCTGCGGGGCGCGGGCGCTCGGCGAGTTCGGCGCCACCCTCACCTTCGCCGGCAGCCTGCAGGGGGTCACCCGGACGCTCCCGCTCGAGGTCTACCTGCAGCGCGAGATCGACCCGGACACCGCCGTCGCGCTCGCGCTCGTCCTCGTCGTGGTCGCCCTCGTCGTGATCGGGACGACGACGGTGCGCACCCGCCCGGTGACGACGTGACGGGCGGTGGAGCGGGGCTCGTCGCGCACGTGCTCGTACCCGAGCGGGACGTCGACGTGCGCCTGACGATCGGCCCCGACGAGTGCGTCGCGCTGGTCGGGCCGAACGGCGCCGGCAAGTCGACCGTCGTCGAGGCCCTCGCCGGCCTCCTCCGCACGCGCGACGGCAGTGTCGTGCTCGCGGGCCGCGACCTGACGTCCGTGCCGACGCACCGCCGCCGGGTCGGCCTGGTCGCACAACGCCCGGACCTCTTCGCCCACCGCACGGTCGCCGGCAACGTCGCCTTCGGCCCGCGTGCCACCGGGGCCGGCCGCCGGGAGGCACGGCACCGCGCCGCCACGGCCCTCGCCGCCGTCGGTGCGTCCGCACTCGCCGACCGGTCACCGACCACGCTGTCCGGCGGGCAGGCGCAGCGTGTCGCGGTCGCCCGTGCCCTCGCGACGGAGCCCGCGCTGCTGCTGCTCGACGAGCCGACCACGGCGCTCGACGTCGACGCCCGCACCGAGGTCCGCGCGGCGCTGCGCGCCGCCCTGCGCGGCCGCCCGACCCTCCTCGTCACGCACGACCCGCTCGAGGCCGTCACGCTCGCCGACCGCGTCGTCGTGCTGCAGGACGGCCGCGTCGTCGAGGAGGGGCGCACCGAGGCCGTCCTCCGGCAACCGCGCACGCCGTTCTCGGCGTCCTTCTCCGGACTGGTGCTCGTCCCCGGGACGGCCACGCCGACCGGGATCGCGCTCGACGGCGGCGGTGAGCTGGCGTCCGCGACGCACACCGTGCCTCCCGGCCGACCCGCGGTCGCGGCCCTGCACCCGACCGCGGCGCGCGTGCGCCGTGACGGGCCGGGGCTGGCACGGACGGTGACCGCGGTGGAGCCGCGTGACGGGCTGGTGCGGGTGCACGCGGGTGACCTGGTGGCCGACGTGACCGTCGCGTCGGCCGCGGCCCTCGGTCTGGAGCCGGGCGTGGCCGTGCGGGTCGCTGTCGACCCGGACGAGGTCAGCGTCGCCGCGCCCGCGTGACGGTGGCCTAGCCGCCGGCGAACGGGGGCATCACGTCGACGGTCGCGACGCCGTCGAGCGACGTCGAGCGGTCGCGCGTCGTGACCCCGTCGACGAGGTACGAGCACCGCTCCTGCAACGCCGTCCACCGGTCCGGATCTGCCGCCGTGACACCTCGCAGTGCCGCATCGAGCGTCGTCGCGGCCACCGTGGTCTCGTCCTGGCCGACGGCCGCGCGGGCCGCGGCGAAGAACCGCATCGTCGTCACCGGTCAGCCTCCGATCGCACTCATGCCGCGGGACGGGTGCACGATCCCGTCCGCGTCGTCGCCGTGGTCCCGCGGCTTCCCCCACATCGCGCGTCGCCAGGTGTCGAGCAGGACGTCGTCGTCGGCGCCGGCGCGCAGGGGGCCGAGCAGGTCGACCTCGTCGTCCGAGAACAGGCAGGAGCGCACGTGTCCCTCGGCGGTCAGGCGCGTGCGGGTGCAGTCGGCGCAGAACGACTCGGTGATGCTCGCGATCACACCGACGGTGCCGAGCGGTTCGCCGTCGAGCGTCGACACGCGGTACCGCTCGGCGGGGGCGCCGTCACGCGGCGCCTCGTCGGGCTCGAGCCGGTAGTGCTCGCCGAGCAGGGCGCGGGTCTCCTCCGCCGTGACCATGGTGGCGCCGTCCCAGGCGTGCCCCGGGTCGAGCGGCATCTGCTCGATGAAGCGCAGCTCGTGCCCGCGCTCGAGGCACCAGGCGAGCAGGTCGACGGCGAGGTGGTCGTTCACCCCGCGGAGCAGCACCGCGTTGACCTTGACCCCGAGACCCGCGTCCGCCGCGGCGGCGATGCCCTCGAGCACGCGGTCGAGGAACGGGCGCCGGGTGACCTCGGCGAAGACGTCCGGGTCGACGGTGTCGAGCGAGACGTTGACGCGGCGCAGTCCGGCGTCCGCCAGGGCCTGTGCGCGGTTCGCCAGGCCGATCGCGTTCGTGGTGATCGACAGTTCGACGTCGTGGGCCGAGCACCGACGGACGATGTCGACGAGGTCGGCGCGCAGGAGCGGCTCACCACCGGTGAAGCGGACCTTGCGCACGCCGAGGGTGCCGGCGGCGAGGCCGACCAGACGGTCGATCTCCGCCGCCGTCATGAGTGCGTCCGACGGGATCACGGGCAGCCCCTCCGCCGGCATGCAGTACGTGCATCGGAGGTTGCAGCGCTCGGTGAGCGAGACCCGCAGGTCGACGGCGCGCCGGGCGAACCGGTCGACGAGCCCGGGGTCGTCGACGGGTCGAGGAGGGATGGCCGGCGACTCGCTGCGCACCCGGCGCAGCAGGCCGGTCGAGGGCAGGATCCGCGCCGTCATCCCCGTGATGCTACCCCGCGTCGATGCGGTCGCGGGTGCGGGGGTCCACGGACCGCCACCCACGGGGGTCGAGTCGTCGTCCCCAGCGCACCCAGTCCTCGCGCCGGGTGCGGACGAGCGTGACGACCACGATCACGAGCACCGCGGCGAGGAGCCACCACCGGAACGCGGGCGCCGAGGGCCAGACCCCGCGCAGGGCGATCGCGAGGTTCAGGGCCATCCACTCCCACCGACCCGAGAGGACCACGAAGGGGATGAGGAGCAGCGCGTACCAGGGGTACCGCGGGGTCACGGCGAGGAAGGTCACACCGATCATGAACACCTCGGCGGACCACGGCCGTGCGGGGTCCGCGAGGCGCCAGGACACCACGGCGGCCAGGAGCACCACGAGCCCGACGACGATCGTCGCCGCATCGCCCTCGATCACGGACGAGACCAGGGCGAACCGGGAGCCGTCCTCGTAGCCCTCCTCGGACAGGTAGCCGGGCAGGTACCCGAGGACCTTCACGCCGGTCGTGAGCACGTAGGGCACGTAGAGCAGCGCGAACGTGGCGATGCCGACGGGGACCGCCCACCAGTACCGCCACCGGCCGAGCAGGGGCGGGTAGACGATCGCCGGGATGAGCTTGGTGGCCGTCGCCGCACCGAGGGCGATCCCGCCCCAGATCGGCCGACCGAAGGCGACGAGCACGACGCCCGCCGTGGCGAGGGCGGCACCGACGACGTCGACGTGCGAGTTCGTGACCGCCTCGGACGCGACGAGCGGCGACCAGGCCCACAGCGCGGCCCACCAGGTCGGGCGGCCGACGCGACGGAGCACCGCGACCAGACCGATCGTGACGCCGAGGGAGACGAGGAGTCCCGCGACCTGGAACGGCATGTACTGCGCGGTCGCGGGCACGAAGGCGCGCACACCGGCGAACCACAGCTGCGCCATCGGCGGGTAGATCGTGGTCACGTCCGGCCGGTTGATGGCGACGCAGTGCCCGTCGGCTCCGTCGCCGAGCCCGCGCATCCGCGGCTCGAGCGGCTTGCAGGTGCCGTCGATCTTGTCCGGGAACAGCCAGTCCGGGCGCAGGTCGGCCAGCGCGTTCGACTGCGGCGTGTGGGCGTACGGTGAAATGCCGGCGTGTTGCACGATGCCGTCCCAGGCGTACCGGGCAGAGTCGGTACTGGTGTTCGGCGGGCCGACGAGCGCCGCGATGCCGACCACGACCGCCCCACCGAGGACGATCCGGGTCGTCCACTCGCGGGGCACGAACCGCACGGCGACCACTGCTCCCGCGAAGACCGCCCAAGCGATGAGCGTCCAGGCAACGAATGGTGCACGATGACCGGCACGGAGGAACCCCAGATGCGTGATGCCGAAGGCGATGACACCCGCCAGCGCCAGCACGCCGACGACGGACAGGACGGTCGACACGACCGCGGTCGTCGGGACGGAGGCGGCGCGCGGTCGTCTGCTCATGGTTCCCCGAGGCTACCGATCGTGCGCCGGGTCCTGCTGGATGCACGCGCGACCATGGCGTCCCCGAACCGCAACGCCCGCTCGGCCGTCGTCTGGGGTCGCCTGCTCGGCATCGCGTTCGTCGTCTGCTTCGGGACCGGCGTCTACAGCCACCTGCTGCAGGACCCCCTGCCGTGGATGCGCTTCCCGACCCGGCCGACGCAGCTCTACCAGTTCACGCAGGGCCTGCACATCACCGCGGGCATCGCGATCATCCCGCTGCTGCTCGCCAAGCTGAACGTCGTCATGCCCGCGCTGGCCCAGGTCCCGCCGGTGCGCGGGGTCCTGCACCTGCTCGAGCGGCTGTCGATCGCGGTGCTCGTGTCGGCGTCGATCGTGCAGGTCGGCACCGGCCTGCTGAACACGTACCAGTGGTACCCGTGGCCGTTCCCGTTCCGCCAGGTCCACTACGCCATGTCGTACCTGATCATCGGTTCGCTCGTCGTGCACATAGCGTCGAAGCTGCCCGTGATCGTGCGCTACTGGCGGGCGCGGGACGCCTACGACGCCGAGGGTCGGTTCGTCGCGGACCCGACGGTGGGCAGCGAGCTGCTGCCGGACGGCCGGGAGGCCCGCCCCGCCGTGGGTGGACGCCCCGCGGCCGAGCAGACGGCCGGCGCGTACCCCCGTGGCCTGACCGGCCGCCTGCTGCGGTGGGTGGACGGCGCGGCTGCGCCGGCTGCGCCGGCTGCGCCGGCGGGCGCTGCCGAGACTCGCCCTGGCGGACAGGTTCGCGGTCTCGGGACCGCGAACACGTCCGCGGAGCCGAGTCTCGGGGACGGCGCCGGCGGGGCGGAGGCGGGTCGCGCCTCCCGGCCGGAGCACGACGACGCGCTCCCCGGACCCCGTCAGCGGATCGCACGCCGCGGGTTCGTGGCGGGAGTGACGGCGGCGACCGTCGGCGTCGTCGCGCTCACCGCGGGACAGTCGAACCGGCTGCTCGAACCGCTCAACGTGTTCGGTGCCCGTCAGCGGTACATCGGACCGGACGACCTGCCGGTCAACCGCACCGCTCGCGCCGCCGGGGTCCTGGCGACGGCGACCGCGGCGGACTGGACGCTGACCGTGGTCGGTCCGGACGTCACACGGACGTTCTCGCGTGCCGAGCTCGTCGCGCTCGGCACCGCCACCGCGGACCTGCCGATCTCGTGCGTCGAGGGGTGGAGCCAGGTGGCGTCGTGGCGGGGTGTCCGGATGCGGGACCTGCTCGCCTCCGTGCAGGCCGACCCGGCGTCGGCGCTGCGGATCACGAGCCTCGAGAAGAGCGGCGGGTACCGGGTCACCGAGATGGGCCCGGAGTACGCGTCCGACCCGACGACGCTCCTCGCGCTCGAGGTGAACGGGAAGACGCTCGACCTGGACCACGGGTTCCCCGCCCGGGTCATCGCGCCGGGACGACCCGGCGTGCTGCAGACGAAGTGGATCGGGAAGATCGAGGTGATCCGATGAGGGCCGCGAGGATCGTGCTCGTCGTCGTGGGCGTGCTCGTGATGGCGTTCGGTGCGTACGTGCTCGTCACGACCGTCCGACCGAACCGCATCTGGGGCCTGGCGACGTGGCTGCTCGGCGCGGTCGTGCTGCACGACGTCGTGCTGTCGCCGTTCGTGGTCGGAGCGGGACTCCTGCTCCGTCGGACCGGCAGGACGCTCGGCGCCGGGGTGCTCGTCGTCGTGCAGACCGCGGTGGTGCTCGGGAGCGTGCTCGCCCTGGTGGTGCTCCCGGAGATCGCCGCGAAGCAGCACGGACAGAAGAACCCGACCGTGCTGCCGTTCGACTACACCGCGCGGTTGCTCGTCGTCGAGGGGCTGCTGCTCGCGGTCGTGGTGGTCGCACTCGTGGTCGGCGTCGTCCGTGCACGACGATCCCCACGACCACTGGTTGCATCGACAACCAATGGCTAGCATGAGTGCATGACGGACGAGACGCCCTGGCTCACGCGCGACCAGCTCCGCGCGTGGATGAAGCTGGTCGCCGTCATGGAACTCCTCCCGGCCGCGCTCGACCAGCAGCTCCAGCGGGACGCCGATCTGACCCACTTCGACTACATGGTCGTCGCGATGCTGTCGGAGACCGAGTCGCGCACGCTCCGGATGTCGGCGCTCGCCGCGGCGACGAACGCGTCCCTGCCGCGCCTGTCGCACGTGGTGTCGCGGCTCGAGAAGCGCGGGCTCGTCACCCGGTGCCCCTCGGTCGACGACCGCCGAGCCACCGACGTCCGACTGACCGACGACGGGTTCGCGGCCATCGTCGCGGCGGCGCCCGACCACGTCCGGACCGCCCGACGCTTCGTCATCGACGCGCTGAGCGACGAGCAGGTCCGGCAGCTCGACGGCATCACGCGGGCGCTGCTCGGGCGGCTCGACCCCGAGGGACGGTTCGCGGCGCTGACCTACCCGCGGTCCGACGGCGAGGTGCTGTGCGAGGAGCGTCTGACGGGTGCGTCGCCTGCGGCACCGGCGGGCGTGCTCTTCCGGGACGCGACTGCGGACGACACCGGGCTGCTCCGGCACGCGACGCTCGCGGCGATGAACTGGAAGGCCCCGTCCTTCGTGGACGCCGACCTCGACCGCCCCGAGTTCGCGCACTACTTCGTCGGTTTCGACCCCGCCCGCGACCACGGCGTCGTGGCGGTGGACGGCGAGGGACCGGTCGGGGTGGCGTGGGCGCGGTTCCTGCCGGCGGACGACCCCGGGTACGGGTTCGTGGCCGAGGACGTCCCGGAACTCACGATGGCCGTCGAGGCGCGCGGGCGGGGTCGGGGGATCGGCACGGCGCTGCTCGCGCGGTTGCTCGACGCCGGCCGGGCCGCGGGCTGGCCGGGTGTCAGCCTGAGCGTCGAGGACGGCAACACCGGGGCGCGGATCGCGTACGAGCGGGCCGGGTTCCGGACGGTCGGGCGGAACGGGGACTCGGACACGATGCTCGTCCGGTCCTGACGTCCGGGCCGGCGCCCTGGTCGGCCTGGTCGGTTCGGTCGGCCTGGTCGGTTCGGTCGGTCTGGTCGGTCTGCTCGCGTCGCGGGTGACTGGTACACCAGTAGGATCTGGCGCATGACCGACCGTGCCACGCCGTCCGACACGTACTCCTACCTCGGACCCGCCGGCACGTTCACCGAGGCGGCACTCAAGCTCGTCGAGGCCGCCGCCGGCAAGCCCTGGCGCAGCGTGAACAACGTCGGCGAGGCGCTCGACGACGTCGTGACGGGACGGTCGGTCGGAGCGGTGATCGCGATCGAGAACAGCATCGACGGCGGCGTCAGCGCCACGCAGGACGCCCTGGCGCGGATCCCCGGCGTGCGGATCGTGGGCGAGTACCTCGTGCCCGTCGACTTCGTGCTCGTGGCCCGGCACGGCACCGCCCTGTCGGACGTGCGGACCGTGAACGCGCACCCGGTCGCGTACGCGCAGACGCACCGCTGGCTCGAGACCAACCTGCGCGGCCACGGTCACATCCCGGCGTCGTCGAACGTCGCCGCCGCGACCGCGCTGCTCGACGAGCACCCCGTCGCCGACGCCGCCGTGGCCCCGCCGGGGATCACCGACCACCACGACCTGGCGGTGCTCGCGTCGTCCATCGGCGACAACGCCTCGGCGGTCACCCGCTTCGTGCTCGTGTCACGCACGCTCGCGATCCCGGAGCGCACGGGAGCGGACAAGACGAGCGTCATCGTCGAGCTGCCGAGCGAGCACCCCGGCGCCCTGGTCGACATGCTCGAGCAGTTCGCGACGCGGGGCATCAACATGGGGCTGCTGTCCTCGCGGCCGATCGGCGACGAGCTCGGGCGCTACCGGTTCGTGATCGACCTCGACGGCCACGTGCACGACGAGCGGGTGGCCGACGCCCTGCTCGGCCTGCGCCGGTTCAGCCCCCGCGTGACGTTCCTCGGGTCGTACCCGCGCGCCGACGGCTTCCGCCCGGAGGTCTCCGCGCGCTACTCGGACGAGGCGTTCGTCGAGGCGCGGGACTGGCTCCGCGCGATCGTCTCCGGCGAGCCCGACGTCGAGCCCGAGCCCGAGCCCGAGGCCGGCTGAGCCCGAGCCCGAGCCCGAGCCCGAGCCTGGCGGAGACCCGGCGGAGCGGCTGGTCCGGCAGTGGCGCGACGTGCCGCCGAACAACCGGAGGCACATCGCACCACGCTCTTCGGTGGTTCGACGTGCCTCCGGTTGTGCGGGCCGCTCTCCGTCCCAGCAGGCGCACTCCCGCCGGAAGGGGGCCCGCGTCAGCTGTGGGCGTTCTCGACCCGGCGCGTGTTGCGGGTCTGGTCCTGCGGTCCGGCGACGCGCACCCGCAGCCCACCGGTGTCGATGCGCGCCTTGAACGCCACGACCTCGCCGACCGGGTCGCCGTCGATCTCGAACTCGTCCGGACGCTCGAGCCGCGCCACGAACTCCTGACCGCGGATGTAGCGCAGCGGTCGTTCGTCGCGGGCCGCCGTGGCGATGCGCTTGCCGACCTGGGTCTGCCCGATCTTCGAGTGGCGGAACGAGCGCAGGATCGCGTTCTCCCAGAACACCCGGGCGCCGATCCGGACCCACCCGAAGAACCCGCGGGGCCGCATCACGACGATGTCGAACACACCGTCGTCGATCTCGGCGTCCGGCAGGAGCGTCGCGCCGGCCTGCAGCATCCCGCAGTTCCCGACGATGAGCGAGTGCGCGCGCACGGACTGGTTGCCCTCGCCGTCGAGCCGGTACCGGAACTCGAAGGCGTCGGCGTCGCGGAGCGACCGGAAGAGCGAGTCGACGTAGGCGAGCCAGCCGACCTTCTTCTTCAGGTCGTCGTTCGTGTTGGCGAGCATCCGGGCGTCGAGCCCGAGCCCGGCCATGACGACGAAGCCGAACTGCTCGCGCTCACCGCCCTCGCGCTCGACCTCGAGCTCACCGAAGTCGATCGGGCGGTCCTCGCCGCGGAAGATCGTCCGGACGCTCGCACCGAGGTCGTCGATCGGCGCCGGGATGTTCCGGGCGAGCAGGTTGCCGGTGCCGCTCGGCAGCAGGGCGAGCACGGCGTCGGACCCGTGCACGATCTCGGCCACGGCACGGACGGTACCGTCACCGCCGGCCGCTGCGACGACGTCGGCTCCGGCGTCGAGCGCGGCCTTCGCCATGCCGCCGCCCGGGTCCTCCTCCGAGGTCTCGAACCAGAGGGTCTCGGCCCAGCCGGCTTCCTGCTCGTGCTCCGCGACGGTGCGCTGCAGGGTCTCGAGGTCCACCTTCACCGGGTTGTAGACGACCGCGGCCGTCTTCTGCTCGGTGGGGAGGGCGTCCTGGCCCGCGGGCGCGGTCTCCGATGGTGTCGACATGCTGCCGACGTTACCGACGGACGCCTGCGAGCGACCGGCCGGGTCGGCGCGCGACCGCCCGGGTCGGCGACCCGACCGGCCGTACCGGCGCACGACCGCGCGCGTCGCCGACCGGCCCGTCCGGGTCGGCGCGACCGCCCGCGTCGGCGACCCGCCCGCGTCGGCGACCCGCCCGTCCGGCTCAGCGCCGGTCGTGCAGCGTGACCGGGTAGCCGTCCGGGTCCGCGAAGGTGAACGTCCGACCGAACGGGCCGTCGAACGGCGGGGTCACGATCGTGTGCCCGTCGGCGACGAGCGCGTCGTGGATCGCCTGGACGTCGGTCGCGTGGAACCACAGTGCGACGCCGAGCGCGGGCTGCCCGGCGGACAGCTCTGTCCCGGGCACGAGGTCGCGGAGCGCGAACGCGATCGGCTCGGTCTGGAAGACCACGGCGTGCGGCGGGCCGGCGGGGGAGCGGACGAGTCCGAGGTACCGCTCGTAGAACGCCTGCGAGGCGTCGAGGTCGCGGACCTGCAGCGAGGTGAAGTCGATCCCGGTGGCGGGCATGGTGTGCTCCTTCGTCTGTGTCAGATGCCTGACACGAGCAGTATGTGTCAGACTCCTGACATGCGTCAAGCGCGGATCGACCTCGACAGCTCGGTCGGCTACGTCCTGAAGGAGGCCGCCAGTGCCCTGCGTGCCGCCATGGAGGACGCCCTCCGTCCCCTCGGCATGACGGTCACGCACTACTCGTGCCTCGAACTGCTCGCCCAGCGCCCCGGCATGTCGAACTCCGACCTCGCGCGCGGCACCTTCGTCACCCGGCAGTCGATGAACACGCTCCTGCAGCAGCTCGAGCGCGACGGCATCGTCACCCGGCCGGCCACCCCGACCACGGGCAAGGTGCTCCCCACCACGCTCACCGCAGCCGGACGGCGACAGCGCGAGGCGGCGAGTGCGGCGGTCCGGCAGGTCGAGCTCCGGATGACCCGGGACCTCGACGAGGCGGGCCGCGCAGCGGCCTTCCGCCTGCTGCGCGGGATGGTCGCCGCCCTGCGTGACGTCCCGTCGGGTGCCGTGACCAACTGACGGACGGGAGGCCTGTGGCGGGGCCGCCACGGGCCTCCCGTCCGGCGGTCACACGCTCCCTCTAGGATGATCCGGTGATCGATCTGCAGCTCCTGCGCGACAACCCTGACCTCATCAAGGCCTCGCAGGAGGCGCGCGGCGCCTCCGTCTCCGTCGTCGACGACGCGGTGTCCGCCGACACCGCCCGCCGCGCTGCGATCACGTCGTTCGAGGCGCTGCGCGCCGAGCAGAACGCGTTCGGCAAGACCGTCGCGAAGGCCCCGAAGGACGAGAAGCCCGCGCTCGTGCAGCAGGCGCAGGCGCTCGCCGCACGCGTGAAGGAGGCCCAGGCCGAGGTCACCGCAGCCGAGGAGACCTTCGACCGGGTGGTCCGTACGATCCCGAACGTCGTGCTGCCGGACGTGCCGAAGGGCGGCGAGGACGACTTCGTCACGCTGCGCACCGTCGGCACGAAGCCCGAGTTCGCCTTCGAGCCGAAGGACCACGCCGACCTCGGCGAGCACCTCGGCATCATCGACATCCCGCGCGGCGTGAAGGTCTCCGGATCGCGCTTCTACTTCCTCCGCGGCCTGGGCGCCCGGCTCGAGATCGCCCTCATGCACCTCGGGCTCGACCGCGCCGTGGAGCACGGCTTCGAGCCGCTCATCACGCCGACGCTCGTGCGTCCGGAGACGATGGCGGGCACCGGGTTCCTCGGCGAGCACGCGGCCGAGGTCTACCGGCTCGAGGCCGACGACCTCTACCTGACCGGCACGAGCGAGGTCGCCCTCGCCGGGTTCCACGCCGACGAGATCCTGTCGTTCCCGGAGTCGGGCGACCCGATCCGCTACGCCGGCTGGTCGACCTGCTACCGGCGCGAGGCCGGGTCGGCGGGCAAGGACAACCGCGGCATCCTCCGCGTGCACCAGTTCAACAAGCTCGAGATGTTCTCGTACGTGCTCCCGGAGCAGGCCGAGGCGGAGCACCAGCGCCTGGTCGCGATGCAGGAGTCGATGATGCAGGACCTCGGCCTGCACTACCGCGTGATCGACGTCGCCGGCGGTGACCTCGGCACGAGCGCCGCACGCAAGTACGACATCGAGGCGTGGGTCCCGACGCAGGGCACCTTCCGCGAGCTCACGTCGACCTCGAACTGCACGACGTTCCAGGCCCGTCGCCTCGACACCCGGTACCGGACGTCGACCGGGAAGACGGCGCCGGTCGCCACGCTGAACGGCACGCTCGCGACCACCCGCTGGATCGTCGCGATCCTCGAGACCCACCAGCAGGCCGACGGGTCGGTGGTCGTGCCCGAGGTGCTGCGGCCGTACCTGGGCGGCGTCGAGGTCATCGAGCCCCGATGAGCGCGCACGAGCGGTTCGTCGACGGGTCGGCGCAGGGCGGCGGCTCCGGCGCCGGTGCGTCCGGCTCGGGCTCGGTCGCTGCCGGCGGCGCTGTCGGTGGTGCTGCCGGTGGTGCTGCCACGTCTCCGCGGACGAAGCGCTGGCTCGTCGCGCTCGACGTGGACGGCACGACGATGCGCGAGGACGGTGTCATCACGGACACGGTGATCGACGCCGTCCGCGACGCCGAGGCCGCCGGGCACGAGGTCATGCTCTCCACCGGACGCAGCGAGGGCATGACGATCCCGCTGCTCGAACGCCTGGGGCTCCGGTCGAAGTACGTCGTGTGCGCCAACGGTGCGCTGACCCTCGCCCGTCAGGACGACGGGTCCTACCGCCGGGTCCACGTCGAGCGGTTCGACCCGACCGAGGTCCTGCAGGTCATCCACGGTGCGCTCGCGAACGCGGCGTTCGGCGTCGAGGACGAGACCGGCCACTTCCTGCTCTCCGGCAACTTCCCCGACGACACGATGACCGTCGCCGGCGAGCACGTGCCGTTCGAGCAGTTGCTCGGGACCGAGGCCACCCGCGTCGTCGTCATCTCGCCGGGACACGACACCGAGGACTTCCTGCAGGTCGTCGAGCGCATGGGGCTGCAGAAGGTGTCGTACTCGGTCGGCTGGACGTCGTGGCTCGACATCGCTCCCGAGGGCGTGACGAAGGCCACCGCGATGGAGCGCGTCCGCGAGTGGCTCGACATCCCACGCTCCCGCGTCATGGCGGCGGGTGACGGGCGGAACGACATCGACATGCTGCGCTGGGCGTCGACCTCGGGCCGCGGTGTCGTCATGGGGCAGGCCCCGGACGACGTCGTCGACGCGGGCAACGAGCTGACCGGCGGGGTCACCGACGACGGGCTGGCCGCGGCACTCGACGCGCTGCCGCGCTGACGGACGGCAGGTTCGCTAGACTGCCCGGGACGCGATCACGTCTCGCCACGTGGTCGCGTCACGGAGGGTTGTCCGAGCGGCCGATGGAGCCTGTCTTGAAAACAGGTGGGCAGCAATGTCTCGTGGGTTCGAATCCCACACCCTCCGCACATGAGCACCGGGACCCGCCTCCGACTGATCGAGCTGTCCGATGCAGCCGAGCTCGCCGCGATCGTCCGCGCGAGCGCCGATCACCTGCGACCGTTCGAGCCGACGCGGCCGGACAGCTACTTCACCGAGGCCGGGCAGCGCGCGACCATCGGTGTCCTGCTCGCCGCCGCGCAGAACGGCTCGGTGCCCTTCGTGATCGTGGGAGATGACGACGAGTTGCTCGGACGGATCACCCTGAGCGGTGTGACCCGGGGCGCCCTGCAGTCGTGTGCGCTCGGGTACTGGGTCCGTGCCGACCGAACGCGGCAGGGGCACGCGACCCGTGCGGTCGGGCTCGCGGTGGACCACGCGTTCCGGGAGCTCGGGCTGCACCGGGTCCAGGCAGAGACCCTCCCGGAGAACACCGGCTCGCAGCGGGCGCTCGAGCGGAACGGCTTCGAGCGGTACGGGTTCGCGCCGAAGTACATCCGGATCGCCGGCGAGTGGCGCGACCACGTCATGTTCCAGGTGCTCGCGCCGGACGCCTGACGCGCGGACGTCCGAGCCGTACGCGCGCGGTGCCCGGTGCCCGGTGCCCGGTGCCCGGTGCTCGCTGCTCGCTGCTCGCTGCCCGCTGCACAACGCGGAGCACCTCGCGCCGTGGAACGACGTGGCGCGACGTGCTCCCCGTTGTGCGCGGGCGTGTCGAACCACGACCCCGACGTCGAGCCAGTGCGCGATCGTCAGGGGGTGTACGGGGCGTCCGGCCACGGCACGACGAGCGCACCGCCGGTGAGTGCGAGCGAGCACGCGAGCCCGACCCCGGAGCCGATCACGAGCCCGAGGACCGCGAACCGCGCCGCCGACGCCCCGCCGTGGCGAGCGAGGTGCGCGGCCATCAGCAGCAGGAGGAACCCCACCACGTGGCCGACGACGAGTCCGACGAGTCCGAGGGGGATGCCGGGGTTCGCTCCCGATCGGTCGGGGGTCGCGCCGCGGGTGGCCTCCTCCGATGCCAGGAACAGCCACAGCCACGAGCAGGCCCCGCCGAGGACGCCGAGCCCCACGGTCGCCCAGTAGAGCGCGACCCAGCCCGGTCGCGTCCACCCCGACCGTTCGTCCGTGCCGACCGTCGCCCCCGCTGTCATCGGGGCAGCCTAGCGCGCCGCCTCGCGCTGCACGCCGCACGCTGCACGCTGCACGCCGCACGCTGCACAACGGGGAGCACGTCGCGCCGTGGAACGACGTGGCGCGACGTGCTCCCGGTTGTGCGCGCGTACGTCGAACCACGATCCCGCCGTCGAACCACGATCCCGCCGACACGGAGGCGCCCCACGCCCGCCGCTCAGGGGCGGGCGCCGAGCGCGGCGAGCTCCGCGCGGGTGCGGGCACCGTGCTTCCGGAGCAGGTTCGCCACGTGGTACTTGACCGTGTTCGGACTGATCCCGAGCCCCTCGGCGATCTCCCGGTTCCCGACGCCGGTCACCACGAGCCGCAGCACGTCGCGCTCCCGCTCGGTCAGGTCGGTGTCCTCCGGCAGGTCGGCCGCGCCCGGCGCCGGGTCGAGGGGGAGCGAGATGTCCAGGGTCGAGCCCCAGCCCGGCGTGGAGTCGACGTGCATCGTGCCGTCGAGGGCGACGACCCGCTCGGCGATCGGGCGGACGGCATCGTCGTGCGTGTCGAGGGTGCCGGCACCGTCGTCCCGGAGTTGCATGAGCAGGTTGCGCCCGTCGCAGTCCCACTGGATCCGGACGCGTCGGGCGACCCCGCCGTCGACCAGGGCGAGCACGGCCGTGCGGACGATCGCTCGTGCGCTGTGCGCGACGTCCCCGGGCAGGGCCCTGCCGGTCGTCGGCGGCTCGACGAACTGCACGTCGAGGTCACCGAACCGGACCAGCGGGCGGAGGTCGGCCCGCAGCCGTGAGAACGCCCCGGTGACGGGTTCGAGCAGGGTGCTCCGCTGCCGGTCGGTCACGGTCCGGAGCTCGACGAGTGCGGCCGAGGCGATCTCGACGGCCTCGGCACGGGCGGCGGCGTCGGACAGGCGGTTCGCGCGCAGGGCGGCGAGCACCGACTCGAGGGTCAACGCGTGACGGTCGGCCTGCTCCGCCACCGTCCGGGCGTGCTCCGACGCCGCGATCCGGCTGGCTGGTGCGTCCGGTTCCGTCTCCACGAGGACCGAACGTACTCGTCCCACCCGGACGGACGGTCCCACCCGATCGGGTGGGTGGACCGCCTGCCCGGGCAGCGGCGCGATCGACCCCGCGCGAGGAGCATCGGAGTCATGGCCACCACGACGACCGCCGACGCCCTCGGAGTGATCGGCGACGAGCTCCAGGAGCTGATCGCGACCGTCGGCCGCGCCGACCAGGCACCGTTCGCGCGTGCCCTCGACCTGCTCGCCGACGCCGAGCGTGTCTTCGTGCACGGCGCCGGACGGTCCGGACTCGCGCTCCGGATGACCGCCATGCGCCTCATGCACCTCGGGCTCGACGTGCACGTCGTCGGCGAGGTCACGACGCCCGCGATCCGGCGGGGCGACCTGCTGCTCGTCGCGAGCGGCTCGGGCACCACCGGCGGCATCGTGCAGGCAGCCCGGACCGCGACCGAAGTCGGGGCGCAGGTGCTCGCCGTCAGCACGACGGACGACTCCCCGCTGTCCGAGGTCGCCGACACCACGCTCGTCCTGCCCGCCGCCACGAAGACGGACCGCTCCGGCACGGCCTCGGCGCAGTACGCGGGCGGCCTGTTCGAGCAGGGCGTCGCGCTCCTCGGGGACGCCCTGTTCCACGCGCTCTGGCAGCGCAGCGGGCACTCCGCCGACGACCTGTGGCCGCGGCACGCGAACCTCGAGTGAAGCGACCGTGACGCCGCCCATGCGGCCCGAGCGCGCCACCGAGACCCCCACGAACCACCACCGGAAGGACACCACCATGCAGCTCCAGTTCGCCATGGACACCCTGACCACCGAGGCCGCCCTCGACCTCGCCGGCAAGGCCGCGCTGTACGTCGACGTCATCGAGCTCGGCACGCCGCTGATCAAGAGCGCCGGCCTCTCCGCGATCACCGCGATCAAGGAGGCGCACCCGGACAAGGTCGTCTTCGCCGACCTCAAGACGATGGACGCCGGCGAGCTCGAGGCCGACATCGCCTTCACGGCCGGTGCCGACCTCGTCACCGTGCTCGGCGTCGCGGGTGACTCCACCATCGCCGGTGCCGTGAAGGCCGCGAAGGCGCACGGCAAGGGCATCGTCGTCGACCTGATCGGCGTGCCCGACAAGGCCGCCCGCGCGAAGGAGGTCGTCGCGCTCGGTGCCGAGTTCGTCGAGATGCACGCCGGCCTCGACGAGCAGGCCGAGGAGGGCTTCACCTTCGAGACGCTGCTGCGCGACGGCGAGGCCTCGGGCGTCCCGTTCTCGGTCGCCGGCGGCATCACCACCGACACGATCGAGGCCGTGCAGGCCTCGGGCGCCCGCATCGCGGTCGCCGGCAGCGCGATCTACAGCGCCGACGACGTGGCCGCCGCCGCGTCCGCGCTCCGCGACGCGATCTCGGAGCCCGCCTCCGCCTGATCCGGACCACCTGACGGACGGGAGGCCCGTGGCGACACCGCCACGGGCCTCCCGTCCGTCACCGGGCGCGGCGACGGAACGTCGTGACCAGTGCGTCGACCAGCAGGAACCCGAGCAGGGTGACCCCGACGACGGGCAGCAGCAGCGCGAGGCCGACGGCGGCGACGACGACCGCGGCGGTGCCCCACCACGGAGCCCTGGCCAGCGCACCCGCGGCGGGCGCGCGACCCGCACGCGCGCCGGTGGGACGCCGCTGCCACCACATGAGGTAGCCGAACACGACCATCGCCGCGATCCCGAGCGCCGCGAGCAGCAGCACGACCTGGTTCGCCAGGCCGAACAGCGCGCCCATGTGCGTGTTGATGCCGAGCTTGGCGGCCTTCGCCATGAGCGGGTAGTCGGCCCAGGTGACCCGCGACACCGCCGTCATCGTGCCCGGGTCCACCGCGACCGCGTCCATCGCGACCGGCCAGCTGAGCTTGATCTCCTCGACGGTCCACGCCGTGTCGGCGGCCGCCGGCGGACGGATCCGGACCTCGGCCGCGCGGACACCGGAGTCGCGGGCGACCGCGAGCACCTCGTCGAACTGCTCGGGCGTCGTCGTCGGGGAGCCCATCGGCATCGAGCCACCGCCGTGGTGCCCGGCGTGCTCCCCGCCCGACGTCGCCGACGAGCCGTCGAGTGCGGTGTCGACCGTCGGCGCCTGCCAGCTGAGCGTCGAGCGGAGCGCGCTGACGTTGTCGCCCGCGAAGTGCGACCAGGTGATGCCGGTGGCCGACAGGAAGAGCGCGCCGAGGAGCACCCACGCGCCCGTCGCGGCGTGCCAGGAGAACGTCCTCCGGTACCCGGTCGCACGGTTGTCCGGCAGCACGAGGTCGCGCTTCCGCCGTGCGCGCCGGATGCGGAACGCCCAGAGGCCGATGCCGGCGAGCGACACGATGCCGAGCCACGACGCCGCGGTCTCGCTGTAGAGCCGCCCGACGTCGCCGAGGAACAGGCTGCGGTGCACGGTGCTGATCCAGGTGCGGAAGGGGAGCGACCCCGACGTGCCGTACACCGGCAGGTCCCCGCGCACCGCGGCGTCGCCCGGGTCGACGAACACCGCACGGGTCTGGGACTCGAGCAGGCCCTCCTCGGTGAACATCACGCGCGTGGTGGTGCCGGGCGTGGGGGCCGGGCGGACCTCGGCGACGGTGTCGTCCGGGTGGTGGCGGGCGACGTAGCGCTCGGCGGCCGCGACCTGGTCGGCGAGGGGGAGCGCAGGCGCGGACGACGGCGCCGTGAGCTCCTGCCGGTACACGCCCTGCTCGACGGTCGGTGCGACGGCGTACACGGCGCCGGAGAGCGCCGCCACCAGGACGAACGGGCCGACGAAGAGCCCGGCGGTGAAGTGCAGGCGGAGGAGGAGCTGGGCGAACCAGCCGCGGGACGGAGGCGGGGCGGTGACGGGCATCGGAGCGCAGGGTCCTGTCGGGCTGTCGGGCTGTCGGGCTGAGGTGCGGCACCGTGCCGCACGAGCGCTCACTCTACAAGAGGTAGAACGCCCCGGTCGTCCGCACACCGCACCCGACTGCGGTGTGCGGACGACCGCATTGACCCTCCACCGGAGCAGCACACAGACTGGCGCCGATGACGCAACTCACCTCCCTCGTGTACATGTCCGTCGCCGTCGACGAGATGACCGACGACCACCTGGTCGCCATGCTCCGTGAAGCCCGCCTGCGCAACGAGGCGCTCGGTGTCTCCGGACTCCTGCTCGCCAAGGGCGGCCGCTTCATGCAGGTGCTCGAGGGTCCCTCCTGGAGCGTCGAGGACCGCTTCGCCGCGATCGAGCGCGACACCCGCCACGAGGGCGTGAAGTCGCTCTCCCGCGAGGACATCGACACCCGCCGCTTCGACGGCTGGTCGATGGCGTTCGGCAACCCGTCGGACCTCGAGGTCCGCGACGAGCCCGGCTTCAACACCTTCCTCACCGAGCGCTCCGGCCTGCCGGCCGAGCTGGCCGGCTCGCCGGCCGACTGGCTGCTCCGCTGGTTCCGCGGACGCGACCTGCAGGACGTGCCCGAGGAGCGCATGACCCTGGCCCGCCACGCCGCGTGACGACCTGACGGGACCCCCTCGGACTGGAGGCACGGTGCGGGCCCGCACCGTGCCTCCAGTTCGAGACACTGGTCACGTGGGGAAACGTGAGCAGATCTTGGTGGCCGCGGCGGAGGAGTTCGACCGGGTCGGCTTCGCCGCCACGTCGATCGCCGCCGTCGCGCGCCGCGCCGACGTGGCGCAGGGCACCCTGCACTTCCACTTCCCGACGAAGCTCGCGCTCGCCCTCGGCGTGATCGACGAGCAGAACGCGCGGACCTTCGCGGAGGTGAGCCACGACGCCGCGTCGCCGACGGCCGCCCTGATCGGGGCGTCGAAGCAGATCGCGGACCTGCTCCGCACCGACCCGATCGTGCGTGCCGGCATCCGGCTCTCGCTCGAACGCGGCGAGTTCTCCGGAGCGACGTCGTCGTTCTACGAGCAGTGGATCGGCGGCATCGTGGACGTGTTCTGCGTCGCGATCGGCAGCGGTGAGCTCGAGACCGACCTCACCCCGGAGGAGCTCGGCGGTTCGGTCGTGCCCTACTTCACCGGGGTGCAGCTGGTCGCCGAGGTGCGGAGCGGTCGCGCGGACCTCGACCCCGCGGTCGCGGTGATGTGGCGGGTGCTCCTGCAGGCGACGGCCGCGCCGGCGCACCGGGCACGTCTGCTCGGGGTGGTCGCCGACACCTTCCGCGCGGCAGGCTGACCTCGTGGACCGTCGACGGGCGGAGGTCCGCGTCAGCGGTCGGTGAGCTCCCGGTCGCGGAACCACTTGAGCAGCCACGCGGCGCTCGTGCCGTCGAACTCCGGCGCGAAGTCCATCGTGCCGGACAGGAACGGGCTGAAGCCGTCCTCGGTCGCCACGTCGGACTCGTCGAGCGACCGGTAGGCCATCGACCAGCCGTCGAACCGCCGGCGCTCGATGTCCTCGCGGATCAGCGACTTCACCCCGTCGTGCCGAGGATCGCGCGCGATGGCGCCGAAGCGGTCGTCGACGCTCCACGCCGGGCCCTCGAGCAGCTGCATGAACCGGCCGCCCTTCGCCACGAGCAGACCGGAGACCCCGAGTGCCTCGTTCCGGAGCCGTGACTCGCGCAGGAGCTCGGCGAGCGCGTCGTCGTCGAAGGGCACGGCCGAGCGGCTCATGTAGACGATGGAGACGAGCACCGCACCATCTTCGTGCATGGTGCGGCGCACGCCGACCACTGTCCGCGTGCCGCACGGACCCCCCGATGGGTCCCGGGGGTCACCGGAGGACACCCGCAGAGCGGGCCGCGGACACGGCCGCTGTCCGCGAGCTCACACCGAGCTTCGAGAACACGTGCACGAGGTGCGACTTGACCGTCGCCTCGCTGATGTGGAGTGCGCGGGCGACCTCACCGTTCGACGCCCCGTCCGCGACCAGTCGGAGCACCTCGATCTCGCGGGCGGAGAGGCTCACGCGCGGAGCCCGCATCCGCGCCATCAGCCGTCCGGCGATCGCCGGGGCGAGGGCGCTCTGCCCGGAGGCCGCGGCACGGACCGCCGCCACGAGCTCGTCCGGTGGGGCGTCCTTGAGCAGGTACCCGCTCGCCCCGGCCTCGACCGCGCCGAGGATGTCACCGTCCGAGTCGTAGTTCGTCAGGACGAGCACGTACGGTGCCGCCTCGAGTGCGCGGATCGACCGGGTGGCGTCGGCGCCGGTGGTGTCCTGGCCGAACTGCAGGTCCATGAGCACCAGCTCCGGGGCCAGCTCCTCGGCGAGGGCGGTCGCGGCGTCCGGAGTGGCTGCCTCGCCGACGACCTCGATGCCCTCCTCACCGTCGAGGAGCGCACGGAGACCGGCCCGGACGACGGGGTGGTCGTCGGCGATGACGATGCGGATCACGGGACCTCCAGGACGGCCGTGACCGTGGTGCCGCGGCCCGGTGCGCTGTCGACGTCGAGTCGTCCGCCGAACTGCTCGACGCGCTCGGCCATCGCGCGGAGGCCGAAGGAGTCGGACGCGGAGACGTCGTCGCCGGAGGTGACCGGGTCGAAGCCGACGCCGTCGTCGACGACCGTCAGCCGTGCCTCCCGACCGTCGACCGTGACCGTGACGTCGACCTGCGACGGCGCGGCGTGCTGCACCGCGTTCGCCACGGCGCCCTGCGCGATGCGGAGCAGCGCGGTCTCCACGTCCATCGGCAGCCCGTCGTCCGACACCGCGACCGACACCGCCAGTCCGTCCCGCGTCCACTGCTGGTCCGCGAGCCGACGGAGTGCTGCACCGAGGCCCTGGTCCAGCGTCGGCGGCGCGAGCTCGCGGATGAAGCGACGCGTGTCGGCGAGGCCGTCGGCCGCGGTCTCCCGGGCCAGACGGATGTGCTCGGTGCCGGGGCGGTCGCCGTCGGCGCGCTCGGCTGCGTGCAGGAGCATCTGGATGCTCGACAGCCCCTGCGCGACCGTGTCGTGGATCTCCCGCGCCAGTCGCGCACGCTCCGCGAGGACCCCCTGTTCCCGCTCGGTCGCCGCGAGTCGGTCCCGGGTGGCGATCAGTTCTGCCAGCAGTGCTTCGCGCTCGACGGCCTCCCGGGCGAGTGCGCGGTAGCCGAGCCCGATGAGCAGCGCCACCCCGGCGCCGACGAGCGGTCCGACGACCCCGCCGAGCGTGAAGCCCCCGTGCACTCCGAGCGCGACGACGGCCACGAGCGTCGCGACGACGACCGCCGTGGGACCGACGATCCGGGGCAGCACGTGCAGGTAGAGGAAGAAGAGCGGGAAGACCAGGTAGGCGGCTTCGGGGACGAGCACCATGAGCGCGACCCACACGACGGAGAGCCCGCCGACCCAGAGCGGGCCCGCGACCGCCCGGCGACCCGGGGCGCCGCGTGCCACCACCGCCCCGAGCAGGTACACGACTGCGAAGGCACCTGCCAGGACGCCGGCGAGGGGTGCCGTGGCGCCGCCCTCGACCACGATCCGGACGACGACGAGCGCGAGGAGCGCGGCGGACAGCACGTGCAGGCCGGTGCGGAGACCGACGAAGACGGGGGTGAGCGTGCCGTGGACCATGTCACCGGCCAGCGTACGGACGGCCCGGGCCCGCTGGATCAACCAGAAGTTCGATCGTGGGACCGTCCGTGCCGGCGATGACCGCTCGCCGTCGGCACACGACGCTGGTCCTGGAGGTCACGGAGGGTCCGTGACCGGGAAGGAACGGCCGTGTTCGTCGCCTGGCGCGATCTCCGGTTCGCTCGTGGACGCTTCGTGCTCATCGGTGCCGTCGTGGCGCTCATCACCCTCCTGGTCGGGTTCCTGGCGGGACTGACGGGCGGGTTGGCGTCGCAGAACATCTCCGCTGTCCTCGACCTGCCCGGCGACCGGCTGGTGCTGCAACAGCCGTCCGCGGGGCAGCCGTCCTTCGCCACGTCCGCGATCGGACGGGAGGCACGACACGGCTGGCGGACGGCGGCCGGCGTCGACGACGTGGTGCCGGTGGGCATCGTCCAGGGACGCGCCAGCGCTGCTCCCGCGACGTCGGGTGCCGGTGCGTCCGCGGTCGGCGTCGCCCTGTTCGGGCTGCCGCGGGGCGGCGACGGTGTCGTGGCTGCGCTGGCGCCCGCGCAGGACGACTCGGTCGGCCTGTCGGCGGCGGCGGCGGAGCAGCTCGGCGTCGTGGTGGGCGACCGCATCTCGGTCTCCGGGACCGACCACCGCGTCGCGTCCGTCGGCGGGGACGCCTGGTACAGCCACACCCCGGTCGTCGTGATGACCCCCGGTGCGTGGGCCGCTGCCGACCGCCGGCTCGGCGGCGAGGGCGCACCGACGGTGCTCGCCGTGTCCGGTTCGCCGGACTGGGGAGCCGTCGCCGCGACCACGCACACGTCCGCCACCACACCGCTCGGATCGCTGACGGCGCTCGAGACCTTCCGGTCCGAGGTCGGGTCGCTCGGTCTCATGATCGCGATGCTGTTCGGCGTCTCCGCGCTGGTCGTCGGCGCCTTCTTCACCGTCTGGACCATGCAACGCGCCGGTGACGTCGCCGTGCTCAAGGCGCTCGGAGCGAGCACCGGGTCGCTCGTCCGCGACGCACTCGGTCAGGCGCTCGTGGTCCTCGTGGCGGGCATCGGCACCGGGACGGCGCTCGTCGCGGTGCTCGGTGCGCTCGCCGGGGGCACGCTGCCGTTCCTCCTCAGCCCCCTCACCACCCTGGTACCGGGTGTCGCGATGGCCGTGCTCGGTCTCGCGGGCGCCGCGGTCGCCCTCCGCACCGTCACCGCAGCCGACCCCCTCACCGCACTCGGGAGCAACCGATGATCACCCTCGACGACGTCACCCTCACCTTCCCCGACGGCGACCGTCGCGTCACCGCGGTCGACCACGTCTCCCTCGCCGCTCCGGCCGGCAGCGTCACCGGCATCACCGGCCCCTCCGGGTCCGGTAAGTCGTCGTTGCTCGCCGTCGCCGCGTCGCTCGTCCGCCCCGACTCCGGTCGGGTGCTCGTCGGCAGCGGATCGACGGCGGTCGACGCCGCGTCGCTGTCCCGCGACGCAGCGTCGGACCTCCGCCGGGACCGCATCGGGATCGTGTTCCAGCAGTCGAACCTGCTGCCGTCGCTGACCGCGCGCGAACAGCTGCTCGTGATGGGACACCTCGGCGCCCGCGATCGTCGGGTCCCCGGCGCCCGGGTCGACGACCTGCTCGACGCGGTCGGGCTCTCGGGTCACGGCGATGCACGACCGGCGCAGCTCTCCGGGGGACAACGGCAGCGCGTCGCGATCGCCCGGGCGCTCGTGCACGACCCCGAGGTGCTGCTCGTCGACGAACCCACGAGTGCGCTCGACCAGGAGCGGGGCGGTGCCGTGATGGAGCTGATCGCCCGTCTGACGCACGAGCGCGGGACGGCGACCCTGCTCGTCACGCACGACCTCGTGCACCGGGACGCGTTGGACGACCTGGTGACCGTCGTCGACGGGCGGATCGTGACCGCGCCGGAGGGCGTGGCCGCCGCGGCCTAGGATCGACCGCATGGCGACCGTCCTCCTCGTCCGGCACGGACGCACCACCGCGAACGCGACCGGGGTCCTGGCGGGTCGCACCGCCGGGGTGGCACTCGACCGCGTCGGCCGCGAGCAGGCCGACCGGGCCGCCGAGCGCATCGCGCCGATCCCGCTCGTCGCGCTCGTCACGAGCCCGCTCGAGCGCTGCCGACAGACCGCACGCGCCCTGCTCGCCCGCCAGCAGGGCAGCCCCGACGTGCGGGTCGAACGGGCGATCACCGAGGCCGACTACGGCGACTGGCAGGGCCGGAAGCTCGCGGACCTCGCGAAGGAACCACTGTGGCGCACGGTGCAGGCGAACCCCAGCGCCGTGGTGTTCCCCGGCGGCGAGTCCATGCAGACGATGCAGTCCCGTGCGGTCGCCGCGATCCGCCGGATCGACGCCGAGGTCGAGGCGCAGCACGGCCCGACGGCGGTGTGGGTCGCCGTGAGCCACGGCGACATCGTGAAGTCCGTCCTCGCCGACGCGCTCGGCATGCACCTCGACCTGTTCCAGCGCATCGCGGTCGGTCCGGCGTCCGTCTCGGTCGTCCGCTACGGGGAACACCGGCCCGAGGTCGTCGCCACCAACACCGACTCCGGCGACCTGTCGTGGCTCGCCGCGGCACCGGCCCCCTCGGGCGACGCCGCGGTCGGCGGCGGAGCAGGACACGACGGGACCGGCGGCGGAGGCGGAGCGGACGGGACCGGCGGCGGAGCAGGACACGACGGGACCGGCTCGGCGGACGGAGCGGTCGGCAGCAGTGAGCCGGGGACCGCTCGACCCTGAACGGACGGAGCCGCACGCTCCTACAATCGGGTCATGCCCACCATCGTGCACGGCTTCGACTGGCCGGAACGTCTCGTCGTCGGGACGGTCGGCCGCCCGGGTGAACGCGCCTTCTACCTGCAGGCACGCGACGGCAAGCGGGTGACCAGCGTCGCGCTCGAGAAGGAGCAGTCCGCGGTGCTCGCGGACAAGGTCGCCGAGCTCCTCGACGAGGTCGCGACCGTCGAGGACAACCGCTTCAGCGTCCCGCCGGCGGCACCGTCCGAGCTCCGGGACGCCGCGCCGCTCGACCAGCCGGTGGAGCCCGAGTTCCGCGCGGGTGCCCTGAGCCTGGGGTTCGACCCGGCGACGGCGCAGGTGGTGATCGAGGCGTACCCGATCGAGGACGAGCTCGAGATCGTCACCGAGACGGACGAGGACGGCGACGAGGTCGAGGCCGTCGTCGAGATGCCCGAGCCCGCCGAGGTCTTCCAGGTGAAGATCCCCGTCGGCAGCGCCCGGGCCTTCGTCGAACGCACGCGCGAGGTCGTCGCTGCCGGTCGGCGCCCCGGCGACGCATGAGCGACGACGCACCCCGGTACGACGGCCCGCTGACGATCCGGGCGCGCATCCGCGAGGCGTCGAACGCCACCTTCCTCGCCGACCTCGACGGCGAGTCCGTCGTGTACAAGCCCGTCGAGGGGGAGCGTCCGCTGTGGGACTTCCCGGACGGCACGCTCGCCGGCCGGGAGGTCGCGGCACACCTGGTCTCCGAGGCCTTCGGGTGGGGCATCGTGCCGCCCACCTGGCTCGGCGACGGCCCGTTCGGCCCCGGCATGGTCCAGCGCTGGCAGGACGTCGACCCGGAGCAGGACCCCGTCGACCTGGTGCCGACCGAGGAGGCCGACGCCGAGGGCACCCCGTGGTTGCCCGTGCTCGAGGCCATCGACGAGCACGACCAGCCCGTCACGCTCGTGCACGAGGACACCGCGGCACTCCGCCGGATGGCGGTGTTCGACGTGGTGGTGAACAACGCCGACCGCAAGGGCGGGCACGTGCTCGCCATGCCGGACGGGCACCGCCACGGCGTCGACCACGGGCTGACCTTCCACGTGGACCACAAGCTCCGCACGGTCCTGTGGGGCTGGATCGGGGAGCCGCTCGACCCCGACGAGCTCGAGGGGCTCGACCGGGTGTCCGAGGCGCTCCGCGGCGACCTCGGTGTCGCGCTCGCCGAGCACCTGACCCGCGGGGAGATCGACAACCTGCGGGCCCGGTGCGCCGCGCTGCGCGCGGTCGGGATGTTCCCGCCGCCGCCCGGACACGGACCCGCCGTCCCCTGGCCCCTCTTCTGACGGACGGGAGGCGCGGCACCGTCCGGCGCCGGGGCCCACGCCGGCCGGTTCCCGGCAGACGCGCCAGCGGCTGCCGGGCCGTGCCCGGTGGGGAGCCTCCCGTCCGACGGCCGGTCGCAATCAGCCCGCCCGGTCGTCGCCGAACAGGGACGCGCCTCCGCGACGGGAACCGAGGTACGACCCGACCACGGCGACCCCGAGGTCGTCGTTCTCGGGCGCGACGACCGAGCCGTCCACCCGTCGGGCCATGGCATCGATGAACCGCGCGAGCCCGGGGTCGTCACCGAGTCGGAAGAACGTCGTCTGCGCCCCGAGCCGGCCGGCGTTCTCGAGCTCGCGGACCGTCAGCGCGATCGTCACGGGATCGGGCGGGTAGCCGAACCACACCTGGCCGTTCGGCTCGAGGTGCGAGGTCGGCTCGCCGTCCGTCACGACCAGGAGCACTGGCTGCGCCGTCGGGTGCTTCCGGAAGTGCCGGTTGGCCAGCAGCAGTGCGTGGTGCAGGTTCGTGCCCTTGTCCCACTGGGCGTCGAGGCCGACGAGTCGTTCGACGTCCATGACCTCCGCCTCGCGCCCGAAGGCGATGAGCTGCAGGTCGTCGCCGCGGAACCTCGTGCTGACGAGGGTGTGCAGCGCGAGGGCCGTCCGCTTCATCGGGACCCAGCGGTCCTCCATCGCCATCGAGAACGACGTGTCGACGAGGAGCGCCACGCACGCCTGGGTCCGCGCCTCGGTCTCCTGCACCTCGACGTCGTCGATCGTCAGGCGGACACCCGGTCCGGTGCGTCCGTCCGCCGCGGTCCGGACCAGGGCGTTCGTGATCGACCGGGGGAGGTCCCACGGCTCGGTGTCACCGAACGCCCACGGTCGGGTCGCCCCGGAGGGCTCGCCCGACGCCCCGGCGCGACGGAGGTCACGCGCGCCCTGGCGCCCCGACATCCGCTCGGCCACGTCCCTGAGCAGGCTCTTGCCGAGCTGCCGCATCGCCTTCGGGGTCAGCCGGAGGTGTCCGTCGGTGCCGCGCTGCACCGCGCCCGAGTTCCGCAGGGCCTGCTCCAACCGCTGCAGGGTCTGGGCGTCGACGGTGGCCTCGTCGCCCAGCTGACGCTGCAGGGCGTCGAGGTCGAGGTCGGCGAGGTCGGACCCGGGCCCGGACTGCGCCAGCTGCTCGGCCAGGGCGTCGAGGTCGGCGATGTCCTGGAAGACGCCGGTCCCGTCGCCGAGTCCGAGGCCCTGCTCGCCGTCCATCCGCTCGGAGCTGCCCCAGTCCTCGCCGGGGCGGAGCGCGCGGAGGGTGTCGTCGAGCTGCCCGAGCTGACCCATCAGGTCCGGTGAGCCGAACGCCTGCTGGGCGAGCGCGTCGAGCTCGTCGCGCTGCTCCTGCGTCATCGAGTTCCGCATCCGCTGCGCGGCCGCGGCTCGTGCGGCGAGGTCGTCGAGCAGCTCCTCGACGTTCTGCGGGCCGGACGGGAAGTACTGCCCGTGCTGCGCCGTGAACGCGTCGAACTGCTCCTGCGTGTCCGTGCCGCGGCGGTGGTCGTCGAGCAGCTGGTTGAGGTCGCGCATCATCGCGGACACGGCTGCGCGGTCCTCGTCGCTCGCGTTCTCGAGCGCCTGCTTCATGCCGGCGAAGCGCTGGTCGAGCACCTCGCGCCCGAGCAGGTCCTTGATCTCGTCGTACTTCTGCCGGGCCGTCGGACTCGTCCAGTCGTAGCCGTTCAGCTCCTGCACGGCGCTCGCGGGCGACGGCGGCAGGCTGTCGAGCTGCAGCTCGGCCAGGGCACGGTCGCCGTCGTCGAGGTCGACGTTCCGGGCGAGCTCACCGCGTTCGGCGAGCAGGGCCTGGTCCAGGAGCTCCCTGACCTGCTGCAGGGTGCCGTCGAGGTTGTTCCGGCTGGTGAGCTCGCGCCGCCGTTCGGCGACGCGGCGCATGAGGTCGTCGAGCCCGCGCTGGGTCTGGCCGCCGCGCCGGAGGAACTCGCGGAGGGCACGCTCGGGGGAGGTGCCGCCCATGACGTCCTCGCCGATGGCGTCGAGCGCCTCGGTCAGGTCGACCGGGGGAGCGAGGGGATCCGGTCCGCCCTCGTACTTCCCGTACCGGGCGTCGCGGGTCAGGCGGCGGTTCTGCCGGCTAGCCATAGACGGCCTCGCCGCCCCCCGACTCCTTGCTGATGCGCCGGGCGAGGAAGAGCCCCTCGAGCGCGAGCTCGATCGCGCCGGCCCGCTCGCCGTCGTCGGTCGCCCCGAGTCGCTCGCACACCTGGTCGTAGACGTCCGACTCGCCGATCGACGGGAGCCCTTCGAGGAAGGCCCGGGCGCTGACCTGCTCGCCCGTCGTCACCATCGTGCCGCCGTCGAGTGCCTCGACGAGGACGCCGAAGTCGATCCCGCGGAACCGCGAGCGGACGGTCTCGGCGGTGGCGGTGCGGAGCAGGTGCTCGAGGACCTCGTCGGCGCGGTCCTCCTCCCCGTTCTCGAACTCGATCTTGCCGCCGAGGACGTCGACCGCGGTCTCGAGGTCGATCGGCCGCGCGACCGGGTGCTCCTCGCCCTGCCGCGCGGCGCGGTGCACGGCGGCGGCGGAGATCGTCTCGGCGCCGGCGATGGCGAAGCGGGCGCTGACGCCGCTCCGCTGGTCGACGGCGCTGGACTGGCGCAGGGCGCGGGTGAACCGGGCGAGGATCTCGACCAGGGCGTCGGGGACCTCGGCGGTGAGCTGGGCCTCCTGCCGGATGACGGCGACCTCGTCGGCGAGCTCGATGGGGTAGTGCGTCCGGATCTCGGCGCCGAAGCGGTCCTTCAGCGGCGTGATGATGCGGCCGCGGTTCGTGTAGTCCTCGGGGTTGGCGCTGGCGACGACGAGCACGTCGAGGGGCAGGCGCAGCACGTAGCCGCGGATCTGCACGTCGCGCTCCTCCATCACGTTGAGCATCGCGACCTGGATGCGCTCCGCGAGGTCGGGGAGCTCGTTGATCGCGACGATGCCGCGGTGCCCGCGGGGGATCAGCCCGAAGTGGATGGTCTCGGGGTCGCCGAGACTGCGGCCCTCGGCCACCTTCATCGGGTCGACGTCACCGATCAGGTCCGCCACGCTGGTGTCGGGGGTCGCGAGCTTCTCGACGTAGCGCTCGTCGCGGTGCACCCACGAGATCGGCAGGGCGTCGCCGAGCTCCTCGGCACGGCGGGTGCTCGCGGTGGTGATCGGCTCGAACGGGTGCTCGCCGAGCTCGGACCCGGTGATCACCGGGGTCCACTCGTCGAGCAGCCCCTGCAGCGTGCGGAGCAGGCGGGTCTTGCCCTGCCCGCGCTCGCCGAGCAGCACGACGTCGTGCCCGGCGATGAGCGCACGCTCGAGCTGGGGGATGACGGTCGTCTCGAACCCGTGCAGGCCGGGCCAGGGGTCGCGGCCCTCGCGCAGGGCCTGGAGGAGATTGTCGCGGATCTCGGCGCGGACCGACTTCTGGACGTGCCCAGCAGCGCGGAGCTCGCCGACCGTGTGGATGTCAGGTCGGGTCACGGTCCGCACGCTACGCCCGCGCACCGACATGCGGACGGGAGGCGCTCGGCTCCGGAAGACGCAACCTCGGCGACACCTCGCAGCGCTGTACCGCTGCGAGGACCCGCCGACGTTGCGTCTTGCGGGAGCAGAGCGGCGGGAGCGTCAGCCGAACAGGCGGCGCGACGCGATCTCCGCACCCTCGACGAGTGCTCGGAGCTTCGCCCACGCGACGTCCGCGGCGACGAACTCGTAGCTCGCGAAGGTCGCCAGGCCGCAGTCGGTCCCGGCGACGATGCGGGTGGGGTCGCCGACGGCCTCGGCGGCCTCGACGATCCGGTTCGCCACGAGCTGCGGGTGCTCCAGGTAGTTGGTCGTGACGTCGATGACGCCCGGCACGAGCACCGCGTCGTCGGGGAGCGGCAGGTCGCGGAAGGCCGGGAACTCGTGCGCGTGCCGCGGGTTGCCGAACGGGATGCTGAAGGACCCGACCTCGGCGCGGTACAGGTGGGGGAGCAGCACGTCGACCGGGACGTCGTCCTGGTGCGGGCCCTGCCAGTTGCCGTAGCAGACGTGCAGCCGCGTCTGCTCCTTCGGGATGTTCCGCAGCGCGTGGTTGAGCGCGTCGACGTGCAGGTCCACGGCGGCCAGGAACTCGTCGAGCGACGCGTCGCCGAAGTGGATGACGCGCTCCATGGCGAGGTCCGGGGCGTCGAGCTGCAGGACGTGCCCGCGGGCGACGATCTCCTCGTACTCGACGCGGAGCTGCTCGGCCAGCGCGAACACGTACTCCCTGTGGTCGCGGTAGTGCGGGTTCTCGTCGTCGAGCAGCAGGGTCGTGGCGACGATGCCCGGCGTCGCGGCGGAGATGAAGGTGCCGGCCGGGGTGCGGCCGGCGGCGGCGTTCCGGGCGAGCTCGCGTTCGAAGCCGTCGAGGTCCTCGCGGATGCCGGCGCGCTCCTGGTCGTACTCGAGCAGCCCCTGGGCGAGCGGGGTGTCCCACACCCGGGCGAACTCTGCGCCCTCGTCGATCTGCCGGGCCTGGAACGCCGCGTACTCCGGGAACTTCACGCTGTCGAGCGTCGGCTTGCGGTGACCGGAGCCCCCGAACCCCGACAGCCGGTCGCGGATGTAGGTCGAGAAGCCGACGCGCGGGACCTCGCCGTCGTTGACGACGTCGAGGCCCGCGTCGAGCTGCGCGTCGACGGTGCGCGCGAGCACGGCGGCGATCTCCTCGCGGAGTGCCTGTTCGTCGTGGGGCTTCCCCTGGTCGCGGGCCACCAGGAGCGCGGTCAGCTCGGGCGATCGGGGGAGCGAGCCGGTGTGCGTGGTCAGGATGCGGTCGATCGAGTTCTGGGTGGGCACGTCGTCACGCTACCGACGCGGGCTGCGGCCGCGTGCGGTCGTGACGTCGCGCGTCACCGCGATCCGACGCAGACGGGAGGCACGGTGCGGGCCCGCCCCGCGCCTCCCGTCCGCGTCGCACGAGTTCCTGAATCTGTGAGGACGTAAAGCTGCGCTGGTACTGGGAACCAGCCTGGAATCTCCGGAGTACGGTCCGCTCTCGTGAGCAGCACGACGAACGGGGCGATCAAGAGCCTGGTCCCCGCCAGGATGGACAGACTGCCGTGGACGCGCTTCCACTGGAGCGTGGTGGTGGGTCTGGGGGTGTCCTGGATCCTCGACGGCCTCGAGATCCAGATCGTCTCGAACGCCGGCTTCCAGGCCGACCTCGACCTGTCGACGCAGCAGGTCACCCTGCTCGGCACCATCTACCTGGTGGGACAGGTCGTCGGCGCCCTGGTCTTCGGACGGATGTCCGACCGGCTCGGCCGCCGCAAGCTCTTCATCCTGACGCTCGCGATCTACCTCATCGGTTCGGGCATCGCCGGACTCGCCCAGGACTTCTGGTTCCTGGCGGCGTTCCGCTTCGTGGCGGGCCTCGGCATCGGCGGTGAGTACGCGGCGATCAACTCGGCGATCGACGAACTCATCCCGTCGAAGTACCGCGGGCACGTCGACATCGCCATCAACGGCACGTACTGGGGCGGTGCGGCGCTCGGCGCCTTCGCCAACATCTACCTGCTCGACACGTCGATCTTCGCCGAGAACATCGGGTGGCGCATCGGGTTCTTCCTCGGCCCGGTGCTCGGCATCGCGATCATCTTCCTGCGGCGGCACATCCCGGAGAGCCCGCGGTGGCTGATGACCCACGGACGCGAGGAGGAGGCCGAGCGCACGGTCTCCGAGATCGAGGCCTCCGTCGAGAAGTCCACCGGACACCGGCTGCCGGACGTCGACGAGTCGAAGGCCATGACCGTCACGCCGCTGGACAAGGTGGGGTTCCTGACGATCGCCAAGGTGCTGCTGAAGCAGTACCCGACCCGCACCCTGGTGGGCGCGACCATGATGATCACCCAGGCGTTCCTCTACAACGCGATCTTCTTCACCTACGCCCTGGTGCTCACGAACTTCTTCGGGCTGAAGACCGCCGAGACGGCCGTGTACTTCTTCCCGTTCGCGATCGGCAACCTGCTGGGGCCGATCGTGCTCGGCCGGTTCTTCGACACCTGGGGTCGTCGGCAGATGATCTTCCTGACCTACCTGGTGTCGGGTCTGGTGCTCGCCACCTCGGCGTTCCTGTTCCGAGCCGACGCCATCAGCGCCACCGTGCAGGTCGTGTTCTGGTGCGTCTCGTTCTTCTTCGCCTCGGCCGGTGCCTCGAGCGCCTACCTGACCGTGAGCGAGATCTTCCCGCTCGAGCTGCGGTCGCAGGCGATCTCGTACTTCTTCGCCCTCGCGCAGATCTTCGGTGCGGTCGCCCCGGCGATCTACGGTGCGTTCATCGGGGACGGGTCGTCACGTGAACCGCTCTTCTGGGGGTACCTGCTCGGGTCGGCGGTGATGATCGCCGGCGGGATCGTGGCGTTGGTGTTCGGGGTCGACGCGGCGCGCAAGGGTCTGGAGGACATCACCCAACCCTTGTCCGTCCTCACCGACGCGTCCAAGAAGTAGGATTTCGTATACGTGATGTTTAGCGCCGAGACCCTCTCGCTGGGAGGGTCTCGGCATGGCACTCCTCCACATCCCGACCCCGACCGGATCGTTCCCCTGGTCGCCCGCCCCCGGAGCACCGGGTGGTCGTCGTGCGTGACCCTGGGGCGATGGATCGGTCATCGTCCTCGGGGAACGACCGGGTCCCCGACCCGAACGGCATCCGCCGCAGCCTGCTGCGTGACGCCGTCTTCCTCAAGCTGCTCGAGAACGTCCTGCGCGGGGTCTACCGGCGGGGGCAACGGCTCCGGCTCGACGACATCGCCCGGGACATGCAGGTCTCGCGCACACCCGTCCGCGAAGCCCTCGTCCCGCTCGAGGCGCTGCGGCTCGTCAGCGTGCAGCGGTACGTCGGCGTCGTCGTCGCCCACTGGTCCGTCGGCCAGATGGTCGAGCGACTCCGGGTCGCCCGGGCGATGATCGCCGATCCCGCTCCCGGCTGCCAGGGGGCGGATGAGCAGTTCGACGCGCTCGTGCTCAGGTCCTGCCTGACCGAGGCCGGGGCGCTCGTCGAGCTCGGTGCCTGGTACCTCCGTCGGCGCGGTGCGATCGTCAGTGCCGACTGGCTCACGGCGCAGCGGGCCGTGCTCGACACCTTCTTCACGGACGACGTCGCCGTGGCGAACGGCATCGACGCCGTCGTCGGGCGGCGTGCTCGCGTGCAGCAGGTCGAACGGGCGGCTGCTGCGGCGGAGCGTGGACAGCTCGACGAGTGCGCCGCAGCGCTCGTGGGGTTGGCGGAGGACCTCATCGCGTTGCCCGACCGGTTCCGCTCCGCCGCGTGAGGCACGGTGGGGGCAGCGCCCACCGGAGAGCACCCAGAGCGGGGGCGCGGACCGGGTCCGCGCCCCCTGGTCGTCCCCGTCCGGGCCGCCGCGGTCGGGTGCGTCGGGCTCGGCAGAAGGGGGGGACGACGTCTGGTGCTGTGTCGCGGCGACGGGGGAGGTGATGCCCCCGGAACGTGATGTCCGCGTCCCGACGATGCTAGGCGTCGGGGTACGAGCGGACAAGCCCCACCTGTCCCCACTTCAGGGGACCCGGCGACCGACCCGAGGTGATCGTGTCGTGGCGGGAGGTCGAGAGGACGCTCGTCCTCCTGTATGGTGGGTCACGCGCTCGTGAGAGCGCACGGAGACGTCGCATAGTCCGGCCGAGTGCACCACCCTGCTAAGGTGGAGTCCCCTTTGAGGGGACCGAGGGTTCAAATCCCTCCGTCTCCGCAGTCGGGTAGTTGTGGAAAGTCACGGCTACCCATTGAGGAAAGTGGCGGCCGATCCGCGTCAGTTCGCGGATCGGCTCCCTCTCACTTGGATGCCGCGGCGTGACAGTTTGGCTGTCCTTCGCGGCTCTTCGCCCGTCCGGCTGCGAGCTTGGCGCGATCAATAACCTCTCGACTAGGCGCCTGATCTGGGGTTTTACGGGCGCGCGCTCGGCGATTTTCCTGGTGTGCCAGATCGGTCAGGCAGTTCGGGGTGTCGACGCCTGGCTGCGTTGGCCCGTTTCGTTGGTATCGGGCGCGTGCGCCTCGTTCGGCGACGCTGGGTGCCAGGGGACTTCGAGGGCCTGGGATACTCGACTAATGGTTCTGTCGGCGGCTGATGGCGTGCGCGCGTTGCCGACTGATGGGGAGTCCTCCGCGGTCGGGGCGGTGCTGTCCGTGGATGGGTTGCCAGCGGTGGGACCGGACGGTGTTCCCTTGTCGGAGTCGGCGTTGCGTCTCCGGAAGGACTTGATCGTTCACCTGCGGCGTCAGGGTTTCCAGTTCCGCGATGGCGGGTTGGAGGCTCCGCCGGTCGAGGACAAGGAGCATCTGCGTGCGTTGCATGGGGAGTCCGTACGATCGCAGCTTGACCGAGCGCGTCCTGCGCTTGAGCGGCATGAGGGGTCGTTCCTTGAACGGTTGGCTGATGGTGATGAGGTTGATCCGTCTCGGATTCGTCCTCGTCTGATCGAGCTGCACTCGCCGCGAGACCATAACGGCTTGTTGTGGCGGTGGTCGACCCTGCATTGGTCGATCCCGGTTTCGGCTGGCTACGGTCGACGCGTCCGTTTCCTCGTTGTTGACGAGGGGCATAATGATCGTCTGATGGGTTTGATCGGGCTCGCGGATCCGGTGTTCGCGATGCGTGCTCGAGACGCGGCGATCGGCTGGTCGGGTCAGCAGCAGCGTGCAGGGCTGATCAACATGATGGACGCTTTCGTTCTTGGTGCTGTCCCCCCGTACCGGGAGTTGCTCGCTGGGAAGCTGATGGCGCTTCTGGCGACGAGTAACGAGGTTCGGGAGGTCTTCGCTCGGAAGTACAGCGGGTCCCGTGGGCGGATCTCTGGTGAGGAGCGCAGCGCGCAGCTCGCGGCGGTGACGACTTCGTCGGCGTTGGGGCGGTCGTCTGTGTATAGCCGGCTGCGTCGGCGGGATGGTTCGTGGGCGTTGGCGCCGGTCGGGTTCTCGTCAGGCAGTGGCGACTTTCACTTCACTGGTCCGATCTACGACGATCTGGTGGCGTTGGCGTCGGAAGGGCTGGGGGATGGGCTCACCCAGCGGAAGGCCGGTTGGGGAGGAACGAGCTTCCGTAACCGCCGGGAGGTGGTGCAGCGTGCGCTGCATGCGATGGGCTTGGACGGGCGCCGGCTCCGATTCCATGGCGTACAACGGGAGCTGTTTCTCGGGCTGACGGCGTCGAACTCCTTGGAGTTCCTCCGCGGTGAGGAGGACGCGTTGGAGTGGCGGGACGACCCCGTGGGTGCGCTGTCGGAGTGGTGGCGGGAGCGGTGGGCGGTGCCGCGTTCGGAGCGACGGACCGATTGGCAGACGTTCCGGCGTGAAGCTTGGCGACTCTACCGGTAGGTATGTACCGGTCCGGTGCACGCGTGTAGCATCAGGTGCATGGACGTGTTCTTCGCCGACCCGAAGCTGGAGGAGATGTGCGCATCCCACCGTCAGCTGGTCAGGATGTTCGGCAGCGACAACGCGGCCCGTATCGAGATGCGACTGCAACACCTGACCGAGGCCGACTCGTTGCAAGACTTGCAGCTGCTCGGTGGTCGCCTTCACTCGCTCAAGGCCGACCGTGCTGGCCAGTTCGCGCTCGACCTGAAGCACCCGCGCCGACTCGTCTTCGTCCCAGTGGGCGTCGACGAACCATACGACGACTGGTCCGAGATCCGTTCCATCGAGATCCTCGAGATCGTCGACTACCACTGAAGGGAGGTGTCAGATGAACACTGAAAATCGGCCCCGCAAGCCGTTCTCCATGCGAAACACTGACTGGGCGGTCGCGCCCGGTGAGACGCTTCGTGTTCGGCTAGAAGAAATTGACATGACGCAGGCGGAACTCGCGAGACGAACGTCGCTCACACCGAAGCACATCAATCAAATCGTCCGTGGCAGCGCGAGCGTCAGCGCGGACGTGGCACAGCGGCTCGAGATGGTCACCGGCACTCCAGCGCACTGGTGGCTACGACTCGAAGCAAGCTACCGAGAACGTTTGCAGCAGCTTGAACAGCGCGAGTCGTTCCGAACCCTCATCCCTTGGATGCGGCGCATGCCGATCAAGCATCTCGTCGCGCGCGGTTATCTTCGCGATGGCAAGGTCGAGGACGTTGACCGTGTCGGTGAACTGTTGCGCTTCTTCGGCGTCGCCAACAAGCCCACGTTTGATGCCCTCATGGGATCTCTAGTCGTGCGGTTTCGCCAAACATCCGCGTACTCAATTGATGACGCCGCTGTGGCGGTTTGGCTTCGGCTCGGTGAACTTGCAGCCCGCGAGCTGCCCGCGCCGGCGTTCCGCCCGAATGCGCTGCGAACGGCACTACCGCAGCTTCGAGCGCTCACTCAGCGCCCGGTTCGGGAAGCTTTGCAGGAAACGGTGACCCTAGCGGCAAGCTTCGGTCTGCGTATCGTGTTCGTTGAGGACGTGCCAGGGACACGCGCCTACGGCGTCACTCGCTGGTTCAGCGCGTCTGAGCCAGTGGTGCAACTCAGCCTTCGAGGTCGAACGGACGACAAGCTGTGGGAGACCCTGTTCCACGAGTTGGGGCACGTTCTGCTGCACGGTCATGCGGAACTCTTCGTCGAAACGGACCCTGACGACCAGAACGAGGACGCAGCTTCCGCGGCGGCACAGTCGGCTAATGGTGTGCCTGTAGAAGAGCGGCAGGCTCAGGAGTTCGCGTACGAGTTGCTGATCCCTTCGTCCCGAGCGAATGAACTACTGGACCTTCATACGCCGGAGGACGTGCTCGACTTCGCTGAGCAGATCGGTGTCGCACCGTCCGTAGTTGTCGCGCGTTTGCAGCATGTCGGCCTCTGGGACCACGGCGCGGGAAGCAGACTGAAGCAGCACGTTTCGGAACAGGATTTGCCCGGCAGGTACGCCGCGGCATCGTCGAAGCGGCGAGGCGTATGGGGGATGCCAGGAGATGACTGATGCACACCGATGACGGGCATCAATATGCCCGGCTGCCGGAGGATCTCCTGGCTACGCTGCTGCAACGCGCACCCGCCGCCGCGCAGGAGGTCGAAGCGCTCCTGCTCCCGGCGCTGCAGCAGCGTGACCAGTTGCGCACTGCCGCGGAGCAGTCCGGCCTGATCCTGACGGCTCAGCCGGCGAAATCAGACACTGTGTGCGCGGTTGACGGAGGATTCGCGGTCGAGCGAACCGTTGCCGTCGATATGGTGATGGCCGTCGCTGTAGGGGTTGAAGGGTTCTCGGGACCAGGCCAACCCGGTCGCGAATGGGATCACAACCAGTACCAGTCGTTTGAGCGGGTGCTGGTTCACAACGTAGACAATGAACGCCTCGCGCGTGCCGCGATGATCGTGCACGAGTTAGGAGTCCTCGCCGACTCTCCGCACCTCATCCGCGTCTACGACGGCAGCCACCTCACGCCAATAATTCAGCTGAACAGCGGGTTCTCGTCCGCGGATGCCACGGTGTCCGGGACTAGCGGTGACCTCGCCGTCGACTACGACCTCGTCGGTTCGCTCGAGTCCTTCGTTGCGAATCCGGCGATCGTTGCGATGCCAAAGTACGACTCGTCACGGGTGATCGCTGATGCGCTCTCCAAACAGATCGGCCTGTCGATCCCGGGTGACGACAAGTACGTCACCTCGATGATCCTTCAGCCAGGGGAGTACACACGCCCAACCAAGGTCGAAGCTGACCCGTGGCGGCAACTACACCTGTTCGCCCGGCAAGGCAGCGAACTGCACAACAGGAACATCGTCCGCGCCCTTGACGACATCATTCAGCCGCTCCGGGACCGTCGGATGTACTTCCTCTACTGGAAGCCGGACGAAGCAGCACCGACCTACCGGCTGGAAGTGAAACCCGAGATTGCGGAAAGCTCGGAGCACCTGCACCGACTGTTCGCGTCGCTGCAGCTGCAAATCACCGGTCCGTTCGTCCGCGAACCGTACCCGCAGTACCTCGCTGACGTGATCGCGAAAAGCGTCGGGCTCGGCCTGTCTGCCCTCCGCGCAGCGGCTCACCTGCACTTGGCGCGGCACCACGAGGAACTGGCACCGATGCTGGTGCAGTCATACCGCACGGAAGGGGTCTGAGATGACCGCCGAACCCGCACCCGCCCCAAGGGAGCGACCCCGCCTACGTCCCACCCAGATCGGCATCGTAGGTTCGCCGAGCGGCACGGGCGACGTCACGATCGACATCGTCGAGAAGGCGGCCAATGAGACGCTCCTCGGCGACATGGTGTACACGTACCACCCCCTCAACGAAGGTCGTTACCTCATCGCGCTCGGCACCGTCAACGAGATTGAGACGCACAACCGGTGGCACGAAGACCCCAACATGCGCGGTGTGCTTCGCATACACGGCTCCCTGCCGCACCTGTCCGCCGAGGGCGACGTGCGTACCGCAAACGTGCGCGTGCAGGCTGTGTTCGAAAGCGACGCCCCCGCGCCGCCGTTCCGGCGCGTACCAACGGAATCAGGCGGGGCACTTGGAATGAGTCCCACCACCGGCGCTGGCGTGAATCTCGTCGACGAGGACCTCGTGCAGGGTCTGATCGCAAGTCGTCGACACGAGGTCGTGTACCTCGGGCGCGTGTACCGAAGTGACGTGCGGCTTCCGATGTTCATCCGCGACTTCGCCTCCGAGCACACCGACGGCGCGTTCCACACGGGCATCTTCGGCCGGACCGGCAGCGGCAAGACCGCCCTCGCGGCATACATGCTCGCGCAGCAGTTGCGGCACACGCAGATGAGCGTGTTCGTCTTCGACCCGCAGGGCCAGTTCAGCAGCGAGAATCAACTTCCCATCAGCCCGCAAGACGCCGCACGCAGCTACGGCCGTGAGGTGATCGTCAAGTCAGTCGCGCGGGATCTGCAGCTGCCGCCGTCGAACGGCCTCCTCACCGAGCTGCTGGAGCAGACACGCTTCTTCTCACTGCTCACCATCAAACGTGCGGATAACCGGCAGGAGGCGATCGCAGAGATCGAGTCCGCGCTTCGCGACCGCGAACACTGGTACGACCATGACCCCGAAGACGTTCTGCGGGCGCTGCTGGAGCATTTGCACGAAGAGCGGCACCTGAACCGGGTCTACGCGCGCGGGACGGCGCAGACCCGCTTCAGCGACACCCTCGAAGAGGCGCTGCAGGGCGAACGACTGTGGACGGACCTGCTGAACGAGTTCACTCGTGTGCACGCCGTCTTCAACCCGACCGGACGCACAAAGCTGCTGAGCATCCTGCGTCAGGTCACGGACACGAGCCGGGCAGTCAAGCCGTACGTCGTCATCAACGTCGCCGGCGAGCAGGGCTCCGATTGGCTCGACCAGGAGGACATCAAAGCGCGCATCATTCGAACGATCGCGTTCCACCTGCGCCGCCTGGCGGACCGATCCTGGACAGAGTCAGGACGCTCCATCAACTGCTCCGTGATCTTCGACGAAGCAGCCCGCTTCGCCCCCTCAGCAACAGACGGTTCCGATGCGGTCCGAGCGCTGAGCGCGCAGCTTGTCGAAAACGTCCGCGAAACCCGCAAGGTTGGGCTCGGATGGACCTTCATCGCGCAGGAGACACGGGCCATTCATGAGGGGATCTACAACCAGCTCAGCATCCGGGCGTATGGGTACGGACTCACCAGCGGCGCCGAGTTCCGTCGCGTCGCCGATGACGTCGGCGCGACCAGCGCGGACCTCTACCGCACCTTCGCCAACCCGCGCGCGCTGCAGGAGAAGGTCTACCCATTCATGGTGTCCGGGCCGATCAGCCCACTCTCGTTCACGTCAGCACCAGTGTTCCTCGAAGTCGCCACCAGCGCGGAGCAGTTCGCGGCGCTCAACCGCGGCACCGACCGCGTTTGAGGTTGCGCTTCCGACCGGCCGATTCAAGGAGCGGAATCCACGGCATCAGGAGCGTTGGCGGAGCAGGTCAGGGAGGGTTGCATTCGACGATTGCGGTCCGTGACAGCGCTGCCCTGCTTTCCTCAACCTCATATCTGACAACTTGTGAGATTGAGTGAGCGACGGTAACGTGCAGACGTGCCCGCTGCACTTCCCACCCCACGGCAGCGTGCACGCGACGAATACGACAGCGAGTGGCCCTTCGATCCGGCGGATCGTCCTGGTGTGCACAGGGATCGCATCGAGTTCGTGCTGACGCTCGTCGTTGCCTGGAACCTCGAACTGGAGATCCGATCGATCCGCAACCTGTGGTCGGAAGCTCGCATCCTCAGATACACGCAACCTCAGATTCGTGGTGAAGTCGCACGGCGGCACGGACTCACCAAGGAGCAGCTCGACAAGCTGCAGTACGGCCGTCGATACCTGCGACTGACGGAGTTGCAGCGGTTCCTCGATGACCCCACCATCGGTCCGCAGCTCCGCGAGATCCTTCAGGATCGTCAGGGAGTACTGTACGGGCGTGCTGAGTGGCTGAATCGTCTTGAGTCCGCAGTTCGCCGATGCCGGTCGGTCATCCTTGGACGACAAGGAGGCCGACGCGTCATGCACCACCAAGATCTTCAGCGGTACCGCGAGGAACGTACCGCGCAACTGCGCGAACTCGAGTCAGCGATCGAGACGCTGATGCACGTCGCCGGCAAGGTGCAGGGCGACATTGCAGCCGCCACGGATTCCGCAGATGACGCGCTGGCTGCTTCACCGCTGCGCGTGAACTGGTCGACGATGCATGCGCGCGTGCGCGACCGAGGACTGCGACAGCGGGTCGTCGACGAGCAGCTCACCACCCCGCCCGCCATTCCATTCGCGGCAGCGGTCCGCGCCAGCGTCCCAGAGAAGGGCGAGTTCGCGCTGAAGGACCTCCGGCTGGCACTTGGCTTCGATCGCACCGCCGCACGCTCGGACAACATCCTGGACTCCACCATCAACTCGATGGTCAAGCGTGGAGAACTCACACGCGTCGGTCGAGGCCGCTACCGCTCCACCGCAGCGTTCGGCAGTCGCAGGAACCGCCGAGCCGCTGCCACTACAACTTCCGACGACGCTCACGTCGGACCAATGGGCTAACTGCCCACATCACCACTGTCTGCGGACAGGGAGGAGACCGAGGAACCCACCATGCAGAGTCGTCATTACGACGACGAAACTACAAAAGCCACCACCGTAGCAGACATGCCGCTGGGTGATGGCCTTCGAAGAACCTCTACCAAAGATTGCTTCGAGGCTACCAACTCCGCCGCGACTGCGCAACCCGTAGTTTTGTCGACCCCACCGTCACGCCTCCCGCGACGTCACGGCGCACCATCCGAGAACCCCCACGTCGTTCCGCCGCGCCGCAGAAGCCATCCGCGTCGGTCCCGTCCATGCCGGGAACCACTCCTGTCCCCGCCACCGCGGCGCACCCGGGTGGCACCGTGGTGAGCCGCGCCTTCGTCGGAGGGTCCTGGGCCTACACCGTCGAGGAGGTGTTCGAGCGGTACCGACCGCGCTTCGCTCACGAGCCTTGGTTCGTCGATGCACGAGAGACGCTTGTCGGGTTCGCCCGGCGAACGAACCCTACGACGCCGACTGCTGCGTACAAGACAGTGCTCAGCAGCTGCAAGATGGGCAGGTTCGCGCATCATCACGGGATTCCCTTGGACCCCGAGATGCTGTTCACCCCCGAAAACGTTGAGTGGTACGTCGCGACAGAACTGCGGAACCACGGGGAACACTCCCGCGGCACGCAGCGAGCAGCACTTCGCGAGATCGGCCGGCACGTCACTCGGAGGGCGGGATGGACATCGCCGGATCCGCGGTACCAGCGCGCGTCCATCGCCGAACCGTACAGCGCGGCTGAGCAGCACGCGCTTTGCAGCCTCGCGCCGAAGCAACGCACCGAGCGTCGGCGACGGGCGCTCGAGGGGATCGTCCGGTTGGGCCTCGGAGCCGGGCTTCGTGGCACCGAGATGGAAGCTGTCGCCGCAGCCGACTTCGAACGGCGGGACCGGCTGCTATTCGTTCACGTCCGCGGACCCCGATCGAGAACGATCCCCATACGGCGTGCACACCAAGTGGCCCTCCTGCAGCTGCTGAACGACTACCCGTCCGGACCGCTGCTCGGACCATTCACCCCAGATCAACGGAACCCACTGTCGCGGATCAAGTCACTTCTCGAGATTCCCGCCGAATGGGCTCCACCACTGGAACTGCGTCGGCTCCGCGCCACCTGGATGGTCGAGGTGCTGAACGCGGACATTCAGCTGTCCACCTTCGCCGACGCGGCAGGCATCACAGACCTGCGCTTCGCGCACCTACTCCCGCATCTCACTCCCCGAAAGGACCCCGGCCTCATCGCGGCAACGCTCGCCGGATACGACTCATGATCGACGAAACCTTCAACCCGATGCCCGACTTCCTCCCGCCGGGACGATTCATGACCAACGACGAGGCCGTCGACTACGGCTGCGCCCTCGCGTCCTCAGTCGAACCGATCCTGTCCCGCCTCGAACGCGACCTCCCCGGTCGGCGCCGCGAGATGCGTTTCACACCAGTTCTCGCAACGTTCCTGGCCTTCAAGGTGCAAGAACCCAAACGCGACCCGAAACTCGCCGACGTCGCCCGGTGGGCAGGCTCGCTCAACCACGCACAGCGCCGGCGTCTCGGCCTCCCCAACCGCGAGTGGACGTACTTCGCCTACCAGTCAGCGTTCCGACGGCTCTGCCAGGAACTTGAACCGGAAGGAAGCGATCGACGAGTCGATGCGTTCGGCACGGTCCTGATGGAACGAAACGCCAACCTGCCGACCCTCGACGCGTTCGTCAACACCCTCGTCGCGGCGTCCGCGAAGCTGCCCGCGTGGCTCGGACGGCTCCCGATGACCCCGGTGCAGGCCATCGACTCAACCGACATCGAAAGCCACGCCCGCCCTCGCGCATGGAGCGCCAAGCCGGACAGCATCGACACCTACATCCCCGACGACCACTCCGAATCCGACGAGTGGACCGACGACGCTACAAACTGGCCAAAAGTCGGTCACCTCGACGGGCGGAAGATCGTCGCGCCGGACCTGCAAGCACGCATCGGCTGGCGCACCCGCAACGACGACCGAAGCACCAACGCCTTCAACGGCTACGACGCACACCTCCTGGTCGACGCTGGCCGACCGGGACTGCAGTACTGGGTTCCCCTCATCCGCGGGATCGCGCTCCGCCCCGCCGGAAGCTACAAAGCACAAGCAGGACTCGACCTCATCGACTCGCTTCCCGAGCGCTCCTTCACCCACCTCGCAGCAGACCGCGGCTACAGCCACGCTGTTCCCGATTCGTGGGCTCACCCGCTCACCGACCGCGGCATCATCCCGATCCATGACCTGCACCGCAACCAGCGCCGTCCACACCCTTCGCAGAGCATGCCCGGCGTGATCTGGATCGACGGCAGCCTCTTCCCTGACGCCCTGCCCACGCGACTCCGGAAGCTTCCCGGATTCAAGGCACGCGCAAGCGCCGAAGTTCTGAACGAACTCCACGACCTGTACGACGAACGCGCGCGCTGGGCGTTCGTCCCGAACCGCCGGTACAGCAACGGCGACGTCCAAATGAAGGGTCCCGCGCGAGCTGGTCACCTCCGCTGCCCGAACTACGCGCCCTCCCACCGGCTTCCCGCCCATGTGCCCCGGACAACCTGCAAGCCCGGCACCGACTGCGCATGCGCGGCAACCAAAGTCATCCCCGCAAACGAAGCCGCATGGGAGCGTCAGCGGTATCCCTTCGGGACCACGAAGTGGGCGTCGTACTACGGTCTCCGCAACCTTGTCGAAAGCGACAACGCCCAACTCAAGTTCTGGCGCGGGTCCATGCGACGGCACAGCACCCATGTCTTCGGCGTGACCGCGAACACGCTGGTTCTCGCATTCAACTGCATCGCCGTCAACATCAGCATGCTCCGAGACACGTACGGCGAGGACGTAGACCCCACCGCACCCGACTACCCCCAACATCGCGCACCGAGACGCCGCCGCCTCCCGAAAACACCGGCCCTGCACCTCCGCAAGAAGACGCAGCGGAACACCACGGCTCAGCGCACTCGCCGGCACACCTGACTGCCGGATCTGCTCCGCACCGCGCACCGCGCACCGCGCAACCGACTGTAAGGAAGCACCATCATCGCTCGCCAAGCACTACGCCCCGAGGTGGTCGACCGCATTGCCACCTACCAACCAGCGGATAACACAGGGTGGACCGAACAGACCGCAGACTTCGTCCGCGACCTCGTCACCACCACTCGACCCTCGAGCGCCCGCGACGCTCACCGACTCGCAGCGATCACCGCCGCGTTCGTCATCTGGGGTGAACAACAAGACGTTCCGCTCGTCGCCGAACAACTCATCACCCCGGAACGCCTGGAGGAGTACCTCGCCTCCGGAGACAGAGCGCAGTGGGTGCACGGAACACAGATCGGCGTGCGCTGGGCTCTGCGCCGGGTCGGCATCGCCAACACCCGACGAGCACCATGGCGCTCCCGCACCATCACGCCGGGCAGCAAAACCGTGTCCTTCCCCTACACCCCCGACGAGATCCGCCTCTACCAAGACGCTGCCGCCAAGCAGCGCACCCCGGCGCGCAGCCGGTACATGCAAGCCGCGCTGGCGTTCCACCATGGCGCCGGGCTGCACGCGATCGAGCTGGTGCACCTCCGCGGTCGCGACATCGAGACCCGTCACGGCCGATACGTCGTGCACCTCACGAGCGTGCACACCGCCACAAGCCACTCCCCGTCGCGCACCACCATCGTGCACGAGTCATACAACCCCATCGTGGAGAGGCTGTTGCGCGACGCTGGAGACGGGATTCTCGCCCACGCATCAGCGACCCCGACCGCCGCCTCGTTCACCAGCATCCGAAAGTGGCTGGTCTACAACGACGCGCTGCCCGAGCTGTCCCCGCGGCGGCTCCGAGCCACATGGCTCCGAGACGCCCTCAGTGCACCAGTACCAGTGAGGACCGTTCTCGACGCTGCCGGCCTGATGTCGATCGACTTCGCCGCCGTCGGCGCAAGCCTCATTGACGACGACCCCCAAGGACATCTCACCGTGCTCGCGTCCCATCGCGCTGCACCGCGACCAGGCGCACGACCGGGAAACACAACGACGGGAGTACCATGAGCAACACCCCCGCGACGCCAAGTCGACGCAGGCTCTCCCCGGCCGAGCGCCGATTGTGGCCCACAGCCGATGGTTCCCCAACCACTGATTTCACACTCAACGGCGAAACGCGCGTCGCCGTAGCGGGAGACTGGGAGTCCGACATCGAGGGCACCACGGCTGCCCTGCACCTTCTCCGTCGGACCGCTCCCGATGTTCGAACGATCCTCCACCTCGGGGACCTCCGCTACGCCGAACCGACCCGTTCGCGCGGTGGCAGATCCTCAGCAAAACCATTCATCGTCGCGCTCGACGCGCTGCTAGCCGAGCACGGGATCGTACGACTGCTGCTCACTCCGGGAAACCACGACTGGTGGCAGCAGCTCCACGAGGAGTTCGGGCGCCATCCCGACCGCATGTATCGCGTTGCGCACCGAATCTGGATTGCCCCACGAGGGTTCCGATGGGAGCTTGACGGCGCAACCTTCATGTCGTTCGGCGGCGCCGCTTCGCTGGGTCGCGGCCTTCGAAGCGCCACGTGGAGCCAGCGAGAGGTTCCAGACGCGCTCGAAGTAGCGGCCGCTGCCGCGGACGGCGACGTCGACGTTCTCCTCCTTCACGAAGCCGTCGACGCCGGGATCTCGACCGTTGACGCCGCCATACGCAGCCGTCGGTGGTCCGCCGATCGACGCCTCGCGAGCCAGCGCTCTCGGGAGCTGGTAACGGAACTCCGAGAGGGGGTGCACCCGCGGCTGACCTTCCACGGGCATATGCACGTTCACGGGAGCGTCACGCTGGAGGACGGCTCACAGGTGCACTCCCTTGCAGTTGTGAGGCGATCAGGCAATCTCGCCCTCCTGAGAATCCACGATCTCGCGGTTACGTGGCTCCACAACCCACCGTTTTCCGGGCCTTAACCCGCGAACAATGGGAACGCTAAGCGCCGCGATACACGTGCCGCGACAGCTGCGACCAGCCGCAGCACTCACGCAGTTCAAGAGCCGATCCGACAGCAGCTCTCTCTGGTCAGCCCGGCTTGGTCCGGAGGGGGTGAGGATTTCACTGCAAAGAAGAGCTGCGCAGTCACCGCGGTTGCTCGGCGGCCAGAACACGACCCGTTCGAGCCCGGCGTCGTCTGTCGGCAGTCTGCTTACCGCTGGCTCTTGTAGAACGCGTCCTTCACGTCTTGAGCGATGCGGCCCCGCGTGGACACCGCCATGCCTTGTCCAGCCGCCCATTCACGGATCGCGGCCAGGTCTTCGCTTGACCGCTGGCTTCGCTTCGCGGCTCGCTGTGCTCCGGGTCGTCCGACGCGACGAGCCGCAGCGATGTAATTTTCCAGGACCGCGCGGAGCTTCTCGGTGTTCTTGTCACTGAGGTCGATCTCGTAGTCGACGCCGTCGAAAGCGAAGGACACGGTTCCGCCCTTGCCTGCTTCGATCTCGCGACCATCGAGGTCGTCTACGAATGTGGTGGTTACTTTCTGCGCCATTTGCTACATCCCTTCATCCGAAAGCAGCACCGTAGCATGATCAGGCCCTAAAGTGCCGCGACGTCGAAACCACAAACGTGACCACCGGCCCTCTGGGAGTCGCCCAGCGTGACTTCGCCGGCGGTTCACGGCGCGGCCGCGCTTCCAACGCCAGGCCAGACGCCGCGGAGCGACAGCGGTCGATATGGGTATGTGCGGTCGCATGGGCGCGACGCATTGCGGAGAGACATTCCTCTTACCGTCGCGGTTACGTGTCGAAAGTGTCACGCGATGTGCTCGAAGGCGATCGCCGACTCGTGCGCCGAGGTTGCGGCGACAGCTGGACCAGTACCGCATCGCAGAGGCGGCCGCTGCTACCGAGGAGCTGCTCACTCCGATCCGAAGGTGTCGCTGGCGCAGTTGGCTCGGCGTAACCGCTCGCCTGCCCCCCTCCCCCCGAGCACTGTTTCTGTCCCCCTCGCACGTAGGGCTCGGCCGCTGGACTGGATCGCTGCGGTCGAAGTCTCCTTGCCGCTAAGCGACGGCCGCGCTCAGTCGGCCGGCAGCTGGGGCGGCACTGACAACTTCCGCGGATTGCGCTCGTCGACTCGCTTGCAAGCGGGTTTGTCTGCGTTCTCTGCATCGGAGTCAGGCGCCACTCACCTTGCTCGACAAGTGCCCCGGCGTTCTCTGTCCGCGGCTGCAGGGTCGCGGCTGGGAGGCGCCGCAAAGGAGCGCCTTGCCCCGGAGAAAGCGCTGATTGTGAATTAGTGGAACTGCTGAGGTCTCCGAGCCCCGCCGAACCGTACAGTCAGCATGTGCAGCAACAGGCTGCTAGCCCGCCCCTTACGTCCGCATCTCCCCGCAGTGCTCATACAGCGACTGGGTGCCGCGGGGCAGTCGCCACCTGGTTCCTTCGTTCCGACGGTCCGCTGCGGCCGAGCAGCCCAACGGTTCGTCGGCGGTCGGGGCGCTTGTTCGGCGTCCACAATTCTCAACTGCTCCGACCTTGAGGGCGGTGAGGTATCGCCGCCCCTACCGGTCGGCTCCACCAGCGAAACGGCGAGGCTCGGCTGTTGCCGCAATCGGTCCGCCGCCACAACGAAATCAGCGTTAGCAGATTACCCAGCGCCCGGACACCCGCAGTCAAGCTAGGATCCCCCTATGGTGAGTATGACGTTCAATCAGTATCGTGGAAACGTTGGTGAAATCGAGGCAACTCGACTGCTGCTGGATTTCGGCATGAGCATCAACTCCCTCACTGGCTCAGACTTCGGCTGGGACCTGCACGCGCAGCTACCGGTTTCCTCAACGTTCTCCGAGTTAGCGCCTGACGCTGATGCGCCACCGTGGGAGCTGTCCGGGCGAGCGGCACACTTCCAGGTGAAGTCACTGGCTCATGGCTCAACGCTTTCGCTCCGAACAGACACACTTCAGCAATGGGTTGCCGCTAGCAGAGGCGGTTTGCCCACCTTCTTACTTATCGAACAACGCGGGGAAGACGAAAACGCCGGCCAATGGTGGACAGTTTCGCCCTCGGGCCTCGCGTCCGCGCTTGCTGGGGCTCGCAGGAGCGCAAGGACACGTAAAATACGTTTCACCCATCCCGCGGTCGGGCAACAGTTCCACCGCTACGCCTTCTGGGCGAGGATCGACCTTTGGTCCACCAACCCCGCGCTGATGGCTGCCGCTGAGGACCGCATTCCCTTGCCCGATGACTACATCCGGGGCCGCGAGCTGGATGCGCGCTTAGTTGAGAAGTTCCCGGAAGGCATTGTCCCTGAGATGGAGCTGGATTACCGGGTTATCACGTTGTTGATTGATCTCGCACACTCCTACCTGGCGCTGTTTCACCCACAGAAGGCTTTGGATTCGCGCAAAATTCGTGACGTTGCTGACCAGCTGATCGCTATTTACTCGGCGGATCCCCGGGGGCCGTGGAGTGCAGAAAACGTACTGCCGATCGTCGAGGACTCAATCCTGCACCGGGGGACAAGGGTGGGATGGGAGGCATCTCTGTTGCCACCAGGCGCTTTCACGAGTGCCGTTGACGCGCGTCACGCGTGGGTTGATGTTTGCGCACTGGTATCGAAATTGGCCGCATATTCGCCATCACGCAATCAGCCATTTTAAATCGTAACGCAATGCGAATGCTGCGAGATGTCGTCGTGCGATATCGCAGCCCACGGGTGGCGCTCGTCCGCCCCTACGTCGCCGACGGTCGGAGCCGCTTGATCGGTGTCCCTGTCGGTCAGCCGAGGTGCAGCTGGAGTGGCGCTTCGTGTTAGCGCTCACGACCCAATCGACCGCTTGCCACGCAGCGAAACCGGCTACGATGTTCCTGCCTCGGCCAGCCCCGGCGAGACGGCTGCGAATATGGTGTCGCCGTCACCGATACAGGTGGTGCACGGTAGAAGCGCTCAACGAACCCGTCCCTTCGACAAGCTGATGCCCATCACCACCACCTCTCTGCGCCGCCGGCTGCTGCTGCAAGTCACGGCGACATTGGCGTTGTAGCTGCTGATCGTGTTTACGGTGCTGATGCACACGACGGCCGGGCAAATCGCCGGCCACGAGCACCCGACGGCTGCCACTGCGGCCAGCGCCGCGCACAGCCACGTCACGCCCGCCGGCCAAACTGAACGTCCGCCTCCTTGCCTGCTGCTCGTCCTGGTCGCATCAGCGCCTCGACGTGCCGCGTTTTCGGCTCGCCGTGCGCGCCTTCGAACGATGGTGATGCACAGATCCTGGCTCTGTCCGTCGACCCGTGCTCAGCGTAAGGCGCTACAAGGTCCGTCCCGATTGGCAAGCCCAACGGTGTGCCCGGGAGGGGCCGCCCGTGATCGGGTCAGGGTGTGATCAACGGGGAGAACTCGGTCGACATTGGAGGTTCGATGGTGTCGGACCCAGCGAGCAGCATTTTTGCGACGAGTTGGCAACCCTGCGCTATGTCTAAGGGGCCATCCGCCGCAGGAGGGCGGGGGTGCTTCGGGGGGAAGAAGCGAGCTGAGAGGGACTAGGTGAGGCCTACCCGGTTGCTGTAATCAAGAATTATGTCCGCCACTTGAGAAGATGAGTGGTCGTCCGTTTCTATGATAAAGTCATTTTCCGAGGATCGCTCTATCGCGCTCGCGGTCAGAGCCCAATGATTCCGATGCCAAGCCAATGCCTCCGGCTGTCGACCGCCGTACCGACGCTCCAGCCGTTCAAACGCAATTCGCTTCGAGACTGAAAGACAGACGACATGGAGACGGCGGCCGAGCGCGACCTCATATCGTCGTCTCGCGTCAGCGGACGTAATTACTCCGCTTAGCACGGCGATTCTAGGGCCCGCCTCGAGGTAATTCGACCAAACAGCAGCTATATTGCGGGCTTCAGTCAACACATTATCCGGATCGTCACTGGCGGTCGGGGAAGATCGATGGAACCAGTCTACGTCCATGAGCGAGAATGGTAGCTGAGCCTGAGCTAGACGATCCCCAATTAGATCGAGAACCGTACTCTTTCCAGCGCCGAACGCCCCATTGATGAAAATCCCATGCGAATCACCATAGTTACTCACCTGCATGCCCCTTCCGTTTTGGCAGCGATTTGAAGTGAGCCGCCGACGCTTCTCTGTATCCGTCCCAGGAGCCAATGTCTGCATAATCCTCTGACGGCACGCCGAGCAGAGCCCCCTGCGCTATTGCAGCATCGAGAGCGAAGGTTAGATCCACTTCGCAATCTTCTGTTGCGTCTCTAAGAAGCGATTCGGGAAGCGCACGAAGAATCTCTTCAGTGGCGAAGGCGTATCTGCCTCCCGCTATGAAGATATCGCTCTTTGCCGATTTATAACCGCGAGGTTTTTCGATGAAATTGGTCACCTCCTTGATCGCAGATAGGGGGCCGGACTCCCTCACCTCGACGACCCCATGCTGACTCGCTTCCGAGACGAACTTGCTACTGAGGCTGAGTGCCGCGTGGCCAGACTCAGTGGCTATATCCTGTAGGACTTTGAGTGCTCCCAGAGCGTGAGGCTTACGAACGACGTCGGGAAGTTGCAGGAGGAATCTCTCTTCGCCCTCGGAAGCTAGGTAGCGGCATGCGAGGGAAACAGCAGTGCCGAGGCCAGTGGGACGCTTCTGCGTCAAGAAGTCGACTTTAACTGGAACGTCAGCGAGCGCAGATTCGGCCAGGCGCTGGAGCAGGGGATCGGCGGGTACCACGAGGATGACTCGTGAGATCTCGGCTTGGATCGCCTCCTCGACAATGTGAAACAGCGCCGGGCGCTCACCCAGCGGAAGCACAGGTTTGGGGATGGTGTCGCTCAGTGGCCGTAGGCGCGTCCCTCTCCCAGCGCATGGAACCACGGCGACCTTCGCTGTGGGCACGATCTTCCTCCTTTTGGCCGGTGACATGGCGTGCTCGCCCAGGATGCTGGCCGTGCGAGCCCCTGTGTATCTGCTGGTTGCGCAGTCGTACTATGCCCGATACGTTGACTACGAGGCGTGGGGCGCCTTTCTATCACACAACGTCGTGAGGGGGAACAGTGATACCCAATGTGCTGCACTTGGTTTGGCTGGACGGAGGTGCGTTTTCGGCGCTCAACTACTTGTGCGTCTCGAGTGCTTTGCACAAAAACGGTTTCGACGAGGCAGTCCTGCACTGCGACCAAGAGCCAAAAGGTTATTGGTGGGAGCGGCTCAAGGACAAGATCGCCCTTGACTACGTCAAACGACCGCGCGAAGTTGCAGGCCGACCAATCGTGCACCCTGCTCACGCCACAGACCTTTTACGCTTGCAGATTTTGCACTCTGAAGGCGGTATCTACTTGGACAACGACGTGCTTTGCGTGCGTCCGTTCGCGGACCTGCGTGACCTGAGGACCGTCCTTGGGCAGGAAGGTAGTGATGTACCAGCGCAGACGCCTGGTGCCTGCAACGCAGTTATCCTAGCTGAGCCCGGAAGCACGTTCCTAGCAGAGTGGCTGCGAGGCTTCGATCCGCTTACCTCCCACTGGGAGGGATTTCGATCTCTTGGTCGCGATCGTTATTGGTCGGAGTACTCAGTGCAATATCCAGCATATTTGGCCGCCATGCGGAGCGATGTGACGCTGCTCAACGCAGACGCATTCTTCTTCCCCATGTGGTACGAGTTGGACCTGCAGAATTTTTTTGAGAAAAGCGGTCCGGTTCCACCTGGGGCGTACTGTCACCACCTGTGGCAATCGCACCCGTTTGTTCGTGAGTGCTTCAAGGAAAACACTCTTGAGCGGGCGGGTCGGGGAGAATCTATTTTCGATAACCAGGTCCGCATGGCCTTCGACGACGAAGTCGAACAATATCTTTAGGGGAAATCGATGAGGATTGTTATCACAGGTGTCGCTGGTTTGATCGGTAGTAACCTCTCGCGGCTACTTCTTGAGGAGGGTCACGACGTCGTCGGAATCGATGATCTTTCGGGAGGGCTCTTGTCCAGAGTTGATTCTCGCGTGAGGTTCAAACAACTCGACATCGCACAAGATGATCTGGACGACGCGCTCGCTGGTGCCGAAGCCGTATTCCATCTTGCGGCTTACAGCGCAGTTCCCGACTGCCAGGAGAATCCAGCGCGCGCGATCAGCACGAATGCTCTCGGGACGTTCCGTGTGTTCGACGCGATGCGTCGAACAGGTGTTCATCGCTTGATCCAAGCTGAGACTTCAGCGGTTTACGAAGGAACGTCCCTCCGTCCTACCCCCGAGAGCGAGAACGCTCCTCAAACCGTTTACGCGTTCACAAAACAATGCGGAGCTTCCGTGGTGCAGAGCTTGGCGCCGGCCGCGGGTATCGCGGTTACGACACTGAGATACTTCAACGTTTACGGTGCCGGGCACGACTACCGTCGGGTGCGCGGCCCGGTGATCGCAAGTTTCATTGGCGCGATCTTGCGCGAGGAAACTCCGGTGATCTATGGGGATGGATCCGTCGCTCGGGACTTCATCCACGTAGACGACGTCAACTCCTTCCACCTCCTTTGCCTGGAAGACAACCGTACATCCGGGCAAACGTTCAATCTAGGTACCGGCAAAGCTGTCTCCGTTGACGAGATACTAAATCTCGTGCGCGACGAGATGTCCTCCGACGCGCGCCCCCAGTATGTCCCGACTACGATCCCCGAAGCTCCGTTGACTATTGCCGATATCGAGCGGGCGAAAGCATTGGGGTGGCATCCCACCATCGACCTCGCACTTGGAGTCAGAAAGTGCATCGCGGAAGCCCGTGATCAACTCGCGCCCCTGGAGGCATAATGCTTTTTCTTGACTCCGCGAGTCCGACCGAGTTTGCTCGTTGGTACGGAGTGGGTGCAGTCGATGGGCTGACCTCGAACCCCTCTATTCTCGCGCGCGGAACTGCCCGGACGGATTGGGACGCAACGTACGTAGCTCTCCTTGAGGTCGCGCCCTTGGCGCCAGTGTCAATCGAGGTACTTAGCGAGGACCCTCGCGTCGTTGTCGAGCAAGCCCGTGCATATCATCAACTGGGTTCTAACGTAGTAATCAAGGTCCCAGTAGCAATGTCCGACCATGACACGCGTGGCGCGCTGGCTTTGATCAAGGATCTTGCATCCGAGGGGATCAAGGTGAATGCGACAGCAGTCTTCAGCCCCCTGCAGGCCCTCCTGGCGGCGAAAGCGGGGGCAAGGTACGTATCGATCTTCGCGGGTCGGCTACTCGATCGCGATATCGACGCAACCGAGACGATTTCGAACACGAGGCGTCTCCTTGACGTCGAAGTCGCTGGCGTGGAAATGATTGCTGCGTCTGTTCGTCACCCGGGGAACATCTCAAGTTGGCTTCGGGCGGGTGCACACATAGTCACGGTCCCGGAGTCGATGATGGACAAGGCGCTGTTGGACCCTCGTACCCTTGAGGTCGTGGGCGAATTCCGTAAGGCACGTGAGTCCGCATGAATGAGGGCGCGTGGCGAGTTCGAGTACCTTTGAGGTTGCCCATCGCGGGAGGCGGATCTGATCTTCCATGGTTCGTAGCAGATCACGGGGGGGAACTCCTCACCGGAGGGCTCGACGCAGGCGTAGCAGTCGAGATCGATTCGAGTAGTTCCAACCTTGAGGACGACGGGGACCCGTTCGTGGCTCGTGCGCTCGACCTTCTGTGGAGGCGCCGGCGACCGAAGCATCTCCGGGTAACGGTACGAAGCGACGTACGCTCGGGCAGTGGATTGGGCGGTTCAGGGGCACTTCTGGTCGGACTCGCGGCGCTCGCTCGCTTCTTCGAAGGAGAACCGTTTGATCGCCGTGAGATAGCCAAAATGGCGTCAGCCGCTGAGTTTGCTTTGTCCGACGGAGAAGCTGGAGTGCAGGATACCTGGGCCGCTAGCTACGGCGGACTTCAATCGTTCGAGCTGCGCAGTGACGGGGAAGTTCTCCGAAGGTCGCTTCCCGACGATGTCGAGCTGCAGCACTGGCTGGCGGAGCGCTGTGTTCTTATACCAACGGGGGTCACGCGGTCCGCAGAACTTGAGTTGAAGTCACAGCGCACGCGCGCCCTGCAAAACCGCGTGATGGAGCTTCGGGAATTGAAGAAACTCGTGGCTCCGGCAAGAACTGCACTGATTGCGAGGGATTTGCCGGCTTTTGCCGAGGTTGTCGAGACGCATAATGAGTTGAAGCTTCTTCGCTCGCCCTTGGTGGGGTCCATGGAGGCGATCTGCGCCCGTGGTAGATCGGTTGGCGCATATGCGCACAAGCTGGTGGGCGCGGGTGGAGGTGGATACATCCTATTCGTCGGCGAACCAGATTCCATTGATGCAATCGCGCGGGATGATGACAACCTGGCAGCCGGAGCTTCGATCCGGATGGGCACGTTGCGTCTCGAGGAGCCGGTCGAATGCGCGAGATAGACCTGATAGTTCTGGATCGAGATGGTGTTCTCATAGCCATGGTTGTAGATGAAGATCACGGCGTTCTCGACAGTGCTAAGCGGTTAGACGATGTCCGTTTGTTGCCCGGCGTGTCAGATTTTGTCCGGCAATGCAACGCAAAAAGTATACCCATTGCCATTGCTTCGAATCAGCCGGGAGTCGCGAGGGGCCAAATTAGTCCGTCTAGAGTTCAAGAAATTGATGCGCGGATGCGGTCTTTGCTCGGTGAGGAGGAAGCTTATCTAGGGGCGTCCTTCTACTGTTTTCATCACCCGGAGGGCGTTCTTCGTGAGTTCGCCGTAAGGTGCAAATGTAGAAAACCAGCACCGGGGCTTTTGCTGCAGGCAATGAGTTTCTACCGCGCCCGGCCGTCGAGTTCCTGGATGATTGGGGATGGCTTCACTGACGTTCAGGCCGGGCAGGCGGCCGGCTGTTCCACAGGCCTCCTCGCGAATCCGAAGTTAGATCTACTTTCATTGTTGGCAAGCCGTGGAATTGTTCCCGACGTTATATCTACAGCATTTGCAGAACTCGGCAAGCGAGTCTTTAGTCGTTGAGAAGCTATCGGAGGAAATAGTGACATACATCGATGATTACGTCCGTGGTGCGATGGAAGCGATCGCTATCGTCGACAAATCTCGGCTTGAGGAGATTGTGCGGACTTTCGAAGTCGTCCGCGGCACCGGCGGCCGCGTTTTCGTTATCGGAAATGGCGGTGGCGCAGCGAACGCGACGCATTTTGTATCCGACTTGCGTAAACTTTGTCATGTCCAAGCGTTCAACGCGACTGACAACGTGGCCGAACTCACGGCTAGGGCGAATGACGACGGTTGGGAGCACGCATATGCTGACTGGCTTGCTGGAAGCGGAATTGACCAGGCAGATCTGCTATTCGTTTTCTCGGTTGGAGGGGGTAATCGCGAAGAGAACCTTAGCATGAACCTTGTCCGCGCCATCGAACTGGCTCAGGTAAGGGGAGCGACTGTCTCGGGAATTGTCGGCCCGGGCGGAGGATACGCGGCTCAGGCAAGTCGGTTGGTTTTGAAGACTCCGCCTGTTGCAGCTGATCTGGTGACGTTACTGACGGAGAGTCTTCAGGTCCTTGTTTCCCATCTCATAGTGGGGCATCCTGCGCTGAAAGCACAGGCATTGACCTGGGAGTCACGGGTGGGTCAGAGCCGATGATAGGCATGAAGGACGGATATTACCTTTCCGTATACGTGAGCGACCCCGGTCTTGCTGCGGCGCTCGAAGCATGGCCCCGACATGACCATAACGTCTCGCTGTGGAAATGGGACGGCGAAACTCTTGAACTCAAAGCTCACTGGGAATTTGAGCGGTTGAGCGGCATGAAGGGTCACGGCGTTGCTTTCCGTGATGATGAAAGCCTTCGTCTTTTTGTTTCAAATCTCCTCGCCGACTGTGACCTCGATTGGGGCGACATCCAAGGGTGTTGGGGCACGCCTAGCCTGCAAAGCATCGAGCCTTTCGCTCCGTGGAAGGGTTTCGATCTTCCTCTGCACTCACTCAGTCATCTGGCTACGGCCATCTTCAGTGACACCCACTACCTGAATATGGGCGGGAAGCTTATCGGCCTGGCCGTGGATGACACGCCAGACTTGGTGCTCGACGGAGGTGAACATCAGAACTGGTACGCGGGATGCTGGATCGATAATGGTGAACTCCATGTCGTTCCTATAGAGTCGCCGGCGCCGATTTATTCAGAAGCTGTCCACGTGTTCGGTCGACGCGAGGGTACTCTCATGGCACTCGCCTCAGCCTGCACCGCTTGGATGCCTACGCCCGATCTGGCAACTTTCCGCGAAGCCACTTTCTTCGGCGCTTCTCCCGGGCGCGACGCTGCGATTCTCGCGGAATTGGTGCTTGCGGCGCGAGCGACGCTTCAAGACTCTGATCCCGCTTTCAGCCCGGAGGACAATCTAGCCAGTGCTGTCATGAAGCAGGTGGAAGAGCTGGGCCGCATCGTCTTGCGCCGAGATATCATCAGACTTCTTGAACTTTCGCAGATTCAGCCCTCGGAAGCTCGGTTGGCGCTTGCCGGTGGCTATGCTTTGAACTGTCCAACAAACACAGAGCTGCGCAGAGAGTTCTCTTTTGCTAAGTTGCAGGCACCTCCGTGTGTTAGTGATGTTGGACAGGCCTATGGGCTCGGACTGCTCGGCTGGTGTCACCCGCAAGGAGACTGGCCCGACTTCTTGTTCCCCGGAGCCTACTTAGGACGAGAACATCCGGAGCCCGATCTTTCGGACTGGGTGAACTTCATCTCATCCTCGCGGGCCTGGACCATGGACGACGTCGTCTCTGACCTGAAGAAAGATGTCATTGGGTGGTTCCAGGGGCGAAGCGAGATAGGGCCGAGGGCGCTCGGTAACAGAAGTATTCTGGGGGACCCACGTACCGTCGCTACGAAGGATCGTATGAATGAGATCAAGCGACGTGAATGGTGGCGCCCAGTCTCTCCTGTGGCCCTTGAGTCGGAGATGGTGCGGTTCTTTGAGTCCCAGGTGAACACTCCATACATGCTCGAAACTGTCAGTATTCGGCCGGAGCGCGTTGCTGAATTGGCCGGCGTCTCGCACCTCGACAGTTCTGCTAGGGTGCAGTCCGTTTCCGAAAGTACCAACTCACAGCTCGCCGACCTACTTCGTCACTTCGACGCGCTTGAGGGAATGCCCATCGTTGCGAATACGTCGATGAATGACAAGGACGAGCCGATCGTCGACACACCGCAGGAGGCAATCGCGTTCTGCCTCTCGAGAGGGATCGGTGTTCTTTATGTTGGGTCTCTGCGCCTGGAACTCCGTCGCGGCCCTGAAGCTCCAACTGCGCCACTCGCGAGAGATTTTGCGCCATTTGTGGAGCTGTCGACAAAAGAGAAAGAGGCTCTCCTGATCGCCAATGGGTATCCGTCGCTGTCGATGACCGACCTTATGGCCTGGCTTTACCTACCTGAACTCCATGGGCGGAGGCCAGGTTCCCTCGAATCGCATGAGCACATTCGGCGAACAGTGAGACAAAGATTCGCGAGAGACGAAGCCTTCCGCGCCGACATTGAAAGACGGTTGGGAAAGCGGCGCTACCTCGATGGAAACGGAAGGCCTGTCTTCAGCGGGGGTTGGATCAAGTGATGTTTTCTGTCGTACTGCCCACGGTAGGTGGCGAGCACTTGAAGTATGCAGTGCGCAGCGTACTAAGGCAGAGCAGCGCACCAAACTTGGTGTTGGTTGATGACAGACGTGCGTCCGGCCGCGATCTTCGTTACGCCTGCCCGGAGTTGGAGGAGGTAGCCCGACTCTCCGTGTTGGTGACGGGAGGAGTCGGGCTTGCAGGGGCACGTAACATAGGGCTGGACGAGGCGGGCTCTGCGCCAGTAGCATTCCTCGACGACGACGACGTGTGGTGTCCTCATCACCTCGCCCGAGTGTCTGACGCTTTGTCCTCTCCCGAAGCGAAAGGGTTCGCCTGGAGCGGTTCACGGGTTGTCACATACGGGAACGGACGAGCAGCGCTCACCACGGCGGGTTTTGGCTGGCCAAACGTCTTCAGCGCGCTGCAGAGTACAAACGTGATCCCACCTAGTTCGGCAGCTGTGTCGTCGGGACGTTGGGTCAGCTTTGACCAGCGGCGAACAGAGCTGGAGGACTGGGATGCCTGGTTGAACTTGCTCAGAGACGGGCACGAACCTTCGTTCACCGGCGTCGTGACCATGGGTTATGGCCGAAACGTAGCCTCGAAAGCAAGTATGACAATGGCAGCGACCGCGGATCGCTCACGTCAGGAGGCCATGGCCTTATCTTACGAAGAGATCTGTGAATCCCACCCGGTCCTCGAGGGGGCGCAAGACATTCGTTCAGCTGTTCGAGAGTTCCGTCGACTCCACGCCATTCAAGCTGAGACGGACGACGGACTAGAGTTCGACTACTATGAGCTTTCGGTTGAGAGTCTCTTTGGTCGACCTAGCTCTCCCTTGTGTTGCGATTTCGATTATGCCGGCGCTTACTTGGCAGAATCCTGATCGAATATCTGTCTATTGCTTCAGGAGGGTCAGAGTGGTGATCGCCCTGTTGAGCCGACCGCCATCCGGACCGGCAGGCTGATTCACAAGGTTCTTGAACGACTGCCATTCGGCCGCCCACGGGTCCCGGTTCGCATATTCCGTCGAATCAAGTAGTTGCTCTGGAGGCCTCTTCCCATCCCAAGCTTGTGCAACCAAGGTTAGCGACGTTTCTCCGTATTTGTCGCCCCCGAGGCCGTTGATTCGCAGTGTGTGAGTTTCGCAGTTGATGACAAACGTGAAAGAGTTTGCCCACTCAGTCCAACTCGCCGCCAGATTCGCAACAGCTCCCGATTTGTCGACCATTACAAGAGACGCGTTATCGTCAGCACTCTCGCCTTTAGAGTTGAAATTCCAATAGGTCGTTGCTGTACTAAGATAGTAGGTATCAGGTTGAGGGAGTAGGTGCGACGTGAGCTCGATCAAATGAACGAGAAGATCAGTACTGGCTCCCCCGCCTGACAGAGCTGGATTTGCCCGCCATTCACCACCAAGACCCGGCCTGCCGCCATTTCCCATGAACCCTCTGATGCTCAATATTCTGCCAAATTCGCCGCTGCTAACCCTCGCTAGCCCGGCAGCGACATGGCCATGATGCTGATGTGTATAACCCACTTGCAGCGCGAGATTGAGTTGGCTTGCCATGGTCGCATTCAACGAGAGGTCATGAGCGCTTAGCGCTCCTGGCTTTTCAACGAACACATGTTTGCCGGCCAACAGCGCGAGCCTAGTAAGAGAGGCAAGATCGACGTGAGTGGTGGCGATGACCACCGAATCCGCTGCTGACTCCAGCAGGGCGGTCGTAGAGGGAGCAGGCTGCGCGTCGAAGAAGGCACCAGCTGTGTTGCGACGTTCACCGTTTGTGTCGTAAACGGCGACTACTTCGTCGCCCAGCTGTCGAGCGACATGTCCTCGTCGTTGTCCGATCAATCCGCAACCCAATATCGCCACGCGCATCAGTCGCACCTTTCACGTATAGGCATACCCTAGAATCACAGCGTATCACTGGTTTTCTGATTGGATAGTTTATGGATGAGATGCTCAGCTCGGCGCAACACCGCCCCTTGGTATTGGTCGTTGGAGGAGGATCCGGATTGGGCCTTCGTCTGTCCCGGACCCTTCTGGCGCACGGCTATGACGTTCTTGTTGGCGTACGTTCGCAAGAAGGAGCAGACGCCATCCGAATTGCGGGAGGGATCGGTATGGGGCAGCGCCGTCTTTCAGTCTCTCAGATAGATGTCGCTTCCGAAACTAGCGTCGAACGTTTCTTCGACCTCGTACCTGGTGCCCGCCAATTGCATGGCGTCGTAATTTGTGCGGCCATCGCGCCGACTCCGAGACCATTTTGGGAGACGTCGCTTGCTGAGTGGGAACGAGTAATCGCAACGAACTTGATGGGCACATTTTTGTGCCTGCGCGCAGCGGCTCAGCGCATGATGGACGCGAGGTTTGGTCGCATCGTTACGCTCTCCGGAGGAGGAGCAACCTCGGTGCGAGATGCCTGGTCCTCTTATGCAACATCCAAGGCAGCAGTCGTGCGGCTTACCGAATGCGTAGCCCACGAACTGAGGAATTATGATATTAAGGTGAACGCCGTTGCGCCGGGCCTCATGCCAACCCGAATGGCGGATGCCGCGTCCCGAGCGGCTGCATCTTCGCGGGCGTTCGACGCACCGGTAGCTTTAATAGAGAAGCTGCTCTCCGAGCAGCTCTCGATCACCGGACGTTTGATAAGCGCCGTCCACGATGATTGGCCTTGCGATGAATTTTGGGCCACGTCTGAGCCTTGGTACACGTTGCGACGGGTTGATGAGCACCTACTAGATGAACTGCAGAAGGAGTGCGATCAGTGACGAACGTTCTTGTGACAGGAGCTGCTGGCTTCATCGGGTCACACACTGTTGACTTGCTCGTGGAGCGGGGGCACAGTGTGACTGCGATGGATAGTTTGCAAACACGAGTGCATCCCCTAGGTGTCCCAGAATGGCTCAACCCCGGTGCGAAGTTCGTACAGGCGGATGTGACGGATGCAGAGGAGCTGCAGTCGTGCATGGAGGGGATTGAGGTGGTGATTCACCTGGCCGCCTATCAGGACCATCAACCAGATTTCGACTCTTTCATCCACACTAACACCGAGTCCATGGCCCGCATCTTCCGCATTGCGGAATCGAGTCGGTCTGATTTCCCGTTACAGCGTATCGTCTACGCGTCATCGCAAGCGGCGTGCGGCGAAGGCCATTATCGTTGTCCAAACGGGCACGATTTCTGGCCCGTCCCACGCAGCTTCTCGCAGCTTTCTCGCGGTCAGTGGGATCACCAATGTCCCTCTTGCGGTGCAGAAGCTTCGCCCTTGCTGATGGATGTCGCTTCGTGTAGTGCTCCCAACACAGCTTACGGAGTGTCAAAGCTGGCGAAGGAGCATCTGGCGCGCGCGCTGGGCAACAGGCTCGGAATCGGCACGGTAGGGCTTCGCTACACCCACGTGCTGGGTACCCGGAACTCGGTCCACAATGCATACTCAGGGCTGGCCCGCCGTGCGATGCTTGCGATGGTCGCTGGACGGCCGCCGAAACTTTACGAGGACGGCCGCCAGCTGTGTGACTTTGTTGACGTGAGGGATGTTGCTAGTGCAAATGTGATGATGGCGGAACGCCGAAGCGAAGAACATGAGGTGCATAACGTGGGCGGCGATCCGACCACCACAGTTGCGGACCTCGCGAACGAGATCGTCTCGGCGTTCGGATACGCTGGTCGTCCCGAGGTTACCGGCGAGTTCCGACTCGGGGATCCTAGGAATATGATTAGTGACAGCGGTTCCATTCTGGCGTTAGGCTGGACCCGGAGTCATTCCTTCACTGACACGGTAAGAGAATATGTGAGTTGGTTCCTGCAGCAACGTTTCGATGCCTCGCAATTGCAGCAAGCTGAACGGGCGATGGTCTCAACAGGCGTCACTCGTCGCTCAGAGCGTCGATGAACTTCGCCCGGCCCGGCGGTCGGTTATGGCGTAGCAGAGCGAGATGACCGTCAGCGCTGCACTGGACACCGCGATGATGACCCGTGCCTCAATTATCGTAGCGAAGGCCGCGGCCAGTAACGTACCCACCAAGTACGCGCCGTTTGTCGTCAGCTGCGTGATGGCCGACACATGCGTGATCTTCGGGGCCGGGATCTCCCGCGACAAGTAAATCGCCTTCCTGACGGTCAGATTTGCGGAGAAGACTCCGCTTCCGAAGAACGCCAGGAACGCGAACAGCGAGTTGGCTCCCGCTGTTGCTAGCGGGAGGACGAGTATCAAGACGCCACAGATCGCGTAGATTCGTTCGTTAGACAGGCGAGTGTCTAAGACTTTGACAAAGAGCGAATAGAGGAAACCTCCCAAGGCGCTTCCGATTTGTGCGACAGCAAGCCATGCATTGTCCTCGACTGACCCGCCTGCGGAGCTAGTCGGACTAAACAATGTTACTGCTAGCGACGAGTATCCCCCAATGCACATGTTGGTGAGGGCGGTGTACCCAGTCAGTCTGAGCAACACACTCCTTCTGTTTACTTCCAGGATGCTAGCTTTAACACCCCATGGTTCTACACCGATGCTCCTGGCAATTTGCGGATGCGGTTTACACACGGCCCAGATAATCACGAGCGCTACTACAAAAGTGCTCGCGTCGATCGTGAATAAAATCCACGGTTCGCCGATTATCAAAACGAAAGGCCCGGCGACTAACGCCGTAGCTTGTGCGACAGCAGCACCGCCGAATAATGCACGATTCAGTGCCGCAATTCGTTCTGGCCTGAATGAGTCGCGGACGAGTCTAGGGAACGCGGCTTTATAAGCGACAGTCGATGCGCCCAGCATCAAGGAGGCCGCTGCGAGGGAGTAGAACGAAGATCTTCCGTTCTCCACAAGCAGTGCCGTGGTGAATAGAGCCAGCGCCGACATTGCGTTGGCCACGGTAAGGATCAAGCGTGCGCTCCACCGACGACTTGCGTGCGCAACCGCGATGGCGAATAGCCACGGTATCCAGGATGCGGAGGAGAGAAACGCGAGTTCGCTCGCGGGGAGCTTGAGGTAGCCGGCGGCTACAACGGGGATCGCTAGAGAGGTTGCAGCGTTGCCGAGCACGCTGGCACATTCGCCGAACACTAGCCAGAAGGATCGATTGTTCAATAGCGTCTCCTTTGACCTATGGCAAAGGAATTGATGAGGTGCGACCCCAAGCTCCTGCTGCTCGAATTCGTTTTGGAATCCACATCAGGTCGCCGCCTTCTTGGTCATAGGAAATTCTCCGATTGTCAACCTCGAGCATCGCGACTTCTATCTCTGCCAATTCCTCGAGCGTGTGATAGTCCCCTGCAAACAGCAAATTTAGCTTGATGCGAGCCAGCATAGAAGACTGGGCCCAAATACCTTCCGTGTAGAACGGGTGTAACTTGTGCGAGATTGCATCGAGTTCGACATCGCGCGTCAACTTATCGGCGGTGATCATTTGATGCTGTAGACCTCGCGGCAGAGTCCAAGAAAAAGGACGCCGCATAAGCTGGTCGCGTCTCTCTCCGGGACCCTCATGTCTGCCGATTAGCTCGACGAGTCTCGTAACGACCTTTCTTTTGTCTTCGAGAGTTTGCCTCCTCGCCGTGGTGTTTCCGTTATCCGGTCGCCATCGGAAAATGTAATACGGCCTGTCTGTAAGGATGGACACTGCGGCTCCGCGGAAGTAGGCTTGCGCAACGAATATTTGATCTTCGCTAAATATCATGTCGTCGCAGAACCTGATCGCGTTATGTTCGAGGAAACTTCTCCGGAAAAGCTTCCAGGCGCCGAAGTTGTTCCATGCTCCTGACTCGAGGAAGTCTTTATTGTGGCTATCATGAGAGAACATTCCACTCGGTGCTGATCTGCCGCCTTCTGCCACCATTCGCGGGATCACTATGTCGGTATTGTGTCTGCGCGCGGCGCTGATTAGGTCGGGAAGTGCGCCTGGGGCAAGCAGATCGTCGGCGTCCAGGAAAAAGAGGAATTCTCCCGAGGCTGCGTCAAGACCCACGTTTCGAGCGTGACCACAGCTTCCTGTATGTTCGATCTTCGTATACGTGGAAATGAGTGAGGAGAAGTATTGTACGACTTCCTCGGTGTGATCAAGTGACCCGTCGTCGACAACGATCACCTCGAGCTGAGATCGATCGAGTCCCTGGCGTTCGAGGCTTTGCAGCGCTTCGCGCAGAAATTCGGCGCTATCGTAGGTTGGTATGATGACCGTAACAGATGTCATTTTGACTCCCTTTGGGGCTCGACACTGTTTCATCTTAGACAATGATCGCCTGCTTCGGCTACGTTGTGTCGTGTATTCATTCGAGGGTGACGCTGACAGTCGGTTGCGAGTTGTCCATGGCGGTGGTCCGGTCGCCCGAGAAGTACGCCTTGTCTATGGCGGTTGCGTGGCATGTTGACCGGTCGGGTCGGAGCAGCCCAATGTTCCATCGAATCTGGCCCTGGCATCCTTCTCGCGCCTGTCGCTTCGTGCGCTATGAAGTAGGCGTCTGCGCCAGAAGCCCGTCCCGTAAGTGGGGTCGTTGCTGCGCCTTGCGGACGCCCACGCGCGCCATGCCTATGGATCGCGCGGTAGCAGAGGAACCAGCGCTCGCTGAGTCGAGCCAGCGGCCGGACCCTCGATGCGAAGCAGCGGCGCGGATAAAGACGGTGGCGTAACCAGCGACGACTCGAGCGTGTAAACGCCGGCGTAAGCGGCGCCGATGATGACGGCCGGCTACCCCCTCTGGGGTGGCCGGCCGTTCCGTAAGAAGGCTCGTCGTGAGTCTAGGTTTCGCTTATAGAATCGGCGTCGAGCAAGCGTCGAACGCCAATGTGACGCGTGGTCTGGCGAGCGCCCATGAGAACGTCGTACCGATCGCAGCGAGCCTGATCGTGCGGCAGTGTCGGCGACGAGTCCGGCGAGAAATCAAAGCACATCGGATCATGTTGTCCGGTATGCGAGGTCACCGATCGTGGAGATTGCCCAGCCCACGCCAGCCGGTGTCGGGCCCCCCCCCCAGCATTATGGCGATCTGCGACAGAGGTCAATCGACTGAGGGGTACCGGTCGGGCCGTACTCGCTTGACGCCACCGCCCGCGGCTGACCATTGCGAGTTCGACCCCGCGCTGCGCCATCAAGGAATGAGCACGGACTGAGCTAGCTTCGGGATGCGTGCGTCGCAACAAAGGGTGCGATGCGTGCTTGACGCAGCATGAGCGCGGCTGCGTGGCACCGTCGGGCACGCCAAGCGTGCAACCAAGCCGTCACTCACGAGGCTCGTTCCGACACTCGTCGTACCAAGGACGGAGAGCGGGACCGTGCAGCCAGTCCGGATGTGTCCGCTGGACGCGGCGGATGTGAGCCGCGTCGTCCCACCAGACCGTTGAGTGAGGCCGCGCAGGCTGGTCCGGCCATCCACCCGCCATGGACATCAGGCGCATGTAGAGGATCTTCCCGTTCCAGCAATCGTCCTCCCACCCGTTTCGCTCCGCGACTACCCGCAGGTGGTACGAGAGCAGCTCCGGCCGCAACGGGAACAGTCGCCACATCGCATCCCGGAGGTCGGTCGCGACACCGTCGAGATCACCGGACGCCTCGAACGCACGAGCCAGGGTCGCTTCTGGAGCCAGGTACGGAAACGAGCCTTCCCACCGGACGTCGACGCGGTCGATCGTCTCGACTACCACATCGACCTCGTCATCGGAGATGAGGAGGTCGCTCTCCGCCGGCACATACAGTTCGGCCTTCCACGGCACCTCGCCGAACCCCCAGTGCCGATACGCCGCATTGCCGCCGATCACTGGGATCGGCAAAGAGGTGCTTCGTGCCTGCTGAACCCGCTGCTGAAGCCGCAGTGACGGGTCCAAGGCGAGCCAGCGTGCTTGCGCTTCGAGCGGCTGGTCCCAACCGGGAAGCCGACCCGTTGCTGCGTGTACCCACACGGTGTCCAGTACTGGGAGCAGCTCAGCTCGGCGGACCATCGCGTATGTACCCAGCTGGGCGGCTGAACGACCATGCGCGCGGGAGAGCTGCACAAGGGTCATGAGCCCCTCCTGACTGGCAGCCAGGTCGATCGCGTCTCGCCGAATCAGATCCGCTGCTCGGCGGTCGCGCGCGACATTCCGACCCGCGCCAGCCCGCGCGCGCGGGCGGCCAGCCCCCGTCGACGAGAAGCGAGGCCGGGTGGAACGGATGTCACTCATGACCGCACAATAAACGAAGAATGCCGCGAAGTGAATGGCCAAGCATGTGAAAACCGAGTACTGTCCCAGGTGGTGCGTACTTTGTTCGCGGGTCTTGATCCGAATCGGATAGGCGACCGCGGCGGGAGTGCGTACTTTGGTCGCGCTATCCAATGATGCTCGGGTCGAACCTCCGCACGTCTCTTATTCCGATGATGCTCGGCCCACCAACCAATTGGGTGTTGAGCATGTCTCGTCCGGGAGGGCATCTTTTGCGCGCGGTCACCTCGCACGCGTCCGAACCTGTCGCCGGAACGCGTGCCCGCGTCGGCGGTCACCAGCAGTCGACGTGCACGCTGACGGACGCGTCTGCGGACGCGAAGCCGTTAGCCGGTCGCCCCGTGCCGCTTTGGGCGACTACCTCCGCGTTAAACGACGTCGAGTCAAGTCACGTCGTCGCGTCAACTGGGGGCGGCGCTTCACTGGAGCGGCCGACATCACGCGGTGGAGCGATCAGGAGCACATCGGCACCCACAATCGCATCGAGTGTCTCCGTAAAGAACACCGCCACGGCAACCATCGTGTGGATTCGCGTGAGCGGTAGCGGCTTCACTGGGGACGAGACGTTCGTGTTCAAGTTCCGTGCTGACCGCATCCAGGAACTCACGATGGGCTGATCCCGGATGCATTGCGTTCCGAGCCAACGTCCTTCAGCATCACTAGTCTCGACGCTGGGCTTGCACTTTCGGTTTCGAAGGAGACCGTCGAACCGCGTGCGTGACAGTGTCGTACGCGTCACCGCGTGTGTACCTTCGGGACATGGGCACCCTCGGTGAGTTGATCCGCGAAACCCGCGAGCGACTGGGACTAGAGCAAACGGAGCTGGCGCGAAGGGTTGAGGTGGGTCAACAAGCGGTAAGCACTTGGGAGCGAGATGCTGGCCGCCCCCGCAGATCCAAGATCGAACGGCTCGCAGATGTCCTCGGGCTCGCAGCCGAAGATCTGCTCGTGGCCGGAGGTTACGAGCAGCCATCTGGTCCGCCGGTGACGCCGCTCTTGCCCGTGCTTCCATTCGACCAGCTGTCTGACGCAACCTTCGAGAGGTTCTGCCGGGACCTGTGGGCGTATCGCTACCCTCAGGCCAGCGTGTCGCGGAACGGGGACTCGGGCTACGCTCAGGGTGGGGTCGACGTGATTGTACGTTTGCCCGAACTCACCATAGGAGTCCAGTGCAAGCGGCACCGAGACTTCGGAGCCGCCGCCGTTCAGGCCGCCATTGAGGACGCTGCATCGAACGAGCAGATCGATCGGGGTGTCATCGCACTGAGCCGTCCCCTAGCCACGCCGGCAGCGCGAGCAAGGGCAGCCGCCTACAGCGAGTGGGTTCTGGAGGATGGCGAAGACCTTTCCAAGGCCGTCAGGGGTCTCCGCGACGATCAAAAATTGCAACTCGTGGACAGCTACTTCCCGGGCTACCGGGCCCCTTTCCTCGGAATCCAAGCGCCGTCACCGTGGTTGTCCGAATCTGCCAACGAACCCTTCCTCGCGGGTCGAGCAGGGTATGAACGCGACTTTGACCTGGTCGGTCGAGATGACGAGCTGCAAGCGCTCACGACCTTCGCCGACGAGGGACGGCAGATCATTGTCCTCACGGGCGGACCGGGCAGCGGCAAGACCCGCCTCCTCACTGAGCTGGCGCGACGCTCGGCCTCTCACAACGTGGTTTTTGCCGCACGGGGACCCATCTCATCTCAGGACATGGAAGCACTACCCAGTTCACCGACCGTGATCGTGGACGACGCAGGTGACCGAGACAGCGACCTCCGGGCGCTCCTCGACGGAATCGTCCGCGCACGTTCCGACGCCCAGATCATTCTGGGTTTCCGCCCGCACCACGAGGAACGCATACGCGGAGCTGTCGGCAGGGGTTTCCTCTGGCAAGATCTGCCACGAATTGATCTGCCACCTCTGTCGATCGACGCTGCTCGTGCACTCGCGACGGCGGCGCTCGGACCCGAAACCAGTTCTCGAACCGTGCGCGCTCTCGCCCTGAACGGTCGCGACTGCCCCCTTTTGATCGTCATCGGCTCGCATCTCATCCGAGAAGGGCGGTTGAACCCCGAGAGCATGGGAACGAGCCAGGAACTCCGAGTCCAGGTCCTCGACCTCTACGCAACTTCCTTGATCGGAGATGGCGGTTCCATAGCTTCGCAGCCCCTTCTCGAAGCCATTGCGGCCATCCAGCCCATTCGAACCGACGATTCGCATTTCATTGAGACATTAGCGAGCCTGCTCAACTCGCCACAACATGAAATCGCGCGCGCCATCGACGGGCTCGAGTTCGCCGGACTACTTCTTCGTCGGGGCGAGTCGGTCCGGGTCGTCCCAGACATGCTGGGTGACGCCCTCCTCGAACAGAGCCTTGTCACCGCTTCTGGTCGCTCCACCGGCTACTCGAAATCGCTAGCCGCTGCGGCGACCAATGCTCCACTACGCAATGCCCTGCGCAACGTTGCGATCGCCGAGTGGGTAGCTCGTCAGGACAGAGCCGATCTGGACCTAGCCGAAGACCTCTGGACGGCGATTACAAGTGTCGCTCTTGCGGCGAGTAGCAATGAACGCATCGCGTTGGCCCACGACCTGGAGTACGTTGCGGGGACCCGGCCTGCACTGGCACTCGAACTTGCCGAGCAGATCCTCGCTAATCCTGCGCCCGTCGAGCAGTCGCCCTATGCCGACTTCTTCGACCACGATACGTCGACTGGGCCGGCACAGGTGGAGCGGGCCCTCACTCGCTTGATTAGGAACTCTGCTGACTTCGAGCGTCTTCCTCGTGCGATGCGCTTGCTGTGGCAAATCGGCAAACAGGATGGCCGTCCCGAGAATCAGAATCCTGAGCACGGGCTTCGGCTGCTGCGTGAGCTTGGCGCCTTCGACCTCGAAAAGCGCTACGCCCTCACTGACCTGTATGTGAAAACTATCGCAAGCTGGCTGGATGAAGAAGGCACCAGTCCAGCCGAGCGCGCGACGTTGATCGGGCTGCTGATGCCGGCGTTGGACCGCGAGGGAATGTCAGAGGGATTTGAGGGGTCCCTGACGATGACCTTCACACGCTTCCGCGTCCCCATTGAAGACGTCCTCTCGATCCGTTCCGCTGTCATCAGCATCGTGAGGGGTCAACTGCGTGAGCATCCGGCTGTAGCGGCGGCGGCTATCAAGGTGCTCGAGCATGCTTTGCAGGGTGCTGGGGCAGAGATTGATGACGAATTCGCGCTGGTTTCAGATGTTCTTGGGAGGACGATGAATGATTCTGCGGTAAGCGCAGGGACACGACTCGCGGCCTTCCGGGCCTTGTCTTGGCACGCGACCTATGGGGAGGGCGCAACCCGCTCCCGTGCCAGAGACCTCCGCTCAACCTTCAAGGTTGACCTCGACATTCAAGTAATCCGTCTTCTCCGATCGGGCTGGGCGGTTGATGAGGACGATGAAGAAGAGGGTCGCTACACCATCGCCGCGAGCGAGAAGAAGATCGCGGCGACAGCGCATGCACTGCTAGCGAAGCAGGGGAGTGACGAGGAAGTAGTCCAAGCGATCCTGGAAGCGATACGGGCCGAGATAGCCGAGCAGGGACACTTTGTCCTGCCCGGTTACTTCATTACCCTGCTCTGTGACGAGCGCGGGACTCTCGCAAGCGTCATCCTCGGGGATGCCATCGAGCACGATCCGGATGACCTTGCGTGGCGCTCACTCGTCCTCCCTGCGCTCGGCCACCTTCTCAAGTCTCAGCCTGACCGGGGGCTTGCTGCGGCAGACGCCCTCCTCGCAAAGGACGTCCGGTGGAGTTCCATCGTGGCGGGCTCGGTCTGTGGTGATCATGGCGGACAAGCGTCTGAACTGGAACTCGATCTCGTCCACCGGCTCCTCGCGTTGTCGGATGAAGACACTGAGCTTGCTCTCGTCTCAGGCATTCGTTGGTACGGCTCGGATTCAGAGACACTCGCGTTCGAGATCGTCGCTAATGCAAAAGTTGACGTTTTCAAATCGGTTGCTCACGTCGTTGCTCAGCTGCTTGCGTACGGCGCGGAAAACATACATTGGGACCATCTACCCGCGCCAACACAGGCCATGCTAATCAATAAGCTTGGCGCTACCCCGGACATCAGCGACTACTCGGTGCAAAAGCTGCTTACGCTCGCAGTCACCGGACGCGAGGAGGAAGTTCTCCGCATGCTGCGCAGCCGTGTCGAGAAAGCTATCGACCGCGAGAAGGGGTACCAGGCCCTCCCGTACCACTGGGACGAAGGTCCTAACTTCCGCGCGGCTCCGAACTACCCGGTGCTCGTTCGGGACCTTGCGACCTGGATGAGCAAGGTCCCGCGCGGGATCAGTTCATGGTGGGCACCGAAGCTGTTCGCGCTCGTTGCGGGTCCTTGGGACGATGAGATTCAGCAGCTTGTGCTCTCGCTTGTCCGCGACGGAACGGATGCAGCAATCCGAGCTGCAGCAGCAGCGCTGGACGAAGCGCCACAGGAATATGGAATGCAACAGCCTGCGTTCGCGGCTGAGCTTCTTGACGCAGCGCGAGCGGTGAGTCGGGACGCCGAGGGGAGGATCGCCGGCGCCCTTTACGCTGCCACCATGTTCGGCATGCGTTCCCGCAGTATTGGCGACTTCGGCGTTGACCTCGGTCGTGCCTCTCGAGCTCAAGAACTGGCTACCTCATTTGCAGACGGATCGCCATCTCGTCAGTTTTACCTACGCATCGCGGCCGCGAGCGAACGTAACGCAGAGCAGGACCGACAGCAGGATGAAGATTTCGAGGACCCGCGCAGATGGTGAAGGTGGCATCCAGGGCTGCTCAAGGCCGGAACGCGGCGGGCTTCGTGACCGTGAACGAAGAACGAGTTCCCCTGCGCGTCGTAGTGCACGGTGAGTTCGATCGCAATCGACGGGTCGGCCTCGCGACGAAACCATCTATAATTTCTATAATTCGGGACGTCGCCACGCAGACTATCGACGCAGTACGGTCGGGCCAAACTGCCGCCGAGCCAGCCCGGCGTCGCCCTCTGACGGCCAAGTCTGCGAGTCCAGACTCGGAGGCCACGGGACCGCCCGTAGCCCCGCCTCGGTTCGCCCTTCTCGTCCGTTGCGCGTTATGGCAGAGCGCGCCCCTGATCAAGCCTCATCATCGATCGAGTCGAAGCGTCGGTAGGTCGCGCCAGCAGTGTCGAGCAACTCGTAGAGCCCTCGTATCTTCCTGGTCGCAGGGTGCTCATCGGTCCTGGTGAAGATGACTCGGCCAGCTGCCCGAGAGAGCGCCACGAAGAACGTCGACGTGGCCTCGCCGGGATCCTTTGCATACGCCCACCACTGGTCATCGTCTAGACCAAGCAGCACGACGGTGTGGAACTCAAGCCCCTTACTGCGGTGGATGGTCATCAGGGGTACGGCGTCCTCGTCGGCGATTCGAGCAACTAGCTCTGACCAAGATCCACAGTCCGACCGAATCGCCTGGACACGGGCGGTCAGCGCCTCCAGGATGACCTCGACCTCGTCTCCGGCGTTCTGTCCGAAGACGAACGCAGCGGCTCGATCGTCGTCCACTACGTTTCGAGCGGCCCGAACCACGGCATCCGCTGACGTCGTTGCTATGCCGTTAGATGCGAGCCAGGCGTGCAGCCACCGCACGAAGCGTCCCAACTCGTCGGCGGTGCGTCGGTCTGCAGTGCGTCCGCGGTCGGCTCCAGCAACGCGGCCGACGAGTTCATAGGCGGTGAGCCACTCATCGGGAAGCGGGGGTGGCGTGCACGCGAGGCTGAGCACGCTAATCAGGAGGCGATTCAGATCGTGCTTCAGCAAGTCCTGAAGGCGCATCTTCCCGTAGATAGTGTCGTCGTTGCGGATCCGGAGTCCTTCCGCGGAGAAGGCCGCAGCTAGAGCGGGCTCGAACACAGCGGCCTTCTGTCGGACAAGCAGCACAGTATCGGAAGGTCGACGACCGTTCTCGCGTATGTCTTTGGCGACCGCGTGCGCCAGGTGTGCGGCTTCGACGCTTGCCGATGGGTACGTCCAGATTGACAACGGCTCGACTTCCGAACTGGTCAAAATCTTCGATTCTGCGCGCTCGAGCTGGGCGTCGATGACAGTGCCGACGACGTGCTGCGCCGCAACGAGGGGTTCGGACGATCGGAAATTCCAGGAGAGGTCGAAACGCCGCGCTTCGAAGTCCGATTCGTATTTCGCGAGGGCGTCCTTGATTGCGCCGGCGAACTGCATGATGCGCTGCTTGCCGTCGCCCACCGCTGTCGTGGTCACGCCGGGTCCTCCGAAAAGGGCGTCCAAGAAGGTGATCTGAGCGGCGGTCGTGTCTTGGAACTCGTCGACAAACACGAAGGGGTAGGTGGCACGGATCGCATTACGGACCTGAGGATTGCTTCGAACAAGCAACTCGGCAAGGCGATTCAGCATCACGAAATCGACCCGCTTGGTCGAGCCGGTCAAATACTGGTCGTGCCACCAGCGCATGTCCGCGTAGAGCCGCAGATCGGTGAGCGTCCCGGTTGGATCGTTGGGCAACTGGTAGGTGCCCACGATGTCGTGCAAGAATCGCCTTCGGTCGACGATGGATCGCATTTGATACTGAAGAGAAGCCGTTTCGTTCGAAAAGGCGTCTGCGGCCCAGTCCCCGACCTCGCTCGCGGTCCACAGGGAGATCTCATAGCCTTTTTGCCCAATGCGCCACGGCTTGGGCAACGCGGCTCCGAAACGGTCGACTAGTCCTTTGGCGAACGCGTCGAAAGTTAGCGACACGAACCTATTGGAGTACTCAGGTAATCGCGACGACACTCTCCGCGCGAGGTTTGTGGCGGAGTCCCGCTTGTATGAAATTGCGAGAACGCGCTGTGGTGCTCGACAAAGACCTGTCTGGAACAGAAACGCGGCACGTTGCGCCAGGAATTCTGTTTTCCCGGCGCCTGGCCCGGCGACGACCGCCGAATTACCTTCATGCCTCACAGCATCGCGAGCGGCCGGTTCGAGCGACTCGACGCCGAGTGGTTGCCAGGCTTCAGGGGCTACAAATCGACCGGGGAAGCAGAGGTGCTGATCATTCACGATGCGCCGATCCTCGCCTGCATGAAGTCAATGAGGGCTAAAAGTTCCGGCGGCGCTGCTTTGAGGGCGTCGTCGTCGAGAAGATTCATCGCGCTCAAGTGCGTCGCGGGCTTCGAGCGGGTTCCGAACAAGTGTCGGTACCAGCGGAGGTCATTCGCCTTCTGAGTCTTGGCGGGTTCCGAGGCGGGCTTCCAGAACTCGACGGCCTGTGGATGGCCGCCGCTGTGCAGCACGGCCGCATAGGCGTCGCGGGGATCGGGTCCACGGCTGCCAGCTGCCTTCTCGTACTGCTGCCTGAACGCCAGCATCATTGCCATGTCCAGATCAAGAGGTGTCGAGAAGAACACCCCGTACTGCTGTAGTGCACCCATCGCTACGCCAAGGTCTTCAACGTCCATGTCGTCCTTGATGGATTCTACGGTCGTGGCGTTGGGTACCGCAGCGAGTGCGGGCACGCCGACTGCCTCAAGGTTGCGGACCGCGGTCCTGATTCGACCACCCCCGCCCCCGCTGCGCCCCCAGTCAAGGTCGAGAAGTGTCGCGAAAGGAATCCCAAGGTCTGTGAGAAGCCTCCAGAAGTGGTGAGTGTGTCGACCTCCTAGGGGGACCATCGCCACAAACGAGGGATCAAGATCGACGCCTCGGGAAGTGGCGACGCGGGGAAGTACGACTTCCTCTGAGTCACCCTCCCCAAGGACCACGAAGCGTGCAAAGTACAGCTCGGGGTGCGCTCGCACCGCTTCACGGACGTAGGTCGAAGTCGCCGTCCCATCGGAAGGCAGGGTGAGTGGGCGAACCGTTGTCGCTTGGCTGACCGGGCTCATGCGGAAGTGGCGGACGAAGGACGGCTCGACTCGTTGCATCGCGCTTGCGGAGTGACTCGACAATAAGGCTTGTACCCTGTTGGTGCCGCCAAGTTCAATGATTTGCTTGATAATTCGGGAAAGGTAGAATGGAGACAGGTTGTTCTCCGGTTCCTCTACAGCGAGCAACGTCAAGGCAGGCAGAAGCGCAGCCTCCGGATCGAAACCGGAAGCGTCGCCTTCGTCAATGATTTGCTGCTCGATGTCGAGCGACGCGGTCGTCAGCGCGAGATGGAGAAGGGATCGCTGTCCATCGCTGAGTGCGCTGGCGGCCTGCGACTGCTTCGTGTGATCTGGCTCTAACGTCAGCTCTGCCTCGCGCAGCAGTTCGGCGACTTCGGGTGACAGCGGCTGGAAGCGAGGGACGGCATGCATCCCGGACCCGTGCAACTCCTGCCACCGTTCCTTGAACGCTCCCTCGACGACTTGTGTGGCACGTTCCTTGTGGAACAGATCCCCGATCTGTTCGGCGTTTTCCTCTACGAGCGTGCCGAGTTTCTCTGACCAGCGAGCAGCGCGCCATAGACGCCCGCGCAAGAAGGCGGTGACGTGCCGGGCGCCGTCGCGGGAGGCTGGCACATAGACAAACTGGATGCGCGCACGCTCGGCCGCAGGGAACGGCTTGATTTGGTCAGGTTCGGGGTCCTGAGCCATCGTGGTGATCGCGCTGACGGTGGTCTCGACCGAGCCATCGATGGTGCCGTCTGCTGCCCAGGTGGCCTGCAGACGTACCCGCAGCCGAAGCTCGCCGTCTTCCCTCGCGGCAAGATGAGCGTAGAAATCAGGGACTGACGCTGACGCGTCCGGCCCGTCGTTGAGTTCCGGCATAGCGACAACAGCCTCGATGGACAAGCTCCGAGTCGAAGGATCCGGGTCGTCGTCAGGAGCGACGTGGAAGTCCTCGGCGCGGATCGTGCGTTCATCGTTCGATACCCCGAAGAGCCTTCGGAACGCTTCGCAGACAGCGGTCTTGCCCGATCCGTTCGCCCCGATGAAGGCGGTGAGCGATGGCTCTAGGCGAATTGTCTCCGCCACCGGGCCAAAGCTCCGGAAGTTGCGCAACTCGATCGACTCCACAAACATGCGGCCCCCTCAATGTTTACCGGAGGTTAGCCTACGGCCGAGTCTGGCGCCCACCCGCGTACGCGGTCGGTTGCGTCCGACTGGACAGCCGCCTGTGGTTAGCGGATCAGGTCGCTGTCCCAAAGGAGCGGATTCGCGAAGTCACTGGACCCCGTGAGATACCGCAGGAGGATGGCCACCACCGGCCAGTGGGAGTGTCCCCGCGCGACCCACTCCGCTGGCGTCAACGCGGCTTCGGCCCAGGACGCTAGCGACGGATCCTCGGTGGTCATCAGACGTCTCACGAGGCCCGGGCTTGCGCTCGGCGGGATGGCGGCGACGACAGCACTTAGCGAGCTGCCCAGCAGTCGAACCGGCTCGAAGGATGAGTCCCGAACGAGTTGCCACGTGGGGATGCGATTGCCAGCCCCAGCGTCATAGCCCCACAGGCGGCCGAACTCGAGAAGGGCCACGATCTCTGACCTTGAAAGCTCGAGGAGCGCGCCAGTGTCATCGATGTCGAGAGAAGCCACCACGTCGACCGCTGTCATCCGGCATATGACACTGAGAAGATCCCTGTGCCGCAGCTTGCGGCGGTCGAAGCTCGACGTGTCTCGGCGGATGCGATCGTCCAACAGGCTGTTGGACAACTGCCGTGGGGTCACATCACCGTCCTCTTAGACCGGCTTGATTACCACGACCTCCGCGACTGGTGCGCCGGCCAAACGGCCGTGCACGGCTGGTCGCGGAACGTCCTCGAGTACATTCGCCGCCGGAAGGTCCGGCGAGCCGGTGGCGGAGACAGCGGACGACCAGGCACCGCTGGCGTGCCGTTGCAGAGTGAGCGACCGTGACCAGTCGAAGGACTCGACCTGGACCCTGAGTTCCCGCGTCAGCCAGCGGTCGCTCGCGTCGAGGTTCCAGGCCAAGACGTAGTCAGCTGCTGTCGCGGTTCCGATTGCCCGCATTCCATCGGCCTTCATCTGCGGGATGGCATGGTCGACGCGATTGCCTTCCGCCGACTGCCATGAGTAGTGCGGCTTGGTCATCACTCAGGACTGGCACCCCCTCCCCAAGATCCAACCTCGAAGCGCTTCACGTTATTCGCGCGGAGCAATGGCTGAAGCGTCTGTCCGCTGCGGGCTCGCGTCCGATGAGCTATCGGCTGCTGAGACGGCTTCGATAACGGATGTGCCGTGCTCAGGACGAGGCGTACCGGGGCGGGGGGGGGGGGGGGGGCCCCACGACG
>NZ_JAUZUZ010000009.1:0-130219 GCF_031844345.1 Curtobacterium sp. BRD11
CGGACTCAACGTAAGTGATGTGGCCATCGGCCCTCCATCGAGAACTCGTAGGGGAGACCCTCGTTCTCGTGGAGGCCGGTGGCCACATCTGTTTCCGCCGTAGGTCGCTCGACTCGCGGTCCGGTTCGTGATGGACTGGGCCCAGCAGTGAGCACGGACGACCGTGCGGCACCCCCCCCACAACGACACAGCGGACGACCGCCCGGCGCATTCGAGCACGGGCACGCGATGAGGAGCAACGGTGGCGAACGACGACGAGCAGCAGCGCAACGACCGGGATCGCGGGGAGCGGCGCGAAGGCAGCCGCTGGTCGTCCGGGCCGCGCGACTTCGAGCGTCGCGAGGGGGATCGTGCGCGACGGGACGGTGACCGTCCAGCCCGCGACGCCGGCCGGAGTGGTCGTGACGACCGTCGGGGCTTCCGCGAGGGCGACCGGTCGTTCAGTGACGGTGGCCGTCGGCCGGCTCGGCAGGGTGACCGCGACGGTGCGGGGCGTCCGCCCCGCGGTGACGGTCCTCGAGGCGCTGAGCGCCCGGGCCGTGATGGTGACCGCCGTCCGTTCCGTGGTGGCGACGACCGTCGGCCGCAGCGGGATGGTGATCGTCCCTTCCGTGGTCGCGATGACCGCGCGCCCTTCCGTGGTGGCGACGACCGTCGTCCGCAGCGGGACGGTGGCGACCGTGGTCCGCAGCGTGATGGTGATCGTCCCTTCCGCGGTCGCGATGACCGCGCGCCTTTCCGCGGTGGCGACGACCGTCGTCCGGCGCGTGACGGTGGCGACCGTCGTCCGTTCCGTGGTGGTGATGATCGTCGTCCGGCGCGTGACGGTGGTGAGCGTCGTCCGTTCCGTGGTGGCGACGACCGCGGTCCGCAGCGTGACGGTGATGACCGCCGTCCGTTCCGTGGCGGCGATGACCGTCGTCCGGCGCGTGACGGTGGCGAGCGCCGTCCGTTCCGTGGTGGCGACGACCGTCGTCCGGCGCGTGACGGTGGCGAGCGTCGTCCGTTCCGTGGTGGCGATGACCGTCGTCCGCAGCGTGACGGTGGTGAGCGTCGTCCGTTCCGCGGTGGCGACGACCGCCCCCGCCGCGACGACGACCGGGGCGACCGCCCTCGGTTCGGCGATGGCTCCCGTCATGCCGGCGCACGCTTCGGCGAGGCTGCCCGTGACGACTGGGAGGACCGTGACCCGTACGGCACGCGTTCCGTCCGTCCGCGGCACGAGGACCCCGAGATCGACGAGAGCGTCTCGCCGCGGGACCTCGACCCGGCTGCCCGCGCCGAGCTCAAGACGCTCAGCAAGGACAACGCCGAGTGGGTCGCGAAGCACCTCGTCATGGCGGCGCTGCTCGTCGACGAGGACCCGGAGACGGCCAACCTGCACGCGCTGAGCGCTGCGCGTCGGGCCGGTCGTGTGGCGGTCGTCCGCGAGACCGCGGCGATCACCGCGTACCGGACGGGCGACTTCGCCACGGCGCTCCGTGAGCTGCGCACCTACCGTCGCATCTCCGGCAAGAACGACCAGCTGCCGATGATGGTCGACTGCGAGCGGGGTCTCGGACGTCCGGAGCGGGCGCTCGAGCTCGGCCGGTCGGTCGACCGCGCCGCGCTGGACACGGCGGTGCAGGTGGAGCTCGCGATCGCGATGTCCGGCGCCCGGATCGACCTGGGCAACCCGACGGCCGCGCTCGGCGAGCTCGAGATCCCGCAGCTCGACCCGACCACGGCGTACAGCTGGTCGCCGGCCCTCTACAGTGCTTACGCGGCCACGCTCGAGGAGCTCGGCCGCCAGGACGAGGCCGACGAGTGGTGGGCGCGGGTCGACCGGGCTGCCGCCGCCCTGGCCGAGATCGCCGACGAGAACGCATGGGAGACTGTCGATGTGGTCGAGGAAGAAGTCGAAGGACACGACGAGCACGACGCCGTCGTCGGTGACGAGTCCGTCGCCGGTGACGAGCACGGGACCGGAGCGCTCGACGACACCGACCAGCTCGGCGACGACGTCGACCCCGACGACGACCTCGGCGAGATCGACGACGACAACCCCCGCGACGTCGACGGCTCCGCAGCCGACTGACGTCCCGACGCCGCCGACGGACGGTGTGGACGTCGTCCTCACCGACCTCGACGGTGTCGTGTACCGCGGACGCAACGCGATCCCGCACGCTGTCGAGGCCCTGACACGGGCGTCGCTGACCGCTCGGGTCGGCTACATCACGAACAACGCCTCTCGTCGGCCGTCCGACGTCGCGGAGCACCTGGAGGGCTACGGCCTCGAGGTGACCGCCGACGACGTCGTGACCTCGTCGCAGGCGGGCGTGCGGCTGCTCGAGACGCTGGTGCCGGCCGGGTCCACCGTGCTGGTCACCGGCGGCCTCGGGCTGACGAGCATCGTCGAGGAGGCGGGCTTCACGGTGACGACGAGCGCCGACGACGCTCCGGCAGCGGTCATCCAGGGGTTCTCGCCGGACCTCGGGTGGACGCACCTGGCCGAGGCCTCCTTCGCCCTCGCCGATCCGGACGTGCCGTGGGTGGCGACGAACATGGACTGGTCGATCCCGGTCGAGCGTGGCATCGCGCCCGGCAACGGCACGCTCGTGTCCGCGGTGCACCAGGCCGTCGGGCGGATGCCGGTGGTCGCCGGCAAGCCGGAGCGACCGATCTTCGACGCCGCGATCGCCCGCTTCGGCGGCGAGCACCCGCTGTTCATCGGCGACCGGCTCGACACGGACATCAAGGGCGCGAACGACGCCGGCATCCCGAGCGTGCTCGTGCTGACGGGCATCGACCAGGCGAAGCAGGTGCTCGCGGCCGACCAGCGCTCGCGTCCGACGTACGTCCTGCAGGACCTCCGTGGGCTGTCCGAGCCGTACCCGGTGACGGTGCGGCGGCAGGACCCGGACGGCACCCGGTACGTCACGGTCGGCGGCGCCACGGTCGCGATGCACGGGCACGTCGTCCGGGTGCTCGACAGCGGGACGCCGATCGACCTGCTCCGCGCCGGAGCGGCGCTGATCTGGGAGTCCGGACTGGCGATCTACGGCCTCGACGTCGACCCGAAGCTGTACGGCGGCGAGTAGCGTGACCGACGTGCCCCACCCGCAGCAGCCGCCCGAGCAGGAGCCGGGCGAGCAGCAGCAACCGGGCGAGCAGCAGCAGCAGGGCGAGCACCGACAGCCCGTGCAGCAGCCGGACGCCTTCGCCGAGCGCACCGCGGCTGCCGAGGCGCTGCCCCTGCCCGAGCGCGCCGACGCCTTCGCCGCGCTGCACGACGACCTGCGCACCCGCCTCGAGAGCGGCCAGGCACCGCAGGGGCACAGCTCGGGTCGCGCTGCCGGCGCCACGCAGGTGTGGGGGAGCGGACGAGGAGACGGCGGTGTCGGTGCCTGAGCACGACGAGGCCCGCCCGGTCCGGTTGGACGCACTGCTCGCCGCCCGCGGGCTGGTCAGGTCACGGACCGCCGCGGCGAAGCTGGTCCAGGCCGGCCGCGTGACGGTCGGGGGCACGGCGGTCGTGAAGCCGTCGGCCCCGGTCGCGCCGGACGCCGAGCTCGTCGTCGACACCGAGGACGAGTGGGTGTCGCGTGCGGCGCGGAAGCTCGTCCGTGCCCTCGAGGCCTTCGACGTCGACCCGAGCGGGCGCGTCGTGCTCGACGTGGGCGCCAGTACCGGAGGATTCACGCAGGTGCTGCTCCACCACGGAGCCGCCCGCGTCGTCGCCCTCGACGTCGGGCACGGTCAGCTCGACCCGGTGGTCGCCATCGACGAGCGGGTGCGTGTGGTCGAGGGGTGCAACGCCCGTGACCTCACGCCGGACACCTACGCGGCGCTCGACGACGCAGCGCCCCGCACGAGCCTGGTCGTCGGGGACCTGTCCTTCATCTCCCTGCGCATCGTCCTGCCCGTGCTGGCGGCCGCCGTGCCCGCGGACGACTTCGTGCTGCTCGTGAAGCCGCAGTTCGAGGTCGGCCGTGGTGGGGTGCGGGAGGGCATCGTGCGCGACCCCGCCCTGCGGAACGACGCGCTCATGAACGTGCTCTGGTCGGCGTGGGACGCGGGCCTCGGGACGGTCGGGCTGACCGCATCGCCGATCGTCGGCACGCACGGCAACCACGAGTACCTCGCGCACTTCCAGCGTGGTGTCGGGGGTCATCCGGCAGGATGGGGGAACCCGACAGCGTGGATCGGTCGGGCCACCGAACTCACCGAAGGGGCTGCATGAGCGACGACGACCGGCACATCCTGCTCGTCTCCCACACGGGCCGACAGGACTCCATCGACGCCGCCGTCGAGGTCTGCGACCTGCTGCACGCCGCCGGACTCACCCCGGTGATGCCGTTCGACGAGTACGCCGACGTCCGGCGGGCCGAGGCCTCGGTCGGCCAGGTCGACATCCTGGGGGTCGACGTGCAGGCCGACGCCCTCGAGATCGTCATCGTCCTCGGCGGGGACGGCACAATCCTCCGTGCCGCCGAACTCGTGCGGGGGACGCGCGCCCCGATCGTGGGCGTGAACCTCGGACACGTCGGCTTCCTGGCCGAGAGCGAGCGCGACGGGCTGCGGGCCACGGTCGAGCGTGCCCTCGTCGGCGACTACAAGGTCGAGGAGCGTGTGACGCTCCAGGTCGACGTGGTCGTCGGGCACGAGGTCGTCTACTCGTCGTGGGCGCTGAACGAGGCGACGATCGAGAAGGCCTCCCGCGAGCGCATGCTCGAGGTCGTCACCGAGGTCGACGGTCGGCCGCTGTCGTCCTTCGGCTGCGACGGCGTCGTCGTCGCCACCCCCACGGGGTCCACGGCCTACTCGTTCTCGGGCGGCGGCCCGATCGTCTGGCCGGACGTCGACGCCCTGCTCATGGTGCCGCTCAGCGCGCACGCCCTGTTCTCGCGTCCGATCGTCGTCGGGCCGGACTGCACCCTCGCGATCGAGGTACTCCGGCGCACGAGCGGCGTCGGTGTCCTGTGGTGCGACGGCCGTCGCACCCACGACCTGCCGCCGGGTGCCCGGGTCGAGGTCCGTCGATCGCCCGACCCCGTCCGGGTCGCCCGGCTGAAGGACGCGCCCTTCACCGACCGGCTGGTCGCCAAGTTCCAGTTGCCCGTCGCGGGTTGGCGCGGTCCGGCGACCGAGGACGACGCATGATCGAGGAGATCGTCATCTCCGACCTCGGCGTCATCGGCGAGACCACGCTCGAGCTCGGACCCGGCTTCACCGTCGTCACCGGCGAGACCGGTGCGGGCAAGACCATGATCGTCACGGCGCTCGGGCTGCTGCTCGGTGCCCGGGCGGATGCCGGCTCCGTGCGCCGCGGCGCCTCCAGCGCGGTGGTCGAGGGGCGTTGGCACGTCCCGGACCACGCCGCCGTCGCGGAGCGTGTCGAGGACGCGGGCGGGACCGTCGAGGACGGCGAGCTCATCCTGACCCGCACGGTCTCGGCGGAGGGCCGCAGCCGTGCGACGGTCGGTGGCCGCAGTGCCCCGGTCGCGGTGCTCGGCGAGCTCGCCGACCAGCTGGTGACCGTGCACGGGCAGTCGGACCAGATCCGCCTGACGTCGGCCTCGGCGCAGCGCGCCGCCCTCGACGGCTTCGGCGGCAGGGCCGTGCAGCGGGCACTCGGTGCCTACGTCGCCGCCTACGACACCTGGCAGGCGCACGCCGGCGAGCTGGAGACGCTCGTGCGGGACCGCGACGACCGCGTCGCCGAGGCCGAACGCATCCGCGCCGCGTCGGACGAGATCGAGTCGGTCGACCCGCAGCCCGGCGAGGACGTCGAGCTCGCCGAACGCGCCGAACGCCTCGGCAACCTCGAGGAGCTCCGCCTGGCCGCCGGCACCGCCCACGAGGCACTGTCCAGCGAGTCCCTCGACGGGGTCGCCGACGTCGTCGGACTGGTCGAGGCGGCACGCCGGGCCGTCGAGCGCGTCGCCGGGTCCGACCCGGCCCTCCAGCCCGTGCTCGAGCAGCTGACCGAACTCGGGATCCAGGCCTCGGACGCATCCGCCGGCCTGTCCAGCTACCTCGGCTCGTTGGAGCCGGACGCCGGGCACGACCTCGAGCTCGTCAACGAACGCCGGGCACTCCTGGCGAACCTGACGCGCAAGTACGGCGAGACGGTCGACGACGTGATCGCGTACGGCCAGCGGGCGAGCGACCGGTTGCTGGAGCTGGACGGTGACGACGACCGCATCGTCGCGCTGCAGCAGAGCGTCGAGCAGGACGAGCAGGCCCTCGCGCAGACGGCCGCGGCGCTGACCGCGGCCCGCACGAAGGCCGCGGGCGACCTCGCGAAGCGGGTCACCGCGGAACTCCGGACGCTGGCGATGGCCGGCGCGACCCTGGTGGTCGAGGTCACCGACGGCGGCGAGTACCGCCGGCACGGGCGCGACCAGGTCGCGATCCTGCTCCAGCCGCACTCCGGCACCGACCCCCGCCCGATCGGCAAGGGCGCGTCCGGCGGTGAGCTCTCGCGCGTGATGCTCGCGATCGAGGTCGTCATGGCCGGCAGCACGACCGTCCCGACCTTCGTGTTCGACGAGGTGGACGCCGGCGTCGGCGGAGCCGCGGCGATCGAGATCGGTCGGCGGCTCGCGAAGCTCGCCGAGCGGACACAGGTCATCGTCGTCACGCACCTCGCCCAGGTCGCCGCGTTCGCGAACAACCACCTCAACGTCGTCAAGGACGCCAGCGGCGCCGTGACCTCGTCGAGCGTGCGCCGGCTCGAGGGCGAGGACCGGCTCCAGGAGATGGCCCGCCTGCTCTCCGGCCTGGGCGACAGCGCGAGCGGCATCGAGCACGCGCGCGAACTCCTCGACGTCGCCGGCCAGCGCGCCTAGGCAACGTTCCGGCCTGGAGGCACGCCCCGCCCCGTCCCTCCGCCCTCGTCCGCGACACGCAACGAAGGCGGCTCCGCGCAGCGGTACAGCGCTGCGCACAGTCGCCGACGTTGCGTCCTGCGGGGACGGCGGGGGTGACCGGTCGGCGGGCGCAACGCCCGCGGCGAACGCGGGTCGCGCCTCCCGGCAGTTCTGACGTACGATGGAACCCCGTGGCGGACACTCTCAGCGGCGGAACCAATTCTTCGACCTCGACCCCGAAGGTCACGAAGCAGATCTTCGTGACCGGCGGGGTCGTCTCGTCCCTCGGCAAGGGCCTGACGGCGGCCAGCCTCGGCAACCTGCTCACGGCGCGCGGCCTCAAGGTCGTCATGCAGAAGCTGGACCCGTACCTCAACGTGGACCCGGGCACGATGAACCCGTTCCAGCACGGCGAGGTCTTCGTGACCGACGACGGTGCCGAGACGGACCTCGACATCGGGCACTACGAGCGCTTCCTCGACATCAACCTGTCGCAGGCCGCGAACGTCACGACCGGTCAGGTGTACTCCAGCGTGATCGCCAAGGAGCGTCGCGGCGAGTACCTCGGCGACACCGTCCAGGTCATCCCGCACATCACCGACGAGATCAAGCGTCGGATGCGCGAGCAGGCCGAGAACGACCCGCAGCCCGACGTCATCATCACCGAGGTCGGCGGCACGGTCGGTGACATCGAGTCCCAGCCGTTCATCGAGTCCGCCCGCCAGGTCCGCCACGAGCTCGGCCGCAACAACGTGTTCTTCGTGCACGTGTCGCTCGTGCCGTTCATGAGCGCCTCGGGCGAGCAGAAGACCAAGCCGACGCAGCACTCCGTCGCCGCGCTCCGCTCGATCGGCATCCAGCCGGACGCCCTCGTGCTCCGCTCGGACCGCCCGGTGTCGGAGTCGAACAAGCGCAAGATCGCCCTCATGTGCGACGTGGACGAGGACGCCGTGGTGAACGCCGTCGACGTCCCCTCGATCTACGACCTGCCGACGCTGCTGCACGACCAGGGTCTCGACCAGGTCATCATCGACGCGCTGAAGCTCGACGCGCACGACGTCGACTGGTCCGCGTGGAACCCGGTCCTCGACGCGGTGCACGAGCCGAAGAAGCACGTCACGATCGCGCTGGTCGGCAAGTACATCGACCTGCCGGACGCCTACCTGTCGGTCACCGAGGCCCTGCGCGCCGGTGGCTTCGCCCACAACGCCAAGGTCACGCTGAAGTGGGTCGTGTCCGACGACTGCACGACGCCCGAGGGCGCCGCGAAGCAGCTCGGTGACGTCGACGGCATCTGCGTCCCCGGCGGCTTCGGAGTCCGCGGCATCGAGGGCAAGCTCGGCGCGCTCAGGTTCGCGCGTGAGCAGGGCATCCCGACGCTCGGCCTGTGCCTCGGCCTGCAGTGCATGGTCATCGAGTACGCCCGCCACGAGGCCGGCCTGACCGACGCGTCGAGCACCGAGTTCGACCCGGAGACCTCGACGCCGGTCATCGCGACCATGGCGGAGCAGGTCGACATCATCGCCGGTGGCGACATGGGCGGCACGATGCGCCTCGGCCTGTACCCGGCGCACTTCACCGACGGGTCGCTCGCGGCCGAGCTCTACGGTGCGTCCGAGGCCTCGGAGCGCCACCGTCACCGCTACGAGGTGAACAACACCTACCGTCAGCAGATCGCGGACGCCGGCCTGGTGTTCTCGGGCACCTCGCCCGACGGCACCCTGGTCGAGTACGTCGAGCTGCCGCGCGACGTGCACCCGTTCTACATCGCCACGCAGGCACACCCGGAGCTGCGCTCGCGTCCGACGAACGCGCACCCGCTGTTCGCCGGGCTGGTGGACGCGGCGATCGCGCGCCACGAGGCGTCCAGCCTGTTCGACCCGGCCGAGGAGTCGGCGGAGGTCGTCGCGTAACGCGCGCTGTCGCTCAACGCGCGTTGTCGCTGACGGGAGGCGCGGTGCCAGCTGGCACCGCGCCTCCCGTCCGTCCCGGGGAGGGCTGACGGAGCCGCGTGCCAGGATGGGCTGGTGACTGCCGCTGACGCACCGATCGCCGACGAACACGCCTCGTACGAGGTCACCGACTCCACCGTCGTGTACGAGGGTGCCGTCTGGGACGTCCGCCGTGACCACGTCGACTACGACGGGCACGACATGGTCCGCGAGTACATCGACCACACGGGCGCCGTCGCCGTCTTCGCGGAGGACGACGAGGGCCGCGTGCTCGTCATCCAGCAGTACCGCCACCCCGTGCAGCTGCGCGACTGGGAGCTGCCGGCCGGGCTCCTCGACCACGAGGGCGAGGACCACCTCACCGCCGCGCAGCGGGAGCTCGGGGAAGAGGCCGACCTCGAGGCGGACCACTGGGAGCCCCTCGTCCGGTACAACACCTCGTCGGGCGGCAGCGACGAGTTCATCCAGGTCTACCGGGCCCGTGGGGTCCGTGCGACGGCGTCCGCGTTCGAGCGTGAGGCCGAGGAGGCGGACATCGTGACCCGGTGGGTGCCGCGGGCGGAGCTCGTCGAGGGGATCCTCGCGGGCCGCCTGCAGAACTCGGCGCTCGTCGTCGCCACCCTCGCGGTCGATGCGATCGAGCGCGGCGCGGTCGAGCGGGGCGCGACGGCGTGACGGCCGACAGCGGGCTCGGTGCCCTGCTGCGGGACGGGCTCTGGACGCACGAGCCCGTCGCCGTCGAACCCGTCGTCGATCGTGCCGCCCTGCTCGTGACCGCGGAGGAGGGCAGCGATGCCTGGCGGACGACCTCGTACGGGTTCGTCCACGACTCGGAGCACGCGCTCCTCCGACCCACCGACGGCGCGTTCGCCGTGGAGGTCTCGTTCGTCCTCGACTTCGCGGAGCAGTTCGACCAGGCCGGGGTGTTCCTGCGGGTCGACGAGCAGGAGTGGGTGAAGGCGGGCGTGGAGTTCTCCGACGGGCTGCCGCAGGTCGGGGCCGTCGTGACGCACGGGACGTCCGACTGGTCCGTCGCGCCCGTGCCGTCCTGGACCGGGCGGCTCGTGACGGTGCGCGCGAGCCGCTCCGGTGACGCCGTGACGGTCCGGGCCTGGGCCGACGGCGAGGAGCCCCGGCTGGTGCGGGTCGCGCACCTCGACCCGGACGCCGTCGTGTCGGCCGGCCTGTTCTGCGCCGCACCCACCCGGGCCGGGCTCACGGTGACCTTCACCGCCTGCCGCTTCGGCGAGCCGGACGCCGGGCTGCACTGACGAACTCCGCAGGGCGGTCCCGCACTAGTTTTGTCGGGTGATCCCCCTCGACCGTGCCACCGACACCTACCTGCGGCACGTCGCCGTCGAGCGGGGACTGTCGCAGCACACGGTGGCGGCCTACCGGCGGGACCTGGCGGTCTTCGCGGAGTGGCTCGCCTCGACGCCGGCGGTCGACTCCGCGGGCGCGGACCGGGCCGGGGGAGCGGAGGCGCTGACGGACGTCGCACGCCTCGCCCGCGCGGACGTCGCCGGGTTCGTCACGCACCTGACCTCGCGACCGGAGCAACCGCTCGCGCCCCGGTCGGTCGCCCGGATGCTCAGCTCGGTGCGGTCCTTCACCGCGTTCGCGGCCGCCGAGGGCTGGCTGCCGCTCGACCCCGCCACGGCCGTCCGGCCACCGAAGGCGCCGTCACGGCTGCCGAAGGCGATCTCGGTGCACGACATGGAGCGACTGCTCGGCGCCGCGGGTTCGGCGGACGACGACCCCGTGCAGCTGCGGGACCGGGCGCTCCTCGAGCTGCTCTACGCCACGGGCGCGCGCATCTCCGAGGCGGTCGGGTTGTCGGTGGACGACGTCGCGACGCTGTCCGACCCCGAGGACGACGAGGGCGACGGGCTCGCGGTCGTGAAGGTCACCGGCAAGGGGAACAAGCAGCGCATCGTGCCGCTCGGCAGCTTCGCGCGGGCCGCGGTCGACGCGTACCTCGTCCGGGCCCGGCCGGTGTTCGCGGCGCGTGGGCCGTCGACACCGGCGCTGTTCCTCGGCGCTCGGGGCGCACGGCTGTCGCGGCAGAGCGCCTGGCTCGTGATCCAGGCGGCGGCGGAGCGGGCCGGACTGGCCGCGCACGTGTCCCCGCACACGTTCCGGCACTCGTTCGCGACGCACCTGCTCGAGGGCGGCGCGGACGTGCGCGTCGTGCAGGAGCTGCTCGGGCACGCGAGCGTCGCGACGACGCAGATCTACACGCTCGTCACGGCCGACATGCTGCGGGACGTGTACCAGACGGCGCACCCGCGGGCGCGGCGGTAGCGCTGCGCCCGGGCGGGGCTGGAGGCGGGGCCGGGGTGACGTGCGGCGCGACGTGCTCGGGCACAACCGGAAGCACCTCGCGCCATGAAGAACCGTGGCGCGACGTGTTTCCCGTGGTGCGGCGCGCCGCGCGCCGCGGGCGCGGCGGTAGCGCTGCGGCCGGCCTGCCGGCCTGCCGGCCTGCCGGCCTGCCGGCCTGCCGGCCTGCCGGCCTGCCGGCCTGCCGGCCTGCCGGCCTGCCGGCCTGCCGGCCTGCCGGCCTGCCGACCGGCCGGCCGGGCGGGCAGGGCCGGAGGCGGGGCCGGGGTGACGTGCGGCGCGACGTGCTCGGGCACAACCGGAAGCACGTCGCGCCATGGAGAACCCTGGCGCGACGTGCTTCCCGTGGTGCGGCGCGCGGCGCGCCGAGCGCCGCGCGCCGAGCGCGCGAGCGCCGCGGGCGCGGCGGTAGCGCTGCGCCCGCAGCGCTCAGAACAGGTGGAACTGCGCGGATGCAGCGACCACGCCCGTGGCGACCGCGACCACGAGGGCGCTCGCCGCGGCGCTCCGCCACAGCGCCCGCCAGCCGCCGGTCGCGCCGGGACGCACGATCGCGAGGACGCCCGTGACGACGGCCAGCGTGCTCGCGATGCCGACCGGGTTCCAGACGATCGACACGACCGCGAGCAGGACCGCCACGAGCGCCGCCGCCCCGACCCGCTGCACGGACCCGCCGGACGCCCAGGACCCGGTGCGCACCGCTGCGCCCTCGACGGAGAACGACGGCCCGACCGGTGCGACGACGACCGGTGCGACGGGCTCCTGCCGTGCCGGGAGCACCCGCGTCGCCCCGCCCCACGCGTGACCGTCCCACCACCGGAGGCGGTGGGCGTCCTGGGGGTCCGGGAACCAGCCGGCGGCCGGCAGCGTCACGGGGTGCTCCTCGCGGGTGCGGTGGATGGTGCACCTCGACGCTACGCAGCCGGGAGGCACGGCCACAGTCCCACAGCGGGTGTCGGCAACAAGGGGGACCGGTCGCACCTGCGCTACGGTCGTGCGGTGATCACCGCCGACGCCGAGACCCTGTCCGCCTTCTGGGCCGCCCGCCGCGACGAGGCACCGGAGCTGCCCGAGGCCGTGCCGGAGGCGTGGGCGTTCGGCGCGACGCCGGACCACGCCGACGGACTGCTCGACCTGGTGCTCCGCGGGATCAAGGACGGCACGGCGTCGTCGATGTGGGACTACGAGGCGACGGGCGACCCGCTGCCCGAGGTCGGCGAGCTCTCGGTGATCCTGGACGGTCGCGGCGAGCCCCGGGCCGTGATCGAGACGACGGACCTGCGGGTCGTCCCGTTCGACCAGGTCGGCGAGGAGCACGCCCGCGCCGAGGGCGAGGGGGACCGCACCCTCGCGCACTGGCGTGCGGTGCACGAGCGCTACTGGCGTGAGCACTCCGAGAACCCGCGCGGGTACGAACCGGACATGCCGGTGCTGTGCGAGCGCTTCCGCCTGCTCTGGCCGGAAGCGCCCGCGGGGGCGTGAGCCGGACGACCCGACCTACGCGGGGACGGTCGCGGCGTCGACCTCGTCCATGACGGCCTTCGTCGCTGCGAGCAGCCGGGCGTTGAAGTCCACGCCGAGCTGGTTCGGCACGGTGACGAGCACGGTGTCGGCAGCCCGGACCGCGGCGTCGGCGGCGAGTTCGGCGACGAGCTGCTCCGGCTCCCCGATGTAGGACCGACCGAAGCGGGCGAGCCCGCCGTCGAGGTGCCCGACCTGGTCCTGCCCCTCGACCTGTGCCCGCACGCCGAAGTAGTGCCGCGACTCGTCGTCGGTGATCGGGATGATGCTGCGCGACACCGAGACCCGGGGCGTCCGCTCCCAGCCCATCTCGCGCCACGTCGTCCGGAATCGCTCGATCTGCTCGGCCTGCAGCTGGTCGAACGGCACGCCGGTGTCCTCGGTGAGCAGGGTCGACGACATGAGGTTCATGCCCTGCTCGGCCGTCCACTCGGCGGTCGCGCGGGTCCCGGCACCCCACCAGATCCGGTCGGGCAGCGAGTCCGACAGCGGGGACACCGACAGCGACCCGGCCGACCCGGTCATCTGCGGGTTCGCGTGTGCCATCGGCTCGCCGGCGATCGCATGACGGAACACGTCGGTGTGGGAGCGCGCCATGTCGCCGCCGTTGGTGTCGTGCGCCTCGGGCACGTAGCCGAACTGCTGGTACCCGGCGAGGGCGGTCTCGGGTGACCCCCGCGAGACACCGAGCTGCAGTCGGCCTCCCGAGATGAGGTCGGTGGCCGCGGCTTCCTCGGCCATGTAGAGCGGGTTCTCGTAGCGCATGTCGATCACGCCGGTGCCGATCTCGATGCGGCTGGTCCGGGCGGCGATCGCCGAGAGCAGGGGGAACGGCGCCGCCTGCTGCGGAGCGAAGTGGTGCACGCGGAAGTACGCGCCGTCGACGCCCGCTTCCTCGGCCGCGACGGCGAGGTCGATCGCCTGCACGAGGGCCTCGCGGCCGCTGCGCACACGCGAGCCCGGCACGTCGCGCCAGTGCCCGAAGGACAGGAACCCGATCTTCGTCATGCCGATGCGAACGCATGCTGCTGCGGCCGCATTCCGACGCGACTACGGTCGTCGGCATGGACGACCCCCGCACCGCGCTCGCCGACGAACGGCGGCGCAACGAGCGGCTGCTCGCCGACGTCGAGCGCAGCATGCGGGACGTCAGCGACGCGCGCCTGGACGCCAACGCGGACGACGAGCACGACCCCGAGGGTGCGACCCTCGCCTGGGAGCGCGGGTCGCTCGGTGCGGTGCGCGACGACGCCCGGGAACGCATCCGCCTGGTCGACGCCGCGCTCGCGCGGCTCGACGCCGGCACCTACGGGCGGTGCGCCGTCGGCGGCGAACCGATCCCGGAGGCCCGTCTCGCCGCGGTCCCGTGGGCTGCGACGTGCGTCGCTCACGCGTGACGAGCCTCCAGGCCGACGGGGCCCGCTGACGGGGCTGCGGCCGGCGCGACACGGCCCCGACTGCGCGAGACGCCGCGGGGCGCGCAGAACGCCGTTGCATCCGACGCCGTCGCGACGAGACCGCGGCGTCTCGACGGAACGAGGGCTCCGGTGAGCCGAGGCCCGTGACGGCCGGGAGGCGCGGTGTCCGCCCGTCCCACTGCTCACGTGGCGTGGACCGGTTGCGCCGCCGTTTCCCAGCCGCGCGCCCTAGGTTGCCGCCATGGACGACACCCACGAGCGACCCGACGCGGTCGTGCGTGCCGACACCACGGCTCCCGAGACCGACGCCGACGACCGGCACCACCGCTTCCGGTGGTTCCGTCGGATGCGCGCCTGGATCCACGCGCGGCCGGGGTGGCACCTGTTCTACAAGGTGCTCGTCGGGATCGTCGGCGGACTCGTCGTGGTGATCGGGCTCATCCTCGTGCCGCTGCCCGGTCCGGGGTGGCTCGTGGTCTTCATCGGCCTGACGATCCTGGCGAGCGAGTTCCACTTCTTCCACCGCATCATCACGTGGCTGCGCGCGCAGCTCCACCGCTTCTGGGACTGGGCGAAGGCGCACGGACCGCAGTGGCTGCGGAGGGCGGCCGACCGCGGCAAGGCCGACGTCGACGCGGCGCACGCCGACGCACACCGCAGCACCGGGGTCCGCGCACAGCGACCGAACCGGGCGCGGGCCGGGCACTAGCCCTCGCGCAGCGCTACTCGGCGACGGTCCGGACGGAACCGGTCGCGGTGCGCTCGACGGCCTCGGCGGCGCGCTCCTCGACCCCGGCCGCGCTGCGTGACGCGAGCTGCAGCACGAGGGCGATCGCCGCGGCGAGGACGATGAAGGCGCCGTAGCCGGCGAGCACCGGCACGAAGCCGAACGCCGGTTCGACGAGTCCCGCGACGACGGCGGGTACGCCGAACGCCAGGTAGCTGACGATGTAGACCGACGACAGGAGTCCGGCGCGGTGCGTCGGCGCCGCGGTGGCGAGCAGCATCCGCAGGGGTGCCTGGAAGCCCGCGCCGAAGCCGACGCCCGCGATCGCGCTGCCGACGACGAGCCCGGGCAGCGAGTGCGCGAACACGAACGTCACGGTGACGACCGGGCCGACGATGAGCGCGACGAGCCCGAGGAACAGGCTCCGACGTGTGTCGAGGCGCTGGATGGCGAGACCGGTGAGTCCGCCGACGCCGGTGACGACGGCGATGAGAGCCCCGGCTGCGAAGTGGTCGTGGATGCCGAACACCGCGCCGAGGGCCGACGGCACGAGCGACAGGAACAGCCCGCCCAGTGCCCAGCTGGCGACGAGCGCCCCGGCGACGCCGCGGAAGAGCGCCCGCGACGCCCGCGGGACGGACACGGTCGGGCGGAGGGAGCGGAGTGCACCCGGTCGGCGCGTGACCCGCTCGGGCACGACGACCAGGGCGGCGACGAGCAGCAGCAGGAGCGCACCGAAGAGCACGTAGACGAGCTGCTCCGGTGCCGGGCCCCACTCCACGAGGGCGCCGCTCGACACCGCGCCGGTCGCCAGGGCGAAGGGTGGGACGGCACCGTTCAGCACGCCCGCGAGCGAGGGGAAGCGCTCGAGCGAGTTGTCGATGAGCGCTGCACCGAGGGCGCCGATGAGCAGCCCGACCGCGACGCCCTGCACGATCCGGTCGACCACGAGGGCCGTGAACCCGTCGGCGCCGGTGAACAGCACGAGCGACACGACGAGCAGCAGTCCGCCGGCGACGAGCACGGGCTTCCGGCCGACGTGGTCGGACAGCCGACCGGCGACGAGCATGGTGACGAGGAGTCCGGCGACGTAGATCGCGAACACCCCCGTGAGCATGAGCGGCGTGAGGTCCCACTCGGCGGCGTAGACGGGGTAGATCGGCGACGGGACCGAGGACGAGGCCATCGCCACGAAGAGCATGGCGGCGAGGATCCAGAACCCCGCGACTCCGCGTGCTGACTGCATGGTGGCACCTTCCGGCCGGATCGACTGCTGTACGACAGCATTCGTACAGCAGTGCACCAGTACGACGCAAGTCGTACTACTGCCAGCGCGGTGCTACCGTCGTCGCATGCCCGCCGCGCCCGTGGACTCCGTCGTCGCCCCAGAACGCCTGCCGCAGCCGACCGTCGCCGAGATGGACCTGCCCGTCGTGCTCGACGCACTGAGCGACCCGATCCGGCTGACGATCCTGCACCGCTACCTGGTCGACGCCGCCGGCGGCGTCCGCAGCTGCGGGTGGGTCGGGGTCGACCGACCGAAGTCGACGCTGACGCACCACTTCCGCGTCCTGCGCGAGGCCGGCCTGCTCGAGCAGCACCAGGAGGGACTGACGCGGTCGAGCCGGGTCCGGGTCGAGGACGTGCAGCAGCGCTTCCCCGGGCTCCTCGACCTGGTGGCCGCGTGGCAGGTCCCCGCGACCGTCATGCGCGAGGAGGTCCCCGCGTGACCGGCCGGCCCCGCGGTCCGATCGCCCACGAGCTCCCGACGATCACGACCGTCCCCGCGGTGACGACGGCGCTCGCCGCCGACCTCGACGCCGTGGGCTTCACCGTCGACCGCATCGACGCACTCTGGGGCACCGAGGCCGCCGCATCGCTGCACCGCGGTTCCCGGGTCGCCGCGCTGCGGGCGCTCGCCGCGCGGGACTCCACGCCGCTGACCACGCTCGCGACGCTGTTCGTGCTCGGCCTGCCGGTCGACCGGAGCGATGCCGAGCGGGCGTTCCCGACGGCCGGGCTCGACGCGGTGCTCGCGGCCGGTCTGCTCCGGATCGACGACGACACGGACGACGCCGGTGCTCCCGACGCCGACCACGTCCTGGTCCACCCGACCGTCGACCTGCGGCCCTACGCCTTCGTCGACGACCTCGGCGCCGGCAGCTGGTGGATCGTCTCCGACCTCGGGGAGCTCGCGCTCGGCACGGCACTGGGCGAGGAGCACGTGCTCGGCATCGGCGGCGCGACCACCACGCTCTCCGGGCTCCAGGTCCCGGTGCCGGTCCGTCGGGTGCTCGACCTCGGGACCGGGTGCGGGATCCAGGCCATGCACGCCCGTCGCTTCGCCGACGAGGTCGTCGCCACGGACATCTCCCGCCGTGCGCTCGACATCGCCCGGTTCAACGCGGCGCTCAACGGCATCGACGGCATCGAGTTCCGGCTCGGGTCGCTGTACGAGCCGGTGGCGGGCGAGCGGTTCGACCGGATCGTGTCGAACCCGCCGTTCGTCATCACCCCGCGTCGCGACGACGTGCCGTCCTACGAGTACCGCGACGGCGGCATGGTCGGCGACGCGCTCGTCGAGACCGTGCTCCGCGGGCTCGCCGACCACCTCGCACCCGGCGGGACCGCGCAGCTGCTCGGCAACTGGGAGTACCGCTGGGGCGTCGACGGGCTCGACCGGGTGCGCTCGTGGTTCGCGGACGCCGAGGACCTCGACCTGTGGGTCGTCGAGCGGGAGCGCGAGGACCCGCCCGCCTACGCCGAGACCTGGATCCGCGACGGCGGCACGAAGCCCGGCACGGACGGGTTCGACCGGCTCGTGGACGCCTGGCTCGACGACTTCGCGACCCGGCGGGTCACCGGGGTCGGTTTCGGGTACGTGGTCGTCCGGCGTGCGTCGGCGTCGGCAACGGAGATCGGTCGGCCGGGAGGTACGGCTCGCCTCCGCCGCGCCGAGCGGGTCCCCGAGGCGCTCGGTTCCAACCCCGTGGGGCTCGGCGCGACGGTCGCACGGGTGCTCGACGCCACCGGGTGGCTCGAGGCGCACGACGACGAGGCGCTCGCCGCCGCCCATCTGCGGGTCGCCGGTGACGTGACCGAGGAGCGGCACTACTGGCCAGGGAACGACGACCCGACCGTGATCACGCTCGTGCAGGGCGGTGGCTTCGGCCGTCGGGTGGACGCGGACACGGCGCTCGCCGCGTTCGTGGGTGCCTGCGACGGGGAGCTGTCGGTCGCGGCGATCGTCGGCGCCATCGCGCAGATCACCGGCGTGGACGAGGACGCGCTCGTGGCAGACCTGCTGCCGCGCGTGCGCGACCTGGTGCTGGACGGCCTGCTGCTCGCGCCGACGTCCTGAGGCCGCCCCGCGCCTCCCGTCCGGTCTCCCGCGGAACGCAACTGTGGCGGCTGCTCGCAGCGGTGGAGCGCTGCGAGCGGCCGCCGACGTTGCGTCCCGCGGAAACGGTCAGCGCGAGCGGTGGTTCCGCCAGGTGTGCTCGGGGGCGTAGCCGAGGAGCTCGCGGGCCTTCTCGCTCGAGAGCAGGGAGCTCGTGCCGTCGATGTCCGCACGGCGCTCGATGTCCGGCACGAAGCGCTCCACGAGCTCGATCGTCGGGGTGTCCATCACGGTGTCGGGGCTCGCGATGACGAACGCCTCGAACCCGGTGAGCTCGGCCTCGAGCGACCGCCGCACGGCCTGCGCCCCGTCGCGCGAGTCGATGTACGACCACAGGTTGAAGGTCTTCGCCTCGGGGGAGGCGTCCCACGGGAACGACGGGTAGTCGGTCTCGTCCATGACGTTCGAGAAGCGCAGCCCGATCATCTTGAGCTCCGGGTCCCAGCGGGTGAAGTGGCGGGCCATCTCCTCCTCGACCGCCTTGCCGAGCGAGTACGAGGACTGCGGGCGGACCGCGAACTCCTCGTCGACGGGCAGGTACGGCGGGTGGTGCTCGCCCATCGGGATGCCGAGCAGGGTCTCGCTCGACGCCCACACGACGTTCTTGATCCGGGCGACACGGGCGGCGTGGAAGACGTTGATCGACGCGGTCACGTTGTTCGTGATGAGAGCGACGTCGGGCACCTGTCCGGGGGCCGGTACGGCGGCGAGGTGCACCACGGCGTCGACGCGGTCGTAGCGGTCGTCGATGCCCGTGAGCGCCCCGAGCACCTGGCCGTAGTCGCTCAGGTCGATGCGGACGAAGGGCACCCGCTCCGGCTTGTCGGGGGAGGGCACCCGGTCGAGCAGGACCACGTCGTACCCGTGCTCGTCGAGGTCGCGGACGACCGCCCGTCCGAGCTTCCCGCTGCCTCCGGTCACCACAACACGCGTCATCGCGTCACTCCACATCGTCGTCGGACGGCCTGGTCGGCCGGACCCCATCCTGCCGTGCGCGCCCGAGCGGGGACCAGGCACTGGCGGTACCTGTCCGGGCGGCGCAGGCGGTGCAGGCGACGCAGGCGATGCGGCCGACGCGGCCCGGGGCCGGAGCGGTCGAGCGCGGCGGGAGCGCGGCGGGCCGGGGTGCCGGCGTCAGGCCGGGGCGGGCGTGACGGACTGCGCGACCGCGAGCCGTGCGACGAGCTCGACGTGGTCGGCCATGTCCCGCGACGGGTCGTACAGCCACTGGATCTGCATGCCGTCGGAGATCGCCAGGAGCACGCTCGCCAGCTGCTCGGTGTCCACGTCGGAGCGGAGCCGGCCGTCCTGCTGCATGGTGCGGAAGTCCCGGGCGAAGTCGTTCCGGCTGCGCTCGTAGCGCTCGCGGAAGTACTCGTGCGCGGGGTGCTCGTCGTCGGTCGCGGCGGCCGCCGACAGGTTGACGAACATCTGCACGAGGCCCGGGACCTCGGTGTTGTGCCGGACGATCGCCGCGAGGAACGCACCGGGGTCCTCGGCCGCGGTGCCCCAGTCGTGCGCCAGGTCGACCTCGTCGCGGCGACGGAGGATCTCCACCCAGAGGTCGTCCTTCGAGTCGAAGTAGTGCAGCAGCCCGGCCTGGGTGAGCCCGACCGCGTCGGCGATGTCCTTGATGCTCGTGCGCCGGAACCCCTGCTGCGCGACGAGGTCGAGCGCGACCGTGAGGATCTCCTCGCGCTTCGCGATCCCCTTCGCGTACGAACCCCGTCGTGCCATGGCGCGAGCGTACAGCGGGTTCGAGACCCAACAAACCTACTTTCGATAGGTTTTGGGTGCTACGCTGCCCGCAGCCGCCGACGATGGCGCGCGGAGGTCATGCCCCGTCGCCTGCGTCGCACAACGAAGGGACCGACCATCGTGACCACCGTGGACGACACCACCCGCGCCTCCCGGCCGACCGCCGCGTCGCCGCTGGACGAGCGCATCGCCGCGCTCGTCGGACAGCTGACGACCGCGGAGAAGGTCCAGCTGCTGACCGGGCGCGACTTCTGGACGACCTGGCCGGTCGAGAAGATCGGGCTGCGCCGCATCCTGATGTCCGACGGTCCGTCCGGCGTCCGCGGCGAGGTCTGGGACGAGCGCGACCCGTCGCTCAACCTGCCGTCCGCCACCGCCCTGTCGGCGAGCTGGGACCGCGCGATCGCGAAGCGCTACGGTGCCGCCGCGGCGGTCGAGGCCCGCCGGAAGGGCGTCGACGTCGTCCTCGGCCCGACGATCAACCTGCACCGCTCGCCCCTCGGTGGTCGCCACTTCGAGGCGTTCAGCGAGGACCCGCTGCTGACCGGCGACCTCGCCGCGTCCTACGTCGACGGCGTGCAGGAGAACGGCGTCGCCGCGACCCCGAAGCACTACATCGCGAACGACTACGAGACCGACCGGTTCACCGCGTCGACGGAGGTGTCGGACCGTGCGCTCCGTGAGCTGTACCTGCTCGCGTTCGAGAAGGCCGTGACCGAGGCGCACGCCTGGGCGGTCATGTCGTCCTACAACGCGATCAACGGCGTCACCGCGTCCGAGAACGACCTGCTCGAGACACCGCTCAACTCGGAGTGGGGCTTCGACGGCATCGTCGTGTCCGACTGGACCGGCGTCCGCTCGGTGGAGTCGGCGAAGGCGTCGCAGGACGTCGCGATGCCCGGGCCGAACCCCTGGTGGAGCCAGGGGCCCCTGCTGCAGGCGGTCGAGTCGGGCGAGGTCCCGATGGAGGCCGTCGACCGCAAGGTCCGCCGCATCCTGACCCTCGCCGCCCGCGTCGGCGCGCTCGAGGGCTTCGAGCCCGTGGCCGCGCAGCCGGTGCACGTCGAGGACGGCGTCGCGTTCGTGCGGACGGCCGAGGCCGAGGGCACCGTCCTCGTCCGCAACACCGGGATCCTGCCGCTCGATGCGTCCGGGGTGTCGCGGATCGCGCTCCTCGGGCACAACGCCGACCAGGCCCGCACGCAGGGCGGCGGTTCTGCGACGGTGGTGCCGGAGCACGTCGTCACGCCCATCGAGGGCATCCGAGCGGCCTTCCCCGGCGCGACGGTCGACCACGCCATCGGCGCCGTGGTGCAGGAGGGCATCGCGGAGTTCCCGCTGTCCAGCATCACGAACCCGGCCACGGGGGAGCCCGGCGCACGGGTGGCGTTCGTCAAGGGCGGCGAGGAGCTGTTCGTCGAGGACCGCCGTGCCACCGCGCTGTTCTGGTTCGGCGGCGACGCCCCGATCCGGGAGTCCGACCGACTCGACGTCACCACGACGTACACCGCCGAGACGACGGGGACCGTACGGATCGGCATCGGTGCCGCCGGCCGCTCGCGCATGTGGGTCGACGGCGAGCTCCTGCTCGACGAGACCGTGCCGGTCGAGGGGGACCAGCTCGGTGCGGCGTTCCTCAACCCGCCGGCGCGCTCGGTGCCGGTGTCGGTCGAGGCCGGGCAGCAGCTCGCGATCCGGATCGAGCACGACATCGTGCAGGACGAGGCGCTGGGCGGTGTGCTCGCCTACCAGTTCGGTACCGAGCCGAGCGACGCCGACCCCGCCGCACTCGTCGAGGCCGCGGTCGCGACGGCCCGCGACGCCGACGTGGCGATCGTCGTCGTCGGGACGAACAGCAAGGTCGAGTCCGAGGGCTACGACCGCTCGTCGCTCGCGCTGCCGGGCCACCAGGACGAGCTGGTCCGTGCCGTCGCCGCCGTGAACCCGAACACGGTCGTCGTGGTGAACTCCGGTTCGCCGGTCGAGATGCCCTGGCGGAACGACGTCGCCGCGGTGCTCCTGACCTGGTTCGGCGGGCAGGAGTACGGCAACGCGCTGGCCGACGTCCTGACCGGTGCCGCGGAGCCCGGCGGGCGCCTGCCCACCACCTGGCCGGCGACCCTCGCCGACGTCCCGGTGCAGGACGTCACGCCGGTCGACGGCAAGGTCGCCTACGACGAGGGCGTGCACGTGGGCTACCGTGCCTGGCTGCGCGCCGGCACCGAGCCCGCCTACCCGTTCGGTCACGGCCTGGGCTACACCACCTGGACGATCGACGGCGTGGCCGCGTCGCCGACCGTGACGGAGGGTGACGCCGCGATCGTCACCGCGACCGTGGCGAACACGGGCGACCGTGCCGGGAAGCACGTCGTGCAGGTCTACGCCTCGCGGACGGAGTCGTCGGTCGACCGTCCCGTTCGCTGGCTCGTCGGCTTCGCGCCCGTCCGGCTCGGGGCAGGGGAGTCCACCGAGGTGTCGATCGAGGTTCCGGCCCGGGCGTTCGCACACTGGGACGGCGCCTGGCGCTACGAGCCCGGGACGTTCGAGCTCCACGTCGGTGCCTCGGTCGCGGACCTGGCCGGTTCCGCGGCCCTCGAACTGGAGTGAGCCGATTTCCGCACGGTCGTGGATGCGTTCAGTAGCATGAATCCGCGCCAGTCGGCTGGTTACCGTCGGCGCGCGCACCACCGAGGGATCGTCGTGTGAGCGAAGCGGCCTCCTGATCCGGCCGTGGAACCCCGTCGATCCCGGTGCGTCCAGAATGCGTCCCCGCGTCCGCGCGGGGGCGCATTCGTCGTCCTGTGGGCAAAGGTACGAGAGCGTACCTTTCCGCTTCTGACCAGGGGTTGTCGTGCGCAACTGGCCATGTGCCCGTTCCCGGGGAAGTGATGATGACAAATCCTTCAGAAAGTGAAAGAGTGATGCCACCATCCCGTACGGATCAGGGACGAGATGGTCATCCGGCCCGGGGCTCGTCGGACCTCACCACCCCGACTCGAGCCCCGGCCGGGTGCCTGTCGTCAGCGGTCGTGCTCAGGGCAGCCGCGGGGCGATCTCCTCGGCGACGACCCGCAGGATGCGTTCGTGCGCCGCGGCGTCGCCGTTCGCCGGCAGGGTGATCACCAGCTCGTCGGTCGCCTGGACCGCGGGGTCGGCTGCCAGGGCGTCGACGATCTCGTCCACACCGCCCGACACGATCCTGCTGAACCGGAACGGCGGACCGCTCAGGGGGCGCCCCTCGTCGTCCATCCCGCTCGCGTACCCGGTGAGGAACTCCTCGTGCACCCGGCGGTCGTGGTCGTCGAGCAGCGGGACGACGATCCGACCGACCGCCACCTTCGGCGTGCGGCCGGGGTGCTCGCCAGTGGCCTGAAGCTCGGCGAAGCGGTCGCGGTACGCGGTGAGCTGGTCCGCCTGTGCCTGGGCGAACGGAGCGCCCGTGTCCTCGGTGTTGAGCGTCGAGCAGTGCAGCAGCAGGCCCTTCTCGGCCGTGCGGACCGCGGTGCCCGTGCTGCCGCCGCCCCACCAGACGCGGTCGCGCAGGCCGGGCGACAGCGGCTGGAGGGTCAGGTCGGCACCGGCGGGGATGCTCTCGTAGCCCTTCCCCGCGGTGCCGAGCGCCTCGCCCTGCAGGACCTCGAGCAGCCGCGCCGCGCGCACCTCGGCCTCGTCGCGGAAGCTGCGTTCCGACCCGCCGAACACCGGGTCGAGGATCGGGCCGTACCCGGCGATCCCGGTGCTGATGCCGAGCTGCACCCGACCGTCGCTGAGCAGGTCGACGGTGCTGGCGTCCTCGGCGAGACGGATCGGGTCCTCGTACCGCATGCCGAGGACGGCGGTGCCGAAACCGATGGTGCTCGTGCGCTGGGCGGCCGCCGCGAAGAACGTCATCGGGCTGGTCAGGAAGGGCTCGAAGTGGCGGCCCCGGACCCAGCCGGTGCCGTACCCGAGCGACTCGGCCGTCTCGAACAGGCGGAGACCGTCCTCCAGGGCGGCAGCAGCACCGGCGGTGCCGCCGTGGTTGGGGACGAAGGAGAGGAAGCCGAGTTCGCGCACGGTCTGAGTCTATGCGCGCGCATCGATTCCCGACAGGGCGCCGGACGGGAGGCGCGGCTCGTCTCCGGCCTGCGACCTGCGGTCGGTGCGTGCGGACGCCGGATGCGTGACGGAGCGGCCCCGTGCCTCCCGTCCGCCGCCGGCTCGTCTGCCGGTCACCGCCCACCTGGGAGGATGGGCGCATGACCGACGTCACCACCACCCCGCCGCTCCTCGCCGCCCTGCCGGCGGCGGTCGACGGCGCCGTCGACCCCGACGCGGTCTACCAGGCGTTCGCCGACTGGGCCGAGGCGGGCGGACGACCGCTCTACCCGGCGCAGGACGAAGCGCTCATCGAGCTCGTCTCCGGCGCGAACGTCGTCCTCAGCACGCCGACCGGCACCGGCAAGTCCCTCGTCGCGGCCGGGGCGCACTTCGCCGCGCTCGCCGAGGGCAAGCGCAGCTACTACACGGCGCCGATCAAGGCCCTCGTCTCCGAGAAGTTCTTCCAGCTCGTGGACCTGTTCGGCGCGCAGAACGTCGGCATGGTGACCGGTGACTCGAGCGTCAACGCGGACGCCCCGATCATCTGCTGCACGGCCGAGATCCTCGCGAACACCGCGCTCCGCCAGGGCCCGGACGCCGAGGTCGACGTCGTGGTGATGGACGAGTTCCACTTCTACGGCGACCCCGACCGCGGCTGGGCGTGGCAGGTGCCGCTGCTCGTGCTCGAGCGCGCGCAGTTCCTGCTCATGTCGGCGACGCTCGGCGACGTCACGACCATCGCCGACGACCTGTCGCGCCGGACCGGGCGCCCGACCGCACGGGTCACCGGCGTCTCGCGGCCCGTGCCGTTGTCGTACGAGTACGTGCTGACCCCGGTGCAGGAGACGGTCGAACGTCTGCTCGAGGAGGGGAAGGCGCCGGTCTACATCGTGCACTTCGCCCAGGCCGCTGCGCTCGAACGGGCGCAGGCGCTCATGTCCGTGAAGGTGGCGTCGCGCGAACGCCGGGACGAGATCGCCGCCGCGATCGCCGGGTTCCGCTTCAGCGCCGGGTTCGGGCAGACGCTGTCACGACTCATCCGGGCCGGCATCGGCGTGCACCACGCGGGCATGCTGCCGAAGTACCGCCGGCTCGTCGAGCAGCTCGCCCAGCGCGGCCTGCTGCCGGTGATCTGCGGCACCGACACCCTGGGGGTCGGGATCAACGTGCCGATCCGCTCCGTGCTGCTCACCGGGCTGACGAAGTTCGACGGCTCCCGGATGCGGCAGCTGTCCGCCCGCGAGTTCCACCAGATCGCCGGACGAGCCGGACGAGCCGGCTACGACACCGAGGGCGACGTCGTGGCCGAGGCGCCGGAGCACGAGATCGAGAACGCCCGGGCCGTCGCCAAGGCCGGGGACGACCCGAAGAAGAAGAACAAGGTCAAGAAGAAGAAGGCGCCGGAGGGGTTCGTCTCGTGGGGGCCGGCGTCGTTCGACCGGCTCATCGCCGCCGAGCCCGAGCCGATGGTGTCCCGGATGCGGATCACGCACGCGATGGTGCTCGCCGTCGTCGCCCGCGGGGGTGACGCCTTCGCCGACGTCCGCTCGCTCGTGTTCGAGAACCACGAGCCGCGCTCCCGGCAGCTCGCGATGGCCCGACGCGCGCTGTCGATCGCCCGCACGCTGATCAACGCCCGCGTGATCGAGAAGGTCGACGGGCGCTACCGCATGACCGTCGACCTGCCCGTGAACTTCGCGCTCAACCAGCCGCTGTCGCCGTTCGCACTCGCCGCCTTCGAACTGCTCGACCCCGAGTCCCCGACGTACGCGCTCGACATGGTGTCGGTCGTCGAGGCGACCCTCGACGACCCGCGCGCCGTCCTCGCGCAGCAGCAGTTCAAGGAGCGCGGCGAGGAGGTCGCCCGGATGAAGCGCGAGGGCATCGAGTACGAGGAGCGGATGGAGCTGCTCGAGGAGGTCACCTGGCCCAAGCCGCTCGACGAACTGCTGACCGCCGCGTACGAGGCCTACGCGGCCGAACAGCCGTGGGTGCTCGACTTCACGCTGTCGCCCAAGGCCGTGGTGCGCGACGTGTACGAGCGGGCGATGACCTTCGGCGACTTCGTGCGGTTCTACCAGCTGACCCGCTCCGAGGGACTCGTGCTCCGCTACCTGTCCGACGCCTACCGCACCATGCGCCAGACCATCTCCGAGGAACAGCGCACGCCCGAGCTCGACGACCTGATCGAGTGGCTCGGCGAGGTCGTGCGGCAGACCGACTCCTCGCTCGTCGACGAGTGGGAGGCGCTGGTCAACGGCTCCGTCGCGGAGGCCGCGGCGGAGCACGACGAGATCGCGCCGCCGCAGCCCGCGCGGCTCACCGGCAACCCGAGGGCGTTCCGGGTGCTCGTGCGGAACGCCCTGTTCCAACGCGTGCTGCTCGCGGCGGCCGACGACGTCGCCGGGCTCGCCGCGCTCGACGGGGCCGCAGGGTTCGGGCAGGACGAGTGGGACGCCGTGCTCGAGGAGTACTACGAGGAGCACGACGCGATCGGGACCGACGGCGACGCCCGCTCGATGGCGTACCTGGTGCTCGACGAGCACGGACCGGGTCGGACCTGGCGGGCACGGCAGATCTTCGCCGACCCCGAGGGCGACAAGGACTTCGGGTTCTCGGCGACGATCGACCTGGACGCGTCCGACGAGACCGGTGAAGCCGTGGTGCGCGTCACCGAGATCGGCCGGTTCGACGGCTGGGCCGAGGTCGACGTCGACTGAGGCCGGCCTCGCTCGGCGATCACACGGAACCTCGCCGCCGCGGTCCGGGTACCTTCGACGCCAGCCCCGGACACCCGGGACGGGGCACCACGGAAGGACCCGTCATGCGCATCGGATCGAGCATCGCCCTGATCGTCATCGGAGCGATCGTCGCCTTCGCGGTCGATTACCAGATCGCCGGCATCGACCTGCGCCTGATCGGCTACATCCTGATGGCCGCCGGGGTCGTGCTGCTCATCATCAGCCTGGCGGTCGGGTTCGGCGGGCGTCGGACCACGACCACCACCCGGTCGGGCGTCGACCCGGCGTCGGGGGAGCAGATCACCCGGCAGGACCGTCGCGACGGCACCTACTGAGCGCACGTCCCGAGCGGACGACGGGCCCGGGCGAGGACATCGCCCGGGCCCGTCGTCATGCGGCTCGTCGTCGTGCGGCCCGACAGGGCGTGCGGCTCGTCAGAACAGGGTGGCGGGCGGTTCGACCTGCACCGGCTCCGGAGCGGGCGGGACGACGGTGTCCGGCCAACCCGGACCGGTCGGCACCTCGGTGTGGTTCTGGAAGGCGGTCGCAGCGCCGCGGGCACGGACGTCCGCGGCCTCGTTCATCTCGTGGCCGACATGCCCGCGGACCCACTCGAAGGTGACCTTGCGGCCCTGCAGCTCGGCGTCGAGCTCCTTGATGATCTCGACGTTCAGCACGGGCTTGCCGTCGGCCTTCCGCCAGCCCTTGCGCTTCCACCCGGCGAGCCACTCGGTGCACGCCTTGATCGCGTACTGGCTGTCGCAGAGGATGTGCAGCGGTTCGCCGGTGTCCTTCGTGGCGCGGAGCAGCTGCAGCACGGCGGTCAGCTCGCCGATGTTGTTCGTCGCCCGCGGCCACCCACCTGCTGCCCAGCGGTCGTCGTCGACGTACCAGGCCCAGCCGGCCGGTCCGGGATTGCCGAGGGCGGAGCCGTCTGCGGCGGCGACGATGGTCACGATGTGGCCTCCTGGGTGGTGCGGGGTGCTGGTCGAGCGTAGCCGACCGACGGACGCACACCAGATCAGCGCGTGGCGGGGTCGAGGTTGAGCAGGGTCCCCTTGATCACCCAGTCGTCGCCCTCCGTCTCCATCTGCGGGTTCAGCCACCGCAACTGGGCGACGGTGATCCCGAAGCGCTTCGCGATCGTGGTCAGGTCGTCACCCTGGTTGACGCGGTAGCTGACCGGGGTGCCGGTGGTGCCGCGGAGGGTCTCGTCGGCGGCGTCGAACGCGTAGCCGTAGGCACCCGGGCGAGCGGTGCCGAGCGTGACGTGGAGATCCGGCTCCGGATCCGGGATCGACCAGGACAGCGTGCCGATCGCGAGCACCTTGTGGACCCACGGGCGGTCGCTGTCGTCACCGTCGGACTGGTCCGGCACGAGGACGACGGTGCGCAGCCAGTCCGGGTCCGCCCCTGCTCCGGACAGGCTGACGGTGGCCGGGGGCTGGGCCTGCGCGCCCCACCTCGTCGTGCCCGCGGCTCGGGCGTCGTAGCCGTCCCCGTACTGCGCCGTGCGCCGGAACTCCACCGACATCGGCTGCGGCTGGGTGGTGCGGTAGCCGGAGAGCTCCGCGTCGAACGTGCCGTGGTCGTTCGCGACGACCCGGACGTGGACCGCGGTGTCGCCGGACTTCGACACGGCGTCGGTCTCCGCGACCACCGTGCCGGCCGGGACCGCCTGCGGTGCCGCGACGGGCTGGGCGGTGTCGTCCGCGGCAGCCGACCCGTCGACGGGCCCCGGCGTCGCGGAGGCGCTCGGCGCTGCGTGCCCGGTCGGCGCCGGCAGCGGTGCGTCGTCGCCGAACACCGAGCAGCCCGTCAGCAGCAGCGTGCTCATCCCCACCAGTGCGACGGCCGCCGTGCCCCGTGCCCTCGTCCGACCCATCGTCCGGCCCCCTTCGTCGGGACGACGGTACCCGAGCGGGAACCGGATCACGGCCGTCGTGACCGAACCGGTACCAGGAGCCCCGGCCTACTGTGCGGGGCATGAGCGACAGCATCCCGAACGTGCCCGGCCCCGACGAGTCCGACGACCGCGCCCGCAACGACGAACTCCGCGACGCGGCGCACAGCGACGACGTCGACGGCGTGAGCGACCGCGAGCAGCGTGCCGCCGACACGTCCTACAGCCCGTCGAGCGAACGGGAGACGGTCGCGTCCCAGACGCAGCAGCGCAGCCGCGAGGACCTCGAGCAGGACGGCATCGACCCGTCCCGCGTGGTGGCGGCACCCGGCACCGGCGGTGCGGACGACGCGGGCGACGTCGAGCCCGAGCCGGGCGACCTGAACCTGCCGTGGCAGTCCGAGGAGGACCGCCGGGGCTAGGGCGTGTCTGCTGAAGATCAGGTAGAGCGCTGGCGCGCTGTAGTGGTGAGATGATTCCAGCTGCTCTCCGATGCTCAGTGGTCTTCGATCCAGTCGTTCATGCCGGGTCCGACAGGCAAACGTGGCCGTCCGTTTGCGGACGCTCGGAGCATGGTCGAGGGGATCGTGGACCGGTATCGGACCGGGATCGCGTGGCGTGACCTGCCCGAGGTGTTCGGGCCGTGGCAGACGGTGTGGAAGTGGCATCGCCGGATGGCAGGCGACGGCACGTGGGACAGGGTCCTCGCCGCGGTGACAGCGTCCGCGGACCAGGCTGGGGCGGTGGATCGGTCGTTGTCAGTGGACTCCACGATCGCTCGCGCGCATCAGCACGCCACGAACATCGCCCGCACCACAGGGGGAACCATCGAATCACACGGATCCGGGACTCGAGCCGCCTGATCACGGATGCGGCCGCTCCCGCGGCGGCCTGTCCACGAAGGTCCACCAGCTCGTCGACGGCCACGGGCTGCCCCTGGTCACCCTGATCACGCCCGGACAAGCCGGCGACTCACCGATGCTGCTGCCGCTGCTGGCAGCGCTCGAAGTGGCCCGTCCGGTCGGCAGGCCGCGGACCCGACCGGACCGGCTCCGCGGTGACAAGGCGTACTCATCCAAAGCGATCCGGCAACACCTGCGCGACCGCGGTATCGAGTCCGTGATCCCCGAGCCTCGCGGCCAGCAAGGACACCGGAAACGGCGTGGTTCCCGCGGCGGGAGACCCGTGACCTACGACCGCATCGACTACAGGAACCGGAACGTCGTCGAGCGTGGCTTCTGTCGCCTCAAGCAATGGCGAGCCCTGGCGACGAGGTACGACGACCTCGCGATCGTCCACCGCTCAGCCGTCGTGCTCAACGCCGTCATCGCCTGGACCCACCATTCAGGAGACACGCTCTAGATCCCTCCCGCTCCGCCCATCGTCCCCGATCGACCCAGGAGCAGGAACCATGATCACCACGACACGCACCACCAAGACCGCGGCCCTCCGTCCGGCCGGGAAGACCTCGACGCCCCGCCGCACCATCGAGGAGAAGAAGGCGCAGGCCGCCGCACTCCACGAGTCGATCGCGACGCAGGTTGAGAGCTTGCGCGACGCGGAACGGTGGACGGCGTTCCTCGCGCGCGCGTCCGCGTTCCACGCCTACAGCCTGGGCAACGTGTTGTTGATCCTCGGTCAGCGCCCCGACGCGTCGCGCGTCGCCGGGTTCCGCAAGTGGCAGGGACTCGGCCGACGATGATCCCGCACACGATCGGTGCAGCTGACGGCAGGCCTGTCGGGGCGCTCACCATTCTTGCTGCGGCAGGTGAGCACGCGCACATCGCACCCTGATCGAGGACGGACATCGACCGGTCAGCGCCTGTCGTGATCCGGCAGCGGTTCAGTCCAGGACGAAAGCGGCGCGCCGCCGCCGGTCGATCGCATGGATGGTCAGAGCAATGACCGCGCCCAGCAGTGCTCCGACGGTGTTCATGAACCAGTCGTTGGTGTCGCATCGCCGGCCGAGGGCCGGTGCGAGGGCCTGCACGACCTCGATGGCGACGGAGAGGGCGACGGTGCCGGCGAGGACGGTGAGTGGCCGGCTCGTCGCCACGCTGAGGAAGAGCGCGAGCGGCAGCAGCAGCGCGATGTTGGCGAGGGTGTCGATGCCCTGGAACGGGACCGAGAACTGCACGGTGCAGGTGACGCCGCCAGAGCGGGCACCGTCGGGGAGCAGGGTGAGCACGAGGGCGGCGACGAACGACAGGCCGGAGAGGCCGAGCAGGACGCCGCGGAGCCGCAGACGGTGGAGCAGCCAGGCGACCCCCGTGGCGACGGCGAGGGCGACCCAGAACCCGATGGGGACGAGGGGTGCGTGTTCGGCGAGGAACGTGGAGATCATCGGGTGCCTTCGTGGTCCTGGTGGTGGTCGGTTTCGTGGCCGTGGTCGGCCTCGTGGTCGAGTCGGTCGAGCCAGATCCGCATGAGTGCGGTCTCCTCGGGGAGCAACGCGCTCGACCCGTCGTCGTCGAGCCGGGCGCGGAGCTGGCGACGAGCAGCCGCGTCGAGGTCGTCCTGGTCGCGGGCGGACGCCTCGATGAGGACGGCGTCGAGGACCGCGTCCCGGAGTGCGTCGTCGTCGGCAGTGTCCGGAGCCGTCGTGGTCATCTGGTGGAGTGCGAGTCCGACGTTGGCGGCGAGCAGCATGGTCGCTGCGACGGGGACGTCGACGCGGAGCAGGCCCGCGGCCGCGCACCGGGTCAGCGTCCGTTCGAGCAGCGCGGTCAGGCCGTCCCGCGCGGAACTGCTCGCCCACGGCCGTGGGGCGAACATCAGCCGGTAGAGGGCGGCGTGTTCCCGAGCGAACGCGAGGTGGTCGTCCCATCCGTGGCGCAGGTCCGCTGCCGGGTCGTCGGACACCTCGAGCTCGGCCTTCCGAGCGGTGTACCGCTGCAGGCCCGTCTCGGCGAGGGCGTCGAGGAGCCCGCGCTTGTCGCCGAAGATCCGGTAGAGCACGGGCTGGGTCACGCCGGCCGCTTCGCAGACCGCTCGGGTGGCGACGTCCCCGTCGGGGGCAGTGACCAGCTGGTCCTCCGCTGCGCGGAGCAGGGCGCTGCGGAGCGCTTCGTCAGATCGGGCCATGCAGTGATCGTAGCGCAAGTTGTATCGATGATCGTAACCGTGCTACGTTCTGCCGTAGCGCCGAAATGCTCTGCGCGTATCACTGAAAGGACAGACGATGAGCACCACTCCTCGCCGCGTCGCCCTGGTCACCGGCGGCTCTCGCGGCATCGGCCGCGCCGTCTCGATCCGGCTCGCCGCGGACGGCTTCACGGTCGTCGTCAACCACGCCAGCGGGACGGCCGCCGCCGAGGACACCGTCGCCGAGATCGAGCGGACGGGCGGCCGTGGCGTCGCCGTGCAGGCCGACGTCGCGGACGAGCACGCCGTGGCCGCGATGTTCGACCGGGTCGAGGCCGAACACGGCGGCGTCGACGTCGTCGTGCACTCCGCCGGCCGCCTTGCGCTGTCGACGATCGCCGACCAGGACCTCGACGTCCTCGACGCACTGCACCGGACGAACATCCGCGGCACCTTCGTCGTCGCGCAGCAGGCTGCCCGTCGTCTCCGGGCCGGCGGGGCGTTCGTCGGCATGTCGACGTCGGTCGTGGGGACGCAGTTCCCGACCTACGGCGCCTACGTCGCGAGCAAGAGCGCGGTCGAGGGCATGACGATGATCCTCGCGAAGGAGCTCCGCGGCCGGGACGTCACGGCGAACGTGGTGGCCCCGGGGCCGACGGCGACCGAGCTGTTCCTCGACGGCAAGACGCAGGACCAGATCGACACCCTGGCGAAGGTCCCGCCCCTCGAACGGCTCGGCATGCCGGAGGACATCGCCGGTGTCGTCGCGTTCCTCGCCGGGCCCGACGGGCACTGGGTCAACGGCCAGACCATCCGCGCCAACGGCGGGATGGTCTGATGCCGACGCCGCGGGTCGTCCTCGTCACGGGCGCGTCGAGCGGCTTCGGCCGGCTGACGGCGGAGTCGCTCGCGCGGGCGGGGCACGTCGTCGTCGCCGGGATGCGTGCGGTCGACGGCCGGAACGCGCCCGCCCGTGCCGCGCTCGACGACCTCGCCGTGCGCGAGGGCCTGCAGCTCGGCGCGGTCGAGCTCGACGTGCAGTCGGAGCAGTCCGTCGACGAGGCGGTCAGCACCGTGATCCGTGCGCACGGGCGCATCGACGTGCTGGTGCAGAACGCCGGCCACATGGCCTACGGTCCGGCCGAGGCGTTCACGCCGGAACAGTTCGCCGCCCTGTACGACGTCAACGTCGTCGGCGCCCAGCGCGTCGCACGTGCCGTCCTGCCACACCTGCGGGCGCGCCGGTCCGGACTCGTCGTCTGGGTCGGCAGCTCGGCCACCCGCGGCGGCCACCCGCCGTTCCTGGCGCCGTACTTCGCGGCGAAGGCCGGCATGGACGCCCTGGCCGAGAGCTACGCGGCGGAACTGATCCGCTTCGGCATCGACACCACGATCGTGGTCCCGGGCGCCTTCACCTCGGGCACGAACCACTTCACGAACGCCGCCGTCCCGACGGACACCGCCCGCGTCGACGAACACGACACGGAGTACGGGGCGCTCCGGCGCGACCTGACCGACCGCCTCGCCGCGATCGTGCCGGCCGACGCCGACGTGCAGGACGTCGCCGACGAGATCGTGCGCGTGGTCGGCCTGGCCGACGGCGCCCGCCCGTTCCGGACCCACGTCGACCCCTCCCGTGACGGCAGCGAGGTCGTCTCGGCGGTCGCCGACCGCATCCGATCCGAGTTCTACCACCGCGTCGGCATCGAGGACCTCCTGTCCCCGAACGCCGCGCTCTGACCCCCGGAACGTCCGGGACACCCCACCGAGAGGAACACCATGCCCTTCGCCAACATCAAGGTCCCCGCTGACACCCTGACCCCGGAGTCGAAGAAGAAGCTGCAGGACGCCGTCACCGACGCCATCGTCGACGTCTACGGCGAGCGAGCCCGACCCACGACGCTCGTCATCCTCGACGAGGTCGCCGACGGCGGCTGGATGCTCGGCGGCACCATCCTCAACGAGGCGATGCTCGGCCGCGTCTGACCATCTCCGGGCGCGGCGGGGACCGACAGCACGGCCCCGCCGCGCCCCGCACCGGGAGTCGATCCGCGCTCCCTCGTCCTGCACATGCTCGCGTCCACCGACGACGGTGTGGCGCCCTCCCCGAAGGAACCCCGTGCACCTCACGTCTCGAGCACGCCGCACCATCGCCCTCGCCGTCGTCCCGACGGCTGTCCTGGCCTCCGGCCTCGTCATCGCCCAGGCGTCCTACGCCGCCTTCTCGGCCACGACGAGCAACGCCCCGAACACCTGGTCTGCCGGGTCCGTCTCGCTCAGTGACGACGATTCCGACACCGCGCTCTTCACGGCCTCCGGGCTGCAGCCCGGTGACACGCGGACATCGTGCATCGTCGTCACGTCGACCGGCTCACTCCCCTCGACGGTGAAGCTGTACGGCACGGACCCGGCGACCACCAACGCACTGTCGAGCTCCTTGCACGTCACCGTCACCGAGGGCACCGGCGGGTCCTTCGGCAAGTGCAGCGGCTTCACCCCGCTCTCGCCCGCCGCGGTCTGGTCGGGCTCCCTCGCCGACCTCGGATCGACCGCCACGAGGTTCTCGAACGGCATCGGCACCTGGCGCACCGCCGGCGGTTCCTCCGAGTCGCGCACGTACCAGGTGACGGTCGCGCTCGACGCCGCGACGCCGAACTCTGCCCAGAACGGGACCGCGCGCATCGGTCTCACCTGGGAAGCGCAGAGTTCCTGAGCCCGGCCGTGGCCGACGTCACCCTGCGTCCGGACGGACGACGCGAACAGCCCTCGGCTGTCGCGGTGACACGATCCGGGCACGCCTCCGCCTCGACCTGGGTGGTGTTCGCTGCGGCACTGCTCGGCCGCACGGTCCTCGTGGTCACCGTGAGCCTCCTGCTCTGGGCAGCGCTGCCTGCGTCATGGGCGTGGACCCCCACGACGGTGGTGTCGGGATCCATGGCGCCGAAGATCCTCCCAGGTGACGTGGTCGTCGCGATGCCGGTCCACGATCGGGAGGTGACGATCGGGCAGGTGCTGCTGGTCGAGGACCCCGACCACCCGGAAGCGCTGCTGCTGCACCGACTCGTCGCGCGGACGCCGTCGGGTTCCCTGCAACTCCGCGGTGACGCGAACCCCACGCCCGATGCCCGGACGGTGGAGCCGGAGGACGTCCGCGGGGTCGGTGTGCTCCGGGTCCCGCTGGTCGGTCTCCCTGCACTGTGGGTCCGCGAGCACGACGTCGGCAGGCTCGCCGCGGCGACGCTCGGACTCGGGGGCGCCCTCGTGCTCTCGTCCCGCCTGGGCAGCCCAGGCGGACCCGAGGTGACCCGTGCGGTCGGGCACGGTCGGCGACGACGGCGGTCCGTCCGCGCGGAACGTGCCCGGAGCGTGGTCTTCGTCGGTGCACTCGCCGCCGTCCTCGCCGTGGTGATCGTGGTGGACGATGCCGCTCGCGCAGCGTTCACGGCCACCGCGGCGAACACGGGTACCCGGCTCGCCACCGCGACGTTCCCGTGTCTGCAGCGAGCGCCGTTCGCACACACGTACCTGACCTACCGGTTCGACGACGCCCCCGGCACCTCCGCGGCCGACGGATCCGGGAACGGTCGCCACGGCACCCTCACCTCGGGAGTCTCGCTCGCCCCGGGCACCTGCCGAGCCGGGGACAGTCCGTCCCTGCTGACGGGCGGGGTGCGGGGGCAGGTGATCACGGACGCGGCGGTCGATGCACCGCAGATCTTCGCGATCGAAACGTGGTTCCGGACCACGACGACGACCGGCGGGATGCTCCTCGGCTTCGGCAACCTCCGCTCGGACCAGTCCACCAAGTACGACCGACAGCTCTACCTCTCCGACGAGGGCGCCGTGCACTTCGGCGCCTACAACGGCACCAACATCGCGATCAGCTCCGCAGCCGGCCTGAACGACGGCGTCTGGCACCTCGCCACCGCGACCATGGACGCGTCGGGCATGCGGCTGTACGTCGACGGCGAACAGGTCGCCGCGAGCTCGAACGCCAGAGCAGAGGTCAGCACCGGGTGGTGGCGGATCGGCTTCGACAACCTCAACGGCTGGCCCGGCAACCACACGACATTCCACTTCAAGGGCAACCTCGACAACGTCGCCGTATATGAAGACACGCTGCCGGCGGCCGCGGTGCAGGAACACTTTGCCGTCGGCAGATGACCGGCAGGACGCCGAAGCAGTAGGCACGCAGGCCCTGGTCACTCGGGAACGGGGCCCGCCCGCCGAGCCGGGAGTCAAGCGCATGTTCAAACCGAGTCGTCGGCAGATCAGTCCGGTGCGATTTCTCTGGACCCCAGCCGAACGGACGCGCGTACCACTGGGATCTCCGTTGGTGAAGAAGTCTTGGTAGGTCGGACCGATCCTGTCTGTAGCGCCAGCGGCGTCGACTGGCCGTCCGCTCGGGTGCGGGTGCAGCGACGATCGCCGTTGCACAACGGCGTTGATGTCGTCGGGTGACGGGTCCGACTTTCGCCCACTCGGGGCTGCCGCGTGTGGCGTCGTGAACGCGGGTTCGGCCAGCAGACCTCGCTTCAACGAAGTTCGCTGACCGGAAGGAGCTCTTGTCAGGGGACGCGGAGGCGCGGCCCGATACGGCACGTCAACATACGTTGACAGGTGACGAAACGGCGGTTGGCTCGACTCGTGGAGCACAACGCCGGCCCCGACGGCACACGCCGCACGGAGGGTGTCCGCACAGGGCAGCTCTGCCCTGTGCCCACTCCGCGTTGCAGGTCACACCGCGTAGGCCGACCAACCGGAGATTGCGGTGCGGCATCTCTGTCTCTGGGACGCCCTCCTGAGCTCATCAACTTCGGCGCTCCTGGGAACCCTGCCCCGCGCTCGTAGGTGACGCGGTCGGCAAGGCGCCACACCGCGGGTTCTCTGTGTTCGACCGTCAACCCTGGCGAGCAGTCTCGACGGTCAGGCGTCGCGGATGTGCAGCTGCTCGCCCTGTGCGCTGAAGAGGGTCAGGATCTCGACCGGGTTCGTCGTGCCGCTGGCCATGCCGTGCGGCGCTGCCGTGTCGAACTCGGCCACCTCTCCAGCATCGAGCACCGTGAGTGTCGAGCCGATCTGCAGGTGCAGCGTCCCAGTGAGAACGAACACCCACTCGTAGCCGACATGGGTCTTCTGGCAGATCCGCGCGTCCGGCTCACGACCCGGCAGGATCACCTTGAAGGCCTGAACCCCGATCGGCCTCGTGGTGAGGGGAAGGTAGATCATCCCGTGGCGACGGACCGGTTTGGGGTGCACACGTGGATCACCGGATGCGGGCGCGCCGACGAGCTCGTCGAGAGGAACCTGGAAGACGCGGGCGATCTTCAGCAGCACGTCGAGGCTTGGAGCGCGGACCCCTGATTCGAGCCTGGACAGGATGCTGATCGAGACTCCCGTGATCTCGCTCACGTCGGCGAGCCGGAGGCCCCGTCTCGTCCGCTGCTCCCTCAGCCGCGCGCCGAGCCCGTCCATCACCGCATCGAGGTCGTCGTGTCCCATACCGTACAGCCTCTCCCGCCTTTGCGATTCTCGCAAATCAGTTTGAGGTTCTGGTCACCGTGTTGCAGGGTCATCACGTGAGCAGATTCGAGTGGGATGTCGTGGTACTCGGTGGCGGTAGTGCTGGCCTCAGCGCAGCGCTGATGCTCGGACGTGCGCGCCGCAAGGTGCTTGTGCTCGATGCGGGGGCACCCCGGAACAGGTTCGCCGCCCACATGCACGGTGTCCTCGGTCATGACGGGAAACCTCCGCTGGAGCTCCTCGCGGTAGGTCGGGCCGAAGTCGAAGCCCACGGCGGTGCCATCTGGGACACTCCGGCTGTGACGACCCGTCACGAGGGCGACGGGTTCGCGGTGGAGACCGATGACTCCCGGACCGTGCTGGCGCGGGCGCTCCTTGTGGCGACGGGTGCCAGCGATGAACTGCCTGACGTCGATGGCCTCGCCGAGCGTTGGGGCAGCGGTGTCGCGGCGTGCCCGTACTGCGACGGGTACGAAGTGCGCGACCGACGGATCGGGATCCTGGCTACCGGCCCCGGCAGCATCTTCCAAGCGCAACTGTTGCGACAGTGGTCCGACCAGATCATCTACCTCGCACACGACACGGATGCGCCGACCGGTGAGGACCAGGCGGCGTTCGACGCCCGCGGCATCCAGATCGAGGACGGGCGAGTCACGCGTGTGCTGTCCCGAGGTGACCAGCTGTCCGGCGTGGAGTTCGACGATGGACGGACCATCGAGCTCGACGCGATCTTCACCGCACCGCGTCTGATCCCACAGGACGCGGCACTGCGACAGCTGGAGGTCGAGCGCACTGAACACCCCTGGGGGTCCTTCGCCACCGTCGACCCCAGCGGGAGGACGAGCGTCGACGGGGTGTGGGCGGCCGGGAACGTGGTCAACGCGATGGCCAACGTCCCTGTCTCCATCGGCACCGCGGCCCTCGCCGCAGGCGCGGTGAACCACGCTCTCGTCCTCGACGACGTCCGCCTCGCACTCCGCGGCAGCGCGAAGGCGGAGACGCGATGAGCGAGGACACCACGCCGAGCGAGCGGTTCTGGGAATCCCACTACCAGGGCATGGACCCGTCTTGGGGGACCCGGCCGAACGCAGTCCTCGCTGCAGTCCTGGATGACCTGGCTCCTGTCCCGGCTCGTGCTCTGGACCTCGGATGCGGACACGGTGGGGATGCGCTCTGGCTCGCCTCCAACGGCTGGCACGTCACTGCGGTAGACGTCTCCGCGACCGCCATTGCACGCGTCACCGACGCAGCGCAGCGCAGTGAGTTGGGCCCGCGCCTGAGTGCCTTCCGGAAGGATCTTGCTCGAGACATCCCCGCCGGCCCGTTCGACCTGGTGTACGCCTGTTACTTCCACACGCCAGTGGACATCGACCGGAACGCGATCATCGGTCGCACATCCGAAGTCCTGTCCCCGGGCGGGTACCTCGTCGTCATCGACCACGCGTCATCGGCACCATGGTCCTGGGGTGCCCACGACCAGGAGTTCCCCACCGCGAACGAGGCGGTGACCCGGCTGGGCCTCGGTGAAGACCTGCGCATCGTGCGGCAGGAGACCGCGTGGCGTGAGGCGTCCGGCCCTGACGGGCAGCGCGCCGACGTCGCTGACAACGTCATCATCGCCCAGCGTCCTTGACCGACCAACCGAAGCCGGTTCGTGCTTCGTGCTTGCCCCACCCTCCCCGTCACCTCGGGCCTCCTTGGCCTGCCCGAAAGTAGTGGACCACCACGTGTCAGATTCACCCGTCACCGCCCCGCCGCCGTCCGCACCGGAGAACCCACGGAAGTGGTTCGCCCTCGTCGCGATCACACTGGCCAGCCTCATGGTCGTGCTCGACGCCTCCATCATCAACATCGTCTTGCCGGAGGCGCAGCAGGAACTCGGGATCTCGGACGCTGACCGCGTCTGGGCCGTGACCGCCTACGCCATCACCTTCGGCGGGCTCCTGATGCTCGGCGGTCGGATCGCGGACATCGTCGGGCGCAAGAAGACCCTGGTCATCTCGCTCATCGGCTTCGCGATCGTGTCCGCCATCGGTGGTCTCTCTTCAACGCCAGAGATGCTGTTCGCCGCTCGCGCCGCCCAGGGTGTGTTCGCCGCAGCCCTCGCACCCGCAGCCTTGTCCTTGCTGAACGTCAGGTTCACCAACCCGCGTGAGCGAGCACGGGCGTTTGCCGCGTACGGGGCCGTTCAGGGGGCTGGCGGTGCAGTCGGTCTGCTCCTCGGCGGGGTCCTGACCGAATTCGTCAACTGGCGCTGGACGCTGTTCATCAACGTGCCGATCTCCCTCGTCGCCGTGATCACGGCGATGTGGGCCGTTCGGGAGAGCCACGCCGGGAACTCGCGCCGCCTGGACGTTCTCGGCGCGGTGCTCGTCACCGCCGGATCCGCTCTCCTCGTCGTCGGGTTCACCTACGCCGCCGAACCCGGCGCGGGCTGGACCAGCGCCGTCACGATCGCCTCGCTCATCGGCGCCGTCGTGCTTCTCGCAGCCTTCGTGTTCGTGCAGGCGAAGGTGAAGAACCCGATGCTCCCACTACGGATCCTGACGAACCGCACCCGCGCCAGCGCGCTCTCTGCCGGCTTCCTTGCCAACGCGGCGGTGTTCGGTATGTTCCTGTTCCTCACCTACTACCTGCAGCTCTCCCTCGGCTTCACACCGCTGCAGACCGGCTTTGCGTTCCTCCCCTTCAGCATCGGCATCGTCGCGAGTGCCACGCTGTCCTCATCCCTCTTGCCCCGCATCGGAGCCAAGCCCCTCATCGTCGGCGGCCTCATCCTCGCTACCGCAGGCATGGCGTGGCTGACCACGATCGGCCCGTCATCCTGGATCACCGTTGTGCTGCCCTCCCAGATCCTGATGGGCCTCGGACTCGGTGTGACGTACGTTGCGATCAACAACGCCGCGCTGAACGGCGTCACGGACGCTGACTCCGGAGTCGCCAGCGCCACGATCAACACGACGCAGCAGCTGGGCGGAGCTCTCGGCGTCGCGCTGCTGAACACCGTCTACGCCACTGCTCTCCTCACAGAGGGTTCGGGAACACCGACAGGTGCGACGACGCTTGCCGCCTACCAGACCGCTTTCCTGGTGTCCGCCGCGCTCTTCCTCGCCGCGACGATCGCCGGTCTCCTGACCCGGAATTCCGGCAAGCGAGCGCAGAGCGAAGACCCCACATCGGAAGAAGCCCACGCCAGTACTCCCGCTGCAACGCACTAGGGCGTGTCTGCTGAAGATCAGGTAGAGCGCTGGCGCGCTGTAGTGGTGACATGATTCCAGCTGCTCTCCGATGCTCAGTGGTCTTCGATCCAGTCGTTCATGCCGAGTCCGACAGGCAAACGTGGCCGTCCGGTTGCGGACGCTCGAGCCGCCTGATCACGGATGCGGCCGCTCCCGCGGCGGCCTGTCCACGAAGGTCCACCAGCTCGTCGACGGCCACGGGCTGCCCCTGGTCACCCTGATCACGCCCGGACAAGCCGGCGACTCACCGATGCTGCTGCCGCTGCTGGCAGCGCTCGAAGTGGCCCGTCCGGTCGGCAGGCCGCGGACCCGACCGGACCGGCTCCGCGGTGACAAGGCGTACTCATCCAAAGCGATCCGGCAACACCTGCGCGACCGCGGTATCGAGTCCGTGATCCTCGAGCCTCGCGACCAGCAAGGACACCGGAAACGGCGTGGTTCCCGCGGCGGGAGACCCGTGACCTACGACCGCATCGACTACAGGAACCGGAACGTCGTCGAGCGTGGCTTCTGTCGCCTCAAGCAATGGCGAGCCCTGGCGACGAGGTACGACGACCTCGCGATCGTCCACCGCTCAGCCGTCGTGCTCAACGCCGTCATCGCCTGGACCCACCATTCAGGAGACACGCTCTAGATCCCCGGCGACGGCGACGGCGACGGCGATGGCGACGGCGTCAGGACACCGAGTCCGGGTGCGACCCGGTCCGCTGTCCGTTCTCGAGACCGGCGATCGCGGTCAGGTCCTCGTCGGTCAGCTCGAACCCGTCGACGTCGATGTTCGCCCGGATGCGCGACGGCGTCACCGACTTCGGCAGCACGACGACCCCCTGCTGCACGTTCCACCGCACGAGCACCTGCGCCACGCTCACCCCGTGCGCGTCCGCGATCCGCGTGAGCACCGGGTCGTCGACGAGCCGCCCACGTCCGAGCGGCGACCACGCCTCGGTCCGGATGCCGTGCTCCTCGTGGAACGCGATCAGCTCGCGCTGCGGCAGCCACGGGTGGCGCTCGACCTGGTTGACGGCCGGCACCTCGCCCGTCTCGTCGACCACCCGCTGCAGGTGCGGCACCTGGAAGTTCGAGACGCCCACGCTCCGCGCCCGACCCTGCTCGCGCAGCTCGACGAGCGTCCGCCACGTCTCGACGTACCGGCCGTTCGCCGCCGCCGGCCAGTGGATGAGGTACAGGTCGACGGCGTCGAGTCCGAGCCGCTCGAGGCTCGCGTCGAACGCCCGCAGGGTCGCGTCGCGCCCCTGGTGGTCGTTCCACACCTTGGTGGTCACGAAGACGTCGTCGCGGTCCAGCCGGGAGGCACGGATCGCCTTCCCGACGCCGGCTTCGTTGCCGTACATCTCGGCCGTGTCGACGTGGCGGTACCCGGCGTCGAGCGCCAGGCGGACGGCGGTCTCCGCCTCGGCGTCGTCGACCTTGTAGACGCCGAACCCGATCGCGGGGATCGACCGGCCGTCGCGGAGGGGGAAGGAGGTGACCATGCACCCATCCTGCCCATCGGGGCGGGGGTGCGTCGTGCCTCCCGGCCGTCAGCTCGGCAGCGTGACCGGCTCGGTGTCGGGGAGGGGACTCGCGTCGCGGCCGCGCAGGTCGGGCAACCACCGCTTCGTCACGAGCGGCAGGACGACCCCCGCCGCCGCCATGACCGCTCCGACGGTCATGCCACCGGTCGGGCCGTTCGCGTCGATGAGGAAGCCCGCGACCGCGGACCCGCCGGCGGCACCGATGAGCTGGCCGGTGCCCATCCAGCCGTAGGCCTCGGCCGTGTCGGAGAACTTGACCGTCGCGGACACCGAGCCGAACATGACCGCGAGTGCCGGGGCGATGCCGGCACCGGCGATGACGAGGGCCAGGCAGAGCCACCAGAAGTCGGTGCCGCCGACCGCGAGCGCGAGCCCGACGAAGACGATCGACATGCGCGCCCAGAGCGTGTTCTTCGAGATCGGTCGGTGTCCGAGCGCGAGGCCGCCGGCGAGCGACCCGACCGCGAACACCGCGAGGACGATGCCGGCGTTCGGACTGCCCTCTCCGAAGACGCTGGTGACGCTCGCCTCGACCGCCGAGCACGCGCCGATGAGCAGCAGGCCGGTCAGCGTCGCGACGATCACCGACGGCCGCTTCAGCACGACACCGAACGCGCGCTTCGACCGGGGGATGCGGACGCGACCGAGCTCGGGGGAGGCGATGAACCACACGCCGCCCACGACCAGGAACACCATGGCGACGACGATCGCCTGCACCGTGCCGACCTGCGTCGCGACGAACGTGGTGATGACCGGGCCGGCGACCCAGATGAGCTCCTGCGCACTGGCGTCGAGCGAGAACAGGGGGGTGAGCTGCGACGAGGTCACCATCTTCGGGTAGATGGTGCGCACCGCGGGCTGCACGGGCGGGACCGCCAGCCCGCCGAGGAACCCGACGACGACGTACCCCCAGAGCGGCATCGTGACGAACGCGATCACGACCATGCTCGCCAGGGCGACGGCGCTCGTCAGGACCAGCACCGGCCGCATGCCCCAGCTGCCCATCCAGCGGCTGGTGAGAGGACCGGCGATCGCCTGGCCGATGCTCGTCGTCGCGAGGACGAGCCCCGCGGCGCCGTAGGAGTGGAACACGTGCTCGACGTGCAGCAGGTAGGCGAGCGACAGCATGCCGAACGGGAAGCGTGCGGTGAGCTGTGCTGCGATGACGCGACCGACTCCGGGGGTCTTCAGCAGGGGTCCGTAGGCGCTCACGGGACGAGCGTACCGACCGGACGGAACGTGCCGTCACCCGTCCGGGGGTGCTGTGGACAGACCGGGTGCCCACGGTGCTCGGCACGGGCTGCCGCGACACGCCGACGCGTCGATTCCACACCTGTGGATCGAGGCTCTCCACGAGTGTGGGGAAGTGTCGGTGGTCGGCCGCAGAATGGCGGAACCGCGGGCCTCCCCGAGCTGTGCACACTGTGGAAGGGCTTGTGGAGAACTACACGGCTGTAACACTTCCTCTAGTGGTCGGTGCGGCAGTCAGCCACTAGATGTAGTGTGGAGACATCGCAGCGGCCCCTTCCCGGACACGTCTGCGCAGCTACCTGCACCACCTGCACACGTGGCATCAGCACCACCTCCACAGCAAGCACGACACCAGCAAGAACCAGGGGAGATCATGGCCGTCACCGTCTACACCAAGCCGTCCTGCGTCCAGTGCACCGCGACGTACCGCGCGCTCGACAACAAGGGCATCCAGTACGAGGTGCTCGACGTCTCCGCCGACGAAGCAGCGCTCGAGCACGTCAAGAGCCTCGGCTACATGCAGGCCCCCGTCGTCGTGACCGACGACGACCACTGGTCGGGCTTCCGTCCCGACAAGATCGCGACGCTCAGCGCCGAACTCGCGTGAGCCGTGCGGGTCCCGTCACCGGGGCCCGCAGCTCCGCCGGCCCGGAGGCGCGCAGCACCTCCGACGGGCCACCCCTGATCTGCTGTCCGCACCTCTCACAAGGAGCGCGCACATGAGTCGCCTCGTCTACTTCTCGAGCGTGTCCGGCTACACGGCCCGCTTCGTCGAGAAGCTCGGCCGTGACGCGGACCGCATCCCGCTCCTCCCGAGCGACCCGTTCCTCCACGCGGACGAGCCGTACGTGCTCGTGCTGCCCACCTACGGTGGCGGCAACGGTCAGGGCGCGGTCCCCAAGCAGGTCATCAAGTTCCTCAACGACGAACGCAACCGCTCGCTCATCCGCGGTGTGATCGTCGGAGGGAACACGAACTTCGGCGAGGCCTACGGGCTCGCCGGGGACGTCATCGCCGAGAAGTGCGGCGTCCCGCTCTTGTACCGCTTCGAACTCTTCGGAACGCCTGACGACGTGCAGGCGGTCAACTCAGGATTGGATGCATTTTGGACGCAGCAGTTGCAGACGTCGATCTGACGTCGCCGCAGACGGGGATGGACTACCACTCCCTCAACGCGATGCTCAACCTCTACGACGCGGACGGGAACATCCAGTTCGACAAGGATCGTGAGGCCGCCAAGCAGTTCTTCCTGCAGCACGTCAACCAGAACACCGTCTTCTTCCACAACCTGAAGGAGCGGCTCGACTACCTGGTCGAGAACGAGTACTACGAAGCCGCGACGATCGAGCAGTACTCGCTCGACTTCATCCAGCAGCTCAACGACCTGGCGTACTCGAAGAAGTTCCGGTTCCAGACGTTCCTCGGTGCGTTCAAGTACTACACGAGCTACACGCTCAAGACGTTCGACGGCAAGCGCTACCTCGAGCGCTTCGAGGACCGCGTCGTGATGACCGCCCTCGGCCTGGCGCAGGGCAACGAGCAGCTCGCGATCGACCTCGTCGAGGAGATCATCGCCGGCCGATTCCAGCCCGCGACCCCGACGTTCCTCAACACCGCGAAGGCCCAGCGCGGCGAGCTCGTCTCCTGCTTCCTCCTCCGCATCGAGGACAACATGGAGTCGATCTCGCGCGGGATCAACTCGTCGCTGCAGCTCTCGAAGCGCGGCGGTGGCGTGGCCCTGCTGCTCTCCAATATCCGCGAGGCCGGCGCCCCGATCAAGCAGATCGAGAACCAGTCGTCGGGCATCATCCCCGTGATGAAGCTGCTGGAAGACTCCTTCTCGTACGCGAACCAGCTCGGCGCGCGTCAGGGTGCCGGTGCCGTCTACCTGTCGGCGCACCACCCCGACATCATGAAGTTCCTCGACACCAAGCGCGAGAACGCGGACGAGAAGATCCGCATCAAGACGCTCTCGCTCGGTGTCGTCGTGCCGGACATCACGTTCGAGCTCGCGAAGAACAACGAGGACATGTACCTGTTCTCGCCGTACGACGTCGAGAAGGTCTACGGGATGCCGTTCGGCGACGTCCCGATCTCCGAGAACTACCGCGCGATGGTCGACGACTCGCGCATCAAGAAGACGAAGATCAAGGCGCGTGACTTCTTCACGACCATCGCCGAGATCCAGTTCGAGTCGGGCTACCCGTACATCGTGTTCGAGGACACGGTGAACAAGGCCAACCCGATCAAGGGTCGGATCAACATGTCCAACCTGTGCTCGGAGATCCTGCAGGTCAACACCCCGACGACCTTCAACGAGGACCTGTCCTACAAGGAGATCGGCAAGGACATCTCCTGCAACCTCGGCTCGCTGAACATCGCGCTGACGATGGACTCGCCGGACTTCGGCAAGACCATCGAGACTGCTATCCGCGGCCTGACCTCGGTCTCGCAGATGTCGCACATCTCGTCGGTCCGCTCCGTCGAGGACGGCAACGACAAGTCGCACGCCATCGGCCTCGGCCAGATGAACCTGCACGGCTACCTCGCTCGTGAGCGCGTCTTCTACGGCTCCGAAGAGGGCATCGACTTCACGAACATCTACTTCTACACGGTGCTGTTCCACGCCCTGCGCGCCTCGAACAACATCGCGATCGAGACGGGGGAGACGTTCGACGGCTTCCGCGACTCGAAGTACGCGTCGGGTGAGTTCTTCGACAAGTACACCGACCAGGCCTGGACGCCGGCGACCCAGCGCGTCGCCTCGTTGTTCGACGACGCAAACATCACGATCCCGACGCAGGACGACTGGAAGGCGCTGAAGGCGTCCATCCAGGAGCACGGCATCTACAACCAGAACCTGCAGGCCGTCCCGCCGACCGGGTCGATCTCGTACATCAACCACTCGACGTCGTCGATCCACCCGATCGCGTCGAAGATCGAGATCCGCAAGGAAGGCAAGCTCGGCCGCGTCTACTACCCGGCGCCGTTCATGACGAACGACAACCTGGACTACTACCAGGACGCGTACGAGATCGGCGCCGAGAAGATCATCGACACCTACGCGGCTGCCACCCAGCACGTCGACCAGGGCCTGTCGCTGACGCTGTTCTTCAAGGACACCGCCACCACGCGCGACATCAACAAGGCCCAGATCTACGCATGGCGCAAGGGCATCAAGACGATCTACTACATCCGTCTGCGCCAGCTCGCCCTCGAGGGCACCGAGGTCGAGGGCTGCGTCAGCTGCATGCTCTGATCGCTCACGCGATCACCCTCGGACGGGAGGCGCGGTGCCAGACCGCACCGCGCCTCCCGTCCGTCACCAGATCACCATCTCGAATCCGGAAGACGATCCCATGACCCTCACCGACCCGGTCCACGCCACGGGCAAGTCCATCCCGCTGATCAGCGCGGTCAGTGCCATCAACTGGAACCGCATCCAGGACGACAAGGACGTCGAGGTCTGGAACCGACTGGTCAACAACTTCTGGCTGCCCGAGAAGGTGCCGCTGTCGAACGACGTGCAGTCGTGGAACACGCTCACGCCGGAGGAGCAGCAGCTCACCATGCGGGTCTTCACCGGCCTGACGCTGCTCGACACGATCCAGGGCACCGTCGGCGCGATCAGCCTGATCCCGGACGCGATCACACCGCACGAAGAGGCCGTCTACACGAACATCGCGTTCATGGAGTCGGTCCACGCGAAGAGCTACTCGTCGATCTTCTCGACGCTCGCCTCGACGCCGGAGATCGACGACGCCTTCCGCTGGTCCACGGAGAACCCGAACCTGCAGAAGAAGGCCCAGATCGTCCTCGACTACTACACGGGTGACGACCCCCTGAAGCGCAAGGTCGCCTCGACGCTGCTCGAGTCGTTCCTGTTCTACTCCGGCTTCTACCTGCCGATGTACTGGTCCAGCCGGGCGAAGCTCACCAACACCGCCGACCTGATCCGCCTGATCATCCGCGACGAGGCCGTGCACGGGTACTACATCGGGTACAAGTTCCAGAAGGGCCTCGAGGGCGCTTCCGAGGAGCGCAAGCAGGAGATCAAGGACTACACGTTCAACCTGCTCTTCGAGCTCTACGAGAACGAGGTGCAGTACACGCAGGACCTCTACGACGGTGTCGGGCTGACCGAGGACGTCAAGAAGTTCCTGCACTACAACGCCAACAAGGCGCTGATGAACCTGGGCTACGAGCCGATGTTCCCGAAGGAGACGACGGACGTGAACCCGGCGATCCTGTCGGCGCTGTCGCCGAACGCGGACGAGAACCACGACTTCTTCTCGGGGTCGGGGTCGTCGTACGTCATCGGCAAGGCCGTCGTGACGGAGGACGAGGACTGGGACTTCTGATCCCGGTCTGACGCACGAGAACGCCCCGCTGGCTCCGGCCGGCGGGGCGTTCGTGTTCTTCCCGAGCCGCGAACGTGTCCGGATGGCGCCCCCTCACAGAGAACCTTTCCGGACGGGTGACGTGAGACGGGCGGTCTCGGAGCGCGTCCTGCGTGCGACTGATCCGGTCAAGGACCGGCTATCGAACGGCCGAGCGCCTCCGGACGGCACTGCGGAGAAGCTGCACGGTGCTGCTTATCCGGCCAGCGCTGCGGGTTGCGGGGAACGCAACACGGTAGGCCTCACCAGCATGGAGTGAGGACGGCGGTGGCTACTGCTCCGTCGCTGAATCAGTTCCGTTGGTCCCACAGCTCCATCAGTATTTCGATCATGTCGAGCGCCGCATCGAAGTAGCCGGCCACGACGAGCAAACTCGTGGTGAGCCTGTAATCAGCTCCCCCGTGCTCGGCCTCGCCAATCTGCTCCCGATCGAGCATCAGCAACATCATCGAGTTGTTGGCATGGGCCATGCCGCTCGACGTCTGCCAAAGGGCCAGCGGCGTGAGGAACAGATCGGGAACGAGAGGCGCGATTGCTTCGAGCCGGGAGCTGACCGTCGCAACTTTGCGGAGGTCAGCGCCAATCAGAGACGCACGACCGTCGCGATCGCGTTCGAGCGCTGCAATAGCCCTGTCCCACCCGGGGTCCTCGCGGTCCGACTTCTCCATGACGACGTGCACGAGTCGGCGGTTCTCGCGAGCGAGTTTCAAGGACCGCAACACACGCTCGTCGCGTGATGCCGGGTGCAGGAGCCACAGGGCGGTTCCTGCGGCCTCATAGGCGCTCCGCACGAGCGTGTACATCGCAAACGGCAGGGCTGCCTCGCCGTCCACAACGATGAGTTTGAACGCATGAAGGTGGTCGAGGGCCACTCCGACGCTTGCGCGCACCTGGTCAGGTACCGAGCTGTAGGGAGTGGCGGCACGATCGCCGGCAAGGGACGAACCCGGGCGAACGGACTGCGCCTCGGATCGCGCCGCCAGGGACTCGTACCGGCGAAAGCTCAGGGAAAGCGAGCGTCGGCCCAGCTCCTCATGCTCGGACGTCTCCTGCCGATCATGCTGGCCGCCGTCGTGTGTTCCCGCTGCGTTCACCTGGCCATCTTGGAGGGCCGGCGCAGCGTCCGGTAGCCAACCGGCTATCGAGACGCTGTGACGGGGGTGCTGGATAGGGTCCGAAGGCATGGAAGCAACGACGCTTGAACCTCCCACCCTGGTCGCCGGCGACACCGTCGCGATCGTGTCGCCGGCGTCCTGGCCGGAGGACTCCGTGCCCGGCTGGATCGCACAGCAGGTCGAGTCGTGGGGCCTTCGAGCAACCATCGCACCGCACGCACTTGATCACCGTGGTTACCTCGCCGGCACCGATGCCGACCGGATCGCAGACCTCAACAACGTGATTCGTGACTCCACGGTCCGAGCCGTCATCGCGTCGACTGGGGGTTGCGGCAGCTTCCGCATCATCCCGGAGGTCGACGTCGACGCCCTCCGCGCCGACCCCAAGGTGCTGGTCGGGTACAGCGACATCACGGCGCTTCACTGCGTGTGGGACGCGGCCGGCGTCCCGACGCTGCACGGTGCGATCGCCGGCGTTCACGCTGACCACGTCCGACGGCTCCTCATGGAGGGTGCCCAGACCGTCGTCGACGCTGATGCTGGCGCACTCTCGGCGGAGCTGACCACAGCGGGGCATGCGGAGGGGGCGCTCTTCGGTGGGAACCTCGAGATGCTGGCGCGATCTGTCGGGGTTGTGAACCTCGACCTCGCGGGCAGGATCTTCCTGCTCGAGATCAACCGCGCCGCAGGGCTGGGGATGGTGAATCGCGCGCTGACACAGCTGCGGTACTCCGGCGGGCTCGACGGTGTCGCCGGCGTCGCACTCGGCAGCATCAACCAGTTCGCCGACTACGAAGACCGCGGCTGGACGATCCTCGACACGCTCCGCGACCACCTCGATGCGCTCGGCGTCCCCGTCCTCGGTGGCCTGCCCCTCGGACACATCGAGGACCTCGTCACCGTGCCACTCGGCACGCACGCCGTCCTCGACGCCGACCACGCACGCTTGACGGTCTGCGCGCCGTCCGGAACCTGATCGGCTATCGGACGACTGTGGGGTGTTCGGCATCGCCAGTAGGGTTCGGCTGTGAAACCAGATAGTCGTATGTCCGAGACGACCTTCGCCGCCTACCTGATCGGCCCTTCGATCACGGTCGCTGGCCTTGTCGTCGCCTTCTTATTCAGAGGGGTCGAGGGAGCGGCAACGGGAGCAGCACTGATCCTGGGCGGTCTGCTGGTCGTGTGTACCGGGATGCTCGTGGGTGCGCTCAGCTGTCTACGCCGCGGACGCGATTAGGACTAGGTCGCCACGACGCAGCTGGTTGCCCGGCGGCGATGGTTCGGTAGCCGATCGCCTATTGAGACAGCACGACGCGTCGCTCGATCCGCCGTGCAGACGCCTCGCGGACAGTGGGGTCCGGGTGGTGGCCGACGATGGCCAGTTCCACCCACAGGTCGTAGGCGTCGAGCCGCACGCGCAGGCGGCTCCGCGCGAATAGCGCCGGGTAGGCCTCCTGGAGCCAGTCCGGGACCGATGCGAGGGACGATGCGGTCAGGCCGCGGGCTCCCGGCCGCGGCGGGAACTCCGCCGGCCGAGCACACCACCGGAGGATCGTGTCGAGCTCGGCATCGGCCGGGGCGGCGATGGCCTCCGCGAAATCGATCAACCCCGCCACCCGTCCTTCGTCGACCATGATGTTCGACCCGTGCAGGTCGCCGTGCACGAGCACGAGCGGGTCATCGGCGAAGGACTGCATCCGCGCCTCGACCCACTCTTGGACCGCGCGCGACAGCGAGCGCTCGAGGTCAGCTGACGCGGCCAGATCGGGCAGCGCCGCGATCACCGGCGGGTGGTACGCCGGCCACGGACCTCCGCTGAGAGCAGCAGCGAGCCACGGCGGCATCAGGTCTGTCGGCGGCGTCACCGCATGCAGTGCCTCAAGCACCTGGCCCAGCGACTCGATGATCGACCGCCGCTCCGAGAGCGACGCTGACGGCCACGCGTCGTGCAGCGTCCGCCCCGGCAATCGCGACGAGATGTACCAGGCGCCGTCAGGCCCGACGCCGTGGGCGATGTGTGCAGCGTGGGGGACCGCGGTGCCAGCGAGCATGCCGACGACTTTGGCTTCGTGCTCGTACGCCGATGCGCCACCGGCATCGAGCGGAGCTACCCGCACGACGTGCTCGTCGCCGACCCACGCCCGGCTGACCCATCCGCCCTCCGAGGCGTACCGTCCGCTCGTCGGCAGACCGGCGGCGTTGAGGATGCGCTCGAGGACGGTTCGGCCGTGCGGGTCAGACACGCGTGTTCCCGGGCGCAGGACAGCTCAGTCGGCCTGCGTCCGCGGAAGCGGACCGGCCTCCGGTGAAGACGGCGCCGGGGAAGGCTGCTCCGGTGACGAAGAGCGCGAAGCCGCGACCGCCACCACCGCGTCGCTGATCGTCGACCCCGGATGCTCCTTCCGGTACCGACGCACCTCCGCGGGGTCCACCATCGTCCCCGGCGCGATGCGCGCCCGTCCGAAGACCGATGGCCCCGTCGTCGCGACCCAGAGCGTCGCCCATCCGGCCAGCCCGGCGAGGAGCGGACTCCAGTGCAGACAGCCGTACGCCGTCACCACAACGCCGATGAGGACGACCGGGACCAGGATCCACTTGCTCATGGACAGCAGGATGGCCCGACCGCTCAGTATGTGCAATACCAGCGGCAGCGATACTCACGTCGACTGCCTCGGCACCAGAAAGCAGTCCACGGTCCGGACCCCGCCTTCGACCCGCTCCCCTGAGATCATCCGCATGAGCAGGTCCGCCGCCTGCCGCCCGACCTCGCGCAGGTTGAGGTCGACCGACGTGATCGACGGCCGCGCAGCATCGGTGATGACGCTCCAGTTGTCGACCCCGACGACCCCGACCTGCGTGGGCACGACGATCCCCGCTTCGCGCAGGCAATCGACGACTCCGCGGGCGATCTGATCGCTCGTGCAGAACACCGCGTCGAACTCGGTGCCGAGCAGTCGCGTGGCGGCCTCGTACCCCCACCGCTCGCTCCATTCGCCGTACAGTGCGTCGCCACCGGCGAGCGTGGCCCCGGCTGCGGCGATCGCGCGCTTCGCGCTCTCGACCCGGTGCGCGCTCGCGGTGTGACGCCGGGCGCCCGAGATCACCGCGATGGAGCGGCGGCCGGAACCGACCAGGTGGTCGATCGCACGGGCGGCGCCGGCTTCGTCGTCGGGCACGATCGAGACGTCGTCGGGGTCAAGGGACGGCGAGAGGGCGTACACGGCGGGCACGCCGAGCAGCCCGGTGATCGAGGGCCGCGGGTCGCTCGAACGACCGGTCACGACGATCCCGTCGACGCGCTGGTTGAGGAACGTCTGCACGTAGTGCGCCTCGCGGATGGGGTCGCCCCGGCTCTCGGCCAGCAGCATCGACACCTCGCCCGGCCCGAAGGTGTCCTCGGCTCCGGTGAGGATCGGGATGGTGAACCGTCCGTAGGCGTCGGTGGAGAGCACCCCGACCAGGAAGGATCGGCCGGGAGGCGCGGCTCGCGTCTCGGCGCGTACGCTCAGTCCCAGCTCGGTGGCCGCTGCAGCGACGCGTTGCCGCGTCCCCTCGGCGATCTGCCCACGACCGTTGAGGACCTTGGAGACGGTCCCGACGGAGACGCCCGTCTGGGCGGCGACGTCGGCGAGCGTCACTTCACGTCGGTTGACCACAGCGTCCTCCTTGCGATGCGAGCGTGTTGCACCCGGCAAACCTTGCCGTATCAGGATTACAACGTCAAGTGTTGACACTGCTCGCCCCACGCTCTAGCGTCGGCAAACACAGCAAATATTGCCGCAACGGAGCGGCAAGCTGCAAAGCGGGAGATGACGATGAAGACATCCACGATCCGGCGGACCGCCATCGCCGCGGCCGCCGTGACGATCGCGGCGATCGGGCTCGCCGGTTGCTCGTCCAGCGGGACTGCCGACAGCCGCGGTTCCGCGAAGGGCACGGTCACGCTCTGGCAGCGCGACGGCGGCGTCGACCTCACCGATCAGGTGAAGGCCTACGAGAAGGCGAACCCGGACGTGCAGGTCAAGATCTCCACGATCCAGGCCGACCAGTACCTCATCAAGCTCGCGAACTCCGCGCGTGCGGGATCGGTCCCGGACCTCGTCAGCTACGACATCGTCAACACGCCGCTGCTCGCGACCCAGGGCCTGCTCGCCGATGTCACCGACAAGGTGAAGGGTCTGTCGAACAAGGACGACCTCGCGCCGGCCGGTGTCGAGATCGGCACGCTCGACGGCAAGAACTACGCCCTTCCCGTGGCACTCACCGGCTCGCAGATGTTCTGGAACAAGTCGCTCTTCGAGAAGGCGGGCCTCGACCCGGCCACGCCGCCCACGTCCCTCGCCGAGGTCAAGGCTGCGGCCGAAAAGATCCAGGCGCTCGGGGGCGGCGTCACCGGGTTCTCGACCCTGGGCGGCGTCGGACAGGCGTGGACCGGGTTCCCGAGCTCGTGGGCGAAGAACGGCAGTGTCCTGACGGCGGCGGGCAAGAATCAGAAGGCGGAATTCACGAGCGACAACCTCGTCGGGATGGTCGACTGGTACCAGGACATGTGGAAGTCCGGGCTCATGCAGAAGACCGACCAGCCGAACCAGGACCCGGGCAACGTCGGGCAGGAGAACGCCCTGAACGGCAAGGTCGGCATCGTCTTCGGCGGGGCGAACACCCTCACCGCGAAGAAGGCCGACTTCGGCAGCGCGGTCGGGATCCCCGGCGTGGACGGCGGGTCCGGTTCGTTCCTCGGTGGTGACGAGATCGGCATGACCGCCGGCGCGAAGAACGCCGACGGCGCGTGGTCCCTCGTGAAGTGGCTCGTCAGCTCGAAAGAGGCCGCGGAGATCGACCTGTCGCAGGGCTGGATCGCACCGGACCTCACGGTGGCGAAGAGCCTCGCGACGGACGACTGGTCGAAGGACATCGTCGACACGCTCGCGATCGGCAAGCTCCCGAAGAGCATCGCCTACAACGCGGTCATCAACGACCCGAACGGCCCCTGGGCGCAGCAGTCCCAGAAGGTGATCTTCCAGGGCGCCGATGCCGACACCGCCCTGGCGAGCGCGGAGAAGCAGGCCAACGCGCTCATCGAGCAGGCCTACAGCCAGGTCGGGCAGTGACAGCCGTCACCTCCTCGGCGCTCACCGGGGTCGCGGGCGGCGCACAGCGCTCCCGCCCGCGGTCCGCGAGCCGCCGTCGCCAGACGCTCGCGTGGGTGCTCGTCGCGCCGGCGCTCGTCCTCGCGGTCGTCTTCTTCGTGGTCCCGATGGTGCTGCTCGTCGGCATGTCCTTCTCGAACTGGCCGCTGCTCGGCAAGGTCAGCGTCGCCGGCATCGCGAACTACACGCAGGCGTTCCAGGACTCCGCGTTCTGGCGCTCCCTCGGCTTCTCGCTGCTGTTCACCGTGGTCTCCGTGCCGCTCGGGATGGCGACGAGCTACGCCGCGGCGACGATGGTCCGCGGCGAGGGCCGGCTGGTGTCGTTCGTCCGAACCGCGTTCTTCATGCCGGTCGTGATCGGGTTCACCGCCGCGGCGTACATGGCGAACGTGCTGCTCGTGCCGGGGACCGGCGTGATCAACGTGCTCCTCCGTTCGGTCGGCCTGACGGACGGCGGCACCGCCTGGTTCACCTCGCCCGACACCGCGTTCTGGGCGGTCATAGTCCTGACGGTGTGGAAGTCGATGGGTGTCGCGATGATCCTCCTCATGGCCGGCATGCAGGCCGTGCCGAACGAGGTGATCGAGGCGGCGAAGATCGACGGCGCCGGGTGGTGGCGCCGCGAGGGCTCCGTGGTCTTCCCGCTCGTCCGACGACAGTTCGCCCTGTGCATGCTGCTCGCGGTGTCCGGCTCGATCCTGGTGTTCGACCAGTTCTACGTCCTGACCAAGGGCGGCCCGAGCGGGTCGACCACGACGACCGTCATGTACACGTACCAGCAGTCGTTCGTCCGCTACGACCTCGGCTACGGCGCCGCCTTGTCGATGATCCTCACGGTGATCATCCTCATCATCGCGGTCGTCCAGCTCCGGGCCCTGCGCTCGACCGGACAGGAGGACGAACGATGAGCGCCACCGACGTGACCAGGGGGACGACGGCAGCGTCTCGGCGCAACGCGGGTAGCGCCTCCAGACCGGACACGCCGGACACGACCGACAGGGCGGGCCGGACCGGCCTGCCAGAGGTGACCCCGCCGCGACGCCGCCGTGTGCACGCGGGCGGCATCGCGTACGTCGTCGTCGGCACGGTGCTGGCGCTGCTGTTCATCGCACCGGTCCTGTACATCCTGTTCCGGTCGTTCCTGCCGGCGGACGCCGACGCCCGGGGGATCGGGTTCGAGTCGATCGCGACCCTCACGTTGCGGAACTACACGAAGGTGTTCGACCCCTCGGTGGACCTGCGACAGAACATCGTGAACTCGTTCGTGGTCGCGATCTCGGTCGCCGTGCTCGTCGCGATCGTGTCGACGCTCGCCGCGTACGCGCTGTCGAAGATCCGGTTCCGCGGTTCGACCCTCGTGTTCGTGCTCCTGCTGGCGCCGCTCGTCGTGCCGTTCCAGGGCCTGCTCACGCCGCTGTCGATCGTGCTCGGCAAGCTCGGGCTGCTCGACTCGCTCGCCGGGGTGGTGCTGGTGCTGGTGACGCTCCAGCTGCCGTTCTCGGTGTTCGTGATGCGGAACACGTTCGACGGCATCCCGTCGGAACTCGAGGATGCGGCAGCGATCGACGGCGCCGGCACCGGGCGGATCCTGCGTTCGGTCATGCTCCCGCTCGCGTGGCCGGGGCTCGTCACCACCGCCCTGTTCGGCTTCATGGCCGGCTGGAACGACCTGCTCAGCTCGGTCACGTTCCTGTCGACCGACAGCAAGTACACACTCCCGCTCGCGCTGTCGAGCATCAGCACGTCCTTCAAGATCCCCGGCGTGCCGGTGATCGACCCGGGGCTCCTCACCGCCGTCGCATGTGTCGCGACCGTCCCGGTGGTCGTGCTGTTCCTCGCCCTGCAGCGGTACTACACCAGAGGTCTCATCGGAGGATCCATCAAATGACCATCACGGACACCCCGACCACCGGCACCACCGCAGGCGCCCCCGCCCCCGGTGGTCGACCGCACCGGCCCCTGCCACTCGGGAGCATCACACCAAGCGGCTGGCTGCTCGACCAGCTCCGGCTGCAGGCCGACAACATCACCGGGCAGCTCGAGGCGATCTGGCCCGACGTGGGACCGGACAGCGGCTGGCGAGGCGGACCGGGCGAGAACTGGGAACGCGGGCCGTACTACCTCGACGGACTCGTGCCGCTCGCGCACGTGCTCCATGACGACCGACTGCTGGCGCTCGCGACGCCGTGGATCGAGTGGATCCTCGGCTCGCAGCGCGAGGACGGCTTCTTCGGCCCGACTGGCAACGACGACTGGTGGCCACGGATGGTCGCGTGCAAGGTGCTCACGCAGCACGCCGACGCGACCGGGGACGAGCGCGTCGCGCCCTTCCTGTCGCGGTACTTCCGGCACCAGCTCGCGCACCTGCCGAACCGTCCGTTGACGTCCTGGGGGCGTGCCCGCGGTGCCGACAACGCGCTGTCCGTCTGGTGGCTGTACGAGCAGACCGGCGAGGACTGGCTGCTCGACCTCGTCGACGTGCTCGCGGCACAGACGATCCGGTGGGACGAGTACCTGACCGGTGACCTCATCACCGGTGCCGCGCGGGTGTTCTCGCACCGGACGCACGGACCGAACGTCGCGATGGGGCTGAAGACCGGCGCCGTGGACGCCCTCCGCGACCGCGACCTCGCCGGCCACGCCGCGCGCACGGAGTCGGCGTTCGGGAACCTCGACCGGTGGCACGGGCAGGCACACGGCTGGTTCTCCGGCGACGAGTGGCTCGGCGGACCGGCCGCGACCGCGGGGGTCGAGACGTGCCAGGTCGTCGAGATGATGTTCACGCAGGAGGTCCACGCGCAGGTCTACGGCCGGGCGATCGACGGCGACCGGCTCGAGCACCTCGCGTACAACCTGCTGCCGGCGTCGAGCGACCCGGAGATGCGCGGGCACCAGTACCACCAGCAGGCGAACCAGGTCGAGGTGTCCGTCGCCCGCCGCGAGTGGAGCTTCTCGTCGGACGACGCCGGGATCTTCGGTCTCGAACCCCACTTCGGCTGCTGCACCGCCAACCTGCACCAGGGGTGGCCGAAGTTCGTCGCGAGCTCCTGGCTGCGCGACGACGACGGGTTGCGGGTCGTGGCGTACGCGCCCGTGGCGGTGCGCACGTCCGTCGGGTCCGACCCGGTGTCGATCGACGTCGACACGGCCTACCCGTTCGACGAGACCGTCACCATCCGTGTGGCGACCGAGCGGACGGAGCCGTTCGCGCTCCGACTCCGGATCCCGGAGTGGGCCGACGACGCCCGGTTGTCGTTGGGCGACGTCGCGGTGGCGCTCGCCGGAGCGTCGGGTGTCCCGGTCGAGGACGGCTACGTGACCCTGGAGCGCGACTGGTCGACAGTCGGTGACGTCGTGCTCGTCCTGCCGATGCGGGCGCGGGTGACGCGACGGGAGCGGCAGGCGGCATCGGTCCGGCTCGGGCCGCTCACGATGGTCTACTCGCCGGGGGAGCGCTGGGTGGAGCACGAGGGCGCGCCGGGCATCGGGGAGTGGGAGGTCCACCCGCGCGGATCGTGGAACTGGGCGCTCGACCAGGTTGGATCAGCCGTTTCGTGGCGCGTGACCCGGGGAGCGGTGCCGTCAGCACCGTGGTCGCTCCGGGACCGGCGGAGCGCTGCGGTCGTGCTGCACGCGCCCGGCGCTCGGGCGACCGAGTGGCGGATGGCGGGAGCGCAGTCGGACGTGCCTCCGGCGAGTCCGGTGTTGGACCACGGGCCCGATGACGACCTGCGGCTCGTTCCCTACGGATCGGCACGCCTGCGTCTCACCGAGTTCCCGGTGATCGGGAACTGGCGGGACGTGGACGACGCGGAGGAACCAGGGCGGTAGACCGAGCCGTCCGCCGGTCTGAGGGGGCGGCGCCGGCTGGCACCGCGCCTCCAGACCGGCGCCGCCAGGTGCGGAGGAGACGCTGTTCGGTCGCCGTGAGGCGCACCTCGATCCGCCACAGTGGGTCGAAGTACCCCCCCCCGTCGTTCCCCGACGTGTCGACCGCTTCTCGGTGCACTCTGGCCTCCCCGTCGTCCGCACCGACAGTAGCGGAGCGGACGGCCGCTCCAGGAAGTTCGTCCCGTGCCGCGCGAGCGACGACCGCAGGGATCAGGACGGGTCGGCGATCTCCTGGAGCGCTGCGAGGTGCGCACGCCACGCCGTCCGACCCTCGCGTGTGACGGTGAGCGACGTCCGGGGGGTCTTCCCCGTGAAGGCCTTCCCGACGGCGACGTACCCCGCCGTCTCGAGGAGCGCGACCTGCTTGCTCAGCGCCGAGTCGGTGACCTCGACGGCGTCGCGGACCTCGCGGAACCCCAGCGTGGTGGCACGGTCGAGTGCGGCCATGATCGAGAAGCGGACCGGGTTCAGCAAGTGTCCGTCGAGCCGGTGACGGGGATGGACCGGTGCCTGGTTCGTCGACGTCATCGTCGTGCCTCGTACGACGCGCAGGCCATCGTGACCGCCAGGATCGCTCCGGAAGTGATCCCGGACCACAGGACGGATCCGTGCGCCCAGGCGACGACGGCGATCGCAGCCCCGTAGGTGACGAACCAGCTCGCGATGTAGATCGTCCATCGACGGCTCCGCGCGAAGGCCGCTCGCCCGCGGATGGACACCGCGAAGAACACGATCAAGGCGAAGAAGGCGGCGAGTGTGCCGACGTAGGTGAGGCCGAAGGCCGAGCCGGTCGTCAGGCCCATCCCGAGGGTCCCGAACGAGGTCACCGTGCCGAGCGCGAGGATGAACGTCACGTAGGGCCACCGGGTGGACTCGTGCGCTCGTCGACTGAGGCGATCGGCGGTGTCGAGGAGCGTCCGCGCCTCTGCCGGGCTGATGCTGTTCTGGTTGTCCATGGTGTTCCCCTCTCGGGTTCCAGCCTGGCACACACTTGCCATTTTGGCAAGTGCTTGCCGATCGGCCAAACCTACCGCGACACGGGCGACGGACGGCTGCGGGTGGTCATGGCCGCGGCTGAGCGTCGTGGGCGTGGTGCGGATCCGATGCGAAGGCTCGTTCGTAGATCTCGTGCACGACAGCGGCCTTCGCGTCGTTGTAGCGCAGGCCGTTGCCGGCGTTCACGGCCGCTGCCTTCGCGTCCGCGTACACCTGCCGGTCCTCGGGGTGGGATCGCAACCACTCCACGAACAGGCGATGCCGTTGCGGCTCCGCTGCCCCCGGCTGCCACACGTGCAGGTTGGTGTTGGGATCGCCGAGGGTGAGCTGCCGGTGCGGGTCACCGGCGATCACGTCGCGGAAGACCAGACGGAACCCGACGGCCTCGAGCTCCGGGAGCCAGGTGCGTTCATCACCGAGGTCGGGCACGAGCAGGTCGGCGTCGATGACCGGCTTGGCGATCATCCCGGGAACGGCAGTCGAGCCGACGTGCGCGATGGTGTGATCGGCGCCGAGCGCACCTGCGACGAGGTCCCGTACGCGCGCGAACGCATCGATCCAACGCGGGTCGTGGTCCTGGAGGCTGCCAGGGTCGACCTGTCGGAACGCGACGCGCTGCGACTGACGGGCTGCGTTGCCGTCCGCGGTGAACGGCCGCCAGAGCGGGTGTGTGGCCACAGCCACATCATGGACCCTCGACGCGTCCGCTGGGCGAGGGATGTCGGGGGAGGGCCGAGAGCACTGCCCCGTGGTGGTGTGAGCGCGACGTTCGCACGGTCGGCGCGTGACCACCGCGGACGAGTGCCGGTCAGGCGCGGAGCGTCAACCCGTGAGGGTGGGTGCTCAACGTCACGGCGACCACCCGACCGAACGGGTCCCCGTCGAGTTGTACCTGTTCCGGTTCGTCGAACGCGAGGCGGAGTCGTCGCGCTCGGGTGGTCGGGAGCGCCCGGGAACGCGGCAGCAACCGAGCGAGGAGCCGACCGAACCCGGTGCGCGAGAAGAAGCGGTTGAGCGTGAGGGTGGAGCCGATCTTCGTCCAGCCGAACCAGCCGTTCGGTCGGAACGCGACGGCGTCCAGGATGCCGTCGTCGGGCTCGGCGCGCGGCAGGAGGAGCACGCCGGCGGTGAGGGTGCCGCAGTTGCCGACGATGATGGTGTGTGCGTGCATCGTCCTGGTCGGGGCGCCGTCGATGTCGTAGCGGACGGGGATCTGACGGTTCCCGACGATGGACCTGGCGATCGGGTCCGAGTACGCGACCCAACCGAACCGCTTCTTGACCCACGCGTTCGTGTCCGCCGCCATGCTCGCGTCGAGTCCGACACCGGCCATGACGAGGAACGCGTGGGTGGTCGTTGATCCATCGACGTCGGTCAGTTCGGCGAGCCCGACGTCGATCGGCCGGTCGGCGCCGGTGAAGGCGTCGTGGACGGCACTGTCGACATCGTTGCGGGTGAGACCGAGGTTGCGGGCGAACAGGTTCCCGGTACCGCTGGGCAGGAGCGCGACCGGGACACCGGTGCCGCGGAGTTCCTCGGCGACGACACGGAGGGTCCCGTCGCCGCCGGCGACGAGGACGACGTCCGGCTTCGACTCGGCTGCTTCGCGTGCGGCTGCGCGACCGTCGTCGTCCGCAGCGGTCTCGAACCATCGGGTGGGTGCCCACCCGTTGCGGGACGCTTCGGCGTCCACGAGGGTGCGCAGCCGTGCCGGGTCGGTCTTGACCGGGTTGATGACGACGGCTGCGGTTCGCTGCCGTGGGGGATCCTGCACTGGTCCGTCCCGATCAGTCGGTGCGCTGGGCCGTGTTCCCGGAGCGGCGGATCGCCCCGAAGACCACGGTTCCGACGAACAGGACGGTGCCGATGATCGCGAGCCAGAGCAGGCCCTTCAGCGCGAAGCCGACGACGGCGAGGATCAGCCAGAGGGTGAGGAGGACGATGACGGTCTTCATGGTGGTGCTTCCTGTCAGGGAGGGGGAGATGCCGGCGGTCCGCTCGACGTCGACGACCTCGTCGCCGGTGCGGCAGGAGGGTCCGCGGCCGTTCCGCGGACCTGGCCACCACACCGGTGGCGGTCCGGGGCGGCTGCGTGTCAGATGCGGCTCGTGCGACGACGGTGCCGGACGATCAGCGTGATCGCCGTGCCGGCTGCCAGGAGCACTCCGGCGATGCCGAGGGGCAGCGCCGGGTCGCTCCCGGTGAAGGCCAGTTCACCGGTCGGGGTGTTCCCGCCCGGTGCCGCTCCGCCGGTCGGGCTCCCTGAGGGGGTGCCGGTGGGAGCGGTCGGGGTGTTCCCGCCCGTAGCTGCTCCGCCTGTCGGGGTCCCAGCGGGGGTGCTGGCGGGGGCGGTCGGCGACGCAGTGGGCGTGGGAGTCGACGAAGCAGCCGGTCGCACGGTGATCGTCACGGTCTGCACGTCAGCGGGCGGCGTGCCGTTCGACGCGGTGATCGTCACCGTGGACGTGCCGGGTGTTGTCGGCGTGCCGGAGACGACGCCGCTGGTGCCGTTGATCGTCAGGCCGGCGGGCAGTCCGGTCGCCGTGTAGGTCGGGGTGGGCGTACCCGTCGCGGTCACCGTGTACGAGTACGGCGTCCCGGCGGTCGCGGCGGCGGGTGCGTCGGAGGTGATGACCGGTGCGGTCGTCTCGGTCGGAATCCCCGGAGCGGGGCAGCCGGTCGAGGCAGTGATGGTGTTCGTGTCGAGGGTCACAGCGCCGGTGCGGGCGAGCAGGCGTCCCACGACGGTGGCGCCGGTGGTGGCGGTCACGGACTGCTGCGCCAGCACGGTCCCCTGGAACTGGGCACCGGTGCCGATGGTGGCGGAGCTGCCGACCTGCCAGAACACGTTGCACGAACTCGCACCACCGGTGATCGTGATCCGGCTGGCGGATCCGATGGTCAGCGTCGATGCGGCCTGGAACACCCACACCGAGTCCGCGCTGCCGGCGAGGGTCAACGCACCGTTGTTCGCGAGCTGGAGCGCCCCGCCGGAGTACACCCCGGGTGAGAGGGAGAGGCCGTTCAGCTCGGTGAGGCCGGTCTGCGTCGGGGACAGTGACGCAGCGACGTCGTACGCCGTCGTGGTGTCCCGCTGCGCCTGCGCGGCTGCGGCGTCGGTCTGGTGCGTGGTGCCGTTGACGGTTCCGTTCGGCGCACCGCCGAAGCCGGTGATCGAGGTGCCGGGAGAGAGCCCCAGGTCGCCGTTGACGACTGACGGGCCGGTGTTCGTCACGGCGCTCGCGCCGAGGACACCGTAGGTCGACGCGGTGCCGAGGTTCACCGGGCCGTCGATCACGGTCGCGGCCGATGCCGCAGCGGTCGACATCATCGCCATCGAAGCGGCGAGGCCGATGCCGGTCAGGGCGAACGCGGTGCGGCGGAGGATACGGGACGTGGCCATGCGAGGCCCCTGTCTGAGTGGGAGAGCCACAAGGCGAGCGTCGACGACGCGAACATGATCTCCGGTCCCTGCAGTATGCGCCTGCTCGACGCAGAACGGTGCGGATCGTCGGATCGGCAGGCCGATGGTCAGGAACGGTGTCGTCGACCGGGCCCCTCTCACGGCACGGACCTCGCGGCCGATCCGAGGACGGACACCACACGCGACCCGGCCGGAGACGTTCCGCCGGAGGCCCCTCAGCAGGACGCCAGTCCGAGTCGGGATGCTGCTCGCGAGACGACCGGTCCGCGGCTGCGTCGCGCGTCTGCAACGGCTCGTCGCACTTGCTCGGCGTCCGCTTCCGGACGCGTCGGTGATCCAGCGTCGAACGGCGGGTGCGGGTCGTACTCCACGGCCAGTTGGACAGCGCGGGCTGCGGCATCGTCGTCGACCTCAGCGGCGACCGTGAGGGCGAAGTCGACACCACTGGTCACCCCGCCTCCCGTGATGATCCGAACGTCGCGGACCACCCGCGCCTGCTCGGGTACGGCTCCGATGGTCTCGAGCAGGTCGAAGGCACCTTGCCCTCCGGGGACCATGAGGACGTCCGCCTGCGGGGCCTCGTCGAAGGTCACCGTCGGCATGATCGCGAAGCCCGCATCGGTGCCCACCGGCTCTCGGTCGTGCCAGGCGAGGTCGATGGTCGCGCCGGGGAGCCTGGAGAAGAGCTGTACCGGGCCGGTCAGGTCGAGCTGTGTCACGTTCGGGAACAACAGCGCAACGAACCTGACGGGTCTGCTCATCCGTACATCGTCGCGGAATCGCGAGGATCCTGGTAGACGGTGGTCGGTGGACCGCGCGACCGTCGTCGGACTCACACCTCCCAGTCCGACAGGGAGGTCCTGTCGCGGAGGAGACCGGCGAGTTCGGCGTGCACCGTCATGGTCTTCTCCAGACGCGCTGCCCTGTCGACGGAGAGCGTCCCCGCTTCCCAGTCCCGCTCCGCGACGTACGCCGTGTACGGGTTGACGACGCACTTGAAGTCGAGCATCAGGGACTGCGCGAGCGCGCCCGTCGCCATGTAGCTGTGCGGGAGCCCGGCAGCGCACACGAAGGTGACCACCTTGTCGAACCATGCAGCACGCCGGCCTTCCCCCGTCGCACCGGTGGCTTCGATGAGCGACTTGACCGCCGATGACGGCGCCCAGTTGTAGATCGGGAACGCCAGCACCACGCCGTCGGACTCCCGGATGACATCGTGCAGCGCACCGAATGCGTCGCTGTCGAAGACCTGGTCGTTGTCGAACGCCGGCAGCGGTGCCGTTGCCAGGTCGACGACCTCTGACCCGTGACCGTTCGCCCTCAGGAGCGACGCCGACCGCTCGGCCAGCCGGCGACTGGTGCTGACGGGATCGAGGCTGCACGAGATGACCGGCAGACGCAGGGGAGTCACCCCTGCACGGTACCGATTCAGGTGCGGCGGAGCGTGGTGCGACCGGTCCGTGGCAGGTCGTCCTCGTGCCGGTCGGGGCCATCAGCTGACGCGCGACCACCCGCAGCCGGCCTCCTCAGGACAGCCAGCCGTCCGAGTGGCCGAACCCTGCTCACCCGTCGACGTCGGTCGACCCCGTTCCCTGGACCCGGCGCGGCAGTCCGCGGACCGCTGCGTGCCAGGCCCAGGCAGCGGCGAGGAACACACCAGTGGCGATGAGCCACAGGAGCCAGGGCATCCGCGAGTCCAGCAGTCCGAGGGTGAGCGGGAAGAGTGCCATCCCGATCGAGCTCGCGGTCTGGAACACCCCGATCGCTCGGCCTCGGATGCATGGGTGCGGAGCTGCGGCCATGACCGCGTTCGCCGCGGGCAGGGAGATCATGTCCGCCACGGCCAGCACGACCGCGACCACGACGACGTAGGACCACGCGCCCGGTCCGTGCAGCGGAGGAAGGACGATCAACGGTGCCGTCGTCGCGGCGGTCAGGACGGCGCCGAGCGCGATGAGCGTCCCGCGCCGTCGCCCGGCGACCCACCGGGTGACGGATGTCTGGAAGAGTGCGCACAGGCCCGTGGCGATGGCGAACTGGACGGGTGCGACCGCCGGGGACATGTCCCACCGCTCGATGAACAGGACACTGAACGCGACGTTCGGCAGCAGCATGGCGGGGCCGATCAGGAACTGGCCGAGCGCGATGAGACGCATCGACCGGTCGGCGACGAAGGCACGCAGCGGCCCGGAGGCGTCGGCTGGTCCCGCTCCCGTCGGTGCCGCTGCCTGCGGGGTACGACGACCGGTGCGTTGCGTGGCGAACACGACGGCCGCTGCGACGCTGGTGACGACGTTGGCGAGGACCAGCCACCGCAACCCGTCCTGGTGTCCGTGCGCGAGGGTGACCGCAGCGACGATCGCGCCTGCCCCGAGGGCGGCGGCCTTCGTCGCTTCGAGGAAGGCGAACCAGCGCTCGAACGGGCGGCCCGCCGCGATGTCGTGCACGTACGCGGTCCACGAGGTCCAGTAGAGCCGTTCGGATGCATTGGCGAGGAAGATCGCCGCGAAGATCACCACCGGATCGTGGGCGGAGAGGTAGAGCGTGAAGCCCGCTGCGGAGAGCAGGTTGTTGAGGACCATCGACGCCCTGGCACCGAACCGGTCGGTGAGGACGCCGCCGACGAGTCCGATCGGGAGGGCCACCAGCGATGCGACGGTGGAGAGGACACCGATCACCGCCAGGGACACGTCGGTGGTGATCGTGAAGTAGACGATCGTCAGCGGCAGCGTGAGGCCGGCACCGATGGTGTCGGTCAGGACCGCGAACGTGACGAAGCGGTGCTCGTGGAGGCTCGCGAGTGGAGCCCGGAGCCGGGCAGGGGTGAAGCGCATGGAGGTGTTCCCGTGAGGTCGTCGCACCGCCGCCGAGCGGCGGCGCGGGCGTGCAGGAGCACACGAGCAGAACGCTCGCGGCGAGGAGGGCTGACCGTGTCGATCAGCTCAGTGCTGCGTTGACGTGACTCCGGGCGGGACGGGCCGCGGTCCGCCGAGCTCGGGCGCGGCTTTCGTGGGGAACAGTCCACGAGGGGCACTGAGCGGCACCGTCGCCACCTTCCCCGGCGTCGGACCAGACCGACGAACGATAGCAGCGCCCACGTCGACCGAGCAACGGCTGGTGCACCACACCGTTCGGGTCAGCGGCGCTCGCGCGCCTCCGGTCCGGGCCGGGAGGCGCGGGTCCTGCGGGTGCAGCGGCGCCCGCCCGTCACTTCGTTGCCTGGTGGACCGTTGCGACGACCGACCCGTACAGCACGAAGGCGGCGATGCCGCCGGGGAACATCGCGAGGACGGCCGCGGGTACCGCCCACACCTGGTGCACCCAGGGGTGACCTGCTGGCTCCGTGGCGGTCATCGCGGCGAACGAGCACGCGGAGACGAGCACGGCCCACGCCGCCGTCATGCAGATGATCGGCAGGAAGTGCCACCCGAGGCCGAGCAGCGGGTAGACGAGCGGGAGGAGGAACATCGCCGGCGCGATGATGAAGCCGGCCCTGGCCGTGGTGCGGAAGGCCTTCCGGCTGCTGTTGACCTGGGCGATGGTGCGCTGGTCGTCGACCTCCGACTCCGGCCATGAGTCGTACGGGAGGCCTGAGCTCGTGTCCTGGTCGTCCATCTACGGTCGCCTCGGCGGGGACACTGCGGGACACTCGAGCTGCCCGGCCGGCGGTCGTTCTCGAAGATCAGTGGTCACGGTTCCCCCCTCGCGTTCCCCTGACGGCAGCGTACTGCTCTCGCCTGGGCCCGGTGCCTTCGGTGATATCCTGTATACTGCATGTATGCAGCAAGGTGAATCGTGGCGCTCGGACGTCCAGGGGCTCCGAGCGGTCGCCGTCCTCGGCGTGGTCCTGTTCCATGCCGGTGTCCCGCTGTTGCGGGGCGGATTCGCAGGCGTCGACGTCTTCTTCGTCATCTCGGGGTTCCTGATCACGAGCAACCTGCTCCGAGAGCATGCGCGGACCGGGCGCATCAGGCTCGCCAGGTTCTACCGGAACCGGTTCACCCGCCTGGCGCCGGCGGCGATCGTGACGGTCGTCGTCACGGTGCTCGTCTCCGTGGCCGTCCTGCCGCCGCTCGACCGGACCGTCATCCGCGTCGAGTCGCTCGGATCGCTCGTCGGTGTCGAGAACCTGTGGTTGGCCTGGACCGGCACGCAGTACCTCGCCACGCACAGTGCGAGTGCCTTCCAGCAGTTCTGGTCGCTCGGGGTCGAAGAACAGTTCTACCTGGTGTGGGGCATCCTCATGACGGCGGTGCTCGCGGCCCGCTCGCTTCGCAGGGTCCTGCCGGTGATCCTCGGCGGCATCGTCGTCGTGAGCTTCGCGACGATGGTCCTCGTGTCGCAGACCAGCGGTTCGTGGGCGTTCTTCGGGCCGCACACCCGCGCCTGGGAGTTCGCGGCGGGTGCCCTGGTCGCGACGCTCGCCCGACGAGCGGCGGAACACCGCGGCGCAGCGACCTCGGGTCCTCTCGTCGTCCGCCTGGTGTCCGCGTGGATCCCGGTCATCGGTCTGCTGCTCATCGCCCTGTCGTTCGGGCTCCTCTCCGAGGACGTCACCTACCCGGGACTCGCGACCCTCGTCCCTGTCGCCGGCGCGGCGATGGTCATCGCCCCTGTCGCGGTGGAGTCGCCCGTCCGCCGTCTGCTCAGCACGAGGTGGGTCACGAGCCTCGGTGACCGTTCCTACTCGATCTACCTGTGGCACTGGCCGCTCATGACGATCCCGGTGCTTGCCAGGGATCGCTCGCTCGACTTCTGGGAGAGCGCTGCAGCCGTCGTCGGTTCGGTGCTCCTCGGCTGGCTCGGTCACTCCGTGCTCGAGGTCCGCGCAGCCGCTTGGTCCAGGTCCCGACGGGGGCGCCGGTCGGCGACCCCGGGGAACGAGAGACGCGTGTGGCGCCGCTCTGGCGCGCTCGTCGCCGTCGTCGCCGCGGGGGCAGCGGTCTGCTTCGGAGTGTCGACCATTCCGCCCCTGCATACCAACGATCGCATCGCTGCCCCGACGCGCGCCGACGTGCTCGCCGGCCCCCGCCCCGCGGGCGTGGTGCCGTCCAACGTCGAGCCGAGCCTCGCCGGCGCATCGGCTGATCTGTCACCGCTGTACGCCGACGGCTGCCACGCAGGCTTCGCAGCGACGACCACCCGAGGATGCAGCTTCGGTTCCGGGCCGCGGACCGTGGTCCTCTTCGGCGATTCGCACGCAGCGCAGTGGTTCAGCCCGCTCCGAGCTTGGGCCGCGGACCGAGACATGCGCCTGATCACCATGACCAAGTCCTCGTGCCCGAGCGCCGACATCCCGGTCCGCTCCTCGGATCTCGACCGCGACTACCGCGAGTGCGACGCATGGCGGAAGGACGCGCTCGACAAGATCGCGCAGTTGCGGCCCTCGCTGGTCGTCCTCGGCAACGCCGGGAACCTGACCGCGCCCCTGACGGCGCGTCCTGGAGCGTTCTCGGACACGTGGCAGGATGCCCTCGAGCGCACCATTCACAGGATCCAGGAATCCGGCGCATCGACGGTCGTGTTGCAGGACACCCCCGCGTGGTCGACCACGCCCAACCGAGCTCTGTCCGCGTCGCTCAAGAGCGTTCCGGACGTCGCAGAGCCGCGTGAACGCCTGATCGATCATGCCGCACGTGCCGCCGAGGCAGCGGCCGCCCGATCGACACGATCCACGCTGATCGACCCGGTCGGCTGGCTGTGCGATGACCAGTGTGCTCCCGTGATCTGGAACCGGCTCGCCTACCGGGACGCGAACCACATCACGGAAACGCTCGCGGTGACCCTTCGCCCGCGTCTCGAAGCAGCTCTGGACCGGGCGGATTGCTGCGGCTCTGCGGTCCCGCAGTGACGGACGCCGGCCCGGGCTGACGGGACCACGCACCGCTTCAGCGGACGTGCTCCCACGACGACAGCGCCGTCCAGTCCTGCGGGTCGAAGGCGAAGGAGCTGCCCATCGCGGGCTGGTCGAGGGCGCGGCTGATGGGCTCGCGTCGGAGGCTCGCCAGCAGGAGTGCGCCGACCCCGCCGTGAGCGATGAACGCGATGCCCCGCTCGGGAGTCTGGGCCGCGATGCGTCGGACCGCGCGCTCGACACGGCTCTGGGCGTCGATCGCGCGTTCCCAACCACGGACGGACCGGTGCGGTTCGGCGAAGAACGCGTCGACGGTCGGTTCGAACTCACGCGGGTCGAGGTAACCGGTCGCGCTGCGGTCCATCTCGCCGAGGTCCTCGTCGATCTCGAACTCCGAGCCCCACTGTCCGGCGACGATCTCGGCGGTGTCCAGGGCCTTCCGTTCGCTGCTGCTGACGATGCGGAGGGGCTGAGGGAACAGCGTCGCGATGCGTGCGGCGCGGGCCCGTCCGACCGGCGACAGACCCCAGTCCGGGATCCGGACGGTCGGATCGACGGTCACCTCGGGATGAGACACCCACGTGCACAGAATCATTCGACCGTACCGGCGTCGTCAGGGTCCCTCCTGTTCGAGACGGGCGGCGGGGTCGCGGGGGAGCCATAGGTGTGAGAGCCGTCGCCTCCGGCCTCGGGCAATGCTCGGCGCACGGCGCGGTGGGCAGCCGGGACGGACAGGAGTGCTCCACCGACGAGGAGGCCAGCGGCGACGAGGACGGCGGCAGGCGTGCGGAGTGCCGGAACTCCGATGCTGATGGCGCACCACGCCGTCACGAGGAGGCCGGAGATGATCGTCGGGCGCAGCGCTGCACGATGGCCGATCCGCCAGGCCGCCTCGCTCGACATCGTGACTGATGTCCGGACACCGGCGAGGCTGTTCCGTGGCAGGGAGCCGATGGCGGCCCGCCACGTCAGCCACGTGACCAGCGCAGCCGCCCCGATCTCGAGGGCCATCGGGAACACCACCGCACTGTCCATGCCGACGACGCTAGCGCCCCCGGCGGAGAACGGCGAAGTATCAGTGTCACCTGCGTGTCGTCGAACCCGGCAACGATCTCAGCCGGTCCCTGTCCGGACGTGGACCTGCGGCGCACCATCGGTGTTCCAGCGGAACAACACGAGGTGCCAGAGGCCCGGGCGCTTCCGCGACGGGTCGATGAGGCCGTCGGCGCCGAGTGCCACCAGGCGGTCTCGGACCTGCCACGAGGCCGGGACGCCTCCGTCGGCCACGACCTGCTGCCACGGCGCGGTCGCGTCCTCGAGGTCGACCCCGGCCGCACCACGAGCGGTCGCGTCGCGAAGGTCGACGATCCGGGGCGCCACCACGTCCACCTCGACGATCACCGGCTCCGTGGCGCGCGTGTCCGGATGCGCCACGAGCGCTGCCTCCACGCCCGCGACGGACGAGCTGAGGTACAGCGTGGGCTCGTCAGGTCGTGAGTACCGACCTGCGGACCGTGACCCTGCGATGACGGATGCGCGGAAGCGTGGATCCACCGCGCGGAAGAAGGTGCCACGCACCTCCGATGCGAAGACGTCGCGGTCGTCGCTCGTCCTGGTGCCGCTCATGCCGACGGCGTCGCTCCCGCGCCCTCGGTGTCGTCAGCGCCCGCCGGACCGGTACCGGCCTGGTCGAGGTTCTCGTGCGGGTCGCCCATGTCGCCGGTCGCCTTGCCCGCGGGGGACAGCCCGAAGTGCTTGCGGACGGCATTCGCCTGGGTGTCGGTCACGGTGTTCCCGGCTCCCGGGGAAGGTGCGTCCTTGATCGCGCTCTTCGAGTAGCCGACGTGCAGGTCGGTGCCGTCGAACGTGGCGTCCTCGACCGGGACGAGCACGGTGTGACCCCCGAGGAGTCCGGTCGCGACGCTGACGAACGCGGCGCTGCCGTCCTCGTTGGAGGGGAACACCTGCGCGACCTTGCCGACGGATGCGCCGTCGCGGTCCTTGACGGGCGCGTTCTCGATCTCGTGGATCGTGCTCTTGGTGATCATGGGCGTAGTCAACGCTCCCAGCCTGACCTGCTTGTGTCAGTGGTCGCGCGGCGGGCCGAGCGCTGCGGGAGGAGCCCGGAGCAGGTGAAGCAGTCGATCGTCACGTTCGTCGAGGGACGGAGCCGTGCCTCCAGACCGGTCTGGAGCCGCGCCGCTACCGCACTGCCGGCACGGTGACGCTCGCGAGCTCGGCTCGCACGATGTCCGCACCCGCGGACAGCGCACCGAGCTTCTGCAGGGCCGCCCCGCGCGCCAGCGGCGCCATGCCGCAGTTCGTGCTCGGGATGAGCTTGTCGGCGTCGACGTGGTCGAGGGCGCGGCGGAGGACCGCGGCGACCTCTTCCGGCGTCTCGACCTGCTCGGTGGCGACGTCGATCGCGCCGAGCATGACCTTCTTGCCGCGGATGAGTTCGACGAGTTCGAGCGGGACGTGGGAGTGGATGCACTCGAGGGAGACGATGTCGATCGAGGACTGCTGCAGCAGCGGGAACGACTGCTCGTACTGCCGCCACTCGGCGCCGAGGGTCTCCTTCCACCGGTTGTTCGCCTCGATGCCGTAGCCGTAGCAGATGTGCACGACGGTCTCGGCGCGCAGGCCCTCGGCGGCGCGCTCGAGTGCGGCGACGCCCCAGTCCTGCACCTCGTCGTGGAAGACGGTGAAGGCTGGCTCGTCGAACTGGATGACGTCCACGCCGGCCTCCTGGAGCTCGTGTGCCTCCTGGTTGAGGATCGTCGCGAACTCCCACGCCAGCTTCTCGCGGCTCTTGTAGTGCTGGTCGGAGAGGGTGTCGATCATGGTCATCGGGCCGGGGAGTGCCCACTTGATCGGCCGGTCGGTCTGGGCCCGGAGGAACCTCGCGTCCTCGACGAACACCGGCTCCGGGCGGCTCACCGCGCCGACGACCGTGGGCACGGCGGCGTCGTAGCGGTCGCGGATGCGCACGGTCTCCTTGCGCTCCTGGTCGATCCCGTCGAGGTGCTCGATGAAGGTGGTGACGAAGTGCTGCCGGGTCTGCTCGCCGTCGCTGACGATGTCGATGCCGTTGCGCTCCTGCTCGTGGACGGCGGAGCGGAGCGCGTCCTGCTTGCCCTCGACGAGGGCGTCACCCTCGAGCAGCCAGGGGGACCAGAGTCGCTCGGGCTCGGCGAGCCAGGAGGGCTTCGGCAGGCTGCCGACGATCGCGGTGGGGAGGAGCGTGCTCATGCGCGTGGGGGTCCAGTCGGTCAGTGGGTGAGGGCAGCGGGGGCGGCGGGAAGAGCCTGGTCGGCGTGTGCGGTCTGCTCAGCGAGCCAGCGGTCGAGGAAGTCGCGGTGCGGTGTGACGAGGTGCTCCTCGGTCCACCGGCCCTGCGTGACGCCGAGGCGGCTGCGTTCCTCGCGGTCGTAGGCGATGCCGGTCGACGTCCAGTCGTCGTGCTCGAGTGTCGGGCGGAAGGTGCTCGGCGCGACCTCGTTCGCGTTGTAGATCTCCGGCCGGTAGATCTTCTGGAACGTCTCCATGGTGGCGATGGTGCCGATCAACTGGAGGTTCGAGTAGTCGGTGCGGACGTCGCCGCGCGAGTAGAAGGCGAGCGGCGCCTTGGACCCCGGCGGCATGCAGTACCGGACCTGCATGCCCATGCGACCGAAGTAGTCGTCGGTGAGCGACGAGTGCTCGTGCGCGTACTCCGCGCCGAGGACCGGGTGGACGAACCCGGTCTGCCGGTAGGTCTGGCTCGTCGAGACGCTGATGCAGACGACGGGCTCCGCGTCGAACTCCGACCGGAACGCGTCCGATCGCAGGAAGTGCTGGAAGAGCTGCCCGTGCAGCAGCCCGAAGTCGGCGGGGAGCGAGGGAGCCGACGGCAGGCGGACGGCGAAGTCGTGGTCCCGCAGGTACGACGAGAAGTTGTTGCCGACGATGCCCTGGTGGCGCTCGCCGGAGTGCTGGTCGACGATCGTGACGTCGAGCACCTCGATCAAGGGGAAGCGCTCGACCTGTCCGCCGTCCTCGAACTGCATCGTCACCGACACGATGTCGAGCTCGACGCGGTAGCGATCCGCGTCCGGGTCACCGGCCAGGTCGTTGCAGCGCCCGTCGATGAGCGCGAGCGCGTCGCGGAGGTTCTGCTGCCGGTGCTCCCCGCGGGCCAGGTTCGCGAAGTTCGTCGTCAAGCGCGAGCTCTCGGCCGGCGAGTAGTCCTCGTCGAAGCGTGTCCTGCTGATGCTGAAGGTGATGTCGTTCGCCATGGTCCGCAGTCCGGTCGTCGAGCGCCCGCGGGCACTGTGGGAAGGGTCCTCCGATCATGACGGGAGGCGCGGGTCATCAGGTAATACCGAGACGCTATGCGGTCGCATAGCCTGTTCCTATGGCTCGCGTTGCGAACGACATCACCCTGCAGCAGCTGCGGTACTTCATCGAGGTCGCCTCCGAAGGATCGATCAGCGCGGCCGCAGACCTGCTCTACGTCTCGCAGCCGACCATGTCGGCCGCGATGAAGGACCTGGAGGCTCGCATCGGCCGGCCGCTCTTCACCCGGTCCGCGCGTGGGGTCGTACTCACCGTCGACGGCGTCGAGTTCCTCGGGTACGCCCGCCAGGTCGTCGAGCAGGTGTCGTTGCTCGAGCAGCGGTACGTCGGGCGCCAGGCGTCGCGCCGGCTGCTCGGGGTGTCGGCCCAGCACTACTCGTTCGCGGTCGAGGCCTTCGTGCGGATGGTCGAGGGCGCCGACGCCGACCAGTACGAGTTCTCGCTGCGCGAGACCCGCACGTGGGACATCATCGAGGACGTCCGGACGCTGCGGAGCGAGCTCGGCATCCTCTACCGCAACGACTTCAACCGGCAGGTGCTCGGCAAGCTCATGCGGGACGCCGGGGTCGTGTTCACGCCGCTGTTCGTCGCACAGCCGCACGTCTTCGTCGCCCGGCGGAACCCGTTGGCGTCGCAGGAGCGGGCGACGCTCGACGACCTCGCCGAGCTGCCGCGGTTGACGTTCGACCAGGGCGCGAACAACTCCTTCTACCTGGCCGAGGAGATCCTGTCGACGATGTCGAGCAAGCGGGAGATCCGGGTGTCGGACCGGGCGACGATCTTCAACCTCATGATCGGGCTCGGCGGGTACACGATCTCGACCGGGCTCATCAGCGACGACCTCGACCCGGAGATCGTCGCCATCCCGCTCGACGTCGACGAGCGCATCGAGATCGGGTGGATCGCGCACTCCTCGGTGCCCCTGACGGAGCAGGCGCAGACGTACCTGGAGGAGTTGCGGGCGGTCGTCGTCAGCTACGGGGTCGAGCTGCTCGGGCCGCACTGATCCGTCGAGGATCTCCGCCGCTCGTCACTCGCCGTTGCGCTGCATCTCGACGGCGTCCCCGTCAGCACACTCGGACGTTGCTGAGACCGTGTACCGACGGGTGTCCGCCAGGAAGCTGATGGACGTGGTCGGGCCTCCTGCGCCGCGGAGACCGAGGATCGGGTCGTCGCCCCCGCTCTCGTACGGCTGCGTGGTGATCCCGGTTTCCTCCCACAGCTTCTCGACGACGGCGATGTCCGCTTCGGGTTCACCGGTCGGCTTCGCGAGAGCCTTGATGTACCTGTAGGCAGCGCCGTCGCTGCCGTCGCTCTTGCTGCACTGTTCGACCGAGGGCCCGCTGGAGACCTCCCAGTCGCCCTCGAGTGAGGAGGCAGTCCGGTCGACGATGTCCTGCACGGACTGCCGGGCCTCGGCAGTGCTCACGGCCCCGTTGCTCTCCGAGTCCACGCGGCTTCCTCCACTGCAACCGGTGATGACGACGATCGCTGTCGCCGCAGTGACGACGGCGATCACCGCACGGACGTGTTCCCTCACCGTCCGCATCGGTCAGGGATCCGCTCCGAGGACGATCCCGAGGACGATCCCGAGGCCGGCCTCGAGAGGTGGTACGCGGTCATCTCGACTCCTTGTCCCGTGGCGGCGTGAGCGACGACACGACGCCATCCTGCGCCTCGTCGCACCGAGCGAGCCGGGAGCCGAGTACGGGGCGGCCACGTCCCGTCCGCCGCGTGACGATCCCGGTGCACGGATGCCGCGGTTCGTGCACCGGGATCGTCACGGACGTGGACCCGATCTCGGTCTCGGGCACGGAGCGGCTGACGGCTGCGGACCGCGGTGCCGCCGGACGGGAGGCGCGGGGCGCGCGCACCACGCGCCTCCGGGCCGGCGCTGGGCGCGATCGCACGTCCGCCCGCAGCCCGTCACAGGACGCTGCGGTCGCGCCGTCAGCGGATGCCGCTCCCGCGCAGCGGAGCGGGGTCCGGCGCCTGGTCCGCCTGGACGGCGAACTGGGTCCGGTGCAGCTCCTCGTACCGGCCGCCCGCGGCGAGGAGTTCCTCGTGCGTGCCGCGCTCGACGACGGAGCCGTCCTCGATGACCAGGATGAGGTCCGCGCTCCGGATGGTTGACAGCCGGTGCGCGATGACCATCGCCGTGCGACCGTCGAGCGCCTCGCTCAGGGCGGCCTGCACGGCGGCCTCGGACGTCGAGTCGAGCGCGGCGGTCGCCTCGTCGAGGATCACGACGCGGGGCTGCGCGAGCAGGAGCCGGGCGATCGTCATGCGCTGGCGCTCGCCGCCGGACAGTCGGTAGCCCCGCTCGCCGACCATGGTGTCGAGCTGGTCGGGCAGCGACCGGATCAGCGGCTCGAGGCGTGCGCGTCGCACGGCGTCCCACACCTCGTCGTCGGTGGCCTCGGGGCGGGCCAGGCGCAGGTTGGCGCCGATCGTCTCGTGGAACAGGTGCCCGTCCTGCGTGACCATGCCCATCGTGTGCCGCAGTGACGCGAAGGTGACGTCGCGGACGTCCGTGCCGGCGAGTCGGACGGCGCCGCTGTCGACGTCGTACAGGCGGGAGAGCAGCTGCGCGATCGTGGACTTGCCCGCGCCGGAGGACCCGACCAGAGCGACGGTCTGCCCGGGCTCGATCCGGAACGAGACACCGTGCAGGACCTCGTCACCGCCGCGGGTGTCGAGCGTGGAGACCTCCTCCAGCGAGGCGAGGGAGACCTTGTCGGCGGACGGGTAGGCGAAGCGGACGTCGTCGAACTCGACCGCGACGGGACCGTCGGGCAGGGTGACGGCGTCGGGCTTCTCCTGGATGAGCGGCCGGAGGTCGAGCACCTCGAAGACGCGCTCGAAGCTCACGACGGCGCTCATGATCTCGACGCGCGCGTTCGCCAGGCTGGTGAGCGGTGCGTAGAGGCGGGTGAGCAGGAGTGCGAGGGTGACGACGTCGCCGGTGTTCAGCTGGCCACCGAGGGCGAGCGTGCCGCCGAGCCCGTACACGAGTGCGAGCGCGAGCGCCGAGACGAGCATGAGTGCGGTGACGAAGACGAACTGCAGCATCGCGGTGCGGACGCCGATGTCCCGCACGCGGGCGGCGCGGACGCGGAACTCCTCGGCCTCTTCGTCGGGGCGCCCGAACAGCTTGACGAGCGTCGCGCCGGGTGCGGAGAACCGCTCGGTCATCTGCGTGCTCATCGCGGAGTTGTGGTCGGCGGCCTCGCGGCGGAGCGCGGCGAGGCGGCTGCCCATCCGGCGTGCGGGGACGAGGAACACCGGGAGCATGACGACGGCGATGACCGTCACCAGCCACGAGGTGCTGAGCATGACGACGAGCGTCAGCACGAGTGCCACGGAGTTCGTGACGACGCCGGAGAGCGTCCCGCTGAAGGCCTGCTGCGCGCCGATCACGTCGTTGTTCAGCCGACTGACCAGCGCGCCGGTCCGGGTCCGGGTGAAGAACGCGATCGGCATCTTCTGCACGTGGTTGAACACCGCGGTGCGGAGGTCGAGGATGACGCCCTCGCCGATCCGCGCCGAGTACCAGCGGGTGAGAAGCGACGACGCGGCGTCGGCGACGGCCACGAGCGCGATGACCAGGGCCAACCAGACGATCGTCGACACGGCGCCGCGGGCCGCGATGACGTCGACGACCTGGCCAGCGAGCACCGGCGTCGCGACCGCGAGGAACGCCCCCACGACGGACAGTGCGATGAACACCACGAGCTGCACCTTGTAGGGCACGGCGAACGTCATGATCCGTCGGAGCGACTCGCGGGAGAAGCCCCGCCCGGCGTCCTTCGCGGACGAGATCTTGTACAGCGAGCTCCAGGCAGCGCCTTCCATGCTCATGCAGCCAGGATACGTCGGGACCACCGACGCCCCGCGCCCCGGTCTGCGACGATCGGAGCATGCCCTCCGACGACCGGCCCCTCGAGCGCCTCGGCTTCCTGACCATCGGCTCGTTCGACCCCGTGCGCCCGGCCGACGGCCACGAGGAGACGCTCCGCGTGATCGAGCGAGCCGAGGCCCTCGGTTTCGACAGTGCCTGGCTCCGGCACCGCCACCTGCAGCACGGCATCTCGTCGCCCGTGGCGATCACTGCCGCAGCCTCGCAGCGCACCTCGCGGATCGCCCTCGGCACCGCGGTCACCCCGATCGGCGCCGAGAACCCGTTCCGCCTCGCCGAGGACCTCGGCACGGTGGACGTGCTGCTCGGCGGTCGGCTGCAGCCCGGCTTCTCCGTGGGGACGCCCATGCACTACGACCTCTACCGTGACGCGATCCACCCGGACACCGCCGAGCACGAGGACCTCGGCAACGACCGACTCCTGCGCTTCCGGGACCTCGTGCGCGGCGACCCCGTCACGGCGGCCGTGGAGCGCCGGGGGATCGAGGAGTTCGCCACGACCGTCCAACCGCAGAGCCCGGGGCTCGCCGACCGGATCTGGTACGGCACCGGCAGCACGCGGTCCGCGGTGTGGGCGGCCGAGCACGGCTTCCACCTGCTCACCTCGAGCGTGACCCGGAGCGAGGTCGGCACCGACTTCGCCGCGAACCAGCGCGCGCAGGTCGACGCCTACCTCGACGCGCACCCGGACCCTGCTTCGGCGCGGGTCTCGCAGGGCCTCGTGGTCATCCCGACCGACTCGGCGACGCCGCAGCAGGTCGAGCGGTACCGGGCCTACGCCGCGGCGCGAGCCGGTCGGGTCGGGGTCCCGCAGGGGCCGGGGAAGCTGCTGTTCGCCGCCGACCTGGTCGGGAGCTCGGCCGAGATCGCCGATCGACTCCGCGCCGACGCCGGGTACCAGGTGGCGACGGAGGTCGCCTTCGCGCTGCCGTTCTCGTTCGCGCCCGACGACTACGCGCAGATCATCGAGGACATGGCCGGGCGGCTCGGCCCCGAGCTCGGCTGGACGCCGTCCACGAGCGCCAGGTGACCGCCAGTCCCGAGTGGCAGGTTGGGCGGGTGCACACCACCATCGACTCCGCGACCGAGGTCGTCTCCGGCATCCGGTTCCCCGAGGGCAACCGCTGGCACGACGGCCGACTCTGGTACTCCGACATGCACACGGGCGAGGTCTTCTCGGTCGACCCCGGTTCGCCGGACGCGCGGCCGCGCCTCGAGACGACCATCGACGGGCAGTCGTCCGGCCTCGGGTGGCTCGCCGACGGCCGGCTGATCGTCAGTGCCATGAACTCGCGGACGATCCAGGTCGTCCGCCCGGACGGTACGAACGAGCCCTTCGCCGACCTGTCGTCGACCGAACCGTCGCTCCTCAACGACCTGGTCGTCGACGAGGCGACCGGCCGGACGTACGTCGGCGCGTTCGGCTACGACCTGTACGGCGGCGAGGAGCTCCGCCCGGGACCGCTCTACGTCGTCGACCAGGACGGCTCCGCCCGGCTCGCCGCCGACGGCCTGGTGTTCCCGAACAGCGCGAACGTGCTCCCCGGCACGCGGACCCTGGTGGTCAGCGAGACCTGGGGTGGTCGACTGACCGCGTTCGACATCGAGCCGGACGGGTCGCTCACCGGCCGCCGCGAGTGGGCGGCGCTGCCCGAGGGCGTCACGCCGGACGGCAGCACGGTCGATGCCGAGGGCGCGATCTGGGTCTGCTCGGTGGACACGGGGGAGTTCCTCCGCGTCGTCGAGGGCGGCGAGGTCACCGACCGCGTCGACGCCCCCGGCCTGTGCGCGATCGACTGCGCGCTCGGCGGCGAGGACGGTCGCACCCTCTACCTCGCCACCGCCGACAGCTACGACCCGGACACCACGGCGCGCACGCGCGCCGGGCGGATCAGCGCCGTCCGCGTCACCGTCCCCGGACCGTGACCGCACGACCGACCTGAGCAGTCGACGGCGGGGCGCAGCTGACGGACGGGAGGCGCGGTGCGGGCCGGCAGCGTGCCTCCCGTCCGACGGCTTCCGCGTGGTCAGGGCATGGTGAGTCGGGCGCGCAACCGTGCGCGCAGGTCGTCGTCGGCACCGACGGCGGCGAACGCCGCGTCGACGTCGGCGGCGACGTCCTCGACGATCGGTGTGACGGTGGCGAGCCACTTGGTCACCTGGTCGGCATCCCAGGTCGCCTGGCGGTCACCCGGAGCGTGGGTCCCGGTGCCGGCCATCGCGCGGACGGAAGCTGCGTGGTCCTCGGCGACGGCCGTCGGCGGGACGCCGGCGTTCGCGAGCAGCAGCGTGCTGATCATGCCCGTCCGGTCGCGCCCCGCACCGCAGTGCACGAGCACCCCGGACGGCGCGTCCGCGATCGCCCGCAGCGCACCGAGCACCAGGTCGGGCAGGATCCGCCAGTTGTGCCGCCAGTACTCGGGGGAGTCGAGGATCGGGAAGCACACCTCGCGGAACTCCGGGTCGTCCTGGTCCTCGGTCGGGGCCGCGACGACGGTGATGTCGGTGAGGGCGTCCGGAGCGACGAGGGGATCGCCCTCGCGACGCCCCACCTCGTCGGCGCACCGCAGGTCGACCACCGACCGGAGCCCCCACACGCGTGCGTCCTGCCAGCCCCGGTCAGTGAGCAGTTCGCGGCGCGGACCGCGTGCGATCCGGCCGCGCTGCGTCGCACCGGTCGGGGACGACGGGGTGGGGAGCCCGCCGAGGTCCCGCACGTTCCGGTAGCCGTCCCAGTCGAGTTCCCGCACCCTCCCACCGTACGACGGGTCCTGTCCGTTCGGCGCGTGCCCCCGGACGGGGGGAAACCGAGAGCAGGCTGCATGTCTACCGTGAAAGGCAACCGAGCGTGACACGCGTCACGTCCCCGACCGGAACCACGACCCGGTCCTCGCACACAAGGAGAGACCACATGTCCAGCGCAGCAACCCCCCGTACCGGTTCGACCCTCGTCCAGAAGGGCGCACTGCTCTTCGGGATCGTCTTCCTCATCGTCGGCATCGCCGGCTTCATCCCCGGACTCACGATGGACATGGGCACGCTGTCCTTCGCGGGCAACAGCTCGATGGCCATGCTCCTCGGCCTGTTCCAGGTGTCGGTGCTCCACAACATCGTGCACCTGCTGTTCGGCATCGTCGGCCTGCTCGCCGCCCGTTCGGCCGCGGGCTCGCGCTCGTACCTGCTCATCGGCGGCATCGTCTACGCCGTGCTGTTCGTCTTCGGCCTCTTCGTCGCCGGCATGGCCGGGGCTGCGAACTTCGTCCCGCTGAACAGCGCCGACAACGTCCTGCACGCCTTCCTCGCCGTCGCGATGATCGTCCTCGGCGTGCTCCTGCCCCGCGCCGGACGCACCACCCGCTGACACCCAGCCCAGCGCAGACAGGAGCGCGTCGGTCCTCGGACCGGCGCGCTCCTGTCGTCCGTGGGCCACGGGCGTGCGCCGGGACGGACGGGAGGCTCGTGGTCGACCCGCACCGTGCCTCCCGTCCGCCGGGTCGCGCGGTCCGCACCGGCGGTGCCAGGATGCCGTCAGCACCGGTCGCGGACCGGGCGGATCGGTGAGGGAGACGGGCATGGCCGAGGTGTTCAGCGACGCGGAGCGAGCCGCGATGCAGCAGGCAGCAGCGGAACGGAAGGCGACGCGCGGGCTGAAGGGCGCCGCGAAGCGCGAGGCCGAGCGCGAGGCGTGCACGGCCGCGATCGAGGCACTCGTGGGCTTCGACCAGGTCCTGGCCGCGCGCTACCACGTGCTCGTGACCGAGGTCGCTCCGGAGCTCGATCCGAAGACCTGGTACGGGTTCCCGTCGTACGCGCGGGACGGCAAGGTCGTCACCTTCGTGCAGCCGGCCTCGAAGTTCGGTGCGCGCTACGCGACCGTCGGGTTCCAGGAGGACGCCACGCTCGACGACGGCGCGATGTGGGCGACCTCGTTCGCCGTCGTCGAGTGGACCGACGAGGTCGAGCAGCGGCTCCGGGAGCTCGTGCGCCGGGCGGCCGGCTGACCCCGGGTCACGGGCCGGCCCCGTCGGGCGCTACTCGTACCGGAGCGCGGTCACCGGGGCCGCCCGCACGGCTCGTGCCGCCGGGCCCAGCGCAGCGGCGAGCCCGGTGCCCGCAGCGCCGACCACCACGACGACCACGAGCCAGAGCGGCACGACGGGTGCGATGAGTTCCGCACCCTTGGTCGCGCCGAGCAGCGTGTACGCCCCGGCCCAGCCGTACGCGGTGCCGAGCAGCCCGCCGAGCACGACCGCGACCGCGACCGTGATCGCCGTCTCCGCGAGGACGAGCGCGCGGACCTGCTGCCGCGTCGCGCCCACCACCCGGAGCAGTCCGAGCTCACGTCCCCGCTGCGCGGTCGTCAGGGCCGTGACGGCGACGACCCCGGCGGCCGCGATGACCCCGGCGGCACCGACGAGGCCGGTGAACATGACCGCGAGCTGGTCGAACTGCTCCTGGATGCCGCGGTAGTACTCGGGGTCGTCCGCGGCCTGGCCCCGGAGCATGCTGGCGTAGGTCGAGAACCCGACGGCGAACGTGGCCATGAGCGTCACCGCGATGAGCAGCCCCACCGTCGCGCGGGCGGTGCGCTTCGGCGCCCGGAGCGAGTTCCGTGCGGCCATCGCCGGCACGACCGACCGGGCGGACGCGGCGGCCGCGATCCGCAGGACGGCGGGGAGCAGCACCGGGGCGGCGACCACGACGCCCGTGAACGACAGGGCACCGCAGGCCACCGCGAGCAGCAGGGAGTCGACGCTCGTCGCGCCGAGCACCACGGCGACGCCGAGCCCCGCCGTGCCGAGCAGGGAGAGCGTGCTCGCGGTCACCGTGCGGCCGACGGAACGGGTCGTGCCGGGAGCGGCCTCGACGCCGGCCTCGAGCGCGCGGAGCGGGGAGATGGTGAGGACGGCGCGGGAGCCGATGCGGAACGCGACCGTCGTGATGACCGCGACCAGGAGCCCGATCGGGACCAGGGACGGCGGGGCGACGACGCCGAGCGGCGGGAGCACGTCCGCGGCCGCGGCGACGGCGAGCGCGGCGTCCGCGACGACCGCGCCGAGGACGGTGCCGACGGCGGCGCCGACGATCCCGCAGGTCGCCCCGGTCCGGGTGACCTGCCAGCGGAGCTGCTGACCGGTGGCACCGAGGACACGCTGCAGTCCGAGCGAGCGGGTGCGGCCGGCGATGACGGTCGCGCAGGTGTTGGACGCGACCACGGCGCTGACGTACAGGGCGATCCCGATGAAGACCCACGCCACGACAGGCAGGATCGCGGCCACCGTTGCGCTCGACCCGGTGCGTTCGCCGAGCTCGACGATCCGGTGCGCGGCCTCGGCGCCGGTGACGACGAGGGCGCCGAGGCCGGCGGAGAGGGCCGCGACGGCGACCGTGGCGCGGTGCTCGCCGAACGGACGGGCGCGCCGCGTCCTCGTGCGTCGGTGGCGGCCGCGGGGACGGGGCACGTCAGGACCCGCCGTCGCCCGGGTTCGGCGTCCAGGCGACCCAGCGGTCACCCGTCGACGTCATCGACCACGGGCCGCACCGCAGCACCGAGGTGGCCTTGTACACGTCCGGCGCACCGTCGACGTCCATCGTCGGCGCGGACTGCCGGGGCGTCGTGCTGCAGGCGTCGTCGGTGACACCGTCGGTGCTCGTGAAGACCAGCGTGGTCGGGGTCGTGTCGGAGCCCTTCCCGCCGGTGCCTGCGACCGAGGTGATGTCGCTGGCGTCCGAGGGCAGCCAGTCGGGTGCGGAGTCGAGGTCGGCGCGGGTCGAGGCCTCGGAGGTCACCCGGTCGTGGGCGAGGTCGCCGAGGGCCGAGCAGCCGGTGAGCGTCAGGGCGCCGAGGGCGAGCACGCCGACGGCGAGGGGAGCGGTGATCGTGGAGCGGGGCATGTCGAGCCTTTCGTGTCTGGGACGATCACAGCGCACCGCGGCCCACGGCGGGATCGGCACAGCGGAGGACCGACGTGCTCCTCCGGGATGACATCCGGTGCCGCGCCTACTCGAACATCGCCCGCAGGTCGGCGTACGGATCGCCGTCGTGCACGTGCGCCGACGGCGGCTCCGGCCAGTGCGTCGTGCCGTCGTCCGGCCAGCAGGGCACCACGTGGAAGTGCAGGTGCGGCACGCTCTGCCCGGCGTCGGTGCCGGAGGCCTGCAGGAGGACGGTCCCGGTCGCGCCGAGGGCACCCCGCAGCGCGAGGCCGACCCGTCGCGCCAGCGCCGTGCAGGCTGCGAGCGAGGTGGGGTCGGCGCTGAGCAGGTCCGCGGTGTGGGCGACCGGGACGACCAGCGTGTGCCCGGGCGCCAGCGCCGATGCCGGGAGCGGGGCGAAGGCGACGGCGTGCTCCTCGCGTTCGACCCAGGTGACCGGTTCCCCGCCGGCGATGATGCTGCAGAACGTGCACGACTCCATCGCTCCAGTCTGGTCGACGCCGACCAGGGGGAGTGAGGTCGTCCTCGCGGAGGACGCGACCGACACGGGGTGCGTCCTAGCGTGGGACCTCCGACGACGAAGGAGGACGACGTGTTCGAGAACCTCGCTGGTGCCCACGTGCTGGTGCTCGTGCTGCTGCTGACCCTGGACGTGCTGGCGCTGGTGCAGGTCTGGCGCGACCGACGCCGGAGCGACGCGGTGAAGATCGTCTGGACGCTCGTCATCGTCCTGGTGCCGGTCGTCGGCGTGCTCGGTTGGGCGGTCAACTGGCTCCTGGGGAGGGCGGCGGACGGCCTGCAGCGCACGGGGCGCTGACCCTCCGGCCCCACCGGCCCGTCCGGGGCGTCTGCTGCGTCCGAGGTGTCCGAGGTGTCCGAGGTGTTCGAGGTGTCCGAGGTGTCCGAGGTGTCCGAGGTGTTCGCGGTGTCCTCGGCGTCCGCGGGTCGGATCGGGGGACAAGAACCGCACAGCCTGCGGATCGCCCCGAGGGTCCGGCCTAGCGTGGCATCGTCATGGCAGCCGAACACCGCAGACCCGTCGAGCCCGATGCGGCTCCCACCGTCGCGCACCACACCGCGCACCACGCCGCGAGCGCCGAGCAGCCCTCGGGGCCGCAGGCCGAGCAACACCCCGAGCAGCACTCCGACCAGCAGCAGCCGACCGGCGGACGACCGGCGCAGCAGCAGGACGACGCCCCGGACCCGAACCGGTGGAAGGCACTCGTCATCTGCCTGCTCGGCGGCGGCATCGTCCTGCTCGACGTGTCGATCGTCAACGTCGCACTCCAGTCCATCTCGAGCGGCCTGAGCGGCGCGACCCCCGAGGCCGTCCAGTGGATCCTGTCCGGGTACGCCCTGGCGTTCGGACTGCTGCTCGTGCCCGGTGGCCGGCTCGGTGACGCCGTCGGCCGTCGCCGCATGTTCGTCGTCGGTGTCGCACTCTTCACGGTGGCGAGCGCGCTCTGCGGCTTCGCCCCGAACGGGTTCGTGCTCGTCGTCGCCCGCCTGGTGCAGGGCCTGGCCGGCGGTCTGCTCACCCCGCAGGTCACCGCGCTGATCCAGCAGCTGTTCCGCGGCAAGGAGCGCGGCACCGCCTTCGGCCTGTTCGGCGCGACCGTCGGCATCGCCACCGCGATCGGTCCGCTGGTGGGCGGCCTGCTCATCACGGCGTTCGGCACCGAGAACGGGTGGCGCTTCGTCTTCTTCGTGAACCTGCCCGTCGGGCTCGTCACGATCCTGCTCGCCTTCCGCTACCTGCCCACCACGCCGAAGGCGGAGCGCGGCCAGAAGCACGACTTCGACCCGGTCGGGATCGTCCTGCTCGGCGCCGCGGTCGTCGCGCTGCTGCTGCCCTTCGTGCAGTCGGAGCAGTGGAAGAGCAACGCCAAGTGGTGGCTCGTCGTCGCCGCGGTGGTGTTCGCGGTGCTGTTCGTGCTCTGGGAGCGCCGCTACGGCCGGGACCACGAGCCCGTGGTCGACCTGCGGCTGTTCCGCCGTCGGTCGTTCTCGCTCGGGGTCGGTCTCGCCACGGTCTACTTCGCCGGGTTCACCCCGCTGTTCTTCGTCCTCACCCTGGCGCTGCAGTCGGGCCTGCAGTACTCCGCGCTGCTCGCGGGCGTCGCGTCGGTGCCGTTCGCCATCGGCTCGGGCATCGCGTCGACCGTCGGCGGCCGGATCGTGCACCGCTTCGGTCGGCAGCTCATCGTGGTCGGCACCGTGCTGGTGCTCATCGGCCTCGGCGCGGTCGTCTGGGTCGTCGCGGAACACTACGGCCCGGACCTCGGCTGGTGGCTCGTGCTGCCGCTGCTCGTCGCCGGCATCGGGTCGGGTCTCACCATCTCGCCGAACCAGACGCTCACGCTCTCCGAGGTACCGGTCCAGCAGGGCGGGTCCGCAGGTGGTCTCATCCAGGTGGGGGCCCGCGTCGGCTCGGCGATCGGCATCGCCGCGGTCGGCAGCGTGTTCTACTCGTCGCTGGCGAGCACGAAGGGCGACTACTCGCAGGGCCTGCCGCTCGGGCTCGGGGTCTCCCTGGTCTTCGTCGCGGCGGCGCTCATCGCCGGGATCGTCGACGTCGTGGTGGGGAAGGTCCGCGGGACGGAGGCGTCCGTCTGAACGGGCGCGACCGTTGCGCGGCGACCAGCTGACGGACGGGAGGCGCGGTGCCAGCGGGCACCGCGCCTCCCGTCCGTAGTCTCCGGAGCAATCCTCGCGGTTGGCTTGTCTTCCGGCCGGAGGTCCGGCAGCATGTCCCCAGAAGAGCGGACAGCCGCCGACGGGGGACCTCACCAGCTCCCGCCGTGTCGGACCGGCCCACCACCGGCGTCCGCGTGCACGGATCAGGAGCAACGATGTCAGGACAGTCCAGCGCGCCCGCTTCGCGGCGCACCAGGGCCGCGGCGCTCGTCGCCGGCGGCGCCCTCGTCGTCGGCGGGGTCGGGTACACGCTCGCGTCGTGGACGGACACCGAGTGGGTGTTCGGCGGGAACGGGACCGGAGGGCCGGGGATCGGGACCTCCACCTTCGAGGTGGAGCAGAACGTCACCGCGGCGCTCGACTCCGGGTGGACGCAGGCCGAGGAGAACCCCGGCCAGGAGATGACCTTCGGCCTCGACGGCATCGCGCTCTCGCCGGGCGACGCGACGTACGCCGGTGTCCGACTCCGGACGGTGGCGGGCTCGATCGCGGGCGACGTGCGGATGGCGGCGGCGGAGACCGCGACCGGGGTGACGACCTCCGACCCCGGCGAGCTGCTCTGGCAAGCCCTGCAGGTCCGCGTCGCGACGACGGCCGACGGCGTCCCGTGCGGTGCGACGGCCTTCACCACCGGCACCGTCATCGCCGACGGGCCCCTTGCGTCGACCGGAGCCGCCGCGAGCCAGGCGCTCGCGGCGGACGCCGGTTCGGAGCAGGCGTACTGCTTCGAGGTGTCGCTCCCGACCACGCCGTCGCTGCCCGCCGGGGTCGCGCTCGACGCACTGCAGGGACGGACCGCGGCGCCGGCATGGATGTTCGCAGCCACCTCGAGGTGACCGGGGTCGTTCCGGTGCAGGACAGCGCGGCAGTGGTCTCGACCGCCGCTGCACGCCGTCGCGGCGTGCTGCACCGCCTGCGAGCCGTCGTCGTCGCCGTGGCGGGGGTCGTCGGTGTCCTCTGCGTCGCGTGGTGGGTCGTCGCCACGACGACGGGGCTGTCGCTCGTGGTCGTGACCACCGGGTCGATGAGCCCGACGATCCCCGCCGGGGCGGTCGTCGTGTCCGAGCGGATCGCAGCGGCTGACGTGCGACCGGGGCAGGTCGTCACGGTCCCGCGACCGGGATCCGAGCTGCCGGTGACCCACCGCGTGGTCGCCGTCGATCGGGTGCCGGGTGACCCGGAGGCGAGGTCGCTGACGATGCGGGGCGACGCGAACGACACGATCGACCGTGATCCCTCGGTCGTCCGCGAGGCCCGGCTCACCGTCGCCAGCGCCCCCGGGCTCGGGCACGTGCTGCAGTGGTCCTCGACCCCCGTTGCCCGCGGGCTGGCGGTGGCGACGGTCGGCCTGCTCGTCGTGTGGTCGTTCTGGCCAGCACGACGGACCGCTCGGGACGACGACACCGGAGCGCGAGCATGAGTCGTACGGCGGGCGCTCGTGCGGGAGTCACCGCGGCCGGAGCGGTCATCTGCGCCGTCCTCGGGCTCGCCAGCGGCGGTGCGGCCGTCGCAGCGGGGTGGCACGTCGTTCCCGAGACCGGAGTACCGGGCGGTCTCGTGCTCGAGGCATCGCCGTACCCGCTGCGCGCACCCGAGCTGCAGCCCGGTCGACCGGTCCACTGGCAGGTGCGCACCAGTGTCGACCGACCAGGGCTGATCGCGACGGAGGTGCAACTCCGTCGGGACGGAGCGCTCGCCGAGCACCCGGACGGCCTCCGGGTCGCCGTGTCGGCGTGCGAGCGGCCCTGGCGAGGACTCGATGCCGTGCCGGTCTGCGACGGCGGGCAGCGGGTCCTGTCGGTCGGTCCGGGAGAGCCCGACACCCTCCGTGTGCCGGTCTCCGATCCCGACGGCGACGGTGCGACCTGGCTGCTCGTCGAGCTCGCCGTCGCCGACACCGCGGGAGCCTCGGCCGACGACGGGCTCATGGGACTCCGAGCGACCGTGGGGCTCGGGGTGACCGCGAGCGCGGACGACGCGGTCGCGGGGCCACCGGTGTCGCCGACGGCGTCGTCCACCTCGCTGGCCTCCACCGGTGCGGCCTTCGTGGCGCCGCTGTTCGTCGCGGCGGCGCTCGTGCTCGCCGGGGTGGTGGTCCGGGTGTGGCGGACAGCGGCGTCGAGCGACGGGTGCGCCCGGTGATCCCGCGCACGAGCCCCCGCCAGCGACCGCGCCACCGTGCCCGTCACCGCCCGGCGGTGCTCGGCATGCTGCGCCGTGGTCGTGGCGCCGTGCTGGTCGGGATCGTGGCGGTGGTCGGGGCGACCGCAGCGGTGACGGTCCCCGGACCCGCCCCGTCGACCGCGACGTGGCAGGACTCGGAGTGGGTGCACGGTGACGGTGCTCTGGGGACCTCGTCGTTCTCGTGCGGCGAGGACGTCGGCTACACGGCGAACTCCTCGAGCCGGTTCCTCGCCGGGAGCGTGGCGGGGCAGGACCTCGGGGCGGTCGCGGACCTGCGCGGGCTCGACGTGACGAAGACCGGCACGCAGGGCGTCTCGGTCAGCCCGGCGACCGCGCCCGAGATCACCCGCACGGAGACCACCGCCGCGTACGGCAACCCCCTCGACGTCGGCGTCCTGGGCAGTGTCGCCGGACTCGACCTGACCGGCCTCGGCACCGGACTGCCCGGAGGATCGGCCGGAGCGGTCAACCAGGTCGCGACGTCCGTCGCCACGGGCAGGTCGGTCGCCGCTTCCGGCCTGGTCAGTGACTCCGGGGGCGTGCTCGTCACCGACACCACGCCGACCGAGGCGCTGCCCGAGCCGGCGACGCTCGACCTCGGGCAGGCCCTGGCAGGGGTCGTCGACCTGCGGAACGTCTCGGACGTCGGGCTCGAGGTCGGGGCCGTGGGATCCTCGGCGCAGCTCGACGGCTGCGACCTGCTCGAGGACGAGGTGTGGGGGACCGCGGGTCCCACCGCGGCCGGTGCAGGTGCTGACGCGCCCACCGTCCGACCTGCGTTGCTCGCGGCGACGGGGACCACGACGGCTCCCGTTGCGGCTGCCGCTGCCGACGGGTCGCGGCGGGTGACGCGCGACTACGGGATCGCCGGGCTCGACCTGCGGATCGACAGTCCGCTCGTCTCGTCGCTCACGAGCTCGGTGGACAGCACGGTGCGGACGCTCGACGGCGCGGTGGCCCAGCTCGCCGGTCCGGGCGGGCTGCTCGCGAACGCCGTCAGGGCCGAGATCGGCGCGGAGTTGCTCGGCGGCACGCTCCGCGTCGGGACCGTGCGCGGCAGCGTGACCCTGCAGGGAGCCGACCTCGGGACCGCGATCGCCCCGATCACCCGGGAGCCGCTGACCGACGGCGTCGTCACGGTCGACCTCGCGTCCGGCAGCGTCCACGTCGACCTCGCACGGCTCGTCGGTGGTCGGTCCTCGGGGTTGAACGGCCTGCCCCCGAACACCGAGATCGTCCTCGACGCCGGTCTCGTGGACCAGCTCACGGCCAGGGTCACGGCGATGCTGGACGCCTGGACGCAACGCATCGCGGCGGTCCTGACCTCGACGCTCGAGGCGTTGCGCCTGCAGGTCGCGCTCGACGTCCAGCTGCTCGGCCTGCTCGGGACACCGGTCGTCGAACTGGACATCCGCACGGACAGCGGGCTCGGGACCGCCGCCGGCGGGAGCGGGACCGTGACCGTCGGGTCGAAGCTGCTCGGGCTCGACCTCGGACTGGGCGGTCTCGTCAGCCTGCTCGTCAGCGGCCTCACGGAGGACCTCCCGGGAGTCGTCCAGGGTGTGGCGAGGGGACTCCTGGCCCAGGTCACCACCGCGGGCAGCACCCTGGCAGCGGCGACGGGGCCGCTCGTGGCCGCGGTCACACCGGTGCTCCGGGCGCTCCCCGCGCTGCTGTCGGTGCAGGTCAACGTGCAGCGCGACCTCCCCGGTTCCCGTGACGGTCGGTACGCGAGGACGGGCGCGTACTCGGTGACGGCGATCCGCATCGGTGTCCTCGGACCGGGCGGAGGCACACCCCTCGCCCGGGTCGACCTGGCGTCGTCGACGGTCGGGCCGAACCTGGTCGACCTCGGTACCCCGCGGTCCTGAGGGCCTCCGCCGCCGCGCTGACACGGAGCGGGTCGTCTCCTAGGGCTGCCGTCGGCGTCTCGACTCCGCTACCGTCGCGGTACGCGGGCGACGAGTCCGTGAGCGACCGGAGGGGGCACCGTGACGACGGACGACCGCGCGCAGGACAGCGACCGACCGCTGCGACGACCGACGGTGGTCACCGCGGCCCTGGCGATCTGGGCGGTCGTGCTGCTGGTACGGGTCACCACGGTCTCGGTGGCAGCGGTGCAGCTGGCGCAGGACGAGTCCGGTGGTCCGCTCATCGCGGTGATCGGTGGGGTGCTCGGCATCGGGATCTGCGCGTTGCTCGCCTGGGCGACCCTGCTCGTGTGGCGTGGTTCCGGCACCGCGCGGGTGTGGCTCGGGGTGCTGGGTGCCTTCGCCCTGGTGAACGTCGTGATCGCCGTGGCCGTCGGGAGCGCGGACTGGGCCACGCTCGAGCCGGTCGCTGTCGTCGCCGCTGCCGTGCTGCTGTACCTGCCGTCGGCACGCCCGTGGTTCCCTCGCTGGGAGCGACGCCCGCGTGCGCAGGAACCGAGGACCATCGGCTGGGACCCGCAGACCGGGGAGCGGATCACGGAGCCGCGCGAGGCCGCCGACCAGCGCTGAACACGCCGCGCCCGCGCGCGACACGCCGAGCCGGGAACCGATCGCGTCGGTGCGGACACCACCTGACATGAACCAGATCACGGGGGACCGGGCCGACTGGGCCCTGAGCCTCGCGGGGGACGGGCAGGCCTTCGGCAGGGTCTTCGACCGGCACGCCGCGAGGCTCCGGCGACATGCCGTCGGCCTCGTCCCGGCAGCAGCACCGGCCGACGCGGACGACGTCGTCGCGATGACCTTCCTCGAGGCCTGGCGGCGCCGTGACCACGTCCGCTTCGTCGACGACTCGCTCCTGCCGTGGCTCCTCGTCACGGCGACGAACACCGCGCACAACGTCACCCGGTCGGCGCACCGGCACCGGGCGTTCCTCGGCCGGTTCCCGGCGCCCGAGCCGGCGCCCGACCCCGCGGAGCAGTTCGGCGACGGCGGTGCGGTCGCGGCCATGGGGCGGCTGTCGCTCGACGACCAGCGCGTCCTGACCCTCTGCGTGCTCGAGGGACTCAGCGAGCGCGAGGCGTCGGCGGTGCTCGGCGTCGCCCCCGGGACCGTCAAGTCCCGACTCCACCGGGCGAAGGCCCGGCTCCACAAGCGGTACACAGCCACAGCGGAACCCCTCGGAGGCGCACTGTGAACGACGACTTCTCCCCCCGCCTGACCGCCATGCGCGACGCGCTCGTCGCGGAGGTCGACCGCACCGGTGCTCCGGGGACGGCCCCGGCCCGTCACCGACGCCCGACGCGTGCCACCGTGCTCGCCGTCCTCGCCGCGTTCGTGGTCGGCGGCGGGCTGACCGGCGGCCTGACCGCGGCGGCGCTGCCGGGCGCGGACCCCGATACCGCGGTCGAGACCGGGCTGGCGATCTCCGCCCGGTACCAGGTCGAGGAGGGCGACCACGCGCGCGTGCTCGGGGACCCGGTCTTCCTCGTGGCGCACGGGGACCGGACGACGACGGTCGTCGATCCGCCCCGCGGTGCGGACGCGCTCACCGTCGCGTGGACCTGCCTCGATGCCGGGAGCTTCCGCGTCGAGGTCGACGGCACCCCGGTCGGCGGCGAGTCCTGCACACCCGCACGCGACGGCCACGATCCGGTCACGGTGGGCCTCCTGCCGGTCGACGTCGGGGCGGTGCGGGTGACGGTCGCGGCCTCGGGATCGGCACGGTGGGCACTGTGGACGTCGTGGACGCAGCGGGCGACGATCGCGGGACCGTCGCCGCAGCAGGACGCCGAGACCGACGACGGGGTCGTCACGTTGCAGGAGTACACGACGGCGTTCAACCGGCTGCAGGCGTGCATGGCCCAGGCCGGCCACCCGATGGCCGTCGTCCCGCTCACGTACGCCGCGGACGGCCTGTGGAGCTCGACACCGGGCGGCGACGGGCCCTGGTACCGGTACGGCATCGCGTCGGAGAGCATCGAGGTCTACGACACCCAGTGCTACCCGCGCGAGTTCGAGGCCGTCGACACGATCTGGCAGGGCGAGCACCCGGAGCCCTGACCCGGCACCGCGGCGGACGGGAGGCACGGTGCCGGCTGGCACCGTGCCTCCCGTCCGTCAGCGGTGCGCGTTCCGCGACGTCGCGGCTGTCGAACGACAGCGGTCTCGTCGCAGGACGCGTGTCACGCGCCGCCGCCCGCGTGCCTCACACGCCCGCGGGCACCGCCACCCGTGTCAACCGCACCGGCACCGCCTTCGACACCGGCGTGTTGCTGCCCTTCGCCGCGCTGTCGAGCGGCACGAGCACGTTCGCCTCGGGGAAGTACGCCGCCGCACACCCGCGAGCACTCGGGTACGCGACGACCCGGTAGTCGCGCAGCACGCGCTCGACGTCGTCGTCCCACACCGTCGCGACGTCCACCCGGTCGCCGTCCTGCAGCCCGAGCTCGACCAGGTCGTCAGGGTTCACGAAGACGACGTGGCGGCCCTTCTTGATGCCGCGGTACCGGTCGTTCAGGCTGTAGATCGTCGTGTTGTACTGGTCGTGTGACCGCAGCGTCTGCAGCAGCAGGGTGCCCTCGGGGCGCTCCACGTGCTCGAGCTCGTTCACGGTGATCATCGCCTTGCCGGTCTTCGTGGCGAAGGTCCGGGAGTCGCGGGGACCGTTCGGCAGGACGAAGCCCTCCTTGCTCGCGGCGCGGCGGGAGTAGTCGTCGAAGCCGGGGACGACGTGGCTGATGTGGTCGCGGATCACGTCGTAGTCGTCCCGCATGCCCTGCCAGTCGACGGCCACGCGGTCACCGAGGGTGGCCTTCGCGAGCTCGCAGACGATCGCGACCTCGGACAGCAGCCCGGGGGCGACCGGCGGGACCTGCCCGTGGCTGCCGTGCACGGAGCACACGGTGTCCTCGACCGAGACGAACTGCGGACCCGCGGCCTGCACGTCGATCTCGGTGCGGCCCATCGTCGGCAGGATCAGGGCTTCCTCGCCCACGACGGCGTGCGACCGGTTCAGCTTCGTCGACACCTGCACCGTCATCTCGGTGCCGCGGAACGCCGCCTCGGCGAGCTGGCTGTCGGAGATCGCGGCGACGAGGTTGCCGCCCATCCCCATCCAGAACTTGATCTCGCCGCGCTGCATGGCCGTGATGCCCTTCAGGGCGTCGACCCCGTGCTCGCGGGGCGGCTCGAAGTGGAACTCCTCCGCCAGGGCGTCGAGGAAGCTGTCCGGCATCTGCTCCCAGATGCCCATCGTCCGGTCGCCCTGCACGTTGCTGTGCCCGCGGATCGGCGAGGCGCCGGCGCCGGGTCGGCCGATGTTCCCGCGGAGGAGCAGGAGGTTGATGATCTCCTTGATCGTGTCGACGGCCTTGGTGTGCTGCGTGATGCCCATCGCCCAGGTGATGATCGTCCGCTCGGAGCGCATGTAGCGCTCGGCGAGCTCGTCGATCTCCTCGGTGGTCAGGCCGGTGGCGCGGAGGACCTCGTCGTCGTCGACCCGCAGGACGTGCTCGACGAACGCCTCGTACCCGCTGGTGTGCTCGGCGATGAAGGCGTGGTCGACGACCGTGCCGGGGGCGGCGAGCTCGGCCTGCACGACGCGCTTCGCGAGCGCCTGCAGCAGGGCCATGTCGCCGCCGAGCCGGATCTGCACGAACTGGTCGGCGATCTCGGTCCCGCGGCCGACGATGCCCCGGACCTTCTGCGGGTTCTTGTAGCGCTTCAGGCTCGACTCGGGGAGCGGGTTGACGGCGACGATCTCGGCGCCGTTCTCCTTGGCGTCCTCGAGCGCGGTGAGCATCCGGGGGTGGTTCGTGCCGGGGTTCTGGCCCATCACGATGATGAGCTCGGTCTCCTCGAAGTCGTCGTAGGCGATGGTCGACTTGCCGATGCCGACGACCTCCGCCATCGCGAGGCTCGTCGACTCGTGGCACATGTTCGAGCAGTCGGGCAGGTTGTTCGTGCCGAAGGCACGGACGAAGAGCTGGTAGACGAAGGCCGCCTCGTTCGAGGTGCGCCCGGAGGTGTAGAACGACGCCTGGTCGGGGGAGTCGAGCCCGTTCAGCTTGTCCGCGATGATCCGGAACGCCCGCTCCCAGCTGACCGGCTCGTAGTGGTCCTTCCCCGCGGGCTTCCACACGGGTTCGGTGATGCGGCCCTGCTGTCCGAGCCAGTACTCGGTCTTGTCGGCGAGGTCGTGGACCGAGTGCTCGGACCAGAACGTGCGCGGCACGAGCAGCGGGGTGGCCTCCCACACGACCGCCTTTGCGCCGTTCTCGCAGAACTCGGCGGTCTTGCGCTTGTCCGGGTCCGGCCAGGCGCAGCTCATGCAGTCGAACCCGCCCTTCTGGTTCAGGTTCAGCATGAGCTTGGCGGTGCGGGCCACGCCCAGCTGCTCGATCGCCGGGGCCATCGAGTGCAGGACGCCGGGGACGCCTGCGGCCCACTCCTTCGGTTCGCCGACCGTCATCTCGGCGTCGGTCACGTCGTCCTTCGGGGGCTGTTCGGTCACGGTGCGCTCACGGTCTCTCGAGGGGCTGGTGCTGGTTCGGTGATGCGTTCGGGGCGGCTGTAGACGACCATGCTCTGGCCGCGCAGGAAGCCGACGATCGTGATGCCGACCTCCTTCGCCAGGTCGACCGCGAGCGACGACGGCGCGGACACGGCGGCGAGCACCGGGATCCCGGCCATCGAGGCCTTCTGCGTCAGCTCGAAGCTCGCCCGGCCGGAGACCATGAGGACCGTACCCCGCAGGGGCAGCCGTCCTTCCTTCACGGCCCACCCGACGACCTTGTCGACGGCGTTGTGCCGACCGACGTCCTCGCGGAGCACGAGCATCCGCCCGCTGGCGCCGTCGAACAGCGCTGCGGCGTGCAGGCCGCCGGTCTTCTCGAACACGTCCTGGGCCTCGCGCAGCCGGTCGGGGAACGTCGCGAGGAGCGCCGGGTCGAGCACGAGGTCGTCGTGCAGGACGCTGTGCTGCGAGGTCGTCCGCACGGCGTCGATGCTGGCCTTGCCGCACAGGCCGCACGAGCTCGTCGTGTAGAACGCGCGCTCCAGGCTCGGGTCCGGCGCGGGGACGCCGAGTGCGAGCGTCACGTCGAGCACGTTGTAGGTGTTGAGCCCCTCGTCCGTCGCCCCGGCGCAGTACCGGGCGGCGGCGAAGTCGTCACCCCGGGCGATCACGCCCTCGGACACCAGGAACCCCGCGGCGAGGTCGACGTCGTTGCCGGGCGTCCGCATGGTGATCGCGAGCGAGTTCCCGCCGACGCGGATCTCGAGCGGCTCCTCGACGGCCAGCAGGTCGTCGCGCACCGACCGGGACGTCGCGACGGTGATGCGGGTGACGCGCTTCCGCGCCGTGATCCGGCTCATGCTCCGGGTCTACCACCCGCGCCCGGCACCCGCCAGGGCGGTGCGGTTCCCGCGCGCCGTCCTGTGGCGGTCCTCAGGCCCGCCGTCGGACCGTCCGGTGCGCCCGTCAGCACCACGGCAGCCGGACGGGAGGCACGTCCTCGCCCGCCACGCCGCCGCCGGCCGGGACGACCAGCAGTCCGTCCGCGTCGGCCAGGCCCCGGAGCATCGCCGAGGTCTGGTGCGACGCCGGGACGGCGCCCTCGGGCGTCGCGCGGTACGCGAGCACCAGCGCGCCCGGCCGGTCGTTGGGCACGTCGACCGCGAGCCGCACCCGTCCCACCGGCTCGAGCGGTCGCCCGAGCAGTCCGGCGACGAGCGGTCCACCGAGCAGCACGAGGCCGACCATCGCGGCCATCGGGTTGCCGGGCAGGCACAGGAACACCGTCGGGCCCCGGCGGGCCAGCAGCATCGGTCGACCCGGACGCACGTCGACCCGGTCGACGAGCAGCTCGGCCCCGATCCGGGCGAGCGCACCGCGGACGTGGTCGGTCGACGAACCGGCCGTGCCGCCCGTGCTCACGACGAGGCGCTCGCGAGCGGCGTCGAGCACGCGGGCGGTGGTGTCGGGGTCGTCCGGCACGCGGTCAGCGGCGACGGGGTCGGCACCGAAGGTCCCGAGCACCGCGGGAAGGGTGTGCGAGAAGACGTCGCGGACCTGTCCGGGTCGTGGGACCCCGGCACCGACGACCTCGTCGCCGAGCACCGCGACCCGGGCGGTCGGGGCCGGCGCGACGCGCACGTCGTCGACCCCCGAGGCGGCCGCCAGCGCTGCACGCGGAGGCGTGAGCACCGTGCCGCCGGTGAACAGCACCTGGTCCCGGGTGACCTCCTCGCCCGCCGGCCGGACGTGTCGTCGGGTGGACGGCGTGTGGCGGACCAACCGGCCGTCGTCGTCGACGGTGGCGTCCTCGGACCGCACCACGGCCGCCGTGCCGGGCGGGACGGGTGCCCCGGTCGTGATCGGTCGGGCGTGCCCCGTCGTCAGCGGCGCGCCGGAGGGGACCGCTCCGGCGACGATCGGCGCGCCGAGCACCCACGGCCCCGGCCCCGCGACGGCCCACCCGTCCATGGCTGCGCCGTCGTGCCCGGGGACGTCGCCGCGGGCGGCGAGGTCGCCGGCGAGCGTCCGGCCGAGCGCCGACGCCAGGTCGAGCCGGACGGATCCGGCTCCCGGGTCGGCGGCGGTGTCGGCGGCGAGGCGGACGCCCTGCCGGTGTGCCTCGTGTCGGGCGTCGGACCAGGACGGCAGGACCAGCGTCACCGGGCGTCGGACCCGGTGGTGCCGTCGGTCCGGCTCGTGTGCTCGGGTCCGTCCGGGCCGTCGGTCGTGTCCGGGGCGTCCCCGTGCGCGAGTGCGAGCCGTGTCGCGGTCGCTGCGGCGTCGGCCAGGTCCGCCTCCGACCCGCCGCGGAGCCCCGCGGCGTACCCGACCAGGAAGGTGGTCAGCGGGGCAGCCGGACGGGCCACGCCGTGCGCGGCGTCACGGGCGAGGTCGAGCACGACGTCGCGGTCGAGCGCAGAGCCCTGGGGGAGGCCGAGCGCCTCGGCGAGCTCGGCGGTCCAGGCGGCGAGGACGTCGTCAGTGGTCATGCGGTCAGTCAAGCAGCCGGGCGTCCGCCGTGGCCCGCGTGGCGTCCTCCGGTTCGTCCACGTCCGCACAGAGTGCGGCGGGCAGCGGGACCTCGACGAGCCGGAGGCCGTCGGTCAGCCGTCGCACCGCCGCGCCGGTCGGGTCGCCGAGCGCCCGGACCGCGGCGCGCAGCGCGTCCGAGCGGTACAGCGCGAGCAGGTGCTGGCGACGCCCGTCCTCATCGACCGCGACGACGCCGTCCGTGTCGTCGGGTGCCGTGCCGGCGGCGTCGAGCAGCAGCGCGGCCGCCGGCTCCGGGCGCACGAGGTCGCACGCGAGCACGAGCGTCCACGGCGCGGGGTCGGCCACGGCGGCGAGTCCGGCGGCGATCGCGGCGACCGGCCCGCCGAGGGGCGGGTCCTCGCGCGTGTGCACGACCCCGGCGGGTGCACCCCGTCCCGCCCGCAGCCCGACGAGCACGGTCCGACGAGCGCCGGCGGCCGCGGCGACGGCGTGGTCGGACAGTGCGACGCCGTCGGCGACGAGGGCGGTCTTGTCGATCCCACCCATGCGCGTCGCTCGGCCGCCGGCCAGCAGGACGGCGTCGTGGTGCGGTGCGGCCGGGGAGGTCATGCCTGCACCGTAGCCGGACGGCCCGGGGTCAGGAGCAGCGCTCGAGCGCGAAGGACTGGAGTGCGTCCCACTGCGACGGTCCCTGGCCCAACGCGGGGCCCCACCGGTGCAGGACGCGGCACCCGAGCGCGGTCGTGGCCTGGCGCACCGGGTCCGCGGCGCGTCCGTCCCGTGCGACGAGGAACAGCCGTTCCCGACCGGAGTGCACCATCGACTCGATCTGCGCCGCGGAGAACACGGCGACCTGTCCGGAGAACCCGCCGTCGGTCAGGACCTCCTTCCCGGTGGCACCGATCACGTCCGACGCGACCCGCCACGAGTCGGTGAGGAACAGCGGGGCGCCGTCCCGCCCGCCTCCTGCGCGCTCGGCGTCCCGCACCAGTTCGGCGTCCGCCGTGGGCAGGCCCTGCCCAGCGCCCCACGGGTCCGGTGCCGAGACGGTGAAGGGAGCGTCCTCGATCGCCTGCCCGACGCGGCGGGGACCGCCTCGGCCCGGCGCCGACACCCGCTGCGACCGCGCACCGCCCCACGTCGCAGCGTCCTGTCGCACCCCGACCGACGCGTCGCCCCGGTCACCGTCGCGAGCGGCGTCGAGCGCCTGCAGGGAGAAGCACGCGGGCCCGAGCACGACCGCGGCGACGAGCAGGGCCCCCGCGGTCCGGCGCCCCGCCCCGCCCGGCGCTCGTCCGGTCGCCGCCGACCCGGACCGACGGCTCCGGACGGCGAGCACGACGAGGGCGGCGGCGGTCGTGCCGACGGCGACGGTCGCGAGCAGTGCCGGTTCTGCCGAGGTGCGTGCGAGCCAGGTCCACCAGGCGCCCTGCAGGACGAGCAGCCCGGCGGGGACGAGCCGCAGTCGGCGGTCCGGCGCGTCCGCGAGCCGGGCGGCTCCCCACCAGCCGAGGGCGGCGAGGGCGGCGAGCTGCACGCCGATGCCCGCGACGTAGGCGGTGTGCGGCAGGTGCATGACGGACAGGACCGCCACCTCGGTCGCCAGCCAGACGACCAGCGTGCACAGCGTGGCGGAGGGGACCCGGGCCTCCCGGACGGTGCGTCGCGGCCACCAGCGGAACGCGCCGAGCACGATCCCGGCGAGCGCAGCGGGCCACGACCACCCGACCTGCGAGGCGTAGCGGGGTGAGAACAGCTGCAGGAGCGGGTGTCCGGCCGCGTGGCTGACCGCGAGCGACCACCGGTCCGCGGCCGCGTCACCAGCGGTCCGCAGCACACTGACGGCGCCCGGCCAGGCGCCCGGCAGGAACCGGTCGACCCCGTTGTAGCCGAAGACCATCGCGAAGACGCTGTCGTCGGTGGAGCCGTCGACGAACGGGTGGTCGGCCGTCGGGAGCAGGGCGACGACGACCGACCAGCCGAGGCTCGCGACCAGCGTCGCCGACACCAGGGCGGCGAGGTGACCGGCGGCCCGACGCCAGCGCGGACCCGGACCGGCGGTCGCGACGAGGGTGCCGACCACCAGCGCCGGCAGGACCAGCCACGCCTGCAGCATCTTCGCCTGGAACCCGATGCCGACGAACAGTCCCGCGAGCAGCAGCGGCCACCAGGTGCGGGTCAGGGCGGCGCGTTGCCACCACACGAGGGCGACGGCGAGCGCAGCGGTGAGCAGGCCGTCCTCCATCGGGTGGCCGAACATCGACACGAAGATCGGGGTCGCGGCGGTCAGCGCGGCCGCGACCAGACCGGCGCGGGCCCCGAGCCAGCGGAGCACGACCACCGACACCGCCAGCGTGGTGACGGCGCCCTCGACGACCTGCGGCAGGCCCATCGCGGCCGCGGACATGCCGAAGAGGTGCACGCTGATCGCCTGGGGGACCGCGAAGCCGGCGAGCTTGTCGAGCGTGACGGTCGCATCCGGGTCGAAGGAGCCCGAGAGGAAGGCCGGCAGGGACTCGGACATGGACCGGACGGCGCTCGCGTAGAAGGACAGGTCGCCGCCGCGGCCGAGGTTCCAGCTCGTGAGCACCGCGCCGAGCACCACCACCAGGGTGAGGGTGGTCTGCTCCCACCGGCTCTGGTGCCACCACCGGGCCGGGCGTCCCGCGGCCGCGTCGATCGTCGTCGTCATGCGGTGACTGTCCCGCCGCAGTCGATGGAGCAGCCGTGCGGAGCCGCCCGGGGGCAACGGATCCGTTCAGCCAGGCCCCCAGGGAACCGCGATCTCCGGACGACGGTGGGGTCGGGGCTGTCGCGTCCGCCGAGCACCGGCTATGTTCGGCAGCACAACAAAACCGGACGACGGTGGCGACGCGGCCGCCGGAGGAGCAGCCCATGGTCGAGCACGGAGTCCAGCACGAGTCGGTCGCGCACCGCACCGGCGAGACGGTCCTGACGGTCGTCGACCACCACGGCGCACCGCTGCCGGACGTCGAGGTCGCCGTCGAGCAGACCCGGCACGCCTTCGGGTTCGGCAACATCGGGTTCGACTTCGTGGAGCTGGCGAACGACGAGGTCGACGGTGCCGGACGGGAGCGCCTCGAACGCCTCGCCGACCTGTACGCCGACGTCTTCACGACCGCGACGCTGCCGTTCTACTGGGGTCGCTTCGAGCCGGAGCGCGGGCGCCCGGACACCGCTCGTCTCCGGCGCACCGCGGAGTGGTTCCGCGACCGGGGGATCGCGCTCAAGGGGCACCCGCTCGTCTGGCACACCGTGCAGCCGGACTGGCTCCTCGGGCTGCCCCTCGACGAGGTCGAGCAGCTGCAGCGGGAGCGCATCCGCCGCGAGGTCGGCGACCTCGCCGGGCTGGTCGACACCTGGGACGCGATCAACGAGGTCGTCATCATGCCCGTGTTCGACAACGGCGACAACGCCATCACCCCGCTCGCCCGGGCGAAGGGCCGCATCCCGACGATCCGGATGGCGTTCGAGGAGGCCCGCGCCGCGAACCCGCACGCGACCCTGCTGCTCAACGACTTCGACCTGTCGAGCGCGTACGAGTGCCTGATCGAGGGCGTGCTCGAGGCCGGCGTGCAGATCGACGCCATCGGGCTGCAGACCCACATGCACCAGGGGTACTGGGGTGAGGACACGGTGCTCGCGATGGTCGACCGCTTCGCCCGGTACGGCCTGCCGCTGCACCTGACCGAGACCTCGCTCGTGTCGGGTGACCTCATGCCCGCGGACATCGTGGACCTGAACGACCACGTGGTGGACTCGTGGCCCTCGACGCCCGAGGGCGAGGCCCGACAGGCGGACGAGGTCGAGCGGCACCACCGGAGCCTGGTCGGGCACCCCGCGGTCGAGGCGGTCACCTCCTGGGGCATCACCGACGCGGGCGCCTGGCTCGGCGCGCCGATCGGGCTGGTCCGCGAGGACGGGACGCCGAAGCCGTCGTACGAGGCACTCCGTCGCCTGGTGAAGGACGAGTGGTGGACCGGGCCGACGGTGCTCCGCACGGACGAGCGCGGACAGGTGCGGGTGCGCGGGTTCCGGGGGGAGTACCGGGCCGAGGTGCGGGGCGCGTCGGCGGCGGTCACCGTCGGGCGCGAGCCGGCCGAGCAGCGGGTGGTCGCGTCCGCGACGTGACCAGCGGCGGACGGGAGGCGCGGTGCGGGTCCGTCCCGTGCCTCCCGTCCGGTGTCGCCCCCCGGTCCCGCGCCGCGCGGTGCGGTGCCGTCGGGACCGCGGACGCGGCCCTGCGTGCTCAGCCCAGGTCGAGCGTCCGGCCGAACGTCCGCGTGACGGGCGGCGCGGCGACGATCGCCGCGAGGGCCCTCGGGGCACCCTCGTCGGTCGCGCGCCAGGCGACGTAGGCGTCGTGGTCGGCGGGCGTCGTCCACCGCTCGAGCACGACGAGGTGCAGCGGGTCGGAGTCGTCGACCAGGACCTCGAGCGACTCGTTGCCGGCGAAGGTCGCCGTCTGGGCGAGGGTCTCGCGGATCGCGGAGTCGATCGTGTCCTGCGCGACGTCGTCTCGCAGCTGGACCTCGAGGAGGACCGTCTGGGTCATGTGCGTGCCTTTCGTCTGGTGCTCGTTCTCGGCACCCGTCCGTCGGGTGCCGAGTGCGCCAACGTCCGGGTGACCCGTGGTGTTCCGCGGACCGACGGAGAAGTGCAGAACGCAACGTCGGCGACTGCTCGCAGCGGTGGGGCGTTGCGGGGAACCGCCGGGGTTGCGTCTTGCGGGCTCGACGCCGACACATGTCGAGAAGAAAGCTTCCGGAGGAAGGTTTTCGGTGTTACTGTCCTGATCACCTAGCAGCACTAGGTATTCGAGAGGGCACGCCGCCCCCGATGGCTCGAGGAGGAGTCATGTCGACACCGACGTCGAAGGAAGAACCGCAGTCCGGTCTCGCCGGTACCGCGAACCCGCCGGTCACCGCGGCCGCGGGAGCCACGAGCACCGACCCCGCAGCCGCATCGCGTGCGTTCTCGGTCGAGGGCCTCACGCAGAACGTCAGCACCGTCCGGGTCGGCCCGAAGTACCTCTGGGCACTCAGCCTCGCCCAGTTCGGCCTCTTCGCCGCCCTGCTCACCCCGGTGTTCGTGGGCATGGCGATCAAGGCGACGGTGCTGAACCCGGACAGCCCCGAGACGATCGTCGGGTCGGTCCTGCCGTTCGGTGCCCTCGGCGCCCTGCTCGCCAACCCGCTGGCGGGGGCACTCTCCGACCGCACCCGCACGCGCTGGGGTCGCCGTCGGCCCTGGATGGTCGGTGGCGTCGTCGTCTTCGTCGTCGCGCTGGCCTGGCTCGCGTTCGCGCCGGACGTCCTGCAGCTCACCATCGCGTGGGTGCTCGCCCAGGTCGCCGCGAACGCCGTCCTCGCCACCCTGACCGCGAGCTTCGCGGACAACGTGCCCGAGTTCCAGCGCGGCAAGGCGTCGAGCGTCATCGCCCTCGCGCAGAACATCGCGATCCTCGCCGGCCTCTACCTCGCCGTGTACCTGGTCGGGAACCTGCCGGTCCTCTTCATCGCGCCGGGCATCCTGGCGATCGTCGTGATCCTCGTCTACGCGGTCGTGGCCCGCGACGAGCTCCCGGCCACGACCAAGCCCTTCAGCTGGGTCACCCTGATCGCGTCGTTCTGGACGAACCCGATCAAGCACCCCGACTTCGGGCTCGCCTGGTGGGGCCGCTTCCTCATCACCTTCGGCACGTTCATGTTCACGACGTACCGCGTGCTGTACATGCAGGAGCAGATCGGGATCGAGGACCTGGCCGAGGCCACCGCCACCGTCGCGTTCGGTGTGCTCCTGTACACGGTCGCCCTGCTCGTCAGCGCCGCGGTCTCGGGCTGGGTGTCCGACCGCGTCCGACGCCGCAAGGTCTTCGTCTGGGGCTCCACCGCCCTCACCGCGGTCGGCCTGGTGATCCTCGCGCACGTCGACAGCGTCGGCGGGTTCTACTTCGCGGAGATCGTGCTCGGGTTCGCCTTCGGCATCTACGCAGCGATCGACACCGCGCTCGTCGTCGACGTGCTGCCCGACCCCGAGCGTCCCGGCAAGGACCTCGGCGTCATCAACATCGCCAACGCCCTGCCGCAGTCGCTCGCCCCGGCGGTCGGCCTGTTCCTGCTGGGCCTCGGCGGCGGCCAGAACTACACGCTCATGCTCTGGGGTGCCGGCGTCGCCGTGCTCCTCGGTGCGCTCGTCATCCTCCCGATCAAGAAGGTCCGGTGACCACCGTGGCACCCCGCATCTCCCTCCAGCTCTACACGGTCGACAAGGCGCTGGCGCCCGACCTCGACGGCGGCGTCGCCCGCCTGGCCGCCATCGGGTTCGACACCGTCGAGGCGTTCGCCTTCGTCGGCCGCGCAGCCGAGCTCCGGACGGCGTTCGACGCGCACGGCATCAGCGCCCGCACCGGCCACGCCTTCCTGGTCGAGGAGTCGATCCCGCTGCCGGACGGCACGGTGATGACCGCCCCGTCGCACGCCGAGACGTTCGCCGAGGCGTCGGCGCTCGGCATCGAGATCGTCATCGACCCGTTCGTCGGTCCCGACCACTGGACGACCCGCGAGGGCGTCGAGCGGGTCGCCGCCCGGCTGAACGCCGCCGCCGAGGAAGCCGCCGTCCACGGCCTGCGCGTCGGCTACCACAACCACGACCACGAGCTCCGGCCGCGCATCGGCGGGAAGCCCGCGCTCCAGGTGCTCGCCGAACTGCTCGACCCGCGCGTCGTGCTCGAGCTCGACCTGTACTGGGCGTCCGCCGCGGGCATCGACCTCGTGCCCTTCGTCGAGGAGCTCGGCGACCGCATCGTCGCCGTGCACGTCAAGGACGGCCCGATGCGCGAGGGGATCTCCACCGCGCAGGTGCCGACCGACCAGACCCCGGCCGGCCAGGGCGACGTCCGGCTGGCCGAGGCGCTCGCCGCAGCACCGGCGCTCGAGTACGCCGTCATCGAGTTCGACGGCTTCGACGGGGAGATCTTCGACGGGGTCGAGCAGTCGTACCGCTGGCTGCAGGCCGCGCTCGCCGGGTCGGACGAGACCGCCACGACGAGGGTGTCCGCATGACCCGCACCGGCCGCGTCGGCGTCGGCTTCATCGGCGCCGGGATGATCAGCGAGCAGTACCTGACGAACCTCACGACCTTCCCGGACGTCGAGGTCGTCCGGATCGGCGACATCGACACCGAGCGCGCCGCGGCGTCGGCGGCGAAGTGGGGCATCCCCGCGTCGGGCACCGGCGACGAGGTCCTCACCGACCCCGACGTCGAGATCGTCGTGAACCTCACCCTGCCCGCCACGCACGTCGAGGTCTCCACGGCGGCACTCCGCGCCGGCAAGCACGTCTGGAGCGAGAAGCCGATCGGCGTCGACCGCGAGAGCGCCGCCGGACTCGTGGCGCTCGCCGACGAGCTCGGCCTGCGCCTCGGCATCGCACCGGACACCGTCCTCGGCACCGGGTGGCAGACCGCGAAGCGTGCGATCGAGGCCGGCGCGATCGGTACCCCGCTCACCGCCGTCACGAGCTTCCAGTGGCAGGGACCGGACGTGTTCCACCCGAACGCGTCCTTCCTCTACGCGAAGGGTGCCGGCCCGCTGTTCGACATGGGCCCGTACTACTTCACGGCGCTCGTGCACCTGCTCGGCCCGGTCGCGTCCGTCGTGGCGACGGGGTCCCGGTCGCGCGGCACCCGGCAGCTGGTGGTCGGTCCGAACGCCGGGCAGGAGTTCCCGGTCGAGGTCCCGACGCACCTCTCGGTGCTCACGTCGTTCGAGCAGGGCGGGAACGCGCAGTCGCTGCTGTCGTTCGACACCCCGCTGTTCCGGCACGGCGTCTTCGAGGTGAACGGCACCGAGGGCACGATCGTGCTCCCGGACCCGAACACCTTCGGTGGCGGACACCCGATCCGCATCGCACGACCGCTCGGCACGGACGTGTCGTTCCCGATCGAGCAGGCGTGGGAGACCCTGTCCGACGAGGAACCGACGGTCGGCCGTGGTCTCGGCGTGCTCGACATGGCACGGGCGATCCGCGGGGGCGGTGCGCACGTCGCGACCGGCGAGGTCGGGTACCACGTGCTCGACACCATGGTCGCGGTCGAGGAGTCCGTCGCGCGCCGCGCGTTCGTCGAGGTCGCGTCGACGGTGGCGCCGATCGCGTCGCTGCCCGAGGACTTCGACCCGCTCGCCGCGACCCTCGAGGGTGCGTCCGCCACGGTCTGAGCGGCCACACGACGGACGGGAGGCTCGGTGTCGGCCGGCACCGAGCCTCCCGTCCGTCACGTGGTGCGGGACGGCCGCAGGACGCTCGCGTAGACCGCCACCAGCTCGTCGACGCGCTGCTCGACGCGGTCGCGGGCCGCGACCAGCGCGGCGCTCGCCCGCACGAGATGCTCCGGCTCGTCGTGGAGCCGTCGGACGACCGACGCGATCCCCGCGGCGTCCGGCGTCGGCGTCGTGAAGCCACCGCCGTCGGGGACGACCTCGGCGAGGTCCGGGTCGCAGTGCACGACGGGCAGGCCGGTGGCGACGGCCTCGAGCATCACCATCGGCTGGTTGTCGAAGTCGGAGGAACTCGACACGAGCACGTGTGCACGGCGCATGGCGGCGAGGACCTCGTCGTGCGGGGTCGAGCCGTGCAGCCGGACCGGGGTGCCGGCCGCTGCCCGGGCGACCGCAGCACGCGCGACGCCGTCGCCGAGCACGTCGACCACGGTGCCGGGTGGGAAGGAGCGGGCAGCCTCGACCAGGACCTCCGGACGCTTCTCGGGCGACAGGCGCCCCACCCAGAGCACCCGGAGCGGCTCGTCTGCGGTCCTGGTCCGGACGGTCGCCGGTCCGATCGCGTCGAGGACCGCGGGCTCGATGCCGTTCGAGACGACCGACACCGGGGTCCGGACGCCCCGGTCGACGAGCTTGTGGGCGAAGTGCCGCGACGGGACCACGACGTGGTCGCTCGCCCGGGACTGCGCGAGCATGACCCGCCACATCCGCCGCGCCGTCCGGGTCCGGGTGTACGGGGTGTCGGCCGCGACACGGACGCCCCGGCGGGGGACCTGCGTCGCGTGCAGGAAGGCGAGCAGCGCGGTCGTGACGGCGGGCACGGGCAGGACGTTCCGCGTGTAGACGTCGATGCGGCCGTGCATCGTGTGCACCACCGGGATGCCGAGGTCCTGCGCGGCCCGGATCCCGCCGAGCGCCGCGAACATCTCGGAGTGGGTGTGCACGACGTCGACCCGGCGTGCGGCGAACTCGCGGCGGAGCAGGGCGCGGAGGCGACGCGGGGACCACGCGAAGGGGTAGCCGTCGGGGCGGAACACGGGGGAGACGGGCAGACCGACGACGGCCGGCACGGTGGCGGTGCCGGGTGCCTGCGCCGTGCCCGCCGAGTGCGCGGGGCCCGCCGGGTCGTCGGGACAGAAGACCGTGACGTCGTGTCCCGCTGCCGTGAGGGCCTCGGCCAGGGAGCGCACCGCCGTCTGGACGCCCCCGAGCGTCGGCAGGTAGTAGTCGGTGACCAGCGCGATCCGCACGCCCCGAGCCTAGGGCCGTCGGCTCCTGCCGGGCTCGTAGGATCTGGGGCATGGGGGGAGCAGGCACCGGGGAGCGCGCGCTGGTCACGGGGGCGAGCGGGTTCGTCGGCGGTCACGTCGTGCGGACCCTGCGCGAGCACGGCTACCGCGTCACGGCGTCCGGTCGGCGGGCGTCGGCGCTGCCCGCCGGGGACGTCCACGTCGGCGACCTCGACGACCTCGCCCGCGCGGACGTCCCCGCCGACGTCGTCGTGCACTGCGCGGCGCTCAGCTCGCCGTGGGGCCCGTGGTCGGCCTTCGAGCACGCCAACGTCACCGGGACCGCCCGGGTGCTCGAGTACGCACGTCGCGTCGGGGCGCGGCGGCTCGTGCACGTGTCGTCGCCCGGCATCTACGCCGCACCGCGCGACCGGCTCGACATCCGCGAGGACCAGGTCGACCCGAGCCGCCCGATGAACCACTACATCCGCTCGAAGCTGCACGCCGAGGCGCTCCTCCGCGCCGCGACCGGCGACCCCGACGGACCCGAGATCGTCGTCCTGCGGCCGCGCGGCATCATCGGCGCGGGCGACACCGGACTCGTCCCGAGGCTGCTCCGCGTGCACGAACGGGTCGGCGTGCCCCTCCTGCGCGGCGGACGCGGACTCGTCGACCTGACCGCCGTCGAGAACGTCGCGCACGCCGTCCGGCTCGCGGCCGAGGTGCCCGGGGCCGCCGGGCTGGCGTTCAACATCACGAACGGGGACCCGCGTCCGTTCGTCGAGCTCCTCGACCAGCTGCTCACCGGACTCGGGGTCCGGCCGCGGCACCTGCACCTGCCCGCCGGGCCGGTGTCCGCGCTGGCCGCCGTGCTCGAGGCCGTGTGCACGGTGCTGCCCGGGCAGCCCGAGCCGCCGATCACCCGGTACACGGTGACGACGATCACGCACTCGCAGACCCTCGACCTGACCCGGGCTCGGCAGGTGCTCGGCTACCAGCCGGTCGTCGGGCTCGACGAGGCACTCGCGAGCTACGCGACCGTCGTCCGGCGCGTCGGTGGGCAGCCGCGTGGCTGAGCGCCCGGTCGGCACCCTGCGCGCCGCCGCCTGCGGGTGGACGACCCACGACGTGCACGGTCTGCTCCGCGGTGCACCCCGTGGCCGTCGGGTCTTCCCCGCGAACGTCTTCCACTGGTCCGGTCCGGACCGCTCCGTGCTGTTCGACACCGGGTACGCACCCCTGCCGTGGCGCACGGGTGCCGCCGGGTGGCTGTACCGACGCCTGCTCCCGCCCGTCGTCCCCCCGGGCAGCACACTCGCCGACGCGATCGACACGGACGACGTCACGCACGTCGTCCTGTCGCACCTGCACCCCGACCACGTCGGCGGGCTGGCTGCCGTGCCGCACGCGCGGGTGCTGGTCTCCGAGGGCGTGGCCCGGAGCACCGCCCGCCCGCGGGTGCTCGCCGGGCAGCTGCGGGGGCTGCTGCCCGCGGGGCTCGTCGACCGGCTGCAGGTCGTCCCGGACAGCGCCTTCGGCCCCGCCCCGACCGGGCCGCTGGCCGCGGTCGGTCTGTCGACGGCCGACCCGTTCGGCGACGGTCGCACGCGGCTCGTCCGGCTGCCCGGGCACGCCGACGGGCACCTCGGCGTCCTGGTCGAGGACCGTGTGCTGCTCGCGGGCGACGCTGCCTGGAGCCGCGACCTGCTCGGACGCGAGCGCGACCTGCGCCTCCTGCCGCGTGCGGTCGCCCACGACGCCCGATCGCAGCGCGACACCGCCGAGCGCCTGCTCGCCCTCGAGCGCGCAGGTGTCAGACTGCTGTTCAGCCACGACGAGCACCGGACCGGGGTGGACCTGCTCGTCGACGACGACGAGGACCGAGGGGGACCATGAAGCACTGCGCCATCGCCGGGTGGGGGACGGCACTGCCGGACCGGACGGTCACCTACGGCAGCGGTGCCCGCACCGTCACCCGGTACCGCATCGCCGACGACGTGTCGCACCTCGACATGCTCGCCACGGCAGCGTCCCGGGCCATCGAGCACGCCGGCATCGACGCCGCCGACCTCGACCTCGTGATCGCCGCCTGCGCCGCCGGCGTGCAGCCGATCCCCTGCACGGCGGCACTCGTGACGGAGCGGGTCGCGCCCGACGCCCGAGCGGCCGCGTTCGACGTGAACTCGACGTGCACGAGCTTCATCACGGCACTCGACATCGCCTCCCGCTACCTGGAGGACGGCGACCACGACCGGGTGCTCATCGTCTCCGGGGACGTCGGGTCACGTTTCCTCGACCCGGCGCAACGGGAGTCCGCCGAGCTGTTCTCCGACGCTGCGGCCGCGGTGGTGCTGACGCGCGGCGACGGGACGCAGGGGGTGCTGTCGGCGCTGCAGCAGACCTGGCCGGAGCACGCCCACGACACCGAGCTCCGGGGCGGCCTGTCCCGGTACCCGGCGCAGCAGTACGCCGACGGCGACCCCGCTGACTACCTGTTCGACATGCACGGCCGGCGAGCCCTGACCGGGATGCTCCGGGTCCTGCCCGGGTTCTTCGCGCGGTTCTGGGAGCGCAGCGGTCTCGGGCTGGACGACGTCGACCTGGTCGTACCGCACCAGGCCAGCGGCGCGATCGGGCTCGCGATGCGCCGGCTCGGGATCCCGACGGACAAGTACGTCGACGAGGTCGCGGCGTTCGGGAACTCGGTCTCGTCGTCGGTGCCGTTCATGCTCGCGCGGTGCCTCGACGACGGTCGGCTCCGGCGCGGGGACACCGTGCTGCTCTGCGGGACGGCTGCCGGCCTGACCGCGAACGCCCTCGCGCTGCGCCTCTGACGCGCCCGCGGTCGGCGCTGCGCCTCTGACGCGCGCGCGGTCGGCGCTGCGGCTCTGGCGCGCGCGGTCGGCGCTGCGCCGGGTTCGCCGGGGACACGACGACGCCCCCGCCGCTGCTGCGACGGAGGCGTCCGATGACCCCTGATCCCCGGGGAGGCCACCGCTGGTCCGGTGGACCGCCCAGCACCGGGCGGTCCACCGGGGTCGGTCAGCGGGTGGTGCGTCCGGCGCGGGGCAGGAGCACGCCGAGGACGATCATCGCGACGGCGAGGAAGGCGTGCAGGACGTTGTCGGCGCTGTTCAGCGGGACGAAGTTCGCAGCCCCGGCCATGCCGGCGACGAAGAGGCCGAAGACGAACAGCACGGCGTAGACGATGCCGCCGATGAGCAGGTACGAGCGCGACCCTGCGGCGGAGCGGGCGGCGAGGATGCCGACGATGCCGAACAGCAGGTGGACGATGTTGTGCAGGGCCGACACCTGGAACAGGCCGAGGAGCATGGCCATCGAGCTGTTGCCGGCGAAGGACAGCGTGCCCATGTCCATCGTGAGTCCGGGGATGAACCCGGCGATGCCGACGATGAGGAAGACGACGCCGAAGAGCAGTGCGCCCTTCTGGACGAGGGTCGACGCGAAACCGGTACGGGGTGATGCTGCGTTGCTGGTCATGGTGCGGTCCTTCCGAATGCGTTCCACGACGGCGTCTCCGGGTCACCGCGCAGGGGCAGCGTCGTCGTCGTACAGGGGTTTCGGAGCAGGTGCGCAGCCGGATTGGTGCGCCGTCCGGGTGTCCTTCCAGCGCGGCGTCCTCCTGCGGGATGACCCCGGGTCTCCGCCCCAGGGGGGACGCGCTCGACGGTGTCCCGGAAATAGCGTGGACCACGTGATCGAGATCGAGCATCTGTCCAAGCGCTACGGCGCCAAGACCGCCGTCGACGACATCTCCTTCGTCGTCCGTCCCGGCAGCGTCACCGGCTTCCTCGGGCCGAACGGCGCCGGGAAGTCCACGACCATGCGGATGATCATGGGCCTCGACACGCCCACGTCCGGACGCGTCCGGGTGAACGGCCAGGACTACCGGTCCTTCCGCGACCCGCTCCGCCAGGTCGGCGCGCTGCTCGAGGCGAAGGCCGTCCACTCCGGGCGCAGCGCGTACAACCACCTGCTCTCGCTCGCGGCGACGCACGGCATCCCGAAGTCCCGCGTGCACCACGTGATCGAGCTCACCGGCCTCGAGTCGGTCGCGAAGAAGCGCGTCGGCGGGTTCTCCCTCGGCATGGGGCAGCGGCTCGGCATCGCGGCGGCACTGCTCGGCGACCCGAGGACCCTGATCCTGGACGAGCCGGTCAACGGCCTCGACCCGGACGGCGTCGTGTGGGTGCGCCAGCTCGCCCGGCACCTGGCGTCCGAGGGACGCACGGTCTTCCTCTCCAGTCACCTCATGAGCGAGATGGCGCAGACGGCCGACCGCGTGGTCGTGCTCGGCCGCGGCAAGGTCCTGGCCGACGCCCCGATCGCGGAGTTCGTCGCGGGCAGCGGACAGGGCGGCGGCGCACGGACCCTCGTCCGGACCCCGCACCCCGACCAGCTCTTCGATGCCGTGGGATCAGCGGCGTCGTCGATCACCCCGCGCGAGGACGGCGCCTTCGTGGTCGTCGGTCCCGACGCACAGCAGATCGGCACCATCGCCGCCCGGGTCGGCGCGGTGCTCCACGAACTCACCCCCATGGGTGCGAGCCTCGAGGAGGCGTACATGGCCCTCACGAAGGACGAGGTCGAGTACCAGGCGGAGGTCGCACGATGAGCGCCGCGACGGCCACCGCGATGCCCGACCGCGTCGGACTCGGGTTCGGTCGACTCGTCCGCAGCGAGTGGATCAAGTTCCGCAGCATCCGGTCGACGTGGTGGTGCTACGCCATCATCGTCGCGCTGACCATCGGGCTCGGTGCGCTGCTCGGGCTCTACGCGCCGATCGTCGGTCTGCCCGAGGGCGCCGAGGTGACCCAGGCGGTCGCGAACGCCCAGATCGTCAACCTCAGCATCTCGTCGGTCGGCTTCACCGTGCTGGTCGCCGCGGTCCTGGGTGTCCTCATCATCACGGGTGAGTACGGCACCGGGCAGGTGCGCTCGACCTTCACGGCCGACCCCGGGCGCACCGGCGCGATCCTCGCCAAGGCCGTCGTCCTCGCCGTGGCCACCTTCGTGGTCAGTGCAGCGGCGACGTGGATCGGGGTCGTGCTCGTCGCGCTGTTCCAGGCGGACAAGGGCGTGCACGCCGACCTGGCCGACCCCGCCGTCTTCATGCCGATCCTCGGTTCGTCGGTCTACGTCACGGGGATCGCACTGCTCGCCTTCGGCATCGGCCTCCTGGTCCGGTCGAGCGCCGGTGGCATCGCGATCGCGCTCGGCGTGCTGCTCGTCCTGCCGATCGTGCTGCAGCTCTTCGCGGGGCTGGTGGACCAGCAGTGGCTCCTCGACGTGTCCCGCTTCCTGCCCGACCAGGCCGGCAGCCAGCTCTACACCTACGAGCGGTCCGCGGGCCAGCCCGCACCCGAGGGCGTCGTGCTGAACGGTTGGGCCGGCGGCGGGGTCCTGGCAGCGTGGGTCGTCGCGATCGGTGTCCTCGCCCTGGCCGCGGTCAAGAAGCGCGACGTCTGACGACGAGCCGCGCGGCCCGCGAGGCGGGGCGTGACGGAACGGAGGCTCGGTGCCGACCGGCACCGAGCCTCCCGTCCGTCCGCAGCCGGGTACGGGCGGTTCAGGCCGCCCGTGAGAACAGCCCGCGCAGGGCGCGCGTCAGTCGCCACGAGCGCCGCGGCTGCTGGACGACCTCGACCGCGCGGGTCGGCATCCGGAAGGCGAGGTCGTGGAGCATGTTCCGCTTCGAGCCGTCCCAGTTCGCGAACAGGTAGGAACCGCCGATGAACGACATGCTCCGGACCGGCGTCCGCTTCCACGAATCGGCCGCGACGTAGTAGCCGGCGTGCCCGGCGCGGATGTGGTCGATGACGGTGTCGACGTCGAAGACACCGGTCGTGGTGACGACGGTGGTGATGCCCGTCCGGTCGCGGGCGACGTACTCGATGAGGTGTTCGGTCACGGCGTGCTCTGATCTGTGTCTGACTCGACCGGCCCGTGAGGTCGGTGCTCGGGAGGTGTTCGGAACCGCCCTTGCTTCCGCCTGGATGGTACGCCGACAGGCGGTGGGGTCTCCAGGCGTCGGTGCGGTCGGGGGATGAACATCCGGGCAGCGCGGCGGGCAGGGTGGTCCCATGCGCACCACACGTCACTCCCGTCCCGCCGGCCTGCTCCTGATCGTCGCCGGGGCGTCCCTCGCCCTCGCGGGGTGCACCGGCGGGGGCGGCGGTGGCCCGACCGCGACCGTCACGCGGACGGTCACGCCCTCGAACTCGGCGTCGTCCTCGTCGTCGACGACGGGCAGCGGGACCCCGGGCCCGTCGTCGACGCCGACCGTGACACCCTCCTGCGGACCGTCCGACGGGGCCGCCGCCGCCGCTGGTCCGATCGCCGACCTCCCGCTGCCCGCCGGCCTCGAGTCGGCGCGGTGGGACGCGTCGAACGCCGACACCTCGGTCTACGACGGCTGCGCCGCGCTGTCCGCGGTGACCGTCAGCGTCGTCGACGGCACCGCGAGCTCGCCGGTCGCGATCCTGCTCTTCCACGACGGGACGTACCTGGGGACGGCGACGAAGGAGCAGTACCCGTTCGTCCCGCAGGTGACGCGGGAGTCCGCGGGGACGATCCGCGTCGAGTACCGCTACCCGCAGGGTGCGGACAGCAACGCCGACCCCTCCGGCCGAGCGACCGCGACGTACACGTGGGACGACGCTGCCGGTCGCGTTGAGATGTCCGGAGACGTCCCGCCCGCCCGGTGACGTCCCGCCGCCCTGTCACTCAGCGCGGTGCTCCGCGTCGACCGGCGGACCCGGACCCGGACCCGGGCCCTGACCCGGGGCGCAGCGCCCGCAGCACGTCCCGCAGGACGTCGAGCCGGGGCTGGGACGCGCTGAACGGTCGACCGAGTGCCGAACGCGGTTCGAGGACGAACGGTCCGCCGTCCGTCAGCGTGAGCCACAGCCCGTAGTCCTCCCGTCGTCCGCGGTGGTCCTTCGTGGCCAGGTCGATCCGTGCGACGCGCGTCCAGGGGATCGTCACCACCGGGTCGGGTGACACGGGGGACCAGCCGAGCAGCCCGCTCCGGTCGACGGTGACGAGCGCGATGCGCGGGTCGGGGAGGTCCTGTCCGGCGATGGTCCCGCGCGCGGAGACCGGGAGGTGGAACGCCGGTCGACCCTGGCCGTGGCCGTGCGCGTGCCGGAGCGCACGTCGGTCCCGTCGTCCGTCCCGCCAGGCGCTGATCGGCGCGACGACGCAGCCCACGGCGCCGAGCAGCGGCAGGAGGACGGCGATCGAGCCGCGGCCGGTGAGCGACGCCTGGTCGACGAACCGGGCCTCGACGACGAGCATGCCGACCGCGACGGCGAACAGGCCGAGCGCGCCCGCGACGAACGGCCACAGCGGCGGTACGACGCCGTCGCGCAGTCGCTGCACCCACGGCTCCGACTGATGGTCCACCACCTCAGCCTGCCCGTACCGCCTGGGCACGGAACGGTGGGATGCTGGACCGCATGCCCCTGTCCCGCCCGGCGCTCGCCGCTGCCCTGCCCGGTGTCGCGCTCGCCGTCGTGATCGGCGTCGCCGCGACCCTGGTCGGCCGCGCGGTCCCGGTCGTCGGCGGTCCGGTGCCGGCCGTCCTGCTCGGTGCGCTGGTCGGCTGGCTCGTCCGGCGTCGACGGGCCCAGGACGACGGAGCAGCCGACCTCGGTGGGCTCCAGCCCGGCGTGAAGTTCGCGTCGAGCCGCGTCCTGCAGGCAGCGGTCGTGCTCCTCGGCGCACAGCTGTCGATCGGCGAGGTGCTGCGCATCGGCGGCGAGACCCTCCCCGTGATGCTCACCACGCTCGTGGTGTGCCTCGTCGCGGCGTGGGGGATCGGCCGGCTGCTCCGGGTGTCGAGCACGCTCCGCACACTGATCGGGGTCGGCACGGGCATCTGCGGCGCATCGGCCATCGCCGCCGTCACCCCCGTGGTCGGTGCCGCCAGTGCCGAGGTCGCCTACGCCCTGTCGACGATCTTCCTCTGCAACATCGCCGCGGTCTTCGTCTTCCCGCTCGTCGGCCACGCGCTCGGCCTGTCCCAGCACGCGTTCGGCGTCTTCGCCGGGACCGCCGTGAACGACACGTCCTCCGTCGTCGCGACCGCCACGGTCTACGGCCGTCAGGCGACGGACACCGCCGTCGTCGTCAAGCTCGTGCGGACCCTGATGATCATCCCGATCGTGATCGGGCTCGCCGGCCTGGAGGCGCGCCGCACCGCCCGCTCGCAGCACGCCGCCGTCGACGGCACGGGTCGCGCCGGGGGCGTCCGCGTGCTGCGGCTGGTCCCGTGGTTCCTGGTCGGCTTCCTCGTCGTGGTCCTCCTCCGGACCACCGGGGTCCTGCCCGCGGCGGCGGCCCCGGGGTTCTCGACGGCGGCGACCTTCCTCATCACGGTGGCGCTGGCGGCCGTCGGGGTCTCGACGGACTTCGCGGCGCTCCGCCGGGCCGGGTTCCGGCCGATGCTGCTCGGCATCGTGCTGTGGGTGCTCGTCGCGGGGACGAGCCTGGGAGTGCAGGCGGCCTTCGGTCAGCTCTGACGGGCCCGGCGGCACGGTGCCAGCCGGCACCGTGCGTCAGCCGTCGCGTCGGCGACGCCTGCGTGGCGCGACGTGCTCCCGCACAGCGGAAGGCACGTCGCGCCGTGCGGTTTCGTGGCGCGACGTGCTTCCGGTTGTGCGGGGCGCCTCGCGCCCGGCGCGGCTGCGTTCCGGACGGGAGGCACGGTGCCAGCCGGCACCGTGCCTCCCGTCCGGCGGCGCCTGCGTGGCGTGACGGGCTCCCGCACAGCGGAAGGCACGTCGCGCCGTGCGGTTCCGTGGCGCGACGTGCTTCCGGTTGTGCGGGGCGCCCCGCGCCCGGCGCGGCTGCGTTCCGGTCGGGAGGCGCGGTGCGGTCCAGGCCCGTGCCTCCCGTCCGGCGGCGTCCGCGTGGCGTGACGTGCTCCCGCACAACGGGAGGCACGTCGCGCCGTGCGGTTCCGTGGCGTGACGTGCTCCTGGTTGTGCGGGGCGCCCCGCGCCCGGCGCGGCTGCGTTCCGGACGGGAGGCACGGTGCCAGCCGGCGCCGCGCCTCCCGTCCGTCGCGCGGCGACGTCAGCCGCGGATCGCCTCCGTCAGCTTCACCCGTCCGCCGGTCCGGAGCAGCGCGTTCTCGTAGATGCGCGCGCCCACGGCGACGACCACGACGACCGACGCGGCGACGAGCAGCAGCGACAGGATCGGCTCCCACCACTCGGCGGTCCCGAGGAAGATCCGCATCGGCATCCCGATCGGCGCGCTGAACGGGACGTACGACATGATCCCGACGATCGTCTCGTTGTCCGCCGCCGAGACGATGAGGATGTACGGGATCATCACGAGGAGCATCACGGGCATCGTGACGCTGCCGACGTCCTCCTGGCGGGACACGAGCACGGCGGACGCGGCGAACAGCGCGGCGATGAGCACGAAGCCGACGGCGAAGAAGCCGACGAACCAGAGCACGCTGGGGCCGAGCAACGTGAACAGGTTGTCCTGCCCGGTGACCGCGAGGGCCACGGCGCCGGCGATCGCGATGGCGATGATCTGCGCGAACGCCATGATGCTGCTGCCGAGCACCTTCCCGGCGAGCAGGGCACGGGCCGGGATGGCGGCCATCAGGATCTCGACCACCCGCGTCGACTTCTCCTCGACGACGCTCTGCGCGATCGACGACCCGAAGGTCACGGCGGAGGTGAAGAAGACGACGCCGAACAGGATGCCGATGGCGGACACCAGGCCCGCCGAGAGCGTGCCGGGCTGCAGGAGCTCCACCGCAGGGGTGACGCTGAGGGCACCGACGACGTCGGTCGGGGTGTCCTCGAGCCCGACGACGCTGTACCCGAGGGTGTCGTCGGACGGCACGACGGCGGCGTCCACGTCACCGCTCCGCACGAGGCGCTCGGCCTGGGCGACGGTGGTGGTCGGGGTGACGTCGAGGCCGTCGGTGGACTGGAGCGAGACGCCGTCGACCACCGCGACGGGCGTGGTGTCGTCTGCGGTCGCCTTGCCGATGATGCCCGCGATGACGACGGACACGACGACGGCGAGCACCAGGATCGCGGCGGAGACCACGAAGGCCTTGCTGCGGACGCGGGCCTGGATCTCGCGGACGGTCACGAGCCGGACGGCGTCGACGAAGTGGCTGGTCATCGGACGACCTCCCGGAAGACCTCGCTGAGACGGGGCACGCGCGGGGCGAACGAGCCCACCGTGCCGTGCTGGACGGCGCGCTGCAGGATGCGCTGCGCCGTGGGCTCGTCGGCCTCGAACACCGCGTACCCGCCGTCGAACTCGCGCACGGTCACGCCGGGTTCGTCGCGGATCCACGCGACGTCGCCGTCGACGAGCAGTTCCCACGCGGCGGGGCCGGCGCTGCGGCGCAGGTCCTCCTGGGAGCCGGCGGCACGGATCGTCCCGTCGGCGATCACCACGACGTCGTCGCACAGCCGCTCGACCACGTCGAGCTGGTGGCTCGAGAAGAGCACCGGGACACCCCTCGCCGCCTGCTCGCGGAGCACGCCGAGCACGGTGTCGACGGCCATCGGGTCGAGGCCCGAGAACGGCTCGTCGAGCACCAGGACCTCGGGGTCGTGGACGAGTGCCGCGGCGACCTGCACGCGCTGCTGGTTGCCGAGCGAGAGCTTCTCGACGGCGTCGCTCGCGTGCTGCGTGAGGTCGAGTCGTTCGAGCAGCGCGGTGGTCCGCTGCCCCGCGGTCCGCTTGTCGACACCGTGCAGGCGTGCGAGGTAGGTGATCTGCTCGGCGACCGGCATCTTCGGGTAGAGCCCGCGTTCCTCGGGCATGTAGCCGAAGCGGCGGCGGTCGGTCGGGCCGACCTCGGTGCCGTCGATCGACACGCGCCCGGTGTCGGCCTGCAGGACGCCGAGCAGGATCCGCATGGTCGTGGTCTTGCCGGCGCCGTTGCCGCCGACGAACCCGGTCAGCCGGCCGCTGCCGACCGAGAACCCCACGTCGTCGAGCACCCGGCGGTCGCCGAAGTGCTTCGTCACGCCTTCGATGGTGAGCATCGCCCGTTCCCCTTCCGCCGGCGGTCCTCGCCGACGTCTCGACGCTACGGTCCGGGAGGCGCTGCCCACCTCCGGCGAGAGGCGGGACTTCCCGACGCCCCGGCTCCACCGCGCGGGGGAGCGGGGTCCGTCAGGCCGCGGAGGAGACGCCGTGCTCGAAGGCCCACACGACCGCCTGGATGCGGTCGCGCACGCCGGTCTTCTGCAGGACGTTCGACACGTGCGTCTTGACGGTCGCCTCGCCGACGAAGAGCGCGCGGGCGATCTCGGCGTTGCTGCAGCCGCGCGCGAGCAGTCGCAGGACCTCGGCCTCGCGTTCGGTGAGCCCCGCGGCGGCGATGGCGGCCGCACCGTCGTCGACCGGGGACGCCGTGTGGCCGGCGTGCGCTGGGCAGGTGGGCCCGTGCCCGGCGGTCGCGCGGCTGATCACCCGGCGCGTGACGTCGGGGGCGAGCAGGGCGTCCCCGGCGGCGACCGTGCGGACGGCGTCGATCAGCCGTTCGGGGGAGGCGTTCTTCAGCAGGAACCCGCTCGCCCCCGCCTCGAGCGCCTGGAACAGGGCGTCGTCGTCGTCGAACGTGGTGAGCACGAGCACCGCCGGCGGGTCCGGGAGCGCGCCGATGCGTCGTGCCGCCTCGAGCCCGTCGATGCCGGGCATCTGGACGTCGAGGCACACGACGTCGGGTCGCAGCGCGACGACCGCGTCGACCGCGGCGCCGCCGTCCGGGGCCTCGCCGACCACGCGGAAGCCCGGCTCGGACTCCAGGATGACGCGGAAGCCGGCACGCACCAGGTCCTGGTCGTCCGCGAGCACGATCGTCAGGTCGTCGGCAGCCATGCCCGTACCAGGTACCCTCCCCGGGCGCGGGGCCCGATCTCGATGCGACCGCCCACGGCGGCGACGCGCTCCCGCATGCCGACGTGGCCCAGCCCGCTGCCGCCCGGGTCGCGGACCGCGCCGGCGCCGTGTCCGTCGTCGGCGACCTCGACCTCGATGCCGTCGTCGAGGTACCGCAGGCGCAGGTCCGCGCGGGCGGTGGGGCCGGCGTGCTTGACGACGTTCGTCACGGCCTCCTGCGCGATGCGGAACGCCACGGCCCCGACGGTCGGCGGCACCGAGCGCTCGTCACCGACCACGACGAGCCCGGCGTCCCGGCCCGAGGAGCGGACGGCGTCGACCAGCTCCGACATCCGACCGAGCCCGGCCGTGCTCGGCGCGGTGTCGGTCGCGCTCGCGCCGGGGTCGTCCTCGCGCAGGGTCCCCAGCATCCGGCGGAGTTCCTCGACCGCGGTGCGTGCGCTGTCCTCGACCACCGTGAGCGAGGCGGTCGCCTGCTCCGGGTCGCGGCCGACCACGCGTCGGGCGGCTCCGGCCTGGACACCCATCAGCGACACGTGGTGGGCCACGACGTCGTGCAGCTCGCGGGCGATCCGCACGCGCTCGAGGGTGATCGCCTGGGCAGCCGTGCGCTCCCGTTCGGCGGCGAGCTCCGCGGTGCGTTCGGCGAGGTCGTGCTTGGCCACCGCGGCTGCCCACGCGCGGTTGCCGGCGTACCAGGCGCCGCCGAAGTAGAGCACGTTGATGAGGATGTTCACGAGCGAGTACGCGATGTACGGCGGGATCAGGGCGTCGTCGTCGTTCGGCAGCGCGTTCGGCACCGCCCACCCGAACGAGAGCGCGAGGAACACCCACGCGAACATCCCGCCGATGATCACCCAGCGGACCACCTCGGCGCGGATCCGGTCCGAGCACCACGCCCCGACCGTGTACAGCGCGATGAAGAGGGTGAAGTTGACGAGGATGATCTCGGGGACGTGGAGCAGCTGTGTCGCGGCGAACGCCAGCGCGGACACGACGGCGACGGTCATCGGCCAGCGGCGGCGGAACGCGATCGGCGCGGCGTTCGCGACCACCATGAGCGCCGACACCCACCACGGCGCCTGGTCGTCCTCGTAGACGCCCGCGGCGCCGTACAGCGTGGTCGTGACGGCCAACCCGACGCCGAGCACGAGCGCGAGCAGTGCGTCCTGCCGGTGCTCCCGCGGTCCGACGGGCAACCGGGCCCACCCCTCCCTCGTCCACCCCATGCGGGCAACGCTACCGGGTGGGCGCCGCCGGCCGCAGGTCCCGCCGGGCGACGACGAGCGGTGTGGTGGCAGCGACCGCCACGACGGCGGCTGCCGCGGTGAAGGTCGTCGCCGTGCCCGCGGGCCCGACCAGCACGCCGGCCGCCGCTGCCCCGAGTGCCTGGCCGGCGACGAGCACCACGAAGAGCAGCGCGGTGCCCGCGGCCGCGTGACCCTGGTCGATCTCGGTCGTCCAGGCGATGAGCGCGCCCGTCGCCGCGGTGTAGCCCCACCCGAACAGCGCGCACGCCACCAGTGCGGCCCCGACGACGTGGGGCAGCAGGCCGAGCGTGAGCACCGCGACGGCGGCGAGCGTCGTCGTCAACAGCCACAGGCGGGCAGCGGGCAGCCCGCTCGTCCACCGCGCCGTCACCGCGACCGAGGCCCCGCCGACGCCGAGCGCGATCCAGGCGACGACCGTCAGTCCGCTCGGCACGCCGGCTCCGACGAGCGCCGAGCGGCCGTAGGTCCAGACCACCGCCGAGCCCGCACCGAAGAGGAGCGCCACCACGACCGGCACGACCTGTGCGCCGAACCACGACCGGCCCGGGAGCGCCGCGCGGAGCGCGGGGCGCCGAACCGCGGGGCGCTGGAGCGCGGAGCGCTGGGCCGCTGCCGGGGTGGAGCGCGCGTCCGGTGCTCTTCTTCCGGCCGCGAGGAACACCACCGCACCGACCAGCAGCGTGACCACGCCGGCGGCGGCCCAGGCGGTGCGCCAGTCCGGCAGCAGCACGAGCGCGAGGACCCCGGCCGCGACGAGCCCCGGGCCCGTCCCGGAGTTCACCACCGCCTGGGCCCGGTCGCGAGCGGCGCCGTCGAGCCGGCCGGCGACCAGCTGCACCATCGCCGGCGACGCCAGCCCGGCCCCGGTCGACGCCACCACGGCGGCCACCCGAAGACGAGGGTCGTCGCGCTCGCCGCCGTCGTGATCGCGCCGAGGCCCGCGGTGAGCGCCGCGACCACGACGAGCCACCGGGCGGCGCGGTCGGCGAGCAGGAACCCCACGACGGCACCGGTGCAGTACAGGACCGAGGCGCCCGAGGACACCGCACCGCCGACGTCCGCGCCGAAGCCGAGGTCACGCTGGACGTCCGGCAGGAAGAGCCCGAACGCCAGGCGCACCAGGCCGTAGGTCGCAGCGACGAGCCCCAGCCCGCTCGCGAGCAGGACGGAGGTCGGTAACGAAAACGATCGTTTCACTTCTGCGACCCTAGGCTGGCTGCATGGCGATGCGTCCAGGGACCGAGCAACGGGTGCTCGACGCCGCCGAGGAACTGTTCTTCACCCGCGGGATCGCGGCGACCCCCGTCGACGCGGTGCTCGAACGCGCGGGGGTGTCGTCGGCGACGCTCTACCGCGGGTACCCGAGCAAGGAGGCCCTGGTCGCCGCGGCGCTCGACCGACGACACGACGACTGGGTCGCGACGTGGGACCGTGCCCTCGAGCGGGCGACCGACGACCGCGGCCGCCTGCTCGCCGTGTTCGACGCGCTCGACGAGTACCGGTCCACCCCGACGGGCTCCCGCTGGTGCGCCTTCCTCGGCACCGCTGCCGAGTACGTCGATGCCCCGGAGGACCTGCGCGCCGTCCTCGACCGCGAGACCGACACCCTGCGACGGCGGCTGACGGAGACGGCTCGTCCGCTCGTCCGCGACCGTGCCCCGGCGCTCGCCGAGCAGCTGCTGCTCGTCGTCTCGGGTGCGCTGGCGATGCGCCTGCGCGACCCCGCTGCGGACTCCGCCACCGCACGCGCGGTCGCGTCCGCACTCCTGCCCTGACGGCCGCGCCGCGGTGCGGTCGGGAGGCGCGGTCCGGGTGACGGACGTCCGTCACCCGGCCCGCGCCTCCCGTCCGCCCCGGTCGGCTCCGCGCCGAGCGGCCGGTCAGGGCGCGGGGACCACCAGGGCGTCGACCGCGGTCAGCACGTCCGCGACCTCGGTGCGCGTCGTGTAGTCGACGTGCACGTCAGCGGAGCGGACCACGCCGTCCGCGTCGATCACGAAGACCGACGGGAACGGGATCGCCGCGGTGTCGTCGGCGTTGCTGTCGGCGACGTCGAACCCGAGCTGCGTGTGCGCCGCCCGCGCGGCGTCGCTCGGCTCCGTGACGATGCCGAAGCGTCCGGCGAGCACGTTCTCCGGGTCGGTCAGCACCGGGAACTCCAGCTCCCCGTTCGCGATCGACTGCTCGGCGGCCTCCGGCGTCTGCGGCGAGACCGCGACGAGCTGGACGTCCCGCTCCCGCAGCGCCGGCAGGAGCTCCTGCTGGTAGGTGCGCAGCGTGATGTTGCAGTAGGGGCACCAGGCGCCGCGGTAGAAGACGACGACGGTCGGCGTGGAGCCGCGGACGGCGGCGAACGACGTCTCGTCGCCGGTCGGGGTGACGAGTCGCGCGTCCGGGGCGGTCTCGCCGACACCGACGACCCCGTCGGGCACCCCCGAGGCGCGCAGGTCGGCCTGCTCGCCGTCGAAGACCGCGGACAGCTCCGGGCCGATCTGGGTGGTGAAGCCCTGGTTGAAGTCGTCCACCTGGCGGGCGATGGTCTGGTCGGTCACGTCGGTCTCCTCGGGTCCGGGACGCCGGCGACTGGGCCGGTGCGTGGAGCGTAGGCACGTCACCTCGGCGGGGGAACGGGCGTCGTCACGGAGCGTCATCCGGGCTGCGGAGCGCGACCCGAGCGGCGGACGGGAGGCGCGGATCCGACCCGCCCCGCGCCTCCCGTCCGCCGTGGTGCGGAACGCGCGGCCCCACGCCTCAGGCGCGACCGCGGTTGCGCCGCCGGATCTCCTTCGGGGCCCGGCCGGCCATGAACGACCGCGCGGGGTCGACCAGGAAGCCCTGGCGCAGCGCCTCGCGGCCGACGAGCATGCGGAAGCCCATCTGGTCGCGGTTGCTCAGCGTGACCTCGGCGTCGATCGTGCGACCCGCGAGCGTGATCGACGTCAGCACGACGATGCGTTCCTGCGTGTGCCCCGTCGAGCTCCGGACGATCCGTCGGTCGTGCACGTCGCACTCGTGCGTGACGGCGTCGGCGTCGGTGTCCTGCCACGGGTGCACCGAGAAGCGGACGCGGTCGCCGGGGAGCTCCTCGAGGTCGAACGCGTGCAGTGCCGAGCTCCGCGCCCCGGTGTCGAGCTTCACCTTGATCCAGGGCAGGTCCAGCCCGGGCAGGGCAGCCCACTCACGCCATCCTGCGATCGTCGGGTTCCGGGCCATGTGCCCATCCTGTCGCATGCTTTGATTGAGCGTCGCCGTCGACGTCTCGACCCCGTGGAGCAACCCCGATGAAACTCGCCATCCTGTCGCGCGCCCCGCACGCGTACTCGACGCAGCGTCTGCGTGCCGCCGCGGTCGATCGCGGCCACGAGGTCAAGGTGCTCAACACCCTGCGGTTCGCCATCGACCTGTCCGGGGACGAGCCCGACCTGCTCTACCGGGGCAAGCTGCTCAGCGACTACGACGCCGTGCTCCCGCGGATCGGCAACTCGATCACCTACTACGGCACCGCGGTGGTGCGGCAGTTCGAGCAGATGGACGTCTACACGCCGAACACGGCGACGGGCATCACGAACTCGCGCGACAAGCTCCGGGCGAACCAGATCCTGTCCCGCCACCACATCGGCATGCCCGCGACCACGTTCGTGAACAGCCGTGCCGACGTCCGCGGGGCGATCGACAGCGTCGGTGGGGCGCCGGTCGTCATCAAGCTGCTCGAGGGCACGCAGGGCATCGGCGTGATCCTTGCTCCCGAGGCGAAGGTCGCCGAGTCGATCGTCGAGACGCTGCACTCCACGAAGCAGAACGTGCTCATCCAGGCGTTCATCTCCGAGAGCCGGGGCCGGGACATCCGTGCGCTGGTCGTGGGGGACCGGGTCGTCGCTGCGATGCGTCGCAGTGCCTCCGGCGACGAGTTCCGCTCGAACGTGCACCGCGGCGGCACCGTCGAGAAGGTCACCCTGAGCCCCGAGTACGAGGAGGCGGCGGTGCGCTCGGCGCAGATCATGGGGCTCCGCGTCGCGGGTGTCGACATGCTCGAGGGCAACGACGGACCGCTCGTCATGGAGGTCAACTCCTCCCCGGGGCTCGAGGGCATCGAGCGTGCGACGGGCCTCGACGTCGCCGGCGCGATCATCGACTTCATCGGCAACCAGGTCGCGTTCCCGGAGATCGACGTCCGTCAGCGCCTCAGCGTCTCGACCGGCTACGGCGTGGCCGAGCTCCTCGTGCACACGAACGCGGACCTGGTCGGCAAGACCATCAAGGAGTCCGGGCTCTGGGACCGGGACATCACGGTCCTGACCCTGCACCGCGGCGCCTCGGTGATCCCGAACCCCCGCAGCGGCGTCGAGCTGCAGGCCAGCGACCGCCTGCTCTGCTTCGGCAAGCTCGAGGAGATGCGGTCGATGATCCCGGACCGTCGGCGTCGCCGGTCGAAGGTCCGCAAGCTGCCGAAGGACGCCTGACCGGTGCCGCCCAGCGCACCCGGATCGCACATCCAGGTCGGATGCGGAAGTATGTGTCGGTGACGATCATGACGGAACGACCGGTCGACCAGTCGACGAGCAGCGAACCGGAGCGCCCCGGCAACGCCACGGCGAAGCACCAGAACGTGTCGCTGCTGTCGGTGGCGACGACCGTCGCGGACCGTGTGACGACCTCCGCGGACATCGAGGCGAAGCTCCGCGGGGCGCTGCGTCGGCTCCGTCTCCCGACCGGTCTGCTCGAGCGTGTCGCCGGTGTCACCGAGCGCCGCAACTGGGGTGAGGGGCAGACCTTCCAGGACGCCGCGATCGACGCCGGCCGTCGCGCGATGGTCGAGGCCGGCATCCGCCCGGAGGACGTCGGGCTGCTGATCAACACCTCGGTGACCCGTCCGCACCTCGAGCCGAGCGTCGCCGTGCGCCTGCACCACGGGCTCGGGCTGCCGACGTCGGCCATCAACTTCGACATCGCGAACGCGTGCCTCGGCTTCGTCAACGCGATGAGCGTCGCCGCGGGCATGATCGACTCCGGGCAGATCAAGTACGCGCTCATCGTGGACGGCGAGGACGCCGACCAGGTGCAGCTCAACACGATCGACCGCCTGAACCAGGGTGGCCGGAACCGCAAGGACTTCATGAGCGAGTTCGCGAGCCTGACCCTCGGGTCCGGCGCCGCGGCCGCCGTGCTCGGCCCGTCCGACGTCCACCCCGAGGGGCACCGCATCATCGGCGGCGTCACCCGCGCGGCGACGCAGTGGTACGACCTGTGCGTCGGCAGCGTGGACGGCATGTTCACCGACGCGAAGATGCTGCTGAAGGGCGGCATGGAGCTCGTCGTCGCCGCCTGGACCGAGGCGCGTTCGCACTTCGACTGGCAGGACATGGACCGCTACGTGCTCCACCAGGTCTCCGACGTGCACACGAACGCCTTCGTCGAGGCCATCGGCATCCCGCGCACGAAGGTCCCGACCACCTACCAGCGCTACGGCAACGTCGGCCCGGCGTCGATCCCGATCACCCTGGCCGACGAGGTCGACCGCGGCGGCATCACCCGCGGTGACCGCGTCTTCCTGGGCGGCGTCGGCTCCGGCATCAACACGGCGATGATGGAACTGCGCTGGTGAGGTCCGGCCTCCCGCGCGTCGCTGCCAGTACGGCCCCGGCGACGCTCCCGCCGCCCCTGCCCGGACTCGACCCGGCCTGGTCCCGTCTGGTCACCGTCCCCGGGTCGCCGGACGGCCGGCCGGGAGGCACGCACCACCCCGCGCGCACCTGGCACCTCCTCGACACGGCCGGTCAGCTCGAGGCGCTCGGCGTCACCCCGGTCGGCACCCTGCTCTGCGTGCACGGCAACCCCACCTGGTCCTACCTCTGGCGGTCCGTCGCGGCCCGCACGCTCAGCGTCGCCCGGGCCGGTGGCCCGGCCTGGCGCGTGATCGCCGTCGACCAGCTCGACATGGGCTTCTCGGAGCGCACCGCCGACCAGCACCGCCTGGCCGACCGCGTGCGCGACCTCGGTGCCCTGACCGACGAGCTCGGACTCGCCGGACCCGTCGTCACGCTCGGGCACGACTGGGGCGGCGTCGTCTCGCTCGGCTGGGCGGTCGACCACCCCGACCACGTCGTGGGCGTGGCGACGTGCAACACCGCCGTGCACCAGCCCGACGACGCCCCGATCCCCGCACCGCTGCGGCTGGCCCTGCGTCCCGGCGTGCTCGGTCGCGGCACCGTCCTGACGCCCGCGTTCCTCGAGACGACGCTCGCCATCGCGCACCCGACGCTCGACCGGCCGACCGCCGACGCCTACCGGGCGCCGTACCGCGGAGCAGCCCGCCGCGGGGGCATCGGCGGGTTCGTGGCGGACATCCCCGTCGACGCCGCGCACCCCAGCGCGACCGAGCTCGACCGGATCGCGGCCGGTGTCGCGGCGCTCGAGGTCCCGGCGCTCGTCATGTGGGGACCGCGTGACCCGGTGTTCCTCGAGCGGTACCTCGACGACCTGGCCGACCGGTTGCCGCACGCCGACGTGCACCGTTTCGAGGGTGCCGGTCACCTGCTTCCGGACGACGCCGACGTCGCGGGCACGGTGCTCGACTGGCTCGGCGACCGCCTGCCGGACGGGCACGCGCCCGGCGGTGGCGAGTCGAGCCTCCCGGCCGACGCCCGGACGACCGACGCGACCGATGCGACCGATGCGACCGACGCGACCGATGCGACCACCGAGGGTCTCGCGACCGACCGACCGCTCTGGGCAGCCCTCGACGACCTCGCGGACGACGCGAGCCCGGCGCTCGTCGAGATGGCCGCTCCCGGCGGCCCGCGGACGGTCTCGTGGCGGCTGCTCGCCCGCCGTGTCCGCGAGGTCGCCGTCGGTCTCGCCGACCTCGGCGTGCGTCCCGGCGACCGCGTCTCGTTGCTCGTCACGCCCGGGGCCGACCTGACGGCCGTCCTGTACGCCTGCGTCCGGATCGGTGCGGTGGTCGTCGTCGCGGACGCCGGCCTCGGTCTGCGCGGGCTCACCCGTGCCGTCCGCGGCGCCCGGCCGGACTGGGTGATCGGGGCGCTGCCCGGTCTCGGAGCTGCGCGTGTACTCGGGTGGCCGGGTCGACGCATCGCGACGGTCGCGCTCCCGGCCCCCGCGCGAGCGGTCCTCGGCGTGGAGCACACCCTGACCGAGGTCGCCCGACGTGGCGCCCGACGACTCGCAGCCGGAGCAGCCCTGCCCGCTGCACCGTCGCCGGACGCACCGGCGGCCGTCCTGTTCACCTCGGGCTCGACCGGTCCGGCCAAGGGCGTCGTCTACACGCACGGGCAGCTCACCGCGGTGCGGGACGTCCTCGCGGCGCAGTACGGCGTCGGCGTCGGCACGGGGCTGGTCGCGGGCTTCGCGCCGTTCGCCCTGCTCGGTCCCGCCCTCGGTGCCCGGTCGGTGGCCCCGGACATGGACGTCACCCGTCCGCGCACGCTGACGGCGACCGCGGTGGCCCACGCCGTGGCTGCCGTGGACGCGACCGTGGTGTTCCTCTCACCCGCAGCGCTGGCGAACGTCGTCGCGACGGCACCGGCGCTGGCGGCCGGCGACCGCGATGCCCTCGGTCGGGTGCGTCTGTTCCTGTCCGCGGGGGCACCGGTGCCCGCGGCGCTCCTCCGGGCTGCCACCGACCTCATGCCGAACGCAGCGGCGCACACGCCCTACGGCATGACCGAGGGCCTGCTCATGACGGACGTCGACCTGGACGGCATCCGGTCGGCGGGTTCCGCTCCCGACGACGGCATCTGCGTCGGTCGACCGGCGGTCGGTGTGCGCGTGCGGATCGCGCCGCTCGACGCCGACGGCGCACCGACCGGAGACCTCACGGAGCAGGCCGGCGTCACGGGCGAGGTGGTCGTCGCGGCCCCGCACGTCCGCGACCACTACGACCGACTCTGGCGCACGGACCGCGTCTCGCGGCTCGGGGTCGACGACCCGCGCGGGCACCGCACCGGCGACGTGGGGCACCTCGACGCCGACGGGCGCTTGTGGATCGAGGGCCGGCTCCAGCACGTCGTGACGACCCCGCACGGTGTCGTGACACCCGTCGGACCCGAGCAGCGCATCGAGCGCGTCGACGGCGTCGGCCGTGCCGGCATCGCGAGCACCGGACCGTCCGGCACCCAGCAGGTCGTCGCCGTGGTCGAGACCGTCCCCGCAGCCCGGCGTCCCGGCCTCGCGTCGGCCGAGCTCGCCGCCGCCGTCCGCACCGCCGCCGGGGTCCCGCTCGCCGCGGTGCTCGTCGTCCCGGTGCTGCCGACGGACGTCCGGCACAACTCGAAGGTCGACCGCGCCCGGCTGTCGCGATGGGCGACGACGGTGCTCGGCGGCGGCCGGATGACCCGCCCGTGAGGGTCCTGGTCACCGGTGCCAGCGGCTTCCTCGGCCGGGCGACCGCCGCTGCCGTCCGGGACGCCGGGTACGACGTCCGCACGTTCCAGCGTCGGCCGTCCCGGGTGGACGGTGTGGAGGACTCGCTCGGCACGATGACGGACACCGCTGCGGTCGCGCGCGCGGTCGAGGGCGTCGACGCCGTGGTGCACCTGGCGGCGAAGGTCTCGCTCGCCGGGGACCCGGCCGACTTCGCGCGGGTCAACATCGCCGGGACGAGCGCGCTGCTCGACGCCGCGCGGGCCGCCGGGGTGGGGCGCTTCGTCTTCGTGTCGTCGCCGTCCGTGGCGCACACCGGGTCGTCGCTGGCCGGCGCCGCTGCCGACCCTGCCGAGCCGATTGCCGCCCGCGGGCACTACGCGCGGACGAAGGGCGCCGCGGAGCTCCTCGCGCTGGCGGCCGACGAGCCGGGCTTCGCGGTCGTCGCCGTCCGCCCGCACCTGGTGTGGGGACCGGGCGACACGCAGCTGGTCGGACGCATCGTGGACCGGGCACGTGCCGGTCGGCTGCCGCTCCTCGACTCGGGCGCCGCGCTCATCGACACGCTCTACGTCGACAACGCGGCCTCGGCGATGGTCGCTGCGCTCGAGCACGCGGCGGACGACGCCGTGCACGGCAACGCCTACGTCGTGACGAACGGAGAGCCGCGGCCGGTGGGGGAGCTCCTGGCGGGCATCTGCACCGCGTCCGGCGTCCCTGCACCGCGGCTGCACGTGCCCGCCGCCGTCGCCCGTGCAGCCGGGTCCGTGGTCGAGGCGGTGTGGCGTGTGCGTCCGGGGGCGGACGAGCCGCCGATGACGCGGTTCCTCGCCGAGCAGCTGTCCACCGCCCACTGGTTCGACCAGCGACGGACGCGCCACGACCTCGGCTGGTCCCCGACGATCACGATCGACGAGGGCCTGGCCCGCTTGGCGGCCGCCGCCGGACACTGACCGGCCGTCGGTCGGGTGGGCGGACCGTCAGCCGGTGAAGCGCTGCCAGAGCTCGGTGACGATCGGCCACACGTCGCCCGCGCGGTCCGCCGAGGCGATGGCGATCGTCACCACGGGGTAGGCCGTGACCGCGAGGCTGACCAGGACCGCGAGCACGACGGCGAACACCGACGTGACCGTGTGCCGTCGGGTCAGCGCCCAGAGCAGCAGGGCGAGGACCACCACCAGGCCGAGCACGGTGACGAGGGCGATCCGGACGAACGGGAACGGCACGAGCCCCGCCGTGGTGGCGGTCACGCCGCCGAGGAACCCGACGAGCGGAAGGTACCCGCCGAGGGCCACGGCGAGCACCAGCACGATGCCGATGCCCGACGTGGTCCAGACGCCGCGCGGGCGAGGACGCCGGGCGGTGGTGCCCCGGCGTCCCGCCCACGCGGTCATCGCTGTGCCTCGCCGTCGCCGTCGCCGTCGCCGTCGCCGCTGCCGCTGCGGTGGGCGGCGGCCTGGTCGTGGCGGGCGTCGGCCTCGTCGCGGACGACGTCCGCGGCGTGCTCGATGCGGTCGGCCGCCTCGTCCAGCGCGTCGGCGACCTGCTCGTCCGCGGCGGGTGCGCTCTCCACCGACGGCTCGTCGGCGTCGGTGCTGCCCTCGCGACGTGCACCGTCCGCTGCGTCCTGCGTCGCGGTCACCGCGTCCTGCGTCGCGGTCGCTGCGGAGTCGGCGGCGTCCGAGGCCGCTGCGCCCGCGTCGGCCGCGGCGTCGGTCGCTGCCGAGGCAGCACCGGAGGCACGGTCGCGGACCTCCTGCGAGGCGTCCGCCGCGGCGTCCTTCGCCGCGCTGACGGCCTGCTTCGCCGCGTCGCCGGCGTCGGAGGACTTCTCCGCGGCACGCTCCGCCGCGTCGGATGCGGTCTCGCGCGCCGTGTCGACGGCGTCGGCCGCCTTCGCCCGCGCGGTGTCCACGGCGTCGGACGCCCGCTCGCGCAGGTCCCCCGCGGTCTCCCGTGCCCGGTCGACGGCGTCGCCGGCGGCGTCGCGTGCGCGACCGGCGGCCTCGCGCGTGGCACCCGCCGCGTCCTGCGCGGCGTCCCGTGCACGCTCGGCGACCTCGGCGGCACCGCCGCGGACGTCCTCCGCGGCACCCGAGACGGCCTCCTTCGTGCGGTCCACCGCATCGCCCACGGCCTCCCGGGCCCGGTCGACGGGGGTCGGCTCGTCGTCGAAGGGTCCGTGCACGTCGAGCACGCGGACGTCGACCGTGGTGGGCTGTCCGGCGCCGAGCTGCGACACCGCGGCGGCCACCTGGCGGCGGACCTCCTCGGCGACCTCGCGGACCGGCTGCGGGTAGCTGATGACGACGGACACGGTCACGTCGAGCGTGCCGTCGTTGTCGTCGACCTGCACCCCGGGCGCTCCGGCGGTGCGGCCGAGCTGCGAGCGGACGCGGTCGGCGGCGCGGGCGACGAGCCCGCCCAGGTGGTGGACGCCCGGCACGCCGAGCGCCGTCTCCGCCGCGGTGCGGGCGGCGACCACCAGGGGCCCGGCATCCTCGGGGAGCGGGGTGGTCAGCTCGGGCGGCAGGTCGACCTCGGTGATCTGCGTCCGGGCGTTCGGATCGTGCTGCATGGCTTCCTCCTCTGTGAACAGGACGGCCGTCGCTCCCCTCGGGGAGCGACGGCCGTGGTCCGCTGTTACTTGAAGACGTCCTTGACGTCCTCGCCGGTCTGCTTGGCGCTCGCAGCGGCCTGGTCCTTCTTGCCCTCTGCGACCTTCTCGTCGTTGTTCGTCGCGTTGCCTAAGGCCTCCTTGGCCTTGCCGGTCAGGTCCTGTGCGGCGTTCTTGATCTTGTCGTCGAGTCCCATGGTGGGTTCCCTTCTCTCTCGTGGGCTGGTGCCCGGTGGTGACGGTCGGGAGGCTCGATCTGCCTCGTCCGACCGGGTTGCGGTGGTGCTGGTGGTGCGTTCGTGTCCGGCGTCGTCCGCCGGGTGGCGTC
>NZ_JAUZUZ010000010.1:0-20060 GCF_031844345.1 Curtobacterium sp. BRD11
TCCGGTTGTGCGCGAGCAGGTCGCGCCGCGGAGCGCCGCAGCGCCGCAGCGGCGCGCAGGCGCCGCGGAGCGCCGCAGCGCCGCAGCGGCGCGCAGGCGCCGCGGAGCGCCGCAGCGCCGCGCCGCCCCTACCCGAGCACCACGCTCCACGAGAACGCCTGCGGCCACAGCTGGTGCTCCGGGAGCACGTCGAGCCCGCACGCCCGCGACCCCAGCCCGTGCTGCGCCGCGTCGAGGTACAGGTACGCGTGCTCCGGCGTCGGCAGCTCGTACGGGTGCATCGCACGCCCGAGCTCCTGCGCGGTCGACGGCGAGAGCGTGAAGCCCGCCCGGTGCGCCCCGACGGTCGACACCGTGAACGGCCCGACCGACAGCGTCCGCAGCCCCGGCCGGTGTCCGGTCTCCTGCGGCATCGAGTAGTCCACGGTCAGCGCCCGCGCCGGCGCACTGAACCGGCCGACCCGAGCAGCACGCGACGAGTCCGCGTACGACTCCGCCGGTCCGGTCCCGAACCACGAAGCGTCCTCGTCGAGCAGCGACGCCGGCAGGTCGAACCGCACGCCGATCCGCGGCCAGGTGACGTCCCACGCCCCGAACGGCACCGCGTCGGTCTGCAGCAGCAGTCCGTCGTCGGTCAGGGTCCAGCGGTGCGTGACGTCGACGCCCCACCCGCTGTTCGCCGCCGCCACACGGACGCGCTGCTCGAGGCCGTGGTCGGTCCGCGACACCGACACGAGCCGGTGCGTCAACCGGTCGAGCCCGCGTTCGCGCCACCGGACCGCCGACGCCGGAGCGGTGGGGTCGCCGACGCCCTTCGTCAGCACCGGGTCGGCCGTCTCGTACCCGCCCTGCGAGGCCAGGCTGTCGTTGTCCGTCGGTGCGCGCCACAGCTCGAGCCGCGGCCCGGCGACCTCGTGCCCCTTCCAGGACACCAGGTCACCGCGGGCGGTGAAGGTCCCGTCGCCGAGACGGTCGCCGTCCCAGCCCTGCCGGGAGGCCCGGGGCACGTCCGCCGCGCGGCTCGCCACGAGCCGCTGCGTGCGTGCGACGACGTGGCCGGTGTCCGCCCACGCGGTCGGCCCCGCCAGCTCCGCCGTCACGTCGAGCCACAGCTCGTCGCCGGGGGCCAGGGACGCGGCGTCCGCGGCTGCCGCGAGCACCTCGTCGGGCACCGGGACCGTGGCCGACTGCCGGGCCGCGACGACGCCGGCGGTGAAGCGGCCGTTGGCCTCCTCGACCCCGTTCCGCGACAGGGTCCAGCGGAAGCGCAGTCCCGCGGTCGATGCGGAGTGGTACCGGTTCTCGACGAGCACGGTGGTGTCCGACAGCGAGAACCGGATCGGGGCCACGACGGCCGCGAACTCCGCCAGCCCCGGCGTCGGGGAGTCGTCGGGCAGCACGAGGCCGTCCATCACGAAGTTGCCGTCGTGCACGACCTCGCCGAAGTCGCCGCCGTACGCGTAGTAGTCCTCACCCGACGCGGTCTGCGCGAGGAGTCCGTGGTCCCGCCACTCCCACACGAAGCCGCCGTGCAGTCGCGGGTACCTGTCGACCAGGTCCTCGTACTCCTGGATCTGGCCGGGTCCGTTGCCCATCGCGTGGACGTACTCGCAGTGCAGGAACGGCTTCGTCCGCTGCCGCGCGGCCTCGGCCGGACCGCACCCGAGCAGCGGGGTCTCCGGGCCGCCGCCGATCGACTCGGTCTCCTGCAGCGTCGGGTACATCCGCGAGTACACGTCGGTGTAGGCGCCGGTGTAGTCGCCCTCGTAGTGCACCGGGCGCTCGTCGTCGCGGTCGTGCACCCACTGCGACATCGCGGCGAGGTTCCGGCCGGTGCCGGACTCGTTGCCGAGCGACCACATGACGATCGACGCGTGGTTCTTGTCGCGCTCGACCGTCCGGGCGATGCGGTCCAGGTATGCGTCACGCCAGGCCGGGTCGTCCGAGGGGTTCCCGACCCAGTCGGTGAAGAGGAAGCCGTGGGTCTCGAGGTCGCACTCCAGGACCACCCAGAACCCGAGCTCGTCCGCCAGGTCGAGCACACGGGGGTGCGGCGGGTAGTGCGAGGTGCGGATCGCGTTGACGTTGTTCCGCTTCATGAGCGCCATGTCCGCGCGGGCGTGCTCCTCGTCGAAGACGCGGCCGCGCACGGGGTGGGTCTCGTGCCGGTTCACCCCGTGGAACACCACGCGCTCGCCGTTCACCAGGAACCGGTCGCCGACGATCGACACGGTGCGGAAGCCGAGGCGCAGCGCGACGGTCTCGCCGCCCGCGCGGCCGCCGGCGTCCGTGCCGGTGGAGACGGTCGCGTCGTACAGCTTCGGGACCTCGGCGCTCCACGGCTCGACGCCCTCGAGGGTGATCGGCGCGACCTCGTCGGCCGAGGCCCACGTCACGTCGACACCGAGGTCGGGCACCCGGAAGCGCACCGGGAACGCGGCGTCGAGGGTCGGGAACGTGATCGTCCCCGTGCCGGTCTCCGGCCGTCCGGAGGCAGCCGTACCGGCCGTGGCGGCGTTGCCGAGGGTCGCGGTCCAGCCGGCGCGCACGAACACGTCGTCGATCGGCGCGGTCGGTCGGGCGAGCAGGGTGACGCTGCGGAAGATGCCGGGCAGCCACCACTGGTCCTGGTCTTCGAGGTACGAGGCGGCCGACCACTGGTGCACCCGGACGAGCAGCTCGTTCGACCCCGGCACGAGCAGCGAGGTCACGTCGAACTCGGTCACGAGTCGGGATCCGGTCGACCAGCCCACGAGGGACCCGTTCAGCCACACCCGGAAGTGCGACTCGACACCGTCGAAGCGCAGCAGCACCCGGGCCGCGGCGTCGAAGGACGCGGGGACCTCGAACGTGCGGCGGTGGTCGCCGGTCGGGTTCTCCTCCGGCGGGTGCGGCGGGTCGATCGGGAACGGGTATTGCAGGTTCGTGTAGCTCGGCGCGCCGTGCCCGTGCAGGACCCAGTGCGACGGCACGGGGAGGCTGCCCCACCCGTCCTCCACCCCCGGGAGCGGGACGTCCGCGACCGGCGACCACCGGAAGTCCCAGTCCCCGTCGAGCGACAGGGACGGGGCGTCGGTGTGCAACCAGGCCCGCGGCGCGAGCCGGGTGTCCGAGCCCGGTGCCGTCGAGGCGAGCGCGTCGAGCGCCTCGGGCGTGGTGCTGGTGGAGGACGAGTGAGCAGCGATGGTCAACCCTTGACCGATCCTTCCGTGAGGCCCCCGCGCCAGAAGCGCTGCAGGACGATGATCGCGATCACCAGCGGGATCACCGAGACGAGCACGCCGCCGGTGGTGAGCTGGTAGAACTCTGGCAGACGATCGACCTGTGCCCGCCAGTTGTTGAGTCCCAGTGTGATCGGGTAGAGCTTCTGGTCTGCCAGCATGATGAGCGGCAGGAAGAAGTTGTTCCAGATGCCGACGACCTGGAACAGGAACACGGTCACGAGCGCCGGGGTCATCTGGCGCAGCACGATCGTGTGGAAGATCCGCAGCTCGCCGGCACCGTCGATGCGGGCCTGCTCGAGGAGCGCCGTGTCGACCGAGGCGGCGGCGTACACCCGGCAGAGGAACAGCCCGAACGGGGAGACGAGGCTCGGGATGAGCACGCTCCAGTACGTGTCGGTCAGGCCCATCGTCGAGAAGAGCAGGAACAGCGGCAGCGCCGTCGCGGTCCCCGGCACGAGCACACCGCCGAGGATCGTGCCGAACACCAGCTGCCGCCCGCGGAACTCGTACTTCGCGAGCGCGTACCCGCCGGCCGCGGCGAAGTAGGTCGCCAGGACCGCGCCGACGCCGGAGTACAGGACGCTGTTCGCGATCCAGCGGACGAAGATGCCGCCGTCGTACGAGAACACCTGCTGGATGTTGCTGAACAGCGCGAACTCGCCGCCGAACCAGAACCCGTTCGTCGCGAACAGGGCGCCGGTGGTCTTCGTCGCCGCGATGACGACCCAGTACAGCGGCACGAGGAAGTAGACCGCGACGATGACCAGGATGGCCGTCACGACGATCTGCGAGCGGGGGGAGCGGTCGAGCTTGCGGCGCTGGTGCGCCGTGATCGACGTGGTGTCGACGGGCTCGGCCGCCTGCTTGGTCACTGGCGCCTCGATGGCTTCGCTGGTCATGCTTCCGCCCCCTTGCTGTCGGCCTGGAGGCGCGGCGCGGCTCCGGTGGTGGTGCTGCGGTCCGCGACGCCGGTGGCGGGTCGCGACCCGGTGGCGGACGTGCCGCGCGTCTGGAGCGCACGCCGCGCCTCCAGGCCGTCGCGCTTGGCCCGCTTCTTCTGGTCGCGCTCGTTCTTCGGCGCGCGGTTCGTCAGCGCGAGGAACGCGAACGACAGGATGAACGCGGCCAGCGCGATGATCACGGCCTGCGCGCTCGCGACGCCGTACTCGTTGAACGCGAAGGCGTTCGTGTACGCGGCGTAGTTCGGCGTGTACTCGGTGTCGATGGCGGGCGCGACCGTCGACAGGATCTGCGGCTCGGCGAAGAGCTGCAGCGTGCCGATGATCGAGAAGACCGTCGTGAGCACCAGGGCCGGGGCGATGAGCGGGATCTGGATCCGCCACGCGACCTGGAAGGGGCCGGCGCCGTCCATCTTCGCGGCCTCGTAGACCTCGCCGGGGATCGACTTGAGCTGCGCCACGATGATGAGCATGTTGTAGCCGGTGTAGGTCCACGTGACGATGTTCGCGATCGACCACAGCACGCTGTTCGCGCCGAGGAAGTCCGGCTGCAGCCCCATCGACTGCAGCAGCGACACGATCGGCGACAGGCCGGGCACGTAGAGGAACGACCAGAGGATCGTCGCGATGACGCCGGGGACGCCGTACGGCATGAAGTAGACCGCGCGGAAGAAGGCGGGCCAGCGGGCGCTCGCCGACTCGAGCAGCAGCGCGAGGATCGTGCAGAGGACGATCATCACCGGCACCTGCACGATGCCGAACAGGAGCATGCGCCAGATCGAGCCGACGAACCCGGCGTCGTTCAGCGCGGTGACGTAGTTGTCGAAGCCGGCGAAGCGGCCGGTGACGCCGTCCTCGCCGAACAGGCCCTCGCGGTCGACGGTGGTGAAGCTCTGGAAGAGCGCGCTGATGATCGGGATGATGAACGTCAGCACGAACAGGGCGAGGAACGGGGCGAGCAGGATCCACGGGGCGCGCTTCTGGGCGCTCGTGGCCTTGGTGCTCGTGCGGAAGCCGGATCCCGGCTGGGTGGCGGTCATCGTGCGGTCCTGACGCTGAGGCCCTTGTCCTTGAAGGACTGGACGATCTCCCGCTGGGCGAGCTCGACCGCGTCCGTGAGCTTCAGCCCACCGGTGAGCTTGCGGCGGAACTGGTTCTGCAGGCTGGTGAAGGCCGACTGGGTCACGGGCGACCACGACCACTCCAGGTTCTGCTCCTGGGCCGAGGGGACGAAGACCTCCTCGTTGTAGTTCTGCCCGGAGAACCACTCGGACGGCTGCTGGCGCGCCTTGCCGATGTAGTCCTTCGCCGGGGACCACCCGATGCCGCAGTACTTGATCATCGCGTCGACGCCCTCCTTCGAGGTCGTCATCCACGTGATGAACTCGAGCGCTTCCGCCGGGTGCTTCGCGTTCGCCAGCACGGCGGCCGTCGAGCCGCCGATCGAGCTCGAGCCGTAGCCGGTGTCGCCCCACGTCTGCATGGGGGCGACCTTCCACTTGCCCTCGCCGCCCTGCACGGACTGGATGAGGGCGTCGCCCCAACTCGCGCTCGTGACCGCGGCGATCTTGCCGCTCGCGGCGGCGGCGTACCAGCCCGGGGAGTACGCCCCCGCGCTCGTGTCGACGAGCTTGTCGTCGATCACCCCGTCGAAGAACTCGGCGACCATCATCGTCTTGTCGTCGGTCATGTCGACGACCCAGGCGTCGCCGTCGGTCCGGAACCAGCGCGCCCCTGCCTGCTGCGCGTACGCGGCGAAGGGCGAGGCGTCGGCGACCGGGAACACCTCGAGGTAGTTGCCGTTGCCCGTGCCGCGCACCTTGTCGGCCAGGTCGCGCCACTCGTCCCACGTCGTCGGGGGCTGACCGCCGGCCTGCTCGAGGATCGCGGTCTGGTAGTAGAAGCCCATCGGGCCGGTGTCCTGCGGGATGCCGTAGACGCCGTCGACGAACTCGACCTGCGACCACGCGGCCTCGTCGTACTTCGACTGCACGTCCTTCGCGCCGTACCGGGCGAGGTCGACCAGGCCGTTCGCGAGCATGAACTCCGGGATCTGCCGGAACTCGACCTGCCCGATGTCCGGACCGCCGCCGGCCGCGAGCGCGGAGTACATCTTCTGGTACCCGCCCGCGTTGCCCCCGGGGATCCAGTTCGCGGTGACCTGGATGCGCGGGTTCTTCGCGTTCCAGACGTCGCAGACCTTCTGGAGGTCCTTGAGCCACGCCCAGTAGGTGATCTGGACGGTCTCGCCACCGGCGGCCGCGGGGACCAGCGCAGCCTTGTTGACGTTCGTCGATCCCGGGACGGCGCACCCGGCGAGCAACCCCGCCGCAGCTGTTCCGAGTCCGAGTCCGAGCAGGTTCCGTCGTGACAGGACGGTTCTCGATGGGATGGGTGTCATCACGGCTCCGGTTCGTCGTTGAGCGGGGTCGGAGCCAGCAAAGCACAAAACCGAGCGAGGCTGTGCATTCCCGAAGTATCCACAGAACGTCGTGACCGAACCGTGGCCCGGTGCCTCCGGCGACGCGGTGCGGTGCGGCACGCGCGAGACTCGGTTCCGCGGACACGTTCGCGGTCGCGGCGACGCGAATCCGTCCGCTCACGCGAGCCTCGGGGCGGGCCGTCGCCGCTCCGCACCGCGCTGGCTGCGTGTTCGCTCCGACCTCCGAACGTGGTCAGCGCCGAGCGCGCACCGTGGTCAGCACGCACAACACCGAAGCCGCAGGCGGCCCGACAGCGACGTCGGCGGCACCGACGCAAAGGGGCAGGCGATGACCGATCGCGGCAACAGCACGCACGGACCCGAGCTCGACGACCAGCTCGCGCACGAGGCGCAGAGCATCGTCCAGGGGCACGGCAGCAACGCACACGTCGAGGAGTTCCGGCAGTCCGAACCGGTGCCCGACGACACCGACGACGCCGAGACGGTGACGGCCTCCGGGTACGACGGCGAGCTCGAGGGGTCGTTGCAGGACGACGGATCGGGCGTCGGCGGGGGATCGGACGCCGTCTTCACGACCGAGACCGACGAGGAGGGCGAGCGCTGATGGCCCAGACCACCCGCGAGACCAGCGCCCTGCAGCCCGAGATCGTCCAGGCGCTCCAGACGCCGGGCACCTGGACGTGGGCCTACGTCGACGCGTCGGGCAACCGCGAGGACCCGCGCCGCATCGCCGCGCTCCAGCGTCGGACCGTCTCCGATGCGCTCGCGGGGCAGGGCTGCTCCGAGCGTGCCGCACAGATCATCGAGGAGGAGCTCGTCGAACAGCCCGGCGTGCCCGCACCCGTCGCCCGGTACGTGCTCGTCCGCGACGACGAGCTCGTGCTCAGCGAGGTGCTGCCCGGGCACCTGCACGGCCAGGAGTCGATCGGCACCGGCGCCGTCCCCGACCTGCTGCCCCTGCTCGCCCACCGGCCCTTCGACCTGCCGTTCCTCGTCGTCACCGTCGGACGTGAGGGCGGCGGCTTCCGCAGCTACCGACTCGGGCACGCCCCCACCGGCGCCGCCGAGGACGAGCAGCGCGTGCAGGGCCGGACCGACACGCTGCACAAGGCGAAGTCCGGTGCCGGGTGGAAGCAGCCGCACTGGCACCAGCACGCCGAGGAGATCTGGAAGCAGACCGCCGGCGAGGTCGCGGCCGCGATCGAGGAGACCGTCCGGGCGACCGCGCCCCGGCTGATCGTGCTCGCCGGGGACATCCGTGCCCGCGAACTCCTGCGTGGTGAGCTCTCGACGTCGACCCGGGCGCTGGTCACCGAGGTCGCGGTCGACCCGCGCGCCGACGACGCCTCCGAGAAGGCGCTCGTGCAGCACGTCGACCTCGCCCTCGCCCGCGTCCTGGCGTCGCGGCGGCACGACGTGCAGGACCTGCTCCGCACGCACGAGGGTCGCGGGGACAACGAGAGCGTCAGCGGGATCGGTGCCGTCGTGTCCGCGCTGCAGCAGGCCCAGGCAGCCGTCGTCACGCTCGACGCCGGTGCGCTCGGGGACCGGACGCTGTACGCGCTCGATGCCGCACCCTGGGTCGCCACCGCTCCCGAGCAGGCCGCGGGGGCGTCGGTGCTGGGGCAGGTCCCGGCGGTGTGCGCACTCGTCCGGGCGGTCGTCCTGACCGACGCCGAACTCGTCCTGGTGAACGCGGCGTCGCTGCCGAGCGGTGCCCCCGCGTCCGCGCTCCTGCGCTGGCCGGTCGGTCCCGCCGTCCCTGCCTGACCCCGTCCGCCGCGGAGGCCCCTCGCACGGACGCCCCTTCCGCCGGACGCAACGTCGGCGGTTGCTCGCAGCGGTACACCCCTGCGAGCAACCGCCGACGTTGCGTGTTGCGGGCGAGGCTCCTCCGGGTCGCGTGCCGGGCGTCGAGCTGCCCGGGGCGGTGCTGGGCGTCAGTCGTGGGAGACGTCGTCGCGCGGGACGACCGGTAGCGCGAGCAGGGGGAGCGCAGCCACGATCGCGAACGACGCTGCGAAGCCGAGCACCCCGACGAGTGCACCGACACCGGGACCGACGGCGCTCGCCGCCAGGAACTGCCCCGTGTTCTGCGCACCGAGCGCCCGGCCCGACCACGAGGGCCCCGCCGCCTCGGCCACCGACGTGTAGGCGAGCCCGTTGTCCGCCACGGTGACGCTCGTGGCGATGACGAGGAACACCGCCGCGGGCGCCCAGTGCGACACGTCGACGAGCGCGAGTGCGCCCATCACGGCCGCTGCGGCCACCGCGACGACGCGCAACGGCCCGACCCGGGAAGCGACGCGGTCGCTCCAGGCGCCGACCAGGATGCGCCCGACGGCCCCCACGAACTGCGAGGCGCCGACCAGCAGCCCGGCCGCAGGCGTCGACCAGCCGAGGCCCACCAGCCAGACCAGCCCGTACGTCGAGAGCGTGAACTGCGGCACGACGAGCAGCACCGACACGAGGTGCACCCGCCACAGGAACCCGGACGCCCGGTACGGGTTCGCTGGGCCCCCGTCGATCGTCGCGGTCGCCGCCGCTGCCCGGGCCTGCCGAGGCCGTGGGGGATCGACGATGCTCACGGCGCAGAGCACGGTGAGCACCGCGCACAGCACGAACGGCAGCACGAGTGCGGTCCGGACACCGTGCGTCTCGGTCAGCAGCGGCACCGTCACGGCAGCGAGCGTCACGCCGAGCGGCTGCGACATCTGCCGGATGCCCATCGCGAGACCGCGGCGCTCCCTCGGGAACCACCCGACCACGACCCGTCCGCTCGCCGCGTTCGTCGACGCGCTCGTCATGCCCGCCGCCAGGAACGCGACCCCGAGCAGCAGTGGGTCGCCCGCCGTGACCCACGCCGCGACGACGGTCAGGGTGGTCAGCGCGAGTCCGCCGGCGATCACCACCCGTTCGCCGACGCGGTCGGTCACCGCGCCCCAGGCGATGAGGGTGAGGACGAGGCCGATCGTCGGGGCGGCCGCGAACAGTCCCGCCGACGCGAAGGGCATCCCCTGCGCCAGCAGGTGCGGGATGAGCAGCGCCGGGGCGGAGACGACGAGGGTCCCGGCGGCCTGTGCCGCGACGCCGAGCGCGAGCATGGTCCACGCCCTGGCGGGGACGACGGGCGGAGCGGCGGTGGTGGTCTGCGCGGGCACGTCGTCTCGATCGGGGAGCGGTTGGTGTACCAGGACGGTATACCAACACGCGTCGATCTGCACTACGCTGGTCCGCCGTGACCGAGACGACCGAGACCGCCGTGCCCGTGTCGCAGACGAGCCAGCTCTACGACAACCTGCGCGCGGCGATCCTGACCCTCGACATCGCCCCCGGAGAGCGGATCTCGGAGCGCGGACTCGAGGGACGCTTCCACGCCTCGCGGACCCCCGTGCGCGCTGCGCTGTCACGGCTCGAGCGCGAGGGGCTCATCCTCCACGAGGGGCGGTCGTGGACGGTGACCCCGATCGACCTCGACGAGATCGCGTCGCTCGCCGAGCTCCGCGGCGTGCTCGAACCCGCCGCGGCGCGTCTCGCCGTCGAGCGCGCCTCCGCCGAGCAGCTCGACGAGGTCCGTGCGCACCTCGACCAGCTCCGCAGCACACCCGACCGCGAGGCCGGGATCCGCATGGGCTCGACGTTCCACCTGGACCTCGCCGCGCTCGGGGGCAACCGCTTCGTCACCGATGCGATCGCCGACGCCCTCACTCGACTCGAGCGGACGCGGTGGATCGAGGTCCGCACCGCAGAGGCGCGCGAGGCCGCGTGGGACGAGCACAGCGCGATCCTCGAGGCCGTCCGTGCCGGCGAGGCCGACCGCGCGGCCGAGCTGCTGGCGGCGCACGTCGCGGGGACCAACGACCGCCTGCTCGCGTTCATCGCGCAGGAGCGTCGGCGCCTGCGCGGTGCGGGCATGGCGATCGTCGGCAGCCCGGAGCTGCTCGGCGACGGCGAGCCGGTCGCCACCCAGGCGCACTGACCACCCGGGCGCACTGACCACCCGGGCGCACCGGTCAGGAGCGACCGGCCGCACTCGCCACCCGGGCGCACCGGCCGGGAGGCACCGGCCGGACCGACGAGGCGGACCCGACCCGTGCCTCCCGGCTGGTCAGGCCCTGGTCGTGGGTTCCTCGGACCCGTCGATCTCCTGGGCGGACAGCGTCGCGCCGTGCTCGGTGTGGTCGAGGAGCGCGTCGCGCACCTCGGCCTCGTCGGTGGTGAGTCGGATGGCGTGCTTGCTGCCGGACCGCGTCTGCTGGGACATCGAGAGTTCCTCCTGTGTGCGTGGGCACCGTCGTGGTGCGCTTCCTCACGGGACGTTCTGAGGTCGCAACAGTCTGCGCCCGCCCCTCCGCGGAGCGCAAGGGTGTCGGCCGGCCTGTGGAGGAGTCGGAGCCGGGCCCGTGCCTAGGATGGTGCGGCCGCGCACCGGTGCTGCGGCCGGGTGGACGTCGGACGGGAGGCACGGCATGAGCGCGCAGCGCACCGCACCTCCCACGGTCTACGACGTCGCGTCCCAGGCCGGCGTGTCCATCGCCACCGTCTCCCGCGTGCTCCGCACGCCGGACGCCGTCCGTGAGGGCACCCGCGACCGCGTGCAGGCGGCGATCCGGAGCCTCGGCTACGTGCCGTCCGGCAACGCACGCGCCCTGGCCGGCAAGCGGACCGGCGTGGTCGGCCTGCTGCTGCCCGGGTTCGACGTCGTCCCGGACGAGCGACCCGACCTCGTCACGGACGGTGGCGTCCGGGTGGTCGACGACCGACGCCACGTCACGCAACCGTTCTCGTCGAACCTGTACTTCGACGAGGTCCTGCGCGGTGCCGAGACCGAGGCGTGGCAGCGGGGGCTCGCCCTGATGGTGGCGGCCGGGCGGGGGTCCTCGCGGGACGTCATCGTGAACGACGTCGCGGGTCGGGTCGACGGCCTCGCGGTACTCGCGCAGACGGTGCCCGACGACCTGCTCGAGCACGTCGCCCGGCGCATCCCGGTCGTGGTGCTCGCGGACGACCGGCGCTCGCACGGCTTCGACTCGGTGAGCGTCGACAACGCCGCGGGCATGCGCACGCTCGCCTCGCACGTGATCGGTCGGCTCGGGATCCGCTCGCTGGCGTACCTGGCGGGGCCGATCGACTCTCCGGACGACATCGAGCGTTCGGCGGGCTTCCGCCAGGCGCTCGCCGACAACGACCTGGCGGCGTCCGACGTGCGGGTGGTGCACGGCGACTTCGGGCGCGCACGGGCTCGTGAGCTCGCGTCGGCCCTGTTCGACGGAGTCGACGTCCCCCGCGGGGTGATCTGCTCGAACGACCAGTCCGCGCTCGGCGTGCTCGACGCCGCCGGGGCGCGGGGGCTGCGCGTCCCCGAGGACGTCGTGGTGACCGGCTTCGACGGCATCGACGCCGGGCGCTTCTCGACGCCGCCCCTGACGACGGTGCACCAGCCGATGGGGGAGCTCGGTCGTGCGGCCGTCCGGGCGATCGTCGACCGGTTCGAGCGGCGCGACGGGCCCCCGCGCGCTGTGCGGCTGCCGGTCGAGGTGCTGCTGCGCGAGAGCTGCCCGCCCTCGATGTAGGCGTCGCCGGGTCGGGATCTGGCCCTGGCTCAGGTCGCACGACATGCCGCCGACTGCCGCTCCGGTCGCCCGACTTGCCGTCTGTACGGCGAACGGGCGGCATGTCGTGCGACCGGAACTCTCCTGGACGGCCCTCGGTCGTGGGGACCACCAGAAGGGACCACGTGTTGCGGAGCGCGATGTAAGCGCATACATTGGGCGGAGCACCCACTCGACACGGAGGTCGACCGAGCAATGACGCTTCCCCCACAGCGCACGCGCGGGCACCGCGACCCGCGCCCGGACGGACGGCGGACGCCACCGGCGCCGCACACCCCCGCCCGCCGGCGCGGCCGCATCGCCGCCGCCATCGCCGGACTCGCGGTCGTGGCCCTCGTGGCCACCGGCTGCAGCATCCAGGTCCGCTCCCAGCCGGACCCGAGCATCGGCAAGGACACGATGCTCATCAACGCGGACCGTGGCAACCCACTGTTCGACCGCAACTTCAACCCGTACATCCCGAACGCCCGCACCGCGAGCAAGTGGATGTACGAGCCGCTCATCGAGATCAACCCGCTCGACGGCAAGGGCACCCCGTGGCTCGCGAGCTCGTGGGAGCTGCCCGACGCGCGGACGATCGACATGACGATCCGCAAGGGCGTCGAGTGGTCCGACGGCACGCCGTTCACCCCCGAGGACGTCCTCTTCACGTTCGACCTGCTCAAGAAGTTCCCGGCGATGGACGTCAAGGGCGCGTGGCAGCACATCGACCGCATCGAGCGGGACGGCGACCACCTCGTCTTCCACCTCAACGGCGAGGACGTCCCGAGCCTCAACATCATCGGCGCGACCTACATCCTCCCCGAGCACCACTACGGGAAGGTGAAGGACCCGGTCACCTGGCGCGACCCGAACCCGGTCGGCACCGGCCCGTTCGTGCTCGGCAACTACTCCGACCAGCAGTACTCGATGGACAAGAACCCGACGTACTGGCAGGCCGACAAGATCGCGATCAAGCACCTCGTGCTCCCCGCGACGAACACGCAGCTCGACACCGTCACGCGCGGCTACGACTGGGCGTACTCGTTCATCTCGGACGTCAAGGGCACGTGGGGGGCCGCGTCCGACACGAACCAGTGGTGGTTCCCCGCCGGGGGCGTGATCGGTCTCATCCCGAACCTGACGAAGGCGCCGTACGACGACGTCAACGTGCGCAAGGGCATCTCCTACGCGCTCGACCGCGACGGCATCGCCGAGACCGCCTCCGAGGGCAACCTCAGCGCCGCGGGCCAGACCGGCCTGATCCTGCCGAACCAGGAGCAGTACCTCGACCCGTCGATCCCCGACGAGGGGATGATCACGCAGGACACCGACCGTGCCCTCGCCGAGTTCGCGAAGTCCGGCTACGAGCAGCAGGGCGGCAAGCTCGTCAAGGACGGCAAGCAGCTCGAGATCAACCTCATGACCGCGAACGGCTACTCGGACTGGCTCCGTGCCGCACAGCAGGTGCAGCGTGACCTCGGGAAGATCGGCGTGAAGGTGCAGATCCAGGCACCGCAGCCCGCCGGGTACCAGCAGAACATCAACAACGGCAAGTTCGACATGGCGATGGGCGGCATGGGGAACGGCGACGTCTTCCAGGCGTACAACTCGCTGCTGTCGAGCGACTTCTACCAGCCGGTCGGCAAGTCGACGGTGAACAACTTCGAGCGGTACAGGAACGCGGACACCCAGAAGCTCCTCGACGAGTACCGCGGCACGACCGACCGTGCCGAGCAGCAGCGGATCCTGGACCAGCTGCAGGCCATCGTGTACGACGACCTGCCCGTGATCGGCATGTACTACGGCGGGCTCTGGGGCCTGTTCAACACCGGCAAGTTCGTCGGCTGGCCGAGCGCCGAGGACCCGTACATGGCACCGCAGAACTACGACTCCGCCCCGCTGCTCATCTTCACGAAGCTCCGGCTCCGTGACAGCGCAGCAGGCAAGCAGATCCTCGAAGAGCAGAAGACGCAGCAGAAGGAGGCGGGCAAGTGAAGTACATCCTCCAGAAACTCGTCCTCTTCGTCCTGACCCTCTGGGCCGCGGTCACGCTGAACTTCGTGCTCCCGCGCCTCATGCCGGGCAGCCCGTCCGACGCGGCGCTCGCGAAGCTCAGCCAGAACGGTCCGGTCACCGACGCCACGAAGAAGGCCATCGAGGCCCAGCTCGGCGTCCCCAGCGGCAACCTCTGGGACCAGTACGTCAGCTACCTGCACCAGGTCGTCACCCTCGACTTCGGCACGAGCTACACGTTCTACCCGCAGCCGGTCGGTGACCTGGTCGGCCGCGCACTGCCGTACACGCTCGTGCTCGTCGGCACGGTGACGGTCCTGGCGTTCGTCATCGGCACGCTGATCGGTGTCGCTGCGGCGTGGAAGCGCGGCACGTGGCTCGACTCGCTCCCGACCCTGTCCGGCAGCTTCATGTCGACGTTCCCGTACTTCTGGACGGCGCTCCTGCTGCTGTTCTTCCTCGGCTACGTCCTGCACTGGTTCCCGACCACCGGGGCGTCGTCCGCGACGAGCGTCCCGGGCTGGAACGGCACCTACATCGGCGACGTCCTGCGGCACGCGGTCCTGCCGGCCGTGACGATCCTCGTGACGAGCCTCGGCGGCTGGATCATCGGCATGCGCAACGCGATGATCAACACCCTCGGTGACGACTACGTCACCTTCGCCGAGGCCAACGGCCTCCGCGGTCGCACGGTCGCCGTCCGGTACGCCGCGCGCAACGCGATCCTGCCGAACCTGACCGGCTTCGGCCTGGCGCTCGGTGGCGTGGTCGGCGGCTCGGTGCTGGTCGAGCAGGTGTTCGGCTACCCGGGCATCGGCTACCTGCTGTTCAACGCCGTGATCGGGCAGGACTACCCGCTCATGCAGGCCCTCTTCCTGATGATCACCGTGTCGGTGCTCATCGCCAACTTCATCGTGGACGTCCTGTACGGCGTCCTGGACCCGAGGACGCGCCGATGACCAACACGCGCACACCCAACGAGACCGTCGCCGTACGGACCCGAGACGAGCAACAGCAGAACAACGACCAGCAGGCCCCCTCCAAGCTCCGATCAGCAGGACGACAGTTCGGCGTCGTCTGGAGCAACACGAAGGCCCGCATCGGCCTGTGCATCCTCGGCACCTTCGTCCTCATCGCCCTGTTCGCCCCGCTCCTCGCCCCCTACGGCGGCAGCCAGAACGGCTTCGCGCGGAACGCCGACGCCAGCTGGGCGCACTGGATGGGCACCACCGCCGCCGGCGAGGACGTCCTCTCCCAACTGATCTACGGCGCCCGGGTCTCCGTGCTCGTCGGCGCGGTCGCGGGCCTGCTCTCCACGCTCGTCGCCGTCGCGATCGGCCTGAGCTGGGGCTACATCCGCGGCTGGGTCGCCGAGGTCATCGGGTTCATCGTGAACCTGTTCCTCGTCATCCCGGGCCTGCCGCTCATGATCGTCATCGCGGCCTACCTGCAGAACGGCGGCATCGCGGTCATCATCGCCGTGATCGTCGTCACCGGCTGGGCCTGGGGTGCGCGCGTCCTGCGCAGCCAGACGCAGTCCCTGCGCAGCCGCGACTTCGTCACCGCCGCGCAGTTCTCCGGCGACGGTGCGACGCGCATCGTGTTCCGCGAGATCCTGCCGAACATGACGAGCCTGATCGTCGGCAGCTTCTTCGGCGCGGCGACCAGCGCGATCCTCGCGGAGGCAGGGCTCGAGTTCCTCGGACTCGGCGACTCGTCGATCGTCAGCTGGGGCACGATCCTCTACTGGGCGCAGAACTCGAACGCACTGCTCACCGGCCAGTGGATCCTGCTGTTCGCTCCCGGTCTCTGCATCGCCCTGCTGGCGATGAGCCTCACCCTCATCAACTTCGGCGTCGACGCCGTGTCCAACCCGCGGCTGCGCGAGGGCGCGCGCCGCAAGCGCAAGGAGGTCACCGCATGAGCGGCGCAACCAGCGACGGCCTGGAGGCCCGTGGCGGCACCGCCACGCGCCTCCCGTCCGACGGCACCCAGGCCGAGGTCCTGCTCGACGTCCGCGACCTGTCCGTCGTCTACGAGTCGGCCGGCCAGACGGCCGTCCAGGCCGTCGACCACGTCTCCTTCCAGCTGCGCAAGGGCGAGTTCGTCGGCTTGGTCGGCGAGTCCGGCTCGGGCAAGTCGACCCTCGGCTACGCGCTGACCCGGCTGCAGAAGCCGCCGGCGCGCACCAACGGCGGCAGCATCGTCTTCGGCGGGGCGGACATCCGCGACCTCGACGACGAGGCACTCCGGCAGCAGCGCCAGGGCGGCTTCGCGATGGTGCTGCAGTCCGGCATGAACGCGCTCAACCCGGTGCGCACGATCCGCAACCACTTCATCGACGTCTTCAAGGCCCACGGCCACGTGCCGCGCGAGCGCTGGGACGCCCGGATGCGGGAACTGATCGGCAAGGTGAAGCTGCCCGAGACGATGCTCGCGCGGTACCCCGGTGAGCTCTCCGGTGGCATGCGGCAGCGCGTCTCGATCGCCCTCGCGCTGTCGCTCGAGCCGCAGCTCATGGTGTTCGACGAGCCGACCACGGCGCTCGACGTCCTCGTGCAGCACGCGGTGATGGACACGATCATCGAGCTGCAGCGCTCCGAGGGGTTCACGGCGATCCTCATCAGCCACGACCTCGGCATCGTGCTCGAGGCCACCGAGCGCGTGCTCGTCATGCACGAGGGGCGGATCGTCGAGGACGGCCGCTCGCTCGAGGTCCTCCGCGACCCGCAGGACGAGTACACGAAGATGCTCCTGTCGCACTACGCCGACCCGCGCGCGGAGGTCGTGTCGCTGCCGGGGTTCCCCGATCGGACGCAGCGGTCGGTCTCCCGTCAGGAGACGACCTCGTCGTTCGCCACCGTCGGGTCGCGTGAGCGCAGCGCCGCCCGCAACCCGATCGTCGTCGACCACCTCGTGAAGACGTACCCGGCACCCCGCCGCGGTGAGCAGCCCGTGCAGGCGGTCCGCGACGTGTCGTTCACCCTCGAGCCCGGGCAGTCGCTCGCCCTGGTCGGCCAGTCCGGCTCGGGCAAGTCGACCATCGCGAAGATGCTCACCGGCGTCGAGCAGCCGACCTCGGGCACGGTGCGCTTCGGCGACACGGACGTGGCGAAGCTCGGGAGGCGCGGTCTGAAGGACCTGCGCTCCGAGGTGCAGATGGTGTTCCAGGACCCGTACGCGGCGCTCAACCCGCTGCACACGGTGGAGTACATCCTGTCCCGGCCGATCGCGAACTACACCGGACTCCGCGGGCGGGATGCCCGTCGCCGGATGCTCGAGATCCTCGAGACCGTGGGCCTGACCCCCGTCGAGCAGTTCGCGCAGAAGCTCCCGCACCAGCTCTCCGGCGGGCAGCGGCAGCGCGTCGTCATCGCCCGGGCGCTCGCGAGCGACCCGCAGGTGATCATCGCCGACGAGCCCGTCTCGATGCTCGACGTGACGCTGCGCGCCGGCGTGCTCGCGCTGCTCGAGGACCTGCGGGAGCAGTGGGGTGTCTCGCTCCTCTACATCACGCACGACCTGCTGAGCGCGCGGCTCATCACCGACGACATCATGGTGCTGCACGACGGCGCGGTGGTCGAGCGGGGCCGGACGGCCGACGTGCTGCAGCACCCGCAGGACGACTACACGGTCGCGCTGCTGGACGCGGTGCCCAACCCGCGGCGGACACTGCTCGCATGACCACGTTGCACGAGTTCCCGTCCGTCCCGGCCTTCGGGCACCTCCCCACGCCCGAGGGTGTCGACATCGTCGGCATCGACCTGCCGGTCGGGCGGCTCACCGCCTACCGGGTCGTCCCGTCCGGACCGTCGAAGGGCGTCGTGCTCGTCGTCCCCGGGTACACCGGCTCGAAGGAGGACTGGCGCACCTTCATGCCGCTCCTGCGCGAGGCCGGCTGGACCGCGGTCGCGATCAGCCGCCGCGGTCAGGCGGACTCGGCGGCACCGACCGCACCGTCCGACTACGCGTTGGACGAGGAAGCGGCCGACGTCGTCCGGGTCGCGGCACTGCTCGACGACGGCGCGCCCGTGCACCTGATCGGGCACTCGCTCGGCGGGGTCATCGCCCGCGAGGCCGCCATCGCCTCGCCGCAGTCGTTCCGGTCCCTCGTGCAGTTCTGCTCCGGCCCGTACGGCTGGCCCTACCGCAAGGTCACCGAGCTGACGATCCTGCACGACACCGACGGCAACCTCCGCCAGCTGTTCGACGCGACGAACCCGCTCTGGGCCGGGCGTCCGGACGAGGAGCTCCCCGACGACGCCCGGATGGTCCGCGACCGCTTCGACGCGACGAGCCCGCTGAGCGTCGTCGCCGGCGGCCACATCCTCGAGGACCACACCGACTCCTCCGCCGAGCTCCGCGCGACCGGGCTCCCGGTCCTCGTGGCGCACGGCGAGTGGGACGGTGCCTGGCCGATCCCGTGGCAGCGGCAGATGGCGGCGGACACCGGCGCCGAGTACGCGGTGATCCCCACGAGCTACCACGGCCCCCACGTCGAGAACCCCGCCGCGACCATCGCGCTCTTCGACGACTTCCTCGGCCGGCACGCGCCGGCTCGCACCTGAAAGGCTCCATCATCACCACGCTGCAGTTCCCCGACGGCTTCCTCTGGGGTGCCGCCACCGCCGCCCACCAGATCGAGGGCAACAACGTCAACAGCAACTGGTGGGTGCACGAGCACGAACCGGACACCACCATCGTCGAGCCCTCCGGCGACGCCGCGGACAGCTACCACCGCTACCGCGAGGACATCCGCATCGCCGCCGACCTCGGCCTGAACTCCTACCGGTTCAGCATCGAGTGGGCACGCATCGAGCCCGAGCGCGGTCACGTCTCCCGCGCCGAGGTCGACCACTACCGCCGCATGGTCGAGGCCTGCCACGAGGCCGGCATCGAGCCGATCGTCACCCTCATGCACTTCACCGTGCCGCGCTGGTTCGAGCGCGACGGCTTCTGGCGCGCCGACGACGCGGCCGACCTGTTCGCCCGCTACACCGAGGCCGCGCTGCCGGTCGTGCAGGACGGCGTCCGCTACGTCTGCACGATCAACGAGCCGAACATCGCCGCGATGCTCGCCGGGGGAGAGGACGCCGCCAACCTGGTCGCCTACGGCCTGCCGAACCCGGACCTGCACGTGGCGGACCAGCTGCTCGCGTCGCACAAGCGGTCCCGCGAGGTCCTGTCCCAGGTCGCCGGGCTCCAGTCCGGCTGGACCATCGCCACGCAGGCGTTCCGCGCGAACGGCGAGCCCGGCTCCGAGGAGATGCTCCGCGAGTACGGCTACCCGCGTGACGACTGGTACCTCGAGCAGGCCGCGGGCGACGACTTCCTCGGCGTGCAGGCGTACACCCGAACCTTCATCGGGCCGGACGGGCCGCTGCCCGTGTCGAACGACGTGGAGACGACCCTGACCGGGTGGGAGTTCTGGCCGGAGGCGTCGGCCGAGGGGCTCCGCAGCGCGTGGGAGCTCTCCGGCCACGTGCCGCTGATGATCACCGAGAACGGCATCGCCACCGCCGACGACTCCCGCCGGGTCGCGTACACGCAGGGCGCCCTCGAGGGGATCCACCGCTGCATCGAGGACGGCATCGAGGTCCTGGGCTACCAGCACTGGTCCCTCCTCGACAACTACGAGTGGGCCTCCGGCTACCGCCCGACCTTCGGGCTCGTCGCGTGGGACCGCGAGACCTTCGCACGGACGCCGAAGGACTCGGCGCGCTGGTACGGGAAGGTCGCGCAGGCGAACGCGCTCGAGACGCGTCGCGACTGACGCGATCCCCTGACGGACTGGAGGCGCGGTGCCAGCTGGCCCCGCGCCTCCCCT
>NZ_JAUZUZ010000011.1:0-10675 GCF_031844345.1 Curtobacterium sp. BRD11
AACAGCACCACCAGCACCACGCAGCACCACCCACCGGCCGGGGGACGCCCGACGTCCCCCGGCCGTTCCGTGCCCGGAACCGGCCGTCCACACAGCCGCAGCCGAACCCGGGAGGCGACCCGAGCCTCCCGTCCGCAGACCCAGGAGGAGACCCCACATGGCACGCAACCACGGAGCCGTCAGCGCATCGACCTCGGAACAGCGTCGCGAGGACGCTGCCGAGTGGAGCCCGCTGGCCCGCTACCTGTCCGAGTTCTTCGGCACCTTCCTGCTCGTGCTCGGCGGCGTCGGTACGGCACTCTTCGCCGCGAACTTCCCGAGCGACACCGACAACCAGTCCGGCGTCGGCTTCCTCGGCGTCGCACTGGCCTTCGGTCTGACGCTCGTCGCCGGCATCGCCGCCGTCGGGCACATCTCCGGCGGCCACTTCAACCCGGCCGTCACCCTCGGCCTCCTCGCCGCCGGGCGCACGGACCTGCGGCACGTGGCCGGCTACATCGTGTCGCAGGTCCTCGGCGGCCTCGCCGCGACCAGCATCATCGCGATCGTGCTCTCCGGGAAGGCCGGCGCCTTCCGGGCCGCGCACGACGCGGGCTTCGCCTCGAACGGCTTCGGCAGTGCCAGCCCGGGCGGGTACGGCCTCGGCGCCGTCTTCCTGACCGAGGCGGTCCTCACCGGGGTCTTCCTCGCGGTGATCCTCTCGATCACCGCCAAGCAGGAGTACCAGGCCCTCGCCCCGATCGGCATCGGCCTCACCCTGACCCTCATCCACCTGGTGAGCATCCCGGTGAGCAACACCTCCGTGAACCCCGCACGCTCCGTCGCTGCCGCGGTCTACGGTGGGGCCACGCCGCTCGCCCAGCTCTGGGTCTTCATCGTCGCACCGGTCCTCGGTGCGGTCGTCGCCGGCCTGATCGTCCGCGTCGGCGGTCGCCGCCGCATCACCGGCTGACCCCACGCGGTCACACACCGAGAGAAGGAGAACAGCATGCGCAACCGCATCATCGTCATCGGGCTCATCGCCCTGGTCGGCATCTGGATCGGGTCCCGGTCGAACCGGCCCGTCGTGAAGAAGACGAGCACGGCCGAGACCATCCGCAAGGCCTGGAACGACCCGCACGCGCGGAAGCAGCGCGCGAAGCTCCGCAAGAAGATCGAGAAGGCCGCCTCGCACTGACGGGGCGACCACGGACGGGAGGCGCGGTGCCAGCTGGCACCGCGCCTCCCGTCCGTTGCTTCACCTGGGCCGACGGCTGAGCAACACTGCGGCGAGCAGCGCGGCCACTCCGAGCAGCACCAACGGCAGGGCCGTGACGGTGAGCCACGTCGCGGTCGGTTGATCCGCAGGGCTCACGAACGCGCCGACGAGCGCCAGCGTCGTTCCTGCACCCGAGAGGAGTGCAGCGATGCACAGCAAGCTGGTCCTCAGGCGATCTCCGGACACGGTCTTCTCCTGGATCTGGCCATGACTTCCCCGTTCGTACCGCCGTCTGCGGTCCGACCACTGTCCATCCTGAGCCGGTCGATGTCAAACATCACATTGTGGATATCAATTGACCAGCGTGCAACTAGTCAGCTTGCTGGGCGAGGGCGGATCAGTCCGCGCCCGTGAGCGCGGCCGCGTAGGCCCGCACGGATCGGTTGTAGCGGGGGAGCGTCGGCTCGACGGCCTCGATCGCCACCCGGAGTGCCTCGTCCACCCGGCCCGCGCTGTGCAGCGCGAGCGCGAGGAAGACGCGAGGGGCCGCTCCGGTCGCAGGGTGCGATGGGGCGTCGCGGAGCATCGCGATCGCATCGTCGATCCGGCCGAGGTTCCGGAGGGTCGACGCGTGCTGCACGACCAGCCGTGCGGCACGATCGGGGTCGACGGTGCCGAGCCCCGCCTCGGTCGCCGCGGCGTACTGCTCGTGCGCGGCGGCCTCCTGCCCGCCGGAGTCGTGTGCGCCACCGAGCTCGAACGAGCCGAGCGCGGGGTGGGGCGCGACCGCCGCGAGCTCGCGCATCCGGTCGATCCGGGCAGCGTCGTCCACGGTGTCGTCCGCCCACAGCGACGCGACGCGCGCTTCCCAGTCGGGGTCGGAGAGTCGTGGCTGCGGGGTCGTGGTGTCGCTCACACGGTCACGCTAGCGGCACCGCTGCGACGCGCGACCATCCGGTGGACGTGCCCCTGCGCGCATCCGGGGCACCGGGATGCGAAGATGCATCGTTGCCCACCGACAGGACGACGAGGAACCCATGGGACACGACGACGCCGCGCCGCTCCTCGACGGGCGCTACCGACTCGAGCAGGAGATCGGACGTGGCGGCATGTCCGTCGTGTACCGCGCCACCGACGAGGTGCTGCACCGTCCCGTCGCCGTGAAGCTCTTCCACCCGGGGTCCGTCGACCTGGCACGGCAGGAGGCAGAGCTCGGCGTCCTCGCTGCGCTCGAGCACCACGGGCTGGTCGGGTTGCTCGACGCGGGTGTGGTCGACGTCGTCGGCAGTGGTCCGCGACGCTTCCTCGTCATGTCGCTCGTCGTCGGACAGGACCTGGAGGCGCGGCTCGAGGTCGGACCGCTCTCCGCGAAGCACATCGCCGAGATCGGCTACGACATGGCCGAGGCGCTCGAGTACATCCACCCGCACGGCGTCGTGCACCGCGACATCAAGCCGTCCAACATCCTGCTCGTGGACTACGGCACCGGCTCCGACCGGGCCCGGGCACGGCTGACCGACTTCGGGATCGCCCTGGCCGCGGGGGTCGAACGGCTCACCGCTGACGGTGTCACGACGGGCACGGCTGCCTACCTCAGCCCGGAGCAGGCCCGGGGTGCGGACGTCGGTCCCGCGAGCGACGTGTACTCGCTCGGTCTCGTGCTGCTCCAGTGCTTCACGCGACGCCGCGAGTTCCCGGGGTCGCTCGTCGAGTCCGCCATCGCCCGGCTGTCGCGCGACCCGGTCGTGCCGGAGCCGCTGCCGGAGCACTGGAAGCACCTGCTCCGCGCGATGACGGCGCAGGACCCGACGGAGCGGCCCCTCGGTGCGCAGCTCGTCACGATGCTGCGCGACGTCGTCATCACCGAGAGTGCTGCAGCCGACCCCGCGGCCACCGCTGCCCGGTCCGATGCCGCCCCCGCTGCGACCGCGACCGCCGACGCAGGCCCCGCCGAGCCGACCCCAGCCGCCCCGGCGGACGCCCGCCCTGCCACGCTCGACTCGCTGCCCGAGGAGTCGCTGCAACGCACCGTGGCGATGGCCGCACGGCTCTTCGACGCCCCGATCGCCCTGGTCGACGTGCTCGACGAGGACCGTGAGTGGTCGCAGTCGTGGATCGCCGAGGGGGTCGACGAGGCAGCGCGCAGCATCAGCTTCCGCAGCGGCTTCGCGCCGGTACCCGTCCCCGTGGTGATCCCGGACGGGTCCGTGCACCCGGAGATGCGGCAGAGTCCGCTCGTCACCGGGCCGCTCGGCATCCGGTTCTACGTGAGCGTGCCCCTGCTGCGGCACGACGGCACCGCGGTGGGGACCCTCGCCGTGCTCGACGTCCGTCCGCGTGAGGCGTCCGAGGGCGACCTGGCGAACCTGCGCGACCTCGCCGCGCTGGCCACCACGCAGCTGGAGCTCCGCCAGGAGTCCCTGCGCACGACGAGCGACGCACTGCCGCTCGACGGCGCGCGCTGACCCGCGTCAGGCGCCGGGTCGACCGTCCGACCAGGTCATCGCCCGGTCCGCCTGCTCGGCCGTGACCCGGGTCACCGCACCGCAGTTGGTGCACTCGTTGCGGTGCGAGCGCGACAGCGGGACGAGCGGGACGAAGAACAGGCTGAGCTTCGTCGTGCGGCGCACCACCCGCTGCGCCGCCAGGACGCCGCACACCCCGCAGACGAAGCGGACCACGGTGAGCAGGGTGTCGGAGCCGCGGGTGCCGAAGATCAGGAACACACCGCGAGGCTACGCGGACGGCGCAGACGGATCGTCAGCCGTCGGAGGCCGTCACGCGGAAGGACCGCACGAGCGGCTCGTCCGGCTGGACGACGACGGGGGAGCGCCAGGCGAGCGCCGAACCGACCGCGGGGTACTCCGCGACCCGGACGAACCACGGATCGCGGTGGTCCAGCGCCTCGACGAGCACGTGCGCCCGTCCGTCGGCGAAGGAACCGGTCCAGGCCACCCACGGTGCGACGGAACCGTGCACGCGGTGCTCGCCCGCGCCGTCGGGGGTGCGGACCACGACGTCCGTGCAGGGCGCGAACCGCAGGAACCAGCCGCCGTAGCCGGCACCGGAGCGACCGTGGCTGGCCGGACTGCCGAGCGCGACCGGTCGGGCACCGGGCGCGCGGAGCGTGGACGTCCACTCGAGCTGCCAGCCGTCCGGCGTCGCACGCCAGCCGAGCGTGCGCTCCTCGTGGAGCAGCAGCGCGCCGGCCGGGTCGCGCCATTCGGTGCCGAGCCGCACCCGGGCGCCGTCCGTCTCGGAGGGGCCGACGGTCGCGGTGCCGTGGTCGTCCTGCCACCGGTAGCCGGGACCGTCCACGTACGTCGGTCCACCCCAGCAGTTGACGCCGTCGAGGTCCGGGAACGCGACGCCGAGGCCGCAGTGCCAGGGGTGGTCCTCGGGGTGACGGTCGGTGAGCACCACGCCGCCGAGGGTCCGCACCGGGTGCAGGAAGGGCCGCGGCACCCAGGCCGACGGGACGTCCGCGCCGTCGTGCAGCTCGCCCACCCTGACCCCGGCGACGTCGAGCGGCACGACGACGCCGTGCGCCGTGCCCGTGCCCTCCGTGCCGTCCGTCCCCACCTCGCCGACGCTACGCGTCGACCTCCGCCGGCCGCCGCCGCACGAGCACGACGCTGTCCACCGTCTCGTGTCGCTCCCCGTCCGGTCCGGTCGCCGATCGCGGTCGGCCCTCGGCCACCAGGACGTCCCACCCGTCGTCGAGCCGCAGCGCCGCCAGGTCCTGCTCGGGCGTCGGGAAGCGGTAGGACCGCATCTCCTCGGGCACGTCGCGGTGCGGCGGAGCGGCGTGGGCGGTGACGAGCAGGTGCCCGTCGGGGGCGACCGCCGTGGTCGCCCGGTGCAGGATCGCGTCGCGGGGGATGCCGACCGGCCACGACTGCAGGAAGGACGCCGTGACCAGGTCGAACCGCTCGTCGGGAGCCGGGCTCCAGGTCGCCAGGTCGGCGGCGACGAACCGGGTCCGTCCGGCCACCCCGGCCGACCGCGCCGCACGGTCGGCGCGGTCGACGGCGGTCTGCGACAGGTCGACACCGGTCACCGTCCAGCCCTGCTCCGCGAGCCAGACGACGTCGCCGCCCTCACCGCACCCGAGGTCGAGTGCCCGGCCGCCACCCGACGGCAGTCCGGCGACCACGTCGGCGAGCACCGCGTTCACCCGGCCCGACCAGATCCCGTCCCGTTCGGCGTACCGGGCCTCCCACCAGTCACGCGCCGTGCCGCCCCCACTCGCGGGAGTGCCGTCGGGGCGGGCCGAGGTGTGTGCGTCGGCGGGGGCGGAGGGGTCGTCGTGCGCGTGCATCCGCCCAGTCGACCGCGCACCGGAGCGCACCGCAAGGATCCTTGCCGGACCGGCAACGGCGGCCCGCCGCGATCAGGCCCGGACCGGCGTCGTCGGCCTGTCGCGAGCGGCTGCCGGACGGGAGGCACACGGCCGCCCGCCACGCGCCTCCCATCCGTCGCACACCGGACGGACGGACGACGACGTTCCGTCCGGAGTGCGCGGCCTGGGTGTCCGGTGTCCGCGGTGCCGTCCGGCGGCGCGTACCGTCGCCGACACGACGAGATCGTCCGGCGGCCACGCCACGCGGGGGCCGCAAGGGTGGGTGCCACGCCACCCCGCGACCCTGCCGACCGGACGCTCCGGACGACGCAGGACGCCAGGCGGTCGTGATGCAGGGAGCACGACATGTCGACGTACCAGACGGACGAGCGGGTCGAACCGGTCCGCGTCATCACCTACCGGCACCTCCGCCGAGCCGCGCGACGGGGCTGGGCGGTGCCCGAGGGCGCCCCGGCGCCGTCGCTCGCGGACCTGGGGCGGGTCCGCGGACCCAGCCGCGGCGACCGCACGTGATCACCGCGACCGTCGACCCGCCCGCGGAGGACCGGTCGACCGAGCAGCGCCGGACCTCGGTCCGACAGGTCGTGCACAGCGGCACGGAACCCGGCGGGGCCCGCACCCTCCACGAGGACGTGTACGACGGCCACGACCTGTGGTGCCGTCCCGACGGGGACGCCCCCTTCAGCTACCGGTACCGCGCCACCGGGGACGGGCGGGTGAGCCTGCGGACCTCGTCGGTCTCGGCGCACCACGGCGGTGTGCTCGACCCCGGCCGGCAGTACCTGCTCGCGTGGTCGGTCGAGGGCGGTGTCGTGCTCGACCCGGACCGCGAGGACGGCGTCACGCTCCGCCCGGGCGTCCCGGTGATGTGCCCGGCGGGTCGTCCCTTCTCGGTGGCGGCGCCGCCCGGCACCGTGCACCTGGTGCACTTCGACGCGGACTTCCTCGAGGCCGTCGCGGTCGTCGGCGGTGCGGCCGTCCCCGTGCCGCTGGCGTTCCCGGCCGCCGTGCCGTCCGCCCGCCTCGCGCCGTTGCAGCGCACGCTCCGCGAGCTCGCCGGTGCGATGCTCGACGTCGACGTGGTCGACGGAGAGCGGGCGGGGCTGGACCTGCGCCTCGCCGAGGCCGTCCTCGAGGCGTTCCGCCCCGACCCCGACGGCGGTGTCCCCGACGGCCCCGTCGCCACGCTCGAGCGGGCGAAGGCGTACATGTACGCGCACTTCGCCCGCCCGCTCAGCACCGCAGAGATCGCCGCCGGCGCCGAGTCCAGTGTCCGGACGCTGCAGGAGACCTTCCAACGGCACGAGGCATCGACGCCGACCGCGTTCCTCCGGGACCTCCGGCTCGACAAGGCCCGGATCGCGCTGCAGCTCGCCGACGCAAGGGAGACCTCGGTGGGAGCCGTGGCGTCCTCCTGCGGCTTCCGGCACATGGGGCGTTTCTCCGGCGCGTACTCCGCGCGCTACGGCGAGCACCCGGGGGAGACGCTGCGAGGGCAGCGACGGATGATCGCGGTCGCCGGGACCCCCGGTCGCACGCGGGGGTCCCAGCCGGGCTGAGCCCGCCCGTCTCCCTCGCCTGTCCGGATCCGCAGGTCGGTCGGGAGGCACCCGGCGCGTCCACCGCGCAGCCCCGGTCCGCCCCATGCTGCGCTGGGTAGCGTGCAGGGATGCAGCGGACGTCACCGAGCACCGGGACCGGCGGGATCGCGGTCGCCGTGCGCGGGACCGGCGCCCCGGTCCTCGTCCTGCACGGCACCCCCGGCGGGATCTCCTCCGCCGAGGCGATGGCCCGCTTCCTGCCCTCCGACCGCTTCCGCGTCGTGACCCTCGCACGACCGGGCTACGCGGGGACGACCCTCGAGCCGGACCACCCCTCGCTCGACGACGAGGCCGACCGGTACGCGGCGCTCCTCGACGAACTCGGCATCGACCGTGTCGCCGTGCTGGCGTGGTCCGGCGGCGGCCCGGCTGCCTACCGGTTCGCGGTCCGCCACCCGGACCGGATCCGGACGCTCGTCGTCGTCGCCGGGCTGTCCGCGCGGTGGGTCCCGCCGAAGCCGTCCTTCGCCGAGTGGGTCGTCGCGTACACCCGGGTCGGTGCGGCGCTCGCCGCGTCCGCCGCGCGACTGCTGCCGTCCGTCGTCGTCCGCACCGCCGAGGCCGGCGTCAGCTCCCTGCGCGGGCGGGCACTCACCGCACACGTCGCGGACGTCCTGCACGACCGGCCCCGGCGCCGGGTCCTGCTCGACCTGTCCTCGAGCGGCAACGCGGGCGGGCGCAACCGTCCGGGGTGGGACAACGACGTGCGGGTGCTCGGAGCGGTGGACGACCTCGAGCTCGGGGCCGTCCGGGCACCGACGCTCCTGGTGCACGGCGACGCGGACACCGAGGTCCCGATGGAGCACAGTGCCCGGGCCGCTGCGACCGTGCCCGGAGCCGAGCTCCTCACACTGCCCGGCGGCACCCACTTCGGGCTCTGGGACCACCACGACGCGGCCCGCGTGCAGGAGCGCGTCCGGAGTCACCTCGAGCGCGCCTGACCGCTGCCGCGCCTGACCGCTGCGTACCCTCCGCTCGCTCGGGGAGGGCTGCGCCCGACCCGGCAGGCTGAGACGAACCGCAGGAACCGGACGCTCCAGCCCTGGCGGTCACAGCTTCGTGACCAATACGTTATCTCCCTGAGCCGGTCGACCACCCGTCGCCCGATCGCGGAAGGAACCATGGGACGACACGCACTGCCCGCAGCCCACGACGGCGCACGGTCGGCAGCACCCGAGCCGACCGCACCCGGATCGTCGGGACCCGCGGAGCTGCGGCGTCCCCGCGGCCGTCGCGCCGCCCTCGGCCCCGCGGTCGCCCGTTCCTCCTTCGTGCAGCCCGCGAAGCCCGCGCGCACGGTCGCGCTCGCCGCACCGCGCCCGGTCGCGTCGACCGCCGTCGCCGGCGCCGCGGTGCTCTCACGCTCCGCAGCACTCCGCGCCGAGCGGGCCGCGGACCCGCGGCACGTCCGCCGCGCCGCGAACGCCAAGCGTGCGGCGATCCTGCTCGCACCGGCGCTCGCCGTGACGTCGACGCTGACGCTCGCGGTCCCTGCCAACGCGGCCCCGGCGACCACGACGAGCAGCTCGGCGTCCACCACCACGGTTGCGGACGACGCGCAGTCCTTCACCGTCGCCCGCGACGTCGAGGTCCCCGTCGTGCAGACGGACGGCATGACGACGACCACGACGATCGTGTCCTACCCGACCATCGTCACGAAGTACGGCGTCACCACGCAGCAGGCCGAGGCGGCCATCTCGAAGGTGCTGTCGGCGGGCGGCAAGCGCGCCACGATCGTCTCGACGGCGCTGCAGTACATGGGGGACCCGTACGTCGAGGGCGGCGCGAGCCACTCCGGCATCGACTGCTCGGGACTGACGATGGTGGCGTACGCGGCCGTCGGCATCCCGCTCGTCCACTACGTGCCGTCGCAGGACGCGGTCGCCACGACGATCCCGCAGTCCGAGGCCCTGCCGGGCGACCTCGTGGTGTTCGACAACGAGGACCACGCCGGCATCTACCTCGGCGACGGCATCGTGCTGCAGGCGCCGCACCCCGGCGACCCGGTCGACATCGTGCCGCTGTACCCGAACGCCCACCACTTCGCGCGTCTGCTGCCCGCGGGGGAGTGACGCGTCGACGGGGAGTTGCACACCTCCCGTAAACTGGAGTGATGGCCACCGAGACCCGCACCCCGTTCGAGGAGCAGCGCTCCACGCGTCCGCAGGTGCGCCCGCGCACCGAGGGGTGGACCCAGGCGCAGGACTCCGAGGGGCGACCCCTCCTGCAGTTCGCGTCGCCGAAGCGCGGCAAGCCGCCGGTGCACCTCGCCGACATGACCGTCGAGGAGCGCGTCGCGAAGGTCAAGGAGCTCGGCCTGCCCGGCTTCCGCGCCAAGCAGCTGTCGACGCACTACTTCACGCACTGGTCGTCCGACCCGGCGACGATGACCGACCTGCCGGCTGCCCAGCGCGAGGAACTCGTGGCCGGGATGCTGCCGCCGCTCCTCACGGAGACCCGGCGTCTGGCGACGGACAAGGGCGACACGATCAAGTTCCTCTGGAAGCTGCACGACGGCGCCCTGGTCGAGTCGGTGCTGATGCGCTACCCCGGTCGCATCACGCTCTGCGTCTCGTCGCAGGCCGGCTGCGGCATGAACTGCCCGTTCTGCGCCACCGGCCAGGCAGGGCTGACGCGCAACATGTCGACCGCCGAGATCATCGAGCAGATCGTCCGGGCGAACGCCGCGATCGCTGCCGGTGAACTCGGGGGCGACCCGCGGAAGGGCGGACAGGACCGCGTCGACGCCGAGCGCGTCACGAACATCGTCTTCATGGGGATGGGTGAGCCGCTCGCCAACTACAAGCGGGTCATCGAGGCGGTGCGCACGATGATCGCCCCGCAGCCGCACGGTCTCGGGATGAGCGCGCGCGGCATCACCGTCTCCACCGTCGGCCTGGTGCCGGCGATCAGGAAGCTGGCGAACGAGGACATCCCGCTCACCTTCGCCCTGTCGCTGCACGCGCCGGACGACGAGCTCCGCGACGAGCTCATCCCGGTGAACTCTCGGTGGAAGGCCGACGAGGCGATCGACGCCGCGTACGAGTACTACGCGAAGACCGGTCGACGGGTCTCGATCGAGTACGCCCTCATCAAGGACATGAACGACCACGCCTGGCGCGCCGACCTCCTCGCCGAGAAGCTCAACGCGCGTGGCAAGGGCTGGGTGCACGTCAACCCGATCCCGCTCAACCCGACGCCCGGCTCGGTCTGGACCTCGTCGGAGCCCCACGTGCAGGACGAGTTCGTCCGCCGGCTGAACGCCGCGGGCGTCCCGACGACCCTGCGCGACACCCGCGGCAAGGAGATCGACGGCGCGTGCGGCCAGTTGGCCGCGGCGGACGAGACGGACGTCTGAGCCGACGATCGGTCGGACGGGAGGCACGGTGCGGGTCCGCACCGTGCCTCCCGTCGTTCCCGGGTCGCGTCGGCACGCGTGCCACCGCCGTCCGGCACCCGTCGGTCCACGGCTCGGTACCCCTCCTCCCGCGAGTCCTCGGGGAAGTCGGGGGA
>NZ_JAUZUZ010000012.1:0-5427 GCF_031844345.1 Curtobacterium sp. BRD11
GCGGCGTCCTACTCTCCCACAAGGTCCCCCTTGCAGTACCATCGGCGCTGAGAGGCTTAGCTTCCGGGTTCGGAATGTGACCGGGCGTTTCCCTCTCGCTATGACCACCGGAACACTGTCGACCCAGATCCTGGATCAAACCACTGTTCCTTCAGAGCATTGCTGAAGTATTCAGTTTGATTCCCGATCGTCTGTCGGGAACCACAAAGTGGACGCGAGCCCGCCACCCACAAGGGGCGACGGTAAAAGTTGTGTTGTCAAGTCTTCGGCTTATTAGTACCGGTCAGCTCCACGGGTCGTTAGTCCCCGCTTCCACATCCGGCCTATCAACCCAGTAGTCTGCTGGGAGCCTCTCACACTCAAGGTGCATGGAAATCTCATCTCGAAGACGGCTTCCCGCTTAGATGCTTTCAGCGGTTATCCGGTCCGAACGTAGCTAATCAGCGGTGCCCTTGGCAGAACAACTGACACACCAGAGGTTCGTCCATCCCGGTCCTCTCGTACTAGGGATAGATCTTCTCAAATTTCCAACGCGCGCAGCGGATAGGGACCGAACTGTCTCACGACGTTCTAAACCCAGCTCGCGTACCGCTTTAATGGGCGAACAGCCCAACCCTTGGGACCTACTCCAGCCCCAGGATGCGACGAGCCGACATCGAGGTGCCAAACCATGCCGTCGATATGGACTCTTGGGCAAGATCAGCCTGTTATCCCCGAGGTACCTTTTATCCGTTGAGCGACAGCGCTTCCACAAGCCACTGCCGGATCACTAGTCCCGACTTTCGTCCCTGCTCGACCTGTCAGTCTCACAGTCAAGCTCCCTTGTGCACTTACACTCGCCACCTGATTGCCAACCAGGTTGAGGGAACCTTTGGGCGCCTCCGTTACTCTTTGGGAGGCAACCGCCCCAGTTAAACTACCCATCAGGCACTGTCCATGAACCCGATCAGGGTCCTACGTTAGACATCCAAAGTGACCAGAGTGGTATTTCAACAATGACTCCACGAACACTAGCGTGCCCGCTTCACAGTCTCCCACCTATCCTACACAAGCCACTCCGAACACCAATACCAAACTGTAGTAAAGGTCACGGGGTCTTTCCGTCCTGCTGCGCGTAACGAGCATCTTTACTCGTAGTGCAATTTCGCCGAGTTCGCGGTTGAGACAGCTGGGAAGTCGTTACGCCATTCGTGCAGGTCGGAACTTACCCGACAAGGAATTTCGCTACCTTAGGATGGTTATAGTTACCACCGCCGTTTACTGGGGCTTAAATTCAGAGCTTCGCCCTGAGGCTAACCCTTCCTCTTAACCTTCCAGCACCGGGCAGGCGTCAGTCCGTATACATCGTCTTGCGACTTCGCACGGACCTGTGTTTTTAGTAAACAGTCGCTTCCCACTGGTCTCTGCGGCCTTCAACGCTCAACGACGAGAAGTCGTATCACGTGTCCGGCCCCCCTTCTCCCGAAGTTACGGGGGCATTTTGCCGAGTTCCTTAACCACGATTCTCTCGATCTCCTTGGTATTCTCTACCTGACCACCTGAGTCGGTTTCGGGTACGGGCGGCTGCAACCTCGCGTCGATGCTTTTCTCGGCAGCATAGGATCACTGATTTCCCCTGACGGGTACGCGTCGGATCTCAGGCACACAGACGACGGATTTGCCTATCGTCAGCCCTACATCCTTACACCAGGTTCACCTTACGGATACCATCGCCTGGCTCAGCTACCTTCCTGCGTCACACCTGTTCATACGCTAGCCGCACCAGCATGGGGTCGAGCGTTAGACCGGACACCATCACCCCGAAGGGATCCGGTAACCCGGGTTAGGACTCTTAGCACCACTGGATTAGCTTGGGCGGTTGTTCGCCGGTACGGGAATATCAACCCGTTGTCCATCGACTACGCCTGTCGGCCTCGCCTTAGGTCCCGACTTACCCAGGGCGGATTAACCTGGCCCTGGAACCCTTGGTCTTTCGGAGGACGGGTTTCTCACCCGTCTTTCGCTACTCATGCCTGCATTCTCACTCGTGTGGCGTCCACGGCTGGATTACTCCGCCGCTTCACTCGCCACACGACGCTCTCCTACCACTCCGCACGACTGAACCACGAAGGCTTGTCTGTGTGCGAAATCTACAACTTCGGCGGTGTGCTTGAGCCCCGTTACATTGTCGGCGCGGAATCACTTGACCAGTGAGCTATTACGCACTCTTTCAAGGGTGGCTGCTTCTAAGCCAACCTCCTGGTTGTCTGTGCAACTCCACATCCTTTCCCACTTAGCACACGCTTAGGGGCCTTAGTTGGTAGTCTGGGTTGTTTCCCTCTCGACGATGAAGCTTATCCCCCACCGTCTCACTGCTGCGCTCTCACTCACCGGCATTCGGAGTTTGGCTGACGTCAGTAACCTGTTGAGGCCCATCGGCCATCCAGTAGCTCTACCTCCGGCGAGAAACACGCAACGCTGCACCTAAATGCATTTCGGAGAGAACCAGCTATCACGAAGTTTGATTGGCCTTTCACCCCTATCCACAGCTCATCCCCTCCATTTTCAACTGAAGTGGGTTCGGTCCTCCACGACGTCTTACCGTCGCTTCAACCTGGCCATGGATAGATCACTTCGCTTCGGGTCTAGGACATGCGACTGAATCGCCCTATTCAGACTCGCTTTCGCTACGGCTGCCCCACACGGGTTAACCTCGCCACATATCACTAACTCGCAGGCTCATTCTTCAAAAGGCACGCCGTCACCCCTACAAGGAGGCTCCGACGGTTTGTAAGCAAACGGTTTCAGGTACTATTTCACTCCCCTCCCGGGGTACTTTTCACCTTTCCCTCACGGTACTTGTCCGCTATCGGTCATCTGGGAGTATTTAGGCTTATCAGGTGGTCCTGACAGATTCACACGGGATTTCTCGGGCCCCGTGCTACTTGGGATACACATCCGGCCATAACACCATTTCGTCTACGGGGCTGGCACCCACTACGGCCCGGCTTTCAAACCGGTTCGACTATGATGCGCTGTAACCGTCCCAGTCCGGCAGAACTGAGCGACGTGTCCCACAACCCCGACCATGCAACGCCCGCCGGCTATCACACATGATCGGTTTAGCCTCATCCGCTTTCGCTCGCCACTACTCACGGAATCACATGTTGTTTTCTCTTCCTGTGGGTACTGAGATGTTTCACTTCCCCACGTTCCCTCTACCCGCCCTATATATTCAGGCGGGAGTCACCAGGTCGACAAGTCGCCTGGCGGGGTTTCCCCATTCGGAAATCCTCGGCTCACAGCTCGATTATCAGCTCCCCGAGGCTTATCGCAGATTTCTACGTCCTTCTTCGGCTCCAGATGCCAAGGCATCCACCGTTTGCTCTTAGAAACTTGACCACAAAGATTAAAATTGCGATCGACTCGAACAACAACCAACCCGAAAGCCGGTCATCATCACGAGCGATCTAAGATGCTCGCGTCCACTGTGTAGTTCTCAACATACGATCGGCACCAGCACTCCCCCACCAACCGGTAGGTTCACCCTGGCCCAACGAAGGACCCGTAGGCCCAACCCCCGCCAACACTCACGTGTCAACAGGAAGCCTGGTCCCTCAGGACCCAACAACGTGCACCAGCCGACCCGCTCACCCCGACCCGTCCCAACCAGCAAGCTGGCGTACTAGGGCCGGAAGCTACGCTCCCGACTGCACTGTCAATGTTCCACCCATGAGCTACCGGCAACCACGTTCGGGTTACTCGGCGCCTGAACCAGACACCTGCAGAGCAGGGCCGGTCAGATGCTCCTTAGAAAGGAGGTGATCCAGCCGCACCTTCCGGTACGGCTACCTTGTTACGACTTAGTCCTAATCACCGATCCCACCTTCGACGGCTCCTTCCACAAGGGTTAGGCCACCGGCTTCGGGTGTTACCGACTTTCATGACTTGACGGGCGGTGTGTACAAGGCCCGGGAACGTATTCACCGCAGCGTTGCTGATCTGCGATTACTAGCGACTCCGACTTCATGAGGTCGAGTTGCAGACCTCAATCCGAACTGAGACCGGCTTTTTGGGATTCGCTCCACCTTACGGTATCGCAGCCCTTTGTACCGGCCATTGTAGCATGCGTGAAGCCCAAGACATAAGGGGCATGATGATTTGACGTCATCCCCACCTTCCTCCGAGTTGACCCCGGCAGTCTCCTATGAGTCCCCGCCATAACGCGCTGGCAACATAGAACGAGGGTTGCGCTCGTTGCGGGACTTAACCCAACATCTCACGACACGAGCTGACGACAACCATGCACCACCTGTACACCGACCACAAGGGGGCGACCATCTCTGGCCGTTTCCGGTGTATGTCAAGCCTTGGTAAGGTTCTTCGCGTTGCATCGAATTAATCCGCATGCTCCGCCGCTTGTGCGGGCCCCCGTCAATTCCTTTGAGTTTTAGCCTTGCGGCCGTACTCCCCAGGCGGGGCGCTTAATGCGTTAGCTACGACACAGAAACCGTGGAAAGGTCCCTACATCTAGCGCCCAACGTTTACGGCGTGGACTACCAGGGTATCTAATCCTGTTCGCTCCCCACGCTTTCGCTCCTCAGCGTCAGTTACGGCCCAGAGATCTGCCTTCGCCATCGGTGTTCCTCCTGATATCTGCGCATTCCACCGCTACACCAGGAATTCCAATCTCCCCTACCGCACTCTAGTCTGCCCGTACCCACTGCAAGCCCGAGGTTGAGCCTCGGGATTTCACAGCAGACGCGACAAACCGCCTACGAGCTCTTTACGCCCAATAATTCCGGACAACGCTTGCACCCTACGTATTACCGCGGCTGCTGGCACGTAGTTAGCCGGTGCTTTTTCTGCAGGTACCGTCACTTTCGCTTCTTCCCTACTAAAAGAGGTTTACAACCCGAAGGCCGTCATCCCTCACGCGGCGTTGCTGCATCAGGCTTTCGCCCATTGTGCAATATTCCCCACTGCTGCCTCCCGTAGGAGTCTGGGCCGTGTCTCAGTCCCAGTGTGGCCGGTCACCCTCTCAGGCCGGCTACCCGTCGTCGCCTTGGTGAGCCATTACCTCACCAACAAGCTGATAGGCCGCGAGTCCATCCCCAACCAAAAAATCTTTCCACCACCAGACCATGCGGCCAGTGATCATATCCAGTATTAGACGTCGTTTCCAACGCTTATCCCAGAGTCAGGGGCAGGTTACTCACGTGTTACTCACCCGTTCGCCACTAATCACAGGAGCAAGCTCCTGATCATCGTTCGACTTGCATGTGTTAAGCACGCCGCCAGCGTTCGTCCTGAGCCAGGATCAAACTCTCCGTAAAAAATTACAGATCCGACACCCGAAAGCGCCGAACCGAGTTGATTCTGACTGTTGACTGTCTACTGACAATCTTCAATCCAAAAGGAATTGTCTCCGACGACCACAACCAAAGC
>NZ_JAUZUZ010000013.1:0-2210 GCF_031844345.1 Curtobacterium sp. BRD11
GTGACGAATCTCGGTGTCAGCCCGTCTCATCCGTGAACAGCAACCGCTGGGAACGAGTCCCGGCGGGTCCTCGAAGGGAGACACCAATGGCTGACACCACCACCACCTCGACCACTCCGGCGACCGCTTCGGCGGCGTCGCGCTCGGCCGGCCAGAACGGTTCGGGTACTGCGGGCAAGACCACGATCGACGACACCGTCGTGTCGAAGGTCGCCGGCATCGCCGCTCGTGAGGTCAACGGGGTGCACTCGCTGGGCGGCGGCGCTGCCCGTGCGATCGGCGCGATCCGTGACGCGATCGGTCAGCGTGACCACGGTCAGGGCGTCAAGGTCGAGGTCGGCGAGAAGCAGGTCGCCGCGGACGTCGTGATCGTCGCGGAGTACCCGGTGTCGCTGCAGCAGGTCGCTGACGGTGTCCGTTCGTCGGTCGCCCGTGCGCTGGAGCAGATCGTGGGCATGGAGGTCGCCGAGGTGAACGTGACCGTCCAGGACGTCTTCATCCCGGGTGATGACGACGACAACGACGACAAGAAGGAGTCCCGCGTTGAGTAACACACTCGTCGGCGCGCTGATCGGCGCCATCCTCGCCGTCGTGGCACTGCAGTTCGGGTTCTGGGGCTTCGTCCTGGTGATCGTGTTCGGTCTGGTCGGTGCCCTCGTGGCCGCGATCACGACCGGGAAGATCGACCGCGGTGCCCTGACCGACGTGCTGACCGGACGCCGGAGCTCCCGGTGAGCGCCGGCCCGGTAGGAGTCGACGCGACTGCCGTCCCGGGCCGCGTCGAGATCACCGCACGAGCGCTCACGGCGCTGGCGCGGGCAGCCGCAGCCGAACAGCTCGGCGTGCCCGCGAAGCGTCTGCGCGTGGGACTCGACGACGACCGGGGGTCCATCGTCCTCGACGTCACGGGTCCCGTGCGCGAACAAGCCGACATCGTCGCCGCGGCCGCTGCCGCCGCTGACGCGGTGGGTCGCAGGGTGGGCGAGTTGGCGGGACGTCACGTGGGTCGGACCCACATCGAACTGACCGGGATCGTGCGTGCGCACGAGGGCCGGGTCCGGTAGGAGACAGAGCACATGAGCACCGAACAGCTCGAGAAGCGGCTGCGTCGTCGCAGCATCCACCGGTCCCGGTCCACCGCGGTCGCGATCACCCTGGTCGTCGTCGCACTGGTCGCGGCGTGGATCGGCACCGAAGCGGTCCTGAAGGCCATCGGGCAGCAGCCGCTGCTGGCGGACCCGCAGACCGTGGTCGACACCGCCCTCACGCCCGACGCCGCGTTCACCACCATCATCGAGGTCATCGCCGCCGCCCTGGTGATCCTCGGCATCGTCCTGGTCGTGCTGGCCCTCAAGCCCGGCCGGCAGCCCCGGTCCGGGATCGACCGTGACCGTGGTGCGGTCGTGATCGACACCCGCATCCTGGCCTCCACCGCCGCGAACGCTGCCGCCCACGCAGCAGGCGTCCCGGAAGCCAACACGACCGCGTCCGCTCGTGGGCACCGCACCCAGGTGCACGTGGTGCCCCTGTCCGGCATCCCCGTCGATGCCAGCGCCGTCGAGCACGCCGTCGGGGACCGGCTCGGTCGCCTCGGCGGCAAGCACGGCTCGTCGGTGCAGGTCACCGTGGAACAGAAGGGAACCCTGGCATGACCACCACCAACCGCGGCGTCAACCGGGTCCTGCTGCTCCTGATCGGCCTGGTCGCCATCATCGTCGGTGTCACCATCGGCGCCGGGGTCCTGCAACCCGTCCGCGACGCCCTCCAGCCGTACCTGACGCTGCCGCAGCAGGTCACCGTGCCCGACCAGGCACTGTGGATCATCGCCGCGGTCTGCGCGGTGGTCATCGTCCTCGCCGTGATCGTGGTGTTCACTCGCGGTGGCGGCGGCACCAGCGTCGCGGTCCGGGAACGCTCCGGCGAGGACCAGGTCACCGTGAACGTCGCCCTCGTGCGAGACGTCATCGACCACGAACTCACCGGCGTCCACGACATCGTCGCCGCGAAGGTCGACACGTACCTGGTCAAGAAGACCCGCGCCGCACGCATCCGGGTCCACGTCCGCCGCGGCGGCGACGCGGTCACCGTCCTCGACGCCGTCGACCACGCCCTGACCACCCTCGACCAGACCCTCGGCCGACAGATCCCGGTCCTGGTCCACCTCACCGGCGGCACCCGCACCGCACTGGCACGCACCACCCGCGTCCAGT
>NZ_JAUZUZ010000014.1:0-1330 GCF_031844345.1 Curtobacterium sp. BRD11
CGCAGTCGCACGGGGTCAAAATAATTGGCATTGACAATGTGCACGCTGTTGAGTTCTCAAGGACCAGACGCACCCCCCACTCGACTCCACGAAGGAGCTCCGCCAGAGGGGCTTGGATTCTCGACACCATCCGCCGAACCTTGCAGCTCGTCAGGGCGGTGGTTGGTTGCCGAGCGGGACCCCGTCCGGACTGCATCTCCAGGTACTCGCCCTGGTGACCGTCTCGGCCGTTCCGTTCTCCGCCTCAGCGGCAACGAGGTACAACCTTACACGGAGGTGAACGCGCTGCCAAGTGGGGCCACATCCCGGGCGTGTCGGGCGATGAGCGGACGCGTTGCAGCGTTGCGACCGACCCACTCCTCGCGCGGTTCTCCGCTGCTTCCATCGACGGTCGGGAGCTCGAGTGCAGTCGCCATCTCTTCGATGACGGCGTTCGGCAACCCGTCGGCCGCGCGCCGGCGTCCCGTCCTGCGGAAGCCGTGGCGAGCGTAGAGGCCCCGCGCCGGCGCACCGTCCGGAGCGCAGTCCACCCACAGTCGGATCGACGGGGCACGGAGGGCGGCCCAGCTGAGGACGTCCGCGAGGAGCGCGTCCGCCACGCCGTTCGCCCGGCCGCGCCCTCGAGGACGGACGAACACCCCCGTGAGCAGCGCGGCAGGCTCCTCGTCAGCCGGCAGCTGAGCGGCCATGATCCCCAGCCACGCCCCGTCCTCCGCGACTGCCACGACAGCAGTGGTGTCCCGCCCGGTACCGCGCCGCGCCCGCAGCCGCCAGTCGTCCTCGGTCATCGCGAGGGTGGTCCGGAGGTCGGCGCCGTACGACACCGGGTTCTCCGCCGCGTTCTCGAGCCGGAGCGCTCGCACCGACCGCCAGTCCTGCTCGACCGTGCTCCGCACGACGTACCGGAGACCCGGGAGACCGGCCCGCCCCAGGAGGAGGGGCACGCCGGTCGCCGACCACCACGAGGGCGACACGTGCCCGGAAGACATCCCGCCGTGTGCGAAGCGCTCGACGAACACCCCTGCGCCGGCGTCTCCCGACATCGCACGACCGACCTCCGCCGCAAAGCCCCGCCGCAGCATGCCGTCGAGCTCGCCTCGTGTGCTCGGGAGTCTGACGTGCACGAACCGCTCACCGAGAGCTCGCCAGAGCCACGGGTCGCCGCGCAAGCCCCACTGGTCAGGCTCGTCCCGGAACAGATCACCGACGTGTCGTGCCACGTTCTGATGGTGGCCGATCGTGCGGGATCGCGCCACCGCGCGATCGCCGCTGCGCTCGCCCGCACGGCCCGAGCAGTCGAGGGCGGTGGCGGTGTGCGGGTCGGCCCGGA